>JANQQI010000003.1 GCA_028285085.1 Saprospiraceae bacterium | reverse complement strand
GAGAACGTAGGTATAATTGTCGTTGTCGTCTTTCAAAGCGGCGCCGCGTACACCGGTGGGAAGATTCATGGCCGCGGTGCGTTCGGCATCGTAGCGATGCCCGTACATCAAATCTGTAGCCGTTCGGTAGGCGATACCTTCGTCGTTGGGCGTTTGAAAGTAACCGTCGGCGAAGTCCAATTTTTTATACAATCCCATCAAATCAAACTCGTAGTAAGCATCATCGAAAGCCTGATCTTCGGCCAGTTTGAAAATGTGGAATTGGAGAATATCATTTTTTAAACAAGTCACTTGGGCCTTGATGACAAAATTGCGCTGTGCTTCGGCCGAGCCAATGAAGTCTTCAAAAGGCTTACGCGGTAAGTTGCACTCGGTAATAATCCAAGGTTTTTGGGGATAGGTGACGTCATCGTAACCGTAGTTAGCTAAAACGCCACCCAGGGTATCCAAATGTTGAGTAATAAGACCATCGGCTGCCGCATCGGAATGCCGTTGGTAAGCAAAATCCATGATGTCATTATCCCAATAACGCAAACTGCCATCAAAGTGCGGATAGGCGTGGTAACCCATGACGTCAAAATAAGCACCGCCCTGAAGGGGATAGTCATCGTTAGAACTTCCGTCGAATGGATTGTCCGTATTCCGCAGAATAGCGTCGAGAAAACTAGGGTAGCCCACTCCCGAAACGGCAATATAAGCCTCCGGGTCAATGCTTTTGATCACTTCATAGCTAATACGGAGCATGCGGACGTAGTGGAAAATTGGTGCCCGGAGTTTGTAGTCACAAGGATCGGGATTGTTTTCCCACCAATTGCCGGGAGCCCCCGGCGGCAAAAATCCCGTTGCTTCGGTATAATCGAATCCGGGTTCATTCCAGATTTCCCAGAACTTGATATAGTCTTTATATAAAGTGGCCAGGCGATAGAGATAAAGGGCATAGTAATTATCGTCGTTGACGGGGGTCCCATTTGCACCGCCGTCCCAAATATCGGTATACAAATTAGCGAACAGTGTAGATTGAATGGATGGGCAGTGGTAAGTAGGATCTTGATGCTGCGGTGAGGGAAAACCAACAATCATGGTATTATCGCGCATATCGAGGCTATCGTAAAGCGCAAAGGCATTGAGGCGAGACTCGTAGCCAAATAGCTCCACAAAATCTTCGAAGAGGCCCGGCCGCACCGCTTTGATACCCACGCCTTCCAAATCGATATTGGGATTGCCGGCAGAGATCTCCGCGAGTAGTTCGTCCGAAAACGAAGCGTATTCGCCCAGGTTCGTGCCGGGGCGGAAAAAACCAGTATAAGGGACAATGGTGTCATTGGCCGAATAATTGACTTGTGCCCCGACGAAAACAGGACATAACCAACAGAGAACCAGACAACAAGACAAGATATGCCGCATGTGTATATAATTTGTCTGAATTATAGCGAAAACAGTACCGGAAAGGCACTTTGGGCAGAATGGTAGCTATTGTAGGCTTTGATCGGTCCGGGATGGGAAAACAAAATTACAAGAAAGCGGGGGAATAAGGAAATGATTGGCTGGCTTCTACAGAAAAAGCCACCGACGAAGGGCTCGTCGATGGCTGATTTTAGGGTGTTTTATCTAATTATGTCGGAGAAGAACTAGTGTTTTACAACTATTTTCTCGTTAGCGATTACTTCACCGCTGATGCGGTCAGTGGTACGCAAGATGTAAATACCAGCGGCCAATTGGCTGACATCTACCTGTGCGGAACCATTCGCTTCGACTGTCGTTTGAGCAACAACTTGACCGTTGATGTTGATCAATTCGTTATAAGTTGTAGCTGTGCTAGTCGTTGTAATCTGCAGCAAATCATTAGCTGGATTAGGCGTAATAGTCACGGTGCTGTACACTGCTCCCCAAGCACCAGCTTCGATCGCGGCGATTGCCGCTTCGTTATCCGAGCGGTTGCTACCACCGTTGCCGGTTAGGCAGCTCGCAACTGGGTTGAAGGAGAATAAGCTTGGCGATGTCATGTTGAAGTTAAGATTCAAACCACAGCCAGTTACAGTAATATTAACGGGTACAAACGCACCTGATGGGAAGTAACCGTAAGTAATAGTACCCGCTGAGTTAGCATCTACATTGTAAACAAAAGTGCTAGTGGAGCCAGCAGGACCATTGATGTTATCACAAGGACCAGCTCCGATGCGACCAATTGTACCGGTCCACGCAGAACCTGTCAAAGGCGTGATGGATACAGTCACCTGGCAAGTACACTCTGAATTAGCAAAACAGTCCGTTGCTTCACACTCTGTAGTGTAGAATTGAGAAGCAGAATAGTCTGTATATCCGTTGCAACCTTCAGTGAAGACATTCATTTGAATTTCGTACTGAGTGCAAGGCTCAAATTCACCTACAAATTGGCATTTTTGATCAATACCACCGTTAATATCAATCCAAGTAGTAGTTCCTACTTCTCTCCAGCGAACGTGGTATAATACCTGACCACACTCATCCGGGTAAGCATCGGTACAAATTTCTAATAGTGCTGGATTGGTAGCTGACGGTGTGATTGTGAAGCTAGCCGGTGCTTCGCAGCATTCTTCTATACAATCAGTCGTGTAAAATACGGATGCAGAGAAATCAGAAATGGTCTCACATTCTTCTCTCCAAGCATACATTTGGAATTCGTATTCAGTACAAGGATCCAGACCTCCAACAGCGCGGCAATTGTCGTTCAATCCACCGATATCAGTCCAAGTCGCACTACCTACTGGTCGGTAACGTAGGAAATAAGAAAATTCGCCACACTCGTCTGGGCTAGGATCAGCACAAACAACTACATTACCCTGAACCAACTGACTAGGTGTTACCGTCAAATTAGTAGGAGGTGCGCAGCAGTCTGTTTCGCAGGATACCGGACGGAACTGAACAAAACCACCGGATTGAGTGGTGTTGATCCCGCAGCCGGTGATCTGTACAGAGGTAATCGGGTTGCCACTGTTAAAAATAATGGCGTATCCAATGCTTCCACCTGCATCAGCTTCTACAGTATAAGTGAAAACATCTACACCGGGGCCGCCTGTGAT
The DNA here is from genome assembly GCA_028285085.1 of Saprospiraceae bacterium. GTDB lineage: Bacteria > Bacteroidota > Bacteroidia > Chitinophagales > Saprospiraceae > JAHDHW01. Next base: position 11,098 of record JANQQI010000003.1, on the reverse strand, counting down.
ATTATCGCAAACGCCGGCTCCAAAACGGCCGACCTGAGCCGTCCAAGGACCAGTTGAAGTAACTGTAATGGTGAGCGTACAAGTACATTCGCCATTAGCGAAGCAATTCGTTTGGGCATTTGTTGTATTGTATAAGCCGATACAACACAAAAGTGCCATTAGGGTGAAAGTGGTTTTAAAAAATTGTTTCATAATTAAATGATTGGATTTAAAAATTAATTAAGAGGTTAAAAATTATTCTTTTAATACATGCCTTTTTCATTCGGATAAGCACGTTTGCTGTCCGTTAAAATCAAAGCAATACTTTGGCTATTTGATCATTGATCAAATGCTGCTAGCATTAATTCATATGTAACACTTAGGCAATACAAACCCATCACCTCTTGTAGCATGTCAAATGCTTAGAGATGCCAAATAGGCAAGTAGGTGCAGCTTCGTTAGCTACATGAATTTGTTTTTAATGTGTTGAATTTCAGGCTGTTTTGTGCCGGTTGGGTTGCGGGAGCGGAACTTGAATACTAAGGTGAATTAAAGATGTAGAAAGATAGATAAGGTTTTAAGTTGTTTTAGTACTTTATTTTTTTCTGGAGGCAAGATAGCTGAAATATGATGTTATTTCCAAAAAATAATTGCGCTTTTTTGCAGTAAATTACGTTTTTAACACAATGTGTTGTCGGATTAGAATTTTATTTCGACAATGCTATTACGTAATTAGGTTATTTGGATTTTTCACAAAAAAATAATGCGTTTGTTTTGGATAAAAGAAAAAGCCATCGATGAGTTTTTCATCGATGGCCAATTGCATTTAGAATAATAATTCTAGTGCTTGATCACTACTTTTTCGCTGGCGATTACCTCACCGCTTTGGCCGTTGGTGGTACGCAAGATGTAGATACCAGTAGCCAACTGGCTGACATCAACTTGTGCCGAACCATTTGATTCAATCAAAATCTGATTAACGACTCTACCGTTAATATCAATTAGTTCATTGTAAGTGGCCGTGCTGCCCGTCGTTGAGATTTCTAGCCAATCATTAGCTGGGTTTGGTGTGATGGTCACAGAACTGTGAACTATTCCCCAGGCACCGGCTTCAATCGCGGCAATCTCTGCGTCCATATCCATGCGATTACCACCAGTATTGCCCATCAGACAACTAGCTACCGGATTGAAAGTAAACAAGCCCGGAGTGGTCATATCGAAGTTTAGATTTAAACCGCAACCAGTTACTGTAATATGGACTGGTACAAATGGTAACCCAGGGAAGTACCCATAGGTGATCGTACCCGCTGCATTAGCATCGACATTATACACAAAAGTACTAGAGGTACCTCCCGGTCCGCTGATGTCATCGCATGCACCAGCACCCAAGCGGCCGATTGTACCCGTCCATGGTGATCCGTTGATAGAGGTAACAGTTACCGTGATTTGGCAGGTACATTCAGAATCCGCAAAGCAATCGGTGGCCGGGCAATGCGTGGTGTAGAATACTGAAGTGGAGAAATCGCTTTCTTCACCACAGCCATCGGTAATGGCACTCATTTGGAATTCGTACTGCGTGCAAGGTTCGAAATCCCCTACAAATTGACATTTCTGATTAATGAAACTACCGAGGTCCATCCATGTGGTTGTCCCCACTTCTCTCCAACGAACGTAATACGACGCTTCACCACATTCGGTTGGGTAAGCATCCGCGCAAACCTCTAAAAGTGCAGGATTCGTCACGGATGGTGAGATCGTGATATTAGAAGGGGCTTCGCAGCATTCTTCCGGGCAATCCGTGGTGTAGAATACCGAAGCGGAGAAATCGCTTTCTTCACCACAGCCATCGGTAATGGCACTCATTTGGAATTCGTACTGCGTGCAAGGTTCGAAATCCCCTACAAATTGACACTTCTGATTAATGAAACTACCGAGGTCCACCCATGTGGTTGTCCCCACTTCTCTCCAACGAACGTAATACGACGCTTCGCCACATTCGGTTGGGTAAGCATCCGCACAAACCTCTAAAAGTGCAGGATTCGTCACGGATGGTGAGATCGTGATATTAGAAGGGGCATCACAACAATCCGTTTCACAAGCTACCGGGGTGAAATTGACCAAACTGCTGTATTGGGTGTCATCAATACCACAGCCCGAAATGTGTACTGAGGTGATCGACTTTCCGCTATTAAATAAGACGCCATATCCAATTGTTCCTCCAGGATCTGCTGCGACCGTATAGGTGAAAACATCCACACCGGGGCCGCCCGAAATGTTATCGCAAGGACCGTCTCCATGACGAGCTACAGTAGCGGTCCAGGGGCCAGTTGAGGTGACCGTAATGGTAACGGTACAGGTGCATTCACCATCGGCATAGCAATCCGTTTGAGCATTCGCTGGATTGTATAAGCCGATACAGCATAAAAATACCATTAAGGCTAAGGTGTTTCTAAAAATAATTTTCATAATTAATTAGGTTTAAAAATTAAGTAAAAAAAAGGTATACCAATCTTGTTCGGAGTAGGTGATTAAACCGTCCGTTAGAACAAAATAATTGTTAGGCTATTTGATCATTGATCAAACGCTGGCGTGTGTAAGAGCTTATTTGAAATTTGTACTTTAGGCCACTAAATTCAACCTGGAAAATAGGGTCCAAATAAATTCCAATTCACAGCTTACACCTGGGTAATAAAAACTATTACCTTCCAATATGCAGGTGCATTAAAAAATGATAAGAGTAGATTTGAATTTTTAACTGTGTAGTAATATTAACTTATTTGGTCTGCTATTATTTGCAGATCAAATACACTATCAGTCCTTGAGTTTTCTACCGGAGGTAGATTAATAGCGATGATGTTAACTGATTGACTATCAGTCAAATGATTTCAAATGAACTCTGAGTAGGCAAGTAACTACAATTTGAAAAAGCTAGGCATGATAATATTCCTGTACGTTGGAGCTTAGATTATTTACACCGTTTTTTTATAGGTATAGGACAGGATAGCTAGTGTGAATAAAGTTCGAAAAAAAGAAAAAATGTAAATAGCGTTAGTTTTTCTATAGAATAAATATAGGGTAAATAATGTGGGGATTGCAAATAAAAAGTATGATTATTTTAAGATTTTTTATTTTTTAACATAAAATGTAATCATTGCAGTATTGGCGACAATGTTGTTACGTCTTTTTTAACTAAAAAAGGCCATCGACGAAAAAAAAGTCGATGGCCAAGTCTATTGAAAAGAATAATAACCTGTTTAAATTTTATTTTGCAGTAGTGAGGAATAGGCGCTCACTAATTTATTAATATACTTTAGACAGGTTCAAAGTCTAATGCTTAATAATTACTTTTTCGCTGGCGATTAGCTCGCCGCTTTGTCGGTTAGTGGTACGCAAAATATAGATGCCGGTAGCCAATTGATTGACATCAACTTGTGCGGAACCGTTTGATTCAATTATCGTCTGAGCAACGACTTTACCATTAATGTCGATTAATTCATGGTAAGTAGCTGTGTTGCTTGTCGTCGTGATCTCTAACCAATCGTTGGCTGGATTTGGCGTGATGGTTACCGAGCTATAAACTGCTCCCCAAGCACCGGCTTCAATTGCAGCGATCTCCGCTTCGATATCCAGACGATTATTGGCGCCATTTCCTCCAAGACAGTCTTGAACTGGCATGAATGAGAATAAACCAGAATTGGTGACATCAACATCAATATTCAGTCCGCAACCCGTAATGGTGATGTTGAAGGGCACAAATCCTCCGGTAGGGAAGAAACCGTAAGTAACATTTGCATCAACATTGTAAATGAAGCTTACTGACTCACCCGCCGGGCCATTGATGTTTTCGCAAAAACCAAAACCGGGACGTCCAATCGTACCGGTCCATGGTGCATTGACCAATGGAGTAATAGTTACAACAAGCTGACAGGTGCAATTCGAATTATCAAAGCAAGGGGTTCCTTCGCAGTCCGTACTAATAAACACGGATTCTGAGAAATCTGAAATATTATTACAGCCTTCGTTCCAGGTGTACATCTGGAATTCATAATCTGTGCATGGTAGTAAATCTCCGATGGTTCGGCATTCGTTGTTAATGCCACCAAAGTCTGTCCAGGGGAGGACACCTACTTCACGGAAGCGAACAAAGTAGAACGCTTCACCACAGGCTTCTGGAACAGGATCGCTGCATACCTCGACCTGATCGGCTTGGGTAAGTGTCACTGAGACGTTAGCTGGTGCTGAGCAGCAAAGCTCAATACAGTCAGTCGTAAAGAATACCGATTCTGATACCTCGGAGATGTCATTGCAGACCTCGTTCCAGGCATACATCTGGAATTCATATTCGGTGCAAAGATCGAGTGGCCCGGCGATTCGACAAATATCATTGGTGCCACCAATATCTAACCAAGCTAAAGTACCAACTGGGCGGAAACGGAGGAAGTAATCAAACTCACCACATTCAGCTGGGCTAGGATCAGCACAGACGGTCACGGCCGTCAAATTTTGCGGATCAGCGGTAACGGTCAGATTGGTTGGTGCCGCACAGCAATCAGTGGGGCAGTCTGTGGTAAAGAAAACGGACTCAGATGGATCAGAGAAATCATTACAGACATCAGTAAAGGCATACATCTGGAATTCGTACTCCGTACAAGGCTCTAGCGGGCCAGATTGGCGACAATTATCGTTGGTGCCGCCGATATCCAACCAAGCGGTAGTGCCCACCGGGCGCCAGCGGAGATAGTACTCAAAATCACCACATTCAGCTGAAGGTGGATCGGCGCATACGGTTGGGAAAGCAGGATTTGCGGGATCGGAAGTTACCGTCAAATTTTCCGGTGCATCACAGCAGCCGAGACAATCGGTAGTGAAAAAGACCGATGCCGATGGTTCTGAGGTGTCATCACAAACCTCGGTCCAGGAATACATTTGGAATTCATATTCGGTGCAAGGAGCTAGTGGACCTGCCTGCCGGCAGTTGTCATTAGATCCTCCAAGATCTGTCCAAGTAGAGGTACCCGCGATACGGAAGCGGACGAAGTAATTAAAAGCGCCACATTCGGCTGGACTGGGATCGGCACAGACTTTTACTGAAGTTTCATCGACCTGAACGACCGTTAGATTGGTCGGTGGTGCACAACAGTCTTCAGTGCCGCCGCATTGTATAGGTTTAAATGGAACTGCACCGCTGCCTTGTTGATTGATGTTGATGCCGCAACCAGTGATTTGTACATTGGTGACCGATGTGCCGAAGGCTAAGAAGGAATAAGTAATACCCCCCGTAGGACTGGCTTCAACGGAATACGTGAAGGTACTTACACCAGCACTTCCCGAAGGATTATCACAGATCCCTGCTCCCAGACGACCTAAAATACCTGACCAATTTCCAGTGGCGGTAACGGTGATAGTAACTTCGCAAGTACATTCACCATTATCGAAGCAAGCCGTTTGGGCATTCGCTACATTACTGCTGAGGCTAATGCAACAGAAAATGCTACAAAAAATAAATAGGTTTTTAAAAAATAATTTCATAAGTAAAATTGAATTAAATATTAATTAAGAGTAAGAGATATTATAGCATAGGATGTCTCTTTTATTTAAGGCGCGCTTAAATAATCAAGAGTTATAAATATTTACTTGTAGGTGTTTTTTCCTGTTCGGCTCAGGTTTTAAACCTGTCCGTTAATTCAAGACAATACTTAGGCTAGCCAGTCAAAGACTGATCATTAGAATATATTATAATACTTAGGCAATAGGAATTTTAGAACTCAACTGTGGAGTTCTAAATTAAAATACTAGGCAAGTTTGAAAAGGTAGACTTTACGAATTGTGAAAAATGTAAAGTTTTGGAAATTAACTGTTTACGTAATTCTGGAAATAAGTTTTATCTTATTTTGAACGCAAAGTAAATAGCAATAGTGAATTATTAAAGTTGATGACAGATGGAAAGATATGATTTAGGCAATTCACTTTTATTATGTTGGCAAGATAAATGAAATCGTCTGTTTTGTCAAAATAAAAAACACATTTTTTTGCCGATAGGGCTTAAATTTAATAGTACAATTATTGGTGAATAATTTTAAAGCATTTTACGAATTATTTTAATAATAATTTTTTAATCGTCCGCTTTTGAGTATTGAGGCTTACAGACATATTAAGTAAAATAGAAAAATCATTTCGTGTTCCCGGAGAGATCAATGAATTAACAATAACGTAAGGGGAGTCAAAAAAAGTAAATATTAAGCCCAAGCGAATATTTCCATAATCATAATCGCCAGTAGTAGCAACAAGACCAGTCTCTATAGAATAAGCATTAAAATGACGCTGCTCTTGCAAGGTGCTAACATCTATGACATTAAATCCTCTAAAGACTTCATCAACGTCAAGAATACGTGGCTTTTGATAATTCCGACTCATGCTGAGCCGAAGGTATAGTAGTCGTGTATCGTCACTACCTAAAATGTCCGCAGTGAGGGCTGCGCCATAACTGTAAATGTCATTCTTGAAAGTGTATAACAAATTAGTGTTTTCCTCATCAGGGATATTTTCAAAATTGTCAATTTCGACATTGTTGTAATTGCCAAAAATGCCAATCGAAAATCCTTTAATAAAGAATAAATCCGTTTGCAATCCGAACATCACAGATGAGCTGGATCGCTGTTCGACTTCAATACGATTACATCCCTCCAATAGATAGTTTTGCGATCTGTTCGTTCTCATAATCCCTCCAATATTAAGTCCTACGAATAAAGCAGGTAGCTTCGGACGGACGAGAATGGCTTTTTCACGATACATCTTCTTGATCTCACTGAAAATCGTATCAGCGGCAAGCACGTCGCCGATGTTGCTGGTGCCACCTTGTCGGATGACCAAGCCGGCGACGCCTCTTTTATAGACCAACGGCCCGCCCGAATAAGTTGGCAATGAGCCCGGCCCGTCGTATTGCACCCGTAGGATCTGATCTTCCCGAAAGAGGATTTCCCCATTGCGTTGACTCCGTGGTGGAAGCCATTCGCCTTCACCGGCAATGAGACGGACATTTTCTTTATCCTTGATGGACTTATTTTTTTCAACCTGCTTAAATAATTTTTTCAAGGATTGTCGATTGGAGTAATTATTCCACCAAGTAAAGCCGCTGGACGGCTTTTTAACCATAATCATGGCCCAATCCAAATCGGGATTACTACGGATGATTTGACCACGCTGTGGCTTCCCTTCTTCCTCAAAAAAACTTACCTCAATTTTCTCGTACTTCGGATCGATATCGGGTAGATCCTGTAGGTGAAACAAATGCTCTGCGGTGAGGATAAACAGCGTATCATTCTGCTCGTGAAAGATAATCCCACAACCTTTTGTGACCTCATAAGTGTATGTTTCTGGAAAGGTTATCTCCAGTATGACGGTCGAGCTTTGGAGCTTTTTTGATACCTTTTTTAAACGCTTTTGTGCGTTGCCCAAAGTACCAAAAGCCAGGACGAATAAGCCCGTGAGTAGCAGAATTCGATAGTGCATAGGTGGATGCTAGTTTTTGAGTACCAAACTTTTAATCGTCCGTTTTTGGGTGCTCCATAAAAAAGAGAGTGTAAAATATATCCCGACATCGAGGCTCTCGTCCTCACTGGACAGAGAATCGTGCATGATGTATTTGGATTCATAAAGCGTTATACCTGCGCCCAGTCGAGCTTTGCTGTAGTCAGCACTACCGGAAATGCCGACTTCGAAACTGTAGGAGAGGGGGCGGGTATCGATGTTGGGGGCATCCAGATCGAATACTTCGTACTGACTGAGGGGTGGGCCATCAATGATAAATCTTGGATTGTGAAAAGTCTGTGCAATGCCTAAGATGAAATAAAATTCATCCTTTTTAGGATCGTTAACATTGAATGTCATGACCATACGGCCACCTATTTCAAAAACATCGTTACTAAAGGTATATAAGCGTTTGCGGAATATGGGGAAGAACTTTCCGGTGTTTTCTACAAATGGCAGAGTGATCTCGGTGTAATTGAGATGAGTGCCTAGAGAAAAGCCTTTGAAAAGTTCGACTTCTGCCAATAAACCAAACATGAGATCGATATCGCTGCCCAAGCCAGCCGCCACTTTAAGTACATTACCGTTTTCGAGTTGATAGACTTGATCTATCGCATGGGTATTGAGGAAAAGGCCAACTTGTGCACCCAAAAATAAGGCTGGCCGCCGGGGTTTACGGAGGATAGACTCCTCGGCGTAGATTTTTTTGATTTCGGAAAAAATGGTGTCGGCGGCCAGGACATCCCCGACATTGCCGTCTCCTCTTTGCCGTACCACCAGGCCGGCGAATCCTTTTCTGTAGATCAATGGTCCGCCGGAATAAGTGGGTAGCGATCCCTGTCCATCGTATTGTACTCTGAGAATTTGGTCGCGGCGGAATTTGATCTCACCATTGCGATAATCATCCGGTTTTAGCCATTCCCCCTCGCCCACAATCAATCGGACATTCTCTTTCTTTTTAACCGACTTATTGGATTCAATGGTAGCATAAAACTTTTTCAATGATTTTTTCTTCGGATGATATTCATTCCACCATTTAAATGTTTTTGAAGGCTTCCTGACTACGAGCATAGCCCAATCTAAATCAGAGTTGTAGCGAACGATCTCGGCCGTTTGTGGGTTGTCCGGCTCCCCAAAAAAAGCCACCTCGATTTTTTCTAATTCTGGATCAATATCCGGCAAGTCTTGCAGATGAAACAAATGCTCAGTCGTCAGGACAAAAAGAGAATCGTTTTGCTCGTGAATGATAATGCCACAGCCCTTTACTTTTTCGTTGGTATACTTGGTGGGAAAGCTGACCTCCAAGATGACGGTAGAACTTTTGATTTTTTTCGATATCCTATTCAGTTTTCTTTGTGCCAAAACCACCATAGGAAGCACAAGGAATAGGATCGTGAAAAGTGGTCTGGGGAGCATAAAATTCGTGGTTTAGGCTATTTGTAAAACGGTAGCCGTAGGTCGATACTTACAACTGTCGTCGTTAGATATTTCGTCGGATCGCGATGAGGATACTCCATAAAAATACAACCGCGCCCCACATTAATTGTACAAAGCGATTGTGGTATAAATAAGCCATAATATTCGGCTTAAGATTGGTATACACCCCATTGCTGTTCGCCGTTTTGATCGTTGCTACATTGGCATTGAAGCGAACCATTAGTTCTTCCTCTTGCTCTACGACTTCAAAGGCATTGATTTTATTCCAACCCTCAATGATCAAATCATCCTGATAGCCCAGCTGGACTTCCTCATCTACGGAAAGAATTTCGATTTTACCGCTAGTGATCGATGAGCGAAATGGTGATTCTTTACTCAGATCCGCAGACTCGTCATTTTCCAAAAATTTCAGATGATCGATATTACTATTTTTCAGAGTCAGTGGCATTTTATTGCCATGTATAACAAGGCGCAATGGATTAACACTACTCGTATCTAAACGTTGGAAATAAAGACTCGGCTTTGCGTCTTCAATGGGGGTATTAATAGTGTATCGTTTCTGGTTTTGAATATTGATTGCCGCCTGGCCAATGTCCACGCGACCATCTATCGTTCCGTTTTGTAAGAATAAATTCAAGCCATCTTCCGATTTATTCATCACGATATTGGTAGCTTGACTAGCCGTTAGCTCTGACAAAAAGATATTTTTCCCTTCGACTACGGCGAATAAACTCCGATCATCTTTAACAAAAATGGTATCATCCGTTTCGAGTTTATCAACATTAGCCAGCAGTAGGGTATCCGTCGCAGCATCGTTGATCAGGCTAAATTCTTCCGTTAGGCTAAACTGAATTTCTCGAGCGGCTAATTCCACCTTGACATCGCAACTACGCGTTCGAATGGACAAAGAGAGGATAATAATGGAAATCACAATGAGTCCCAGATAAATCAGAGAAGAGCTGCGTCGCGCATTTTGATACTCTTTCACAATTTCTGAATAGGCTTTGTGCCATTCGATTTCGGCTTTGGCCGAAGCGGTATCGTCGACCTCCAAATGCTGGATCGCATTATTTAGTTTTTCTTGCCGTTTCTTATTGAGCCGCCGGAGGAGCTTCCTGGAGAGTTTCATGGGCTGATACTGGATTTGGTCCGAATGAGGTATTTCGACTCTTCTTTTTTGCCTCGGCCCACGAATTTTTTGATCCCTCGGATTTCTACCTCAAAAAGTGCGGGGAGCTCTTCGTCTTTTTCTGGAACAATGGAAATGATAATAGCATCTCCAGCTGGAAAAAAGCCACGCATCACCTTCCATTTTGGTTTTTTGGTTGTGGTGGCGGCATACCAGCGGTATTCGATATTTTCCAAATCGCTGATAGAGCGGAAAGTCAGTCGTAGACGGTCATCATTATAGAGTGAGTCAAGTACTGGGTCCGTTTTTAAAGGAATATAAGTTCGACCGACGATAGTGTCTACAGTAAAGCCCAGCAACCCCAATTCATTAGGTTTGATTTTTTTCTTTTCGATAACATCTGCGATGTTCCAGTTTAGAGTGTCACCGTGGTTGATCTCGGAATCCATCTGGTAGCAAGTGGTCAAAGCTGCTTTTTCGGCCCGCACGCGCACTTTAGTTGCATCTGACATTGGAACGGTTACCCGTACCACCTCATCTGTGGTTAGTTGATAAGTCAAACGACCGTAAAGCACACCAATGAGTTTGATGCCCGAGCCACTATTCGTCTTGGAATAAATACCCTCACATCGGTTGCCTCGATATTGATAGCGTGTTTGCGGATCACTGTACTCATTGCGTTTGGTGATATTGGTATTACAAAAACTATCCTGAGCCAGTACACTCACGGGGACTGCTAGAAAGGCAACTAGAAACAGAAGAAAGGCTTTAGTCATTGCTCCTGTAGGTATTATGCTGAACGATTTGTTTGAGCTGGCGTTCAGATTGATTTAAGTTGTATTAAGGTTGTTTTGATAAAGTTAATAAAAAAAGGGTTTGAACCGTAATGATCTTGTTCAAACCCTTTATGGAAATTAATATCTTATTTTAAAAAAGCGTCACATCCCCTTTGTAGAGTTCGACGCGTCCATCGATGAATTCAATTTCAATCCAGTAGACGAAGACGCCAGGGTTGAGCATCTCTCC
>JANQQI010000134.1 GCA_028285085.1 Saprospiraceae bacterium | reverse complement strand
CCAGAATGGTCTGAGAACCCACCAGCATGCTTGCTTCTTCATTCACGGAGCCGTCGCCGCCCACCGGGGCCACAATATCATAGCCGGCGGCGGCCGCCTCGGCCGCTAACTCGCAAGCGTGCCCGGCCGCCTTAGTATAGCAAATGTCGTAAGAAAAGGTATTCGGATTGAGATGTCTTTCGGCTAGTTGTCCAAAGCTCCGCTTGCGCCCAATCCCGGAAAAAGGATTGACGATAAACATAATTTTGCGCAAATGTTTGGTTGGCGGTTGAGCCGCCGCGGAAAGCTCGAACATATAGGACTTTATTTTTTTCGGGGCTTCTTCCAATTATTATTAATCAAGCGCAGAATCAAAAAACCCAGACCGTTAGTACTATGCTCCGAATTAGAGAGGACGATCACAGCCGTTTTTGATTCCTGGACAAAACCCAGGTAAGCGCGATGGCCACTGGTAGAACCAGAATGCATTACCGCATCATAATATTTTCGATTTTTTACGATGTGCCATCCCTTTCCACTCCAGGTGAACTTGCTCATCTCTGTTTTACATACCGGTTGGTGGGTCGCTTGCCAGATTTGGGTAAGCGCATTGCTTTGTTGCCCCAAATTTACGGCTAAAAATTGTAATAAATCTCGAATACTCGATTTTAAACCCAAGGCTCCTCCGAAGGAGGCGTAATGCCTGGGTTGTAAAGCCATCTTATTGACGTTGTGAATACCTACCACGCGCTTTATGGAAGGCAACTCAATACCCGTGTCGGCCAGTTTAGCCGGCTGTAGCACTTTTTTTCGCAACACCTCATCAAACTTTTCCCGACACATTTGTTCAACGGCAATCTCCAAAAGGGCGTAATTAATCCCGGAATAAAAGTATTTATCCTTTTGTTTTTTTCGGGGCTGGAATTCCTGATAGTATTTCAGTAATTGTTTCTTGGGATAACCGATAAATGGATCATCCGGATGCTTTTCGTATAGGCCAAATTCGGCGGGTAGTTTAGGGAAACCCGAACGATGGGTAACCAGGTGCTCGATCGTTAAATGGGCTAAATGAGGATTCCGAAATTCTTGTGGCAAGCATTCATTGAACACCAAATCGTAAGTGAGAATGCCTTCCTGAACTAACTGCTCAATGAGTGTGGCCGTAAATACCTTGGTCAATCCGCCGATTTCAAACTGTGAGCTATCCGTCAACGCGTGTCCCTGTAAATCTGCGTGCCCATAGTGGAAAACAAAGGTAGAGTCATGCACAATAATACCGATGGTATAACCCGGAATCTTTTCGTTGGTAATTTCGGTATCGTAGAAGATGATCTTTTCGATCTCTTCTTGCAAGTTCTCACGCATAGTCTGTGCCCCGGCAGTTGACAGCAGGACAAGCATAAACAGGATAAAGTACGTTAATCGGTAGTAAGGCATCATTAATTTCGTAGTAGATCACTAAAAGATAACGATTTGTCGGCAATGCATGTTTTCACGGCGACAAAAATGTACTCTTTTTAAGCATTACCGCTGAGGTGTTTAGACGCATCACCCCCATTTGCTTACAAATCGCATCAATCTATTTTCTTACCGCGCATCGCTTCGGCGATGGTTTTGTCCATGGCTCGATGTGCTAGTGGGGAAGTATAAGCATTCAGTTCTTCCATGACCTCATTGATGTAATCTTTGTCTTCTCCTTGCACAGCTGTGCGCAATTTAGCCGTCAATTGCTCGGTAGTAGCGTATTCTTCCTCACTGAGAATCTCACGGTGTTGTTGCAAGAACTTTGCCGCAGAGAGGAGGATGTTGTTGGCTTCGTTACGCGCTTCGAGTAAGGCCCTTACCGCCATATCGGACTCGGCGTGCTTGATGGATTCCAACAGCATTAGCGCCATTTCTTCTTCGCTGAGGCCATATTGCGAGCGGATTTCGATAGATTGTTCCACTTCCGAACGGAGTTCTTTGGCCTTTACTAGCAAAATACCATCGGCGTCCAGAATGAAGTGAATCTCTATTTTGGGTAAGCCTGCGGGCATTGGGGGAATCCCACGCAAGATAAATTCGCCTAGTTTTCGGTTGTGTTCTACCAGGTCACGTTCGCCTTGAAAGACGGAGATTTTCAGATTTGCTTGACCATCGATGGACGTGGTGTACTGCCGACCGGCCCTGGCCGGTACTTTGGAATTACGTGGAATGATGACATCCATTAACCCACCCATAGTTTCAATACCCAGTGACAAAGGGGTGATGTCCAGCAGAAGGATATCTTTTTGATTACCCGCTAAGATGTCTGCCTGGATGGCTGCACCCAAGGCGACGACTTCATCGGGATTCAGCTTATCATAAACTTCACGGCCAAAGAACGCACCAACGGCGCTCTTGATGTACGGAATTCGCGTTGATCCGCCAACCATTACAACGTGATCGATATCCGATGCCTGTAATTTAGCGTCCTGTAAGGCGCGCTGGCAGCAATCCAGTGTTTTTTGGACAAAGTTTGCGATGAGTTGCTCTAAGGTCTCCCGAGTGATCTGGCAGTTTAGAAAACCGACATGATCTTTAAACTGATCGCTTGAGGATAAAGCCTTTTTTGCCCTTTCGGCCATTAGGCGCAAGGCCTGAACCTTCGATTTATCGTTTAGGATATCTTCTTTCGATTTTCCGTTGATGTCCAGCCAATAATCAATAATGAATTGATCGATATCGTCGCCACCTAAAAAAGTATCGCCATTGGTAGACAAGACCTCAAAGATACCATCGTGAATTTCCAATATAGAAATATCAAAGGTGCCACCACCTAAATCGTAGACGGCAATTTTTTGGGCAGTTTCACTTTGATTGTTGAGGCCGTAGGCCAAACTTGCGGCTGTAGGCTCATTGACAATGCGGAGAACATCTAGCCCGGCGAGCTTTCCAGCGTCTCGGGTGGCTTGTCGTTGTGCATCATTGAAATAAGCCGGAACAGTGATGACAGCTTTGGTAACCGTACGATCCAGCGCGGATTCAATGCGTGTTTTGAGCTGTTTCAGAATTTCTGCTGATAGTTCAATCGGTGTGTAAAAACGATTTTCCACTCTAATTTTTACTAAACTATCCGTATCCTCATCGATAATTTTATAGCCGAAGAAGCCTTCTATATTTTCAACATCTCGATAGGATTTCCCCATCAGGCGTTTAACCGAATAAATCGTATGCTCAGGGTCTGAGATTAGTTGTTCCCGGGCATCATTTCCGACAGATATCTTTCCTAACTCACCAAAATGAATCACCGAAGGGACCAGCGCGTTACTGCCAGAGGTGTCTCGAACGGCGGTAGGCTCACCGTCTTTGATATAGGCGACCAGGCTATTAGTCGTTCCCAGATCAATACCTACGATAATATCTCCTTCGTCTTTTTCTTCTATTGAACCAGTCTGTAAGTTAATGGGTATTTTTGCCATATTTTGCGTCCTGAAGTTTGAGAGGGCGAATATACAGCGGTTTCCACAATCCGCCCTTAAGGTCTAGTTACTTTTTATGGTTCTTGATTTCAATTAGATAGCGAACCATAGCACCTTTTTATCAATCAAATAACATTTAAAGTAAGAAGAGGTTGTTAAAAATTGATGGAGTCGTTGACGATCTTGAAAAGGGGGGCTTTGCCTACATAAAGACAAAAATTCGATTTAGGAATCTCAAAGAACGGCTTATATTTGCAGGTCTGTTGGTTGCTGGACCGTTTTATACATTAAATAACTACAAATTTTATCAACGGAAATATGAATCAATTACGTGCGTTAATCTGCTTCTGTCTAACTATCATTGCGATCAGCGCCTTCGGACAGGGGAAGATTCGGGGAAATGTTTATGATAAAGATACGGGAGAACCAATTGCTTTTGCAACTGTCCGTTTAGAGGGGACTACGATTGGGACCAACACCAATATTGATGGCTTCTTTGATATGTCTGATATCGAGGCCGGTAACTACAATCTGGTAGTGACCTACATTGGTTACGATTCGTTGGCGGTACCTGCTCGGGTACAGGATAACGGGATTACTTACAAAAGTCTTTACGTTGTAGAATCCAGTGTCCAATTAGAAACGGTTCAAATCTCTGCGGAGCGACAAAAGGCCAGAACGGAGGTGAAAATCTCCACACTACGCGTCACACCAAAAGAAATTAAAGCCCTACCGTCTACGGGGGGAGAGCCGGATATCGCTCAATACCTACCGGTACTGCCGGGGATTGTGTCCACCGGTGACCAAGGGGGACAACTCTATATTCGAGGGGGATCGCCGGTACAAAATAAGATTCTATTGGATGGGATGACCATCTACAATCCTTTCCACTCCATCGGTTTTTTCTCGGTTTTTGAAACGGAGATCATTCGTAGTGTAGATGTACTCACTGGGGGCTTCAACGCCGAGCACGGTGGACGTATTTCAGCTATCGTTGACATCAAAACCCGCGAGGGAAATAAGAAACGCTTTGGTGGCGTGCTTTCCGCCAACCCATTTCAATCCAAGGTTCTGCTTGAAGGGCCTATCAAGAAATTGGAAGAAGGCGGTGGAAGTACCTCTTTTATCCTAACTGGAAAGCGTTCCTACCTCAACGAGTCTTCAAAGATTTTCTACAACTACGCTATCGATACGACCCAGTTTAATTTTGCTGGTACGGCAGATTCGATCATCGATCTTGATGATATTGGTTTACCGTTTGAATTTACCGATTTGTATGGAAAGCTGTCTTTCGTATCAGGGAATGGTAGTAAACTGAACCTGTTTGGTTTTAATTTCCGCGATGGATTTAGCTTGCCCGGTTTCGCCGAGCTGGAATGGACCAATACGGGGATGGGAGCGGACTTTACCTTGGTCCCCGCAACTTCGGCAACCATCATCGGTGGTTCGGTGACGTTCTCTGATTACAAAGTGTCCTTAACCGAGCAAGATAATCGGCCCCGAACCAGTGGTATTCGAGGATTTACCGTAGGCTTGGATTTCACCAATTTTGGTCGAAATAGCGAGTTTCAGTATGGGTTTGAGCTCAACGGCTTTAGCACCGATTTTAGCTTTGATAACTTCCTCGGCTTACGGTTTGAACAAAATGACTTTACCACGGAGCTTGCGGGTTTTTTCAAGTACAAGAGGACTTGGGACAAGCTGGTTCTCGAACCGAGCTTGCGCTTGCAATACTATGCTTCTCAATCGAATTTCTCGCCGGAACCACGTCTGGGGATCAAATACAATGCTTCGGACAAATTGCGCTTCAAAGCAGCCGGTGGATTGTATTCTCAGAACTTGATCAGTACAGTTAACGAAGAAGATGTAGTCAACCTGTTCGTTGGGTTTATCTCCGGACCGGAAGAGGATTTGTTCAAACCCGGTACACGCGAAAGTGTCGACCATCGCTTGCAGAAAGCCTACCACGCTATTTTTGGAGTTGAATACGACTTTTCTAACCAAATCTCTATAAACGTAGAGCCCTACTACAAAGGCTTCACGCAATTGATCACTATTAACCGTAATAAAATCGAAGCTACCGATCCTGATTATATGACGGAGACAGGAGAAGCTTACGGTATTGATTTCTCCTTTAAATACGTGCTGCCTCGAACTTATATGTGGTTCACTTATTCTCTGGGCTATGTACGTCGTGATGATGGAGAACAAGTTTATCCTACCATCTTTGACCGTCGTCACAACATCAATGCTTTGGTCACCCACCAGTTTGGTGATAAGAAAGAATGGGAAGCTAGTGCACGTTGGAACTTTGGTACCGGATTTCCTTTCACTCAAACGCAAGGGTTCTACGAGCGCGAGGATTTTGAAAATGGTTTGTCTACCGAAGTGGGTGAAAACAATGGTGAATTGGGGATCATCTATGCTGCGGATCGTAATGCAGGCCGATTACCTGTTTATCACCGTCTGGATGTGAGTTTGAAGCGTACCTTCACCTTTACCAAAAATATGTCACTTGATGTGACTGCTAGTATCACCAACACCTATAATCGAGATAATATCTTCTACATCGACCGTGTAACTAACCAACGTGTCGACCAGTTGCCAATTTTGCCGAGTATAGGTTTGATATTTAGCTTTTAAAAGCAGAAATTGACATATCGATTTAAGTTGGGAATGATATCCCAAATCAGAAAGTGGCTAACCGGTAAAAATTAGCCACTTTCTGGTATTTCCCAGCTTGTCAGTATTTCGCGCTAATTTTGATAAAATCACCAATCTTATGAGAACCTTTCTACTATTTTTCTGTCTTGTACTTTCCTTTGGACTTCAAGCCCAAGTTGAAGACGAATCGCGTCCCTTGCCAAGAGGCTTTGCGGAAGGCGAAGAAGCTCTGATGCCGGCTTATATGGCCACACTCAACGCTCGTAGCGTTGCTTGTATCAACGACGTACCCAACGATGCGGCTATTCGTACGCCGGCAGAGTGGGAAGAAATGCAGGCCGTAGTGATTACGTGGACTGGTTTTCCATCCATCTTATCGGAGATTGTGCGTCACGCCCGTGAGGAAGTAGAGGTAATCATTGTATGTAGTAATGATAATGTGGTTAAGAATCAGTTGAATGGCGCTGGCGTAGATTGGTCGTCTAACGTCACCTTCATCGAAGATGATTTCAATAGTATTTGGGTACGTGATTACGGTCCGAATAGTGTTTATATGAACGATGTGGATGAATTAGCATTTGTGGATTGGATTTATAATCGTCCTCGTCCTTTGGATGATGCCATTCCCGAAGTCATCGCCGATTATCTACAAGTTCCTAATTACTGTACAACTGTAGCGCCGAATGACTTGGTACACACCGGTGGTAACTTCATGTCAGATGGAATCGGACAGGGTTTTTCTTCTCGATTGGTAGACGATGAGAATGGACCGTTTAATGATTGGGGCGATAGTAATCACTCACCGGAAGACGTAGATAATTTGATGTATGAATTTATGGGGATTGAAAGTTATGTGAAAATGCAGGAATTGCCCTACGATTTGATTCATCACATTGATATGCACATGAAGCTGCTGGACGAAGAGCGCATCTTGATCGGGGAGTACCCGGAGGGTATTTCGGACGGACCACAAATCGAGGCTAACATTCAGTACATTTTAAATAATTATACTAATCCTTACGGCGAGCCTTATGAATTCATTCGTATCCCCATGCCACCGGAAGGAACGGCTTATCCTTGGACGGGCGGTGATTATCGAACTTACGCTAACGCACTCTTTCTCAATAAGCTAATCTTAGTACCTACCTACCAAGAGCAATACGATACGACGGCACTGCGCATCTGGGAAGAAGCGATGCCGGGCTACAATGTTGTAGGCATTGATTGTAATGCCATTATCCCATTGAGTGGTGCTTTGCACTGTATCACTAAGGAAGTTGCTGCAGATGAGCCATTGTTGATTACACACCAAAAGGTAAAAGAAGCTTGCTATGAAGATAATACGCCTTTGAGCGCCGCTATTCGCCACAAGAGCGGTATCGCTTCGGCAATGGTGTATTACACGACCGACCTTAATAGTACCTGGCAAACGGTTGATATGAGTGATGCCGGCAATGACGAATGGACTGCAAATATTCCACCTTTGGACGAAGCTAGTGACGTTCACTATTACATCGAAGCTACGGCTAATGACGGTAAAGTCATCCAGCGTCCAATCGTTGCACCCGAAGGCTTTTGGACCTTCACCGCTGAAGCCTGTTTAGTGAGCGTGGAAGAAGGGCCAAGTGTCGAGACGACGAGCCTGGAGGCTATTTTCCCGAATCCTGCTAAGGCGATTACATGTATTCCAGTGCTAACCTCGCGTGCTGCTGAAGCGACGATTACCTTGAAAGATGTTTTGGGACGTGATGTGACTACAATTTTCCAGGGACAGCTTCCGGAAGGCGAGTCTAAATACTTCATTAATGCTGCAGATTTTGCTGCTGGCACCTACTTTATTAACTTGCAGACCGAAACAGGACAAGACATTCAAAAACTGGTGATTTCTCACAATGAGTAACAAGATTAAGTCGATTACGACAGTATTGATTAACGATGACACGGACCAAGAGGGTGTCAAGAATTTATACGAAGAACGCGATCCACAAGGTAATACCACCTTACTTGAACAGTATATGCCAAGTGGAGAATCGGAAAGCCGAACGGCCCGATCTTACGATAACCAAGATCGGGTATTGACCGAGGAGCACTTTAGTAGTGGCCAAGAAGTGGCTGATCAGCGTTTAGAATACGTTTATAATAATAGTGGTAAAATCGACCAAATCACGGTGACTTACGCTGATGGTTCATTTTCCCTGAAGAAATATGCCTGGGACGAGGCCGAAAACACGAATACCATCATGATTTCTGATGAAGACGGCGATCATGAGGGAAAAGAGTTTCGCAAATTCGATAGCGAAGGTAAAGTCCTCGAAGTTGCGATTTATGATGAAGGGGATAAGGTAATGGAAAAAGCGGAATACGAGTATGACGACTACGCTAATATTATTGAAAGTGTAGAAGTTGACCAAGAAGGCTACGAAACCGTGCGCTTTTACGACTATTATCGAGATGATCAGGGCCGAATCACTAAGCTAGAGACCTTGAACGAGGATGAGCAAATCATCCGGGTCGATGAGTTTAGCTTCGATGAGCAAGGCAATCGTACCCGTCATCATATTCAAAACCTGGATAGAGGCAGTGAGCAAACGGATGTTTGGGTGTACGATCAAAACAATCGCTTGGTACAACGTGAGCGGTTGCGCGGCGGGAAGCCCATGGAAACGATTGACCTGCGTTATCGGGAAGATGGTTTGTTGCTGGAGCAGGAAATTCGGGGCGCGAATGGGGTTTACGCTAATCTATTTCACTACGAATTTCACTAACGACCGTCGACCTACCAGCTCGTAAAGGCCTTATTGAAAATATCCTCTACTAACTGATCATTGATGTCTTCAATGAGCTCATCTTGTACATCCAGCAGATTCTGATCACTAGGGAAATCTGCGAAATACGGAAAGTTTTTATCCCAGTTCTTCGTATCGTCTTTATAATTGACAAATTCCACTTTCACACTAATATCTAATCGGTTAAAAGCGGTCGTCTCACCGGGTTGAGGTGCTACTGGGCTAACTCTATAAGTGTTGATCGAGCCGATGAATTCACAATCGGGATCGGCCTGTACAAAGGTAAGGCGGGATTCGGTCAAAATCTTATCCTTCAAACGTTCGGTAAAGATTTGAGAAATGGTAGGCTCTGCATTCGTGGCGGTGATTTCAAAAGGTCCAACGTAGAACGTTTTAATATCCTGCGGAATATCAATACCCCGGAATGAATACTTACAAGAGACTGTCAGGCAAATCAAAGCGGTGAATAGGAGAAGTCGCATAACTAGCAGATCATTTTGCTGTAAAACGTAAGGATGGCCAATTCTGTATACTTAGCCATGAGGATTTAACAATTACAAATCGTAATATTTGATTTTGCGGTAGAGCGTCCGCTCTGAAATACCCAATTCTTCGGCGGCATCTTTTCGACGGCCATTGTGTTTTTTCAAGGCCCGTTGAATGAGATCCTTCTCCATTTCTTCGAGCGACAAACTCTCCTCAACCTCTTCCGCTTGGTAGGCTGCCAGATTGTCTTTATCAATGATAATCGGCTGGTGAGCCATAGATTCGCCTTCGGGCCGCTCAAAATAATCACTATGGGGGCGATCTTCAGCTGGCCGAGCAGGATAATTACCGGCTTCGAGTTGTCGAAGACTCTGTATGTCCGGTACCGCCAAATCATTATTATTGATCAATTCGAAGACCAAACGCTTAAGATCATTGAGATCACTTTTCATCTCAAAAAGCAACTTATAGAGGATCTCTCGCTCAGGGTTGGCGCTATCACCAGCCTGACCATCGCGGTGGTTTGAAATGGCGGGGAGATTCCGCTGACGAATGTGTGGCATCAGGTTGACGAGGTCCTCTGCACTGATCAATTTCTCCTCAGACATTACTGACAATTGCTCAGCCATGTTTTTCAACTCGCGAATATTGCCTGGCCAAGGGTAGTGTTCCAGCAGAAGTCGGGCGCGTTCGTCGAGCTTGATGGGGGAGGTGCGATACTTCTCCGCAAAATCGATCGCAAATTTTCTAAAGAGCATGTATATATCCCCGGGCCGTTCTTTCAACGAAGGGACTTTAATCGGTACAGTGCTTAGGCGATAGTACAAATCTTCTCTGAATTTCCCTTTGGCGACTCGTTCCAGCAGGTCTACATTCGTAGCCGCAATCACGCGGACATCCGTCCGCTGCGACTTGGAAGAGCCAACTCGGATGAATTCGCCGGTCTCAAGCACGCGCAATAAGAATGCTTGCGTATCCAGTGGCATTTCGCCGATTTCATCGAGAAAAATGGTACCGGTATCTACCGTTTCAAAATAGCCTTTGCGTTCGCCCGTAGCACCGGTAAAGGCGCCTTTTTCGTGTCCGAATAGCTCCGAGTTGATGGTGCCTTCGGGGATGGCCCCGCAGTTGATGGCGATAAATTTATTATGCTTGCGGGCACTGAGGCCGTGAATGATTTTGGAGAATACCTCTTTCCCGACGCCACTTTCGCCGGTGATGAGTACCGTCAAATCGGTGTTGGCCACCCGTTCAGCGGTATGCAAGGCATTGTCTAAACCTGGAGCATTGCCGATAATCCCGAAGCGTTGTTTGATCGATTGGATACTCATAGTAGTTGTTTTGGTTAGGGGAAAATTGTGGTTAAAGAGGGCAACAAGTTGCGCGGTCTATTCTATTCGACGATTTCCCCTTTTAAAGTGGCGCTGGTAGCTTCCAAAACTTTGACGTAAGTATAATCTCCGGCTTTTAAACCTGCACGTTTTGGGAAGACGAGCATCTTGTTTTGAGAATTGCGTCCCTTGAATTCCTGATCTGACTTTTTAGAATCCCCTTCAATCAGCACCTTAAAGGTCTTACCAATATCTCCTTGATTGTGGCGGAAGGAAATTTGATTTTGGAGGCGAATGATTTCAGTTAGACGACGCTTTTTAACTTCCAGAGAAATGTCATCAGGATATTTGCGGGCTGCCATAGTACCTGGTCGCTCCGAGTAGTAAAACATGTATGACATGCTATAATTGGCGTATTCGATCATGCTCAGTGTTTCCTCATGTTCCTCTTCCGTTTCTGAGCAAAAACCAGCAATGATATCAGAAGACACTGCACAATCCGGCATGATCTCGTAGACGCGGTCAATCTTTTGGATGTACCAATCGCGATCGTAAGTTCGGTTCATCAGCTCTAGTACGCGGCTATTCCCTGATTGGACCGGCAAGTGGATGTACTTGCAAATATTTTCGTGATCACGCATCGTGTAGAGTACCTCGTCCGTGATGTCTTTGGGGTGTGACGTAGAGAAACGAACTCGCAAGTCAGGATGCACTGCAGCCACCATCGCCAGGAGGTTAGCAAAAGTGACTTTGTCCGTCGTCTCAGGATTTTCCCATTTGTAAGAATCTACATTCTGACCGAGTAGGGTGACTTCTCGGTAACCACGTTGGTACAAATCTGTAGCTTCTGCTACGATACTGAACGCATTGCGGCTGCGCTCACGGCCTCGAGTGAAAGGCACCACGCAGAAAGAGCACATATTATCACAACCTCGCATGATGGAGATAAAAGCAGTCACGCCATTCGAATCCAAGCGCAAGGGGCTAATATCCGCATAGGTCTCTTCACGACTGAGGAATACATTAATGCCTTTGTCGCCACCTTCAGCTTCAGCAACGAGTTTAGGAATATCTCGGTAAGCATCTGGCCCTACGACCAAGTCAACGAGTTTCTCTTGATCCAGCAGTTTGCTTTTGAGACGCTCTGCCATGCAACCAAGTACCCCTACCAAGGTGCCCGGACGTTTGGCTTTGACTTTGTCAAAAATGCGCAAACGCTTACGTACCGTATCTTCAGCTTTTTCACGAATCGAGCAAGTATTGATCAAGATCAAATCAGACGCTTCCATATTACGCGTCGGCGCGTAGCCCATGTCGTTGAGAATGGAAGCAACGATTTCGCTATCGCTGAAATTCATTTGACAGCCATAGCTTTCAATATAGAAATGCTTGTCTTTAACTTTACTTTGCACCTGTTCTGCGTAAAACACATCGCCTTGCTTACTCTCGTCGATCTGCTTATTGCCAATTCCTTCCAGCGTTGGATTATTATTGTACATATCTATCGGATTCCATTTGTTTGAAAAGCAGGATTAGTGCTTTTGCTCATCACTTGAATAACTTGCGAGCCCAAGTAGTCACTTTTCAGAATGAGAGACTACTCAAGATGGCTAAGACACGCAAGAAGCCGCTCAAAAATCGGGCGACTTCTTACCGGCGGCAAAGATAAGGGTTTTTATGTCAAAATGGCAGTTTAAAATCGATAATCCAGCCTTAGCGTCACATTAGTTGGCGCTTCGATTAACGCTGGCCTTAATGTGTACAATTCGTTGAAGAGATTGAGCGCAATAATGGAGACTTTTGCTCGATTATCGAAGAAGCGGTACGCCACTCGGGCATCGAAGGTGATAGAACCGTTGGTATCATCCATTCGGTGATCCCGTAACCCTGGAATGAAAAACTCGAAGATGGCGTCAATAGCCTCCATGTGGCTACGATAATTTGAAGCTAAACCAATGCTGAAATGCTTGATCTGAGTTTCAACGTCAATTTTAAAGCTGTGCTTGTTCCGATACTTCAAGATGTTGTAATCCACGGAGGAATTGATCGAATCATTGAAGGTGAACTCTTGAAACTTGGGATCGATATAAGTATAACCGGCAAGTAAGCTGGTCTTTGTCCCCAACAAATCACCTTGTGCGGCTACACTAAAATCTACTCCGCGAATACGGGTATTACCAACATTCTGCGATTGGAAACCAAAGCCAAAGGACGGATCCTGCACAAAAACGAACTCCATCATGTCATTGTACTCCGATTGGAACAGCGCAATATCGACAAAGCCTTCCCAATCCTTCACCCGAAAGCCTTGCTTGATCCCAATTTCAGCGGACCAGCCCGTCTCCGAGTTCAGAGAAGCATTTGGAACAACATTGATGATGCCCGCGCTGGTGGTGGTAAACTTCTCAGCGATAGTAGGGTAGCGGTACCCCTGACCGAAAGAGGCCCTTAAGAAGGTCGCTTTAGTAATTTGGTAATTTAAGCCAAAGCGGTAAACCGGCTTAGACTCGACGGCCGTTTCCTGGGAGATCGTGTCACCGTTGATGGTGTTAGGGCTATCTAGCTCATTGCGTTCGTAGCGCATCCCGAAGGATAAATTGAGTCGCTCGAACATCTTTTTATCAATTTGAAAATAGCCGGCGATGTTGCTGGTGTTGAAGGTGGTGTCGCCGTACAAAGGCGCGGAGACAGTGGTATAGATGCCGACCGCGCCGGCGGTAACGACCAAGTTAAGATCCTTGAAATCGCGTTGAAATTGATATTCACCGTATAACAGATGTGAGCGATTGGATTGCCCGCCATCATTGTTATTATCGATGCTAAAGTAGCGACTCATCACCTTGTGTCGATTGCCCGAACGATCAAAGTAAGTAGCGTAAGGGTCGATGTAAAATCGAAAGCGATCGGATTTTGAATAAGAAGTGGTATCGCCACGGAGCGCATCATTGCCCCAACCTTTCCAATAAAAATAGCTTTCGGATTTACCACGATTGAAATTAGAGTTGAAACCGACCGTCAAGCGATCGCTGATGCGATAACGAGGGCTAAAAGTGATTCGGCCATAATCCGATTTGGTATTTTCACGGAAGCCACGACGATGTAAGCCATAACCGCTGATGACGAGATCCAACTTATCAATTTTTTGCTTGTGCACGACGCTCAATCCCGCCTCGTAGGGCTGGCTATCGTACCAGACCAATTCTTTGTTTTTAGGATCCAGATAGACGGTTGCGAAGGTGGCTATCTTGGTCTCCGGCTCAGCTTTGGCGTAGGCCGTTCGAGCATTGATAATACCGTTAAGCGCGGATGAACCGTAGAGCGCCGAGGCGGCGCCTTTTACCACTTCCAATTGCTCCAGGCTCTCCACGGGGATATCATCCCAATTTGGAAAGCCCGCATCAGCTTGTAGGGCTGGGATGTCATCAACCAGTAAGAGAACGCGACTCCCCGCACCGTAGGACCAGCCAGAGCCACCACGAATGTTTGCCTGCCCGTCAATCATCTCTACGCCGGGTACTTTTTGTAGCACTTCGTCAATAGAAGTGGTATTGATAGCTTCGGCTAATTGTGGCTTGATGACTTCCATGGAAACAGTCAGTTCACTCAGCGGTTTTTCGTATTTACCGCTGGTGACCGTAGCCGTTTGGAGTAGGGTAGAGCGCTCGCCAAGTTCAAAATTCAGTACTTTGACCTCATTGTCGGCCAAAGTGATATTCATTTTTTGTGTTTCATAGCCGACATAACTGATGATCAATTCGTGATTTCCAGCCGGCAATTCTAGTTCGTAGTTGCCATCATAATCACTCACTGCGCCGAAGGCGGTGGAGCGAACGGTGGCTCCAATAAGGATGTCTTGGTTCTGAACATCGGTGATTGTACCCTTAATAGTTGCGGTTTGAGCAAAAAGTGAAAAAGTTATATGAAAGAATAAGAGACTGAAAACCAGCTCTTTAGTCAACGTAAAGTTCATGTGTTTCAGAATTTTGATTGTAATGCGGTACCAGAGAGGATGTTCAGTGCGAGTGGATAAGTGATTCTAAGAATCTGGCGTAAAAGTAATTCTTTATATTTAAAAAGTTAGAGTATTAACCAATTTCCCTCATTTTTAGTATCCAACCCCACCTTTTAAAAATCAAGTACGTAATAAATATAGAGAGCCGTTTTGCTGATTTCAATCGTTATTTTTAAACGAAAACTAAAAAACATTTTCCTTTGCACAATATGTTAAAATTACGCGGCGTTTCTCTGTCGCCTTAATCGCATTAGGAAAAAATATCATCACTTTTGGGAACATTCAGATTGGCAAAACAAATTTTTATCACCATTTTTACGAAAAATTTTAAACGATTATGAAGCATTTGCTACTCTTTTCCCTATTTGTATTGAGTGTTTTTCAGGTTCAGGCACAATGTGAACCGGACGAACAATATCGCGATTCTGCCATTGGTGTATATCCTCCACCAACCAGCATCGATAATCCAGACGGAGGTATTACCACCAGTGCGTGTATTAATAGTCCTTACTCTTTCACTTTCACCTTTAAGATTCCATCAGAGATTGAATTCGGTACGACAACGATCCTTTTGGATTCAATTGTTGTGGCCAATGAAGGCGCCGTAGAAGGTTTACCTGAAGGTATGAGCTATTCTTGCAACCCGGAGAGTTGCGTATTTACGCCGATGGATACCCTGGCTTGCCTGGAAATTTTCGGTACACCAACATCTGCGAATACGCCGGGTGAATATGAGCTGTTCATCAATACCGAGATTTATTCACCAAGTTCACCATTTCCGCTGCAAATCCAGTTTCCGACAGCAACTATTCCGGGAGCGGACGGTGATTATATCCTGACCGTTGAAGAGGAAGGTTCTTCTACTTGCTTTGTAAGCACGGATGACTACATTAGTGAGAATATTCGTATCTCGAATAGTCCGAACCCGTTTGGTGCGGTCACGACGATCAATCTGAATTCTCAGGTACAGGAATCACTGAACTTCATGGTTTACGATATGCTCGGCCAATTAGTACACCAGCGTCAAGTGCAGATTTTCCCCGGTGAGAATAACTTCGATTTCGACGGCACCCATCTTGATAATGGCGTGTACACTTACATCTTGGCGAATCAAAAAGGCCAAGTATCACGTCGAATGGTTATCAGTCGATAATTAAGGTTGCCCTTGTGCAACATTAGCATATTTTTTCCGATTTCAAAATATCGGAAGTGCGAAGACAAGGCATGTTTTGATTGACATGTCTTGTCTTTTTTTAAAATTTCCCTACCTTTACACTCATCCCATTCACATATATTCCACACATTTTTGTTGAACGCCCGAGAAACCAACCACCAGAAGTGGTCTGGGAGACTCATTTTTATTGCTCACTTTCAAATCCAAATTATGAAGCAAAAGCGTTTTACACTTTCAATTTTAGCCTTTTTCGGATTGTTGAGTTGGAGCTGGGCGAATTGCCCCGGCTGCGTGATTGATGTCCCGGCGGGTATACCGGAGGACACTCTTTTTCTGGGAACCGCGGCGGATGGCATCGTAGGACAAGCTTACGACAGTGATATCAGCTTTCGGATGCCCAAAACAACCGACCCGGTAAACGCCATCGACCCCGATGTCCCGGCCGGCTTTAATATCAACGAAATTACCATCCTGAGTTTGAGTAATCTTCCGGCTGGGCTTTCCTGGGAAGCAAATGCTACTAGCTACGATCCTCAGGATGAAACCGATGGTTGTTTGAAATTTTGCGGCTTACCTCTGGAAGCCGGCTTATTTGTAGTAGAAGTTACAGTAGAAGCTACCGTTGCCTTTTTAACCCAAGAGACCTCTTTTCCGATCGAAATTTACATCGCTCCGGCGGTCAGCATATCCGAGGGATTCACTATGACTAATAATGTCGGTTGTGGCGAATTGAGTGTCGGCTTTGATAATAATGTGCCTTCGAACGGGCAGATGGGCTATTCCTATTTCTGGGATTTTGGCAATGGTTCTACCAGCCAAGACGAGAATCCTGCGACTCAGACCTACGATTCTCCTGGCACCTATGTGGTGAGCTACGAGGCAACTATCGACACCATCGGATATACCTTAACGCGAGTGGAACTCAGTGACTGTGATTGTGATGATTTTCCAACCTTCCCGGATTTCACTTCTGCACCGGATATGCATTTTGAGATTCGTGATCCTTCCGGTAGCTTGGTATTTGAATCCGAAACCATTTGGAATACTAATCCGCCGATTGAGGCTTTCCCCAATTTACTGCTAGGTCCCGGTAATTACGAAATCAAGGTCATTGACCAGGACAGTGGCATCAATGGGGCGGACGACGTGTGTGCATTAACTAATTTTACATTACTTTCTGACGGAACATTAACTGGAACAGATTTTATACTGGAATTGGAAATTTTCCATCCGGTGGAGGTCATCTCATCAACCGATACCGTAGAAGTACTCCCATTACCGGATGCACCGGTGATCAACGCTGCACTAAGTGAATTTTGTGAAGGTGAAGTAAGCTTACTGACGACCACCTACGAAAACAATAATGTCTGGCTGTTAAACGGCACGCCGATTCCCGGAGTAGATGGCAGTGAACTAGAAGCTACTGAAGCTGGCGTTTACAGCGTACAACATACGAATGCAGTTGGCTGTATGGCCATGTCCAGTGAAGTGGAACTAATCATTAATGCCGTACCGGAAGATCCAGTCTACACTCAAGATGGCAACTTAGTAGTTTTGCTGGACGGTTCGTCTTATCCAGCGAATGCTACCTTCCAGTGGTATCTGGATGGCGTAGCTATTGCTGAGGCAACGGAATCGGTATGGTGTATCACCGAGGATGGAGAGTACACTCTTGAAGTTCTTGATCCGGCGACGGGTTGTACCGCTACGTACACTTCTGACCTGGTATTCGATGCTTCGATTGCTTGTACGACCAGCGCAGAGGAGGAAAATTTCTTAGCGGAAATTGGGATTTACCCCAATCCGGTTAAAGACGAATTGTTTGTTCAACTCCCATCGCTGTATCAAGGCGAATTACGTATCGTGCTCATCAATGCTTTAGGGCAAACGATCGAAAGCCAGGTGGCGAATGGCCAATCGCAAGTAGCAATCGATATGAGTGATCTACCACTTGGTTGGTATATCCTACAGCTTCAACTTGGAGAAGAGCAATACAGTCAAAAGATTATCAAAATGTAAATCATAGCACTTAGCTTAGACGCATCAAAACACTTGGAAATGGCAGAATGGAATTATTCCTTTCTGCCATTTGTCTGTTCATCGCTCTTGGCATTATCAGGCGGATTAATTTCTGTTTTGAGGATGGGACAAATCTGTTTCGCCATATGATAACCTAAAGCGCGATAAGCTTCAAACTGTGCATCATTGAAATATTGATCCACTGTTGGCTCGTGCGGGAATTTCGGATGCTGCTTGGAATATGTATAGACTGCGACGGGGATTTTACCCGAACGATCATCCTTGCTTTCCGCTTCCTGTGGGCTAATGGTTGATTTTAGGTAAATCAAGGTGCCTGTTTTGGGTGTTTTAGAACTTCCTTTTTTGGAATTATGATAGATGATTTCCCCTTTAGCGTAGCTTTTCTTGCTTTGTGCAAGGCCACCCTCTCCGGGCACCGGAATTAAGTCATCTAAATCAATTTTTACTTCAATATTGTAATCTACGTAAGCGATTCGGACCGCGTGGTAGAACGATTCAAAGTTATACCCCCCGTCTTCCTCAAAATCACAGACCACGATCGTTGAGCACTTGCGCCGCAGCAATGGTACTAACCCCAGATTATCGCCGGTGAAACCACCATCTGAGACGTTAACCCGTCGTTTCCTGGCGTTGGTGCTGCCCCACATTTCATAAAACAGATACTTCAGCCAAAAGGTGATGGTGAAAAATTTCCAATCCTGATTCATCCAGTTTTGTTCCTTCTGGGTGCGATAGTACCAGGGATTTTCGATCCAGTAGCCGGTCCGCAAATTAAACAGCGTCATGAAAAAGTTTTGGGCGGCGAAGCTCATCCGACCCATACTACTGGCTACCGCTGCAGCCGAAATCGTCATAGCAATCGCCAAGGTCGTTTTTCCCTTACGGTATTTCTCGGTAGAAACGTAGCCGGTGCTATTGGACCCCACGAAGTATTTCGAGAAGATAAAATGCTCGGACTTCAGCGCTTTGCGTACCAGATCGTTGGAGCCTTGCAAATTCAGAGCCGCTACGATGATGTGATAGGGGCCCAGAAAGTGATCGTTCGTTTGTTGCAGGAAAATATTATCGTGATTACGGAGCACACGCAGTGGCAATCCCTGTTTGTGCATAGGATTCGTCCGGTCGGCTCGGCCCGTGGTACGCAAATAAGCTTCCGATAAGCGATCTCGATAAAAATAGTGCAATGAAAATTTATTCGCGTTGGCTAAAGGACCAATAATCACTAAGAGCAACAAAGCGCCAAATAAAAGTAAAGGAGTTGTTTTGTCTACTTTAAAATTGTCAAACAGAATCAATCCACTTTTGCATAATGCAGGATGATAGATGGCTAGTTGAAGCGTATCGCTTTTTCCAGTCATCATGAGATCCGCAGGCGCGGTGATTAATAGCTGTGACGGTGAAAGATCATTAATCGGAGATACTTCAAGTTGACTAGGCGCAACTACTTTCCACTGCTTTTTCTGAACTGGTATTTTGTCTGCTTGATTTAGGTTTAATAACAAACCGATAGTATCGGAAGGTGATGCACTTACAGTAGAACTGCCCTCATTTGGGAAAATGAGATCGAAACCATTATCATTGGAATAGGTGACAGAATAAAGTTGGTATTCACCGGCATCATCATTGTAATGGATGATTTGACGAGTGATGCCATTGAAAACCAAGAGAATAGCCAAGAGCACTGCAACGAGTAACAATGGATTTCGAATAGCATTAACCGCTCGATTAATGATACTGTTACCAGCCCCAAATTGTCCGTTGATGGCGTAAGATACTACTGCAACCGAAAGCAACGCCACGATAAATTTCCACGAAAAGTAGATCGAGAAAACACTGGCCAGAAGAATTGGTAAAAGGAGCATGATGATCAAAAAGTAAGCGGCCTGCCCCTGAAAACTACGAATCAGCGAACGGAAATCCCGATAGTACATCTTGATGCTGACTCTACTGGCTAAGCGATACAACAGGCCTTGCCAATTATTCTTTCCTTTATGATTTCTTAGCAAGCTAAAGTAGGGAAGCATGAAGTATTTGATAGCTTCCATTAAGAGCTGATAGCTGAAAGTGCCCAGCAAGATCCCCAATCCATAGGATATCGACCAGGCAAAACATACCCAATAGTTGATTTGATCCGCACCGTAATACGGTAGAGGCGTCGTATTGATGATGACAACAACGAAAAAGGGGACGATAGAACCAAAAATAATTGAAGTCCACATAAAGCGGTTAATCCACTTCATATCGTGGTGGTACTCCATCGTTTCGCCCGGATCGATGTTATTCAGGTTTTCTGCGGTTTCTGCCCGAATGCGGCTACGGTAGATATTAAAAAAGTAGGATATCGCAATCACGAAGCCAATCAGTACCACCATCCAGCAGCTATGCTGATGTTGACTAAGGGCATCCCAAACATAACCGAAGTGCATTTTCATACCATCATTAAACCAGTTGGAGGCAACTTCGGTAATGTATTGCCAATTTGAGCCGTCTGTGCTGACACTAGTCGCCGGGTAACTCACATCGTCAAAAAAACGTCCCCCGGATAACAAATAAAGAATTGAGTAGCAAAAAGAAACAAAGACGACCATTGCGGTGATAAATGCCCCGAGATTGTAAAATATACCGGTCCAAAACGCACCGAAGGCGCGGCGAACATCCCGACTAAATAGTCCTTTGTTCGGCGTGAGGTATTCCCCGTGGGTCCGCAAATGATGGAGTTGGTCTTTAGAAGTAAGAATTTGGGCTTGATCGGCATCTTTCGTGTCATCATCGAGGATGTGCAGATTAAGATCAAGGAAGGGACTATTTTTCGCTAAGAGCTGGTCTTTTTGGAGGTAGTTTTGTGTGCTTGGATTATCTTGCGGATTATTTTGTACCTCCGAACTTAATAGGGAGGTGAGGCAACTGGCAATATAACCACCGCCCGAAACGGTGCTGATATAGTCGAAGTGCTTAAATAAATCTTCTCGCATTAGCTTCTGCAAAGCACCCAAACCAAGGGTAGCTGAGCGAATACCACCTCCCGAAATACAAATGCCCCGATTGAAACTGTCCTCGGGCAACTCATGTTGTTGTCGCCGCTTTTCGATATAGCCATTTTCCTGACTTTCGACCTCCTCAAAGTTGAGTGTAAAGCCCGTATTGTTAGTGTCCGCCTCGGTTGGGCCTTTTGGAAGTTGCTTTTGGATCGCTTTGAAGCACCAGCGTGGAATCAAGCTAATAACGGCCCAAAGCCCAAAAACGAGAATAAGTGGAAAGACAATCAACGCAGCTACTACAATGAGTAGTCGTTTGAATAAACTGAGGGAATGCTTAGACGTTGGTTTCAAATGACCGGTTTTTCGTTCGATGGCTAAGTATACAATCCGCTGAGGATAATTGTAACGCTAAATATAAGCATTACCTAAAATATGAGCGAATAATTCCGTGCTGGTTCTGTTGTCAGAAAAATTGGAAGGAAAAGTCCAAAAATAAGCCGCCATAAAAATATAAACCCCAACAACCTACGCTGTCGGGGATTAATCAGATGTATTATAAATGATGTGTGTTAAAGTGTGTCTAAATAGATTCCGTTTCTTTGGCGTAATAGCGGATAGCTGCTTGCACTTTTGTATCCTGTTGTAGCTGAGGTGCCCACTCGAAGAGGACCTCGTG
This sequence comes from Saprospiraceae bacterium, assembly GCA_028285085.1. Taxonomy (GTDB): domain Bacteria; phylum Bacteroidota; class Bacteroidia; order Chitinophagales; family Saprospiraceae; genus JAHDHW01. Next base: position 19,276 of record JANQQI010000134.1, on the reverse strand, counting down.
TTGCTTGAAATGCTGTTCAAGCGCTTCACCCAGGACCTCCATGGCTTGGTAATGATTTTGCTGCTGGAATAAAATCAGGGACTTGCAATACAGGATATCGCCACCCACGCTGTAGTGCTCCGCTTCTTCGAGGAGTTCCAACGCTTCTTCCGTAGCATCAAGCGTTAGCAAAAATCGCGCGTAAATGACCCAGTTTTCACTAAGCTCCGGCCCAAGCTCTGTAGCTTGCTTGTAAAGCGGCAAAGCTTTTTGATACTGGCCCAATTCACAGTAAGCCTTAGCCAACTCAATGACATAATCTTCACGAGTATCATCCATCTCAATGGCTTGCTGCAATAATTCTACAGCGGCACTGTAATCCTTTTTGATCACTTTGCAGCGGGCCAGTTGGAAGTAGATTTCATCTTCCTTGTCGTTCATTTGCATGGCACGGAGCAAATAAGCTTCGGCGCGCTTAACATTGCCGAGATGCAAATTTGCCTCAGCAATCTTTAGCAATAATTCTTCATCGACAATGAATCGGTCTAATGCTTCTTCCAAAACCCGGCGGCCACCTTCATAGTCACCGAGATGGAAGCAGACTTCCGCGTAGTCCTTGTAAGCTGGCTCGAAACGATCGTTGATGATAAAAGTATATTCAAAAGCATCGATGGCTTTTTCGTATTCACACAAAAAGTACTGCGCGTGGCCCATATTGTACCAAGCTTGAAAGCAGTAGGGGTTTTCGTCGATGATGGCCTCGTAGAGAGGAATCGCCTCGGCGTGGCATTTCGTAAGCTCCACGGCCAACCAGATTTTCTCCAGGGCATCTTGACAAAAAGGATTAATTTTCAGTGCTTCACGTAAGGTGAAATACATCCGTTCAAAAGCTTCTTGTCGCTCATAGATCAGGGCTTCCAAAACGTACAGGCGGCTCGTTTCACTTTTTGACAAATGATATTTCAACTTCAACTCAGTCAAGATATCAAAGGCGGTGTCGTAATCCTTAAGATTGATATACACCAATGCGCGCAGCAAATCGGTTTCTACGAAATGTTGGCCAAAGATTTCAGCACGATCCAACGATTCCAAAGCCATCTCCTCTTTCTGAGATTCGATCAATAAAATGGCTTTTTGCGTGTGGAGTAATGGTGAAAACTTAAAAGAAGAGAGCGCCTGATTGACAATGCTGAGTGCTTTAGGAAACGCACCTTCCTCACGGTAGAAGCTAAGCAGGCGAAGATAGTCTTCCTCCAGAAGGCTGATTTTTTCGCCCCGCCGCTCCATATGTTCGAAGCGAGAGACCAGTTCGAATGTGTCTTTGCAAGAGTAATAGTGGTTCATAGTGATAGGTTATGGGTTTGTAGTCTATTGCATATCCATCGTAAGTTATTGGTTGATAGTACTTTGTACTGTGTGTTCTCTGCAACAGTCATGTCTAGCTGGTCTACTTCATGTACACTTGAGAATACGCAGCAAAAATCGTGCGAATCCACGTGCCAGAAGTCATTCGGTTTTGGTTATATAGTTTCAGTAAAAATAAGTCTGTCTCTTGGAAGGGGTAATTCCCCTTTATTTACGCATTATTGTAAATAGAGTTACAAAATAAGGCGTGCTTTTTACTTGGCTGGTGTGTAATTATGATGAGGTATCATCCGACCTGCAAACGGTCAGTTTTCTTTACGGGATGGTCGAAAGAGAGGTTGCAGAAAGGGGAGGACTTTTTTAACCTATTTTAAAAACTAATTACAACTGTCAATTATTGCGTGTAATATGTATTAATGTAATATTTAATGTATGGTAGCATAAATTGTTCATCCACGGTATCTAAAAATGAACTTAGGGTTTCAAATATCTAACCTTGACGAAAAATCGCGCATCCTTTGCCCCTAACATTTGTGCCGCACGTCCTGAAAGCACCACTGCGACATTCGAACCATAAACAGAGTCAGGAAGACGTCCGATGACTTTTACGTAAACCGTTCGATTCATCATCGGATTGGTTACCGAAATGACTGAATTGATAGGCGCTTTGCGGTGCAGGGCGTACAAATCTGTATTTTTGGGGCCATTTTTCTGCCAAAAGGCGACTCCGCGCTCCAAAGCTTCACCTTTGACTTGTCCATCCTGATTGTATTTGCGACGCAAGGACTGATTCATCTTCCAGACGGGATGCCCCCGGAAGCGACGAAAGGATTCAGGGATGCCTGCAATGTTCATCCAACCGATTTGGAGAATTTGTCCCGGACTGATGCTAAAGCCTTTTAATCCATTTCGCTCGATCAGCGTATCTATGGGCATATCGAAAATACGCTTGGCTATTTTATACATGGTATCGCCCTTTTTGACCTGATAACAAATCGGTACGTGCTGGGCGGCAATGAATTCCTCGGACTGAAATCGAATAATTGCCCGGTCCGGGATAGGCACTCGAATAGCCTGGTCGACGGAAATGACGTTTTCGGCAATCGTTGGATTATAATAAGTGAGTTCGTCTAAGGACAGGCCATAAAATTTTGCCAAAGAATAAAGCGTCTGCTTGGGCGCCATGAAATGATTAAACACTTTCTCTTGGTAGGGGCCAATATCCAGAAAAATAGTGTCCTGAATATTGAGATACGATAAACTATCTCCGGTTGCGAGTAGCCTGGACTGAAAAAAGCAAAAAAATAAGCAGAGTAATAGTATTTTCCTCATAGTTTTATTTCTTTGAATAGAAGAATGGATCGGCAATCTATCCTCCTACGCGACTTATTGGATCTACGCCACGGCATTGATCACTTTACAAATTTAATAATCCCCTGCAAATATTTTACCGAGGGTATTTTTTGAGACTTGAAAATGCACAATAATGAATGTTCTGGCTGTAATTCCTGCCCGTTATGCCTCAAGCCGATTCCCCGGTAAACCACTGGCCATTATTGCTGGTAAATCGATGATTCAAAGGGTTTACGAGCAAGTGAGTCGTGCCGAACACGTCCAACGAGTGGTTGTGGCTACTGATGACGAGCGAATTTTCCAGCACGTGCAAGCTTTTGGAGGGAGCGTAGAGATGACCGCCGAGGAGCATGCCAGTGGTACGGATCGCTGTTTGGAAGTGGCTGGACGTCATCATGATTTTGACTTACTGCTCAACGTGCAAGGGGATGAACCCTTTATCGATCCGGCGCAGATTGACGAACTGGTAACCGGCTTCTCAAATAGTGCGGCGCTGATTGGGACCATGGTTAAAGCTATTGAGCAACCCACTTCATTGGACAACCCAAATGTTGTGAAAGTGGTTCGAGCGACTAACGGCCAAGCTTTATATTTTAGCCGTCAAGCGATTCCTTTTCAACGTGATCTTTCTCCCGAAGAATGGTTGAAAAACCATACCTATTTCCGCCATTTGGGAATTTATATTTTTAAAAAAGAAGCATTAGAAACGATACAAAAAATGCTTCCCTCTGATTTAGAATACGCTGAGCGATTGGAGCAACTACGCTGGTTGGAAGGTGGCCTTTCGATTCAGACTGTATTGACCAATTACGAAACCATTGGCATCGATACCCCAGAAGATTTAGAACACGCCAATGCGCAATTTCTTGAATAAAAACTTTTATATCCGCTTACCACAATCAAACTGACACATGCAACGCATCACCTTATTCCTACTCATTTTACTGGCTTTATCTTGTCAAAATCCTACACCGACCAATAATGAAACGGTGGCTGAGGAGACAACCGCTGATCCAACTCTCGAACAAATGATCGGGCAAATGCTGATGGTTGGTTTTCGAGGGATGACCATCGATTCGGTAAGCCAGACCATTAAAACGCAGATTCAGTCAGGACGAATAGGAGGGATCATCCTTTTCGATTACGATGTGTTGCGCAAAGAAGCTGTCCGTAATATCGCCTCACCGGATCAGGTGAAGCAGCTCATCCACGATCTGAAAGCACTTACGGATCAGCCATTGCTCATGGCCGTTGATCAAGAGGGGGGGCGAGTCAACCGATTGAAACCCACCTACGGTTTCCCGGTAAGTGTGTCTTCCAAATATCTCGGCGCGCTGGACAATCTGGATTCCACACGCTTTTATGCCCAGCGCAATGCGGAAAACCTCAAATCGCTTGGCTTTAATCTCAATTTTGCGCCGGTGGTCGATGTTGATTTGAATCCCAATAATCCGGTCATCGGTGGCTATGAGCGCAGCTATTCGGCCGATCCCGCCATTGTAACGCGCCACGCGCGGGCCTGGATCAGCGCTCACGTTAAAGAAGGTATCATCTCTACTCTAAAGCACTTTCCCGGGCACGGTAGCTCCGATTCGGATTCTCACGCTGGCTTTGTCGATATCACTGAATACTGGCAGGAAAAGGAATTGGAACCTTTCCGACAAGTTCTGGGTGATGCCCAATTGACGGCCCTGATGACAGCCCACGTGGTCAATCACAAACTGGACTCGATCTATCCGGCCACACTTTCCAAGAATGTGATCACCGGTATTCTTCGGGATCAATGGCAATACGACGGCGTCGTCTTTTCGGATGATTTGCATATGAAAGCGGTCAATGCGCTTTTTGATTTTGAAACAATACTCAAAAAATCGATCGAAGCCGGCGTAGATATCCTGGTGTACGGCAACAATCTCGGTTACGACGAGGAAATTGCCAATAAAGCCATTACGGCAATCACTCGTATGGTGGAACAAGGAGAACTACCCCGAGAGCGAATCGAACAGTCTTATCGTCGGATCATGCAACTCAAAAGTAAACTACAGTAGGAGAGTCTTCTAAATTTTGATTGAGCTGAGGACTAAACCCTTCGCTGGCTTTGCTGTTAGAAACTGAAACTCTATCTAATCAATGTCTACCTCAAAACCAGCTAATTATTATTATCGATCTTGGTTATGGCAAGCACCAATTGGTCTCAGCCTTGTGGGATTTGGAGCGTGTTTGATTGCCGAAGCAGCTATGCTAAAATACTCAGGAAGCTTCTGGTGGGAATGGGGTGTGGCGGGTACTGTTGCGCTATGCATTTTTAACAGTGGGCTCTGCATTTTTGGAAATGCTATCTTGCATCGCTTTCGTTACGAAAAAGCCATGGATCTATGAAATTTTGTAGCCAATGCGGGCACCCGGTGATTTTCAAGCATGTACCAGATGATAATCGGGCACGATACGTATGCGAAAACTGCCATACGATCCATTATCAAAATCCCTCTATTGTGGCTGGCTGCTTACCCGTTTGGGAAGATCGCGTCTTGCTGTGTCGCCGTGCTATTGCGCCTAGGGAAGGACTCTGGAATATTCCGGCCGGCTATCTCGAAAACGGAGAGAGCGTGGAAGAGGGAGCCATCCGTGAAGTAGAGGAAGAAGCTGGCACCAAGGTGAAAATTCGGAGCCTACACACGGTATTTAGTATTCCTCACGTGAATTTGGTTTACATGCACTACCTGGCCGACTTGCCAGATTTGAATTTCTCACCTGGAGTGGAGAGCTTGGAGTGTCAACTCTTCGCGGAACACGAAATTCCCTGGGATGAAATGGCTTTTAATTCTTCCGTATTCAGCCTCCAAAAATTTTACTCGGATTTACACAACGGACAACGGCAAGTCCATACCGGCGTGTACCGCCGATAGTTACTAAACCGATGTGATCACTCTGCAAGGATTTCCTGCCGCAAAAACACGATCCGGGATATCGCGGGTTACTACACTACCTGCTCCAATCGTGACGCCGCTACCAATCGTAACTCCAGGGCAAATAATGGCGCCACCTCCAATCCAAACATCGTCACCGATAGTGATTGGTTTCGCATTTTCCAGCCAAGTTCGGCGCGTTTCGGGATCTAAAGGGTGGGTGGCGGTGTAAATCTGTACCGCTGGGCCCATCAAGACGTTTGAGCCAATTTTGATGGGCATAACATCCAGAAAAACGCAATTATAGTTCGCAAAAAAGTTCTCACCGACTTCAATGTTATAGCCGTAATCAAACTTAAATGAGGGTTCGATGGTAATATTATCTCCGGTTTTTCCCAGAAAGCCACGCAGCATAGCACTTCGACCATCTCGATCCTTGGCGGGCGTTTGATTATAGCGTTCCAAAAATTCTGCGGCAGCCATACGTTCAGCGTAAAGTACCGGATCAGCGGCATCGTATAGCTGGCCACTAAGCATTTTTTCCTTTTCGGTCATGTTATAAAAATTGTGGATTGAAACTTAAAGGTAGTAAAGCCTGGATACTGTCCAAGACGTAGATTGGGCCGGTTTCTGCTTGCAGTATGATTTGGATGGGCTGTCGTTGACGAAATTCTTCTTCAGAAAGCGCCTGACGGCAGGCGCCGCAGGGAGAAACGGGTTCAGCGATTACAAATTTTGGATTCTTCGCAGTGATCGCGATGGCGACTATTTTTCGCCCTTGAAATTGGGCGTGGTAACTGGATAGCGCCACCCGCTCCGCGCATAAGCATAATGGAAATGAAGCATTTTCCTGATTACTCCCACTCACTATTTGACCGTCTTCCAGCAAAAGGGCGGCACCGACGTAAAAATTGGAATAAGGCGCATAAGAACTATCAAGGGCTTGACGGGCTTTGGCTAATAATGCTTGCCAAGAGTCGGAAAGCTCCTCGGCTTTATCGTAGACTTGGATATGGGTCTGAAGGATTTTGTGCTGCACGTTCGGTTCTGCTTCAAATGGTTATCAAGGGATGAAGCGATTGTTCTTGGACTCAGTATGATATGCGATGAACAAACGATTCAAAGAACAAGATGAATTCTTAACCTGTCAGAAATGTTTTTTCAAACAGAACGATGAATTTTAAACATGTTCTTACAACAATTGTAAAAATACAATATTTTTGCTCCGATTTTCCCGGCTGTGATATTTTTCGAATTAGTAGAAGCCTGCTAAGTAAACGACGAGTGCTTTTATTTCGAATGGTTTAAAAGTGAGCTTATCACAAGCCTTGATGAAATTGATCAAAAGGTCATTTATTAAACACAACCTTATAGTCTAAACATGAAAAACATCCTCATCATCGGTGCTGGACGATCTGCAACGGCTTTGATCCGTTATGTTTTGGAAAATGCTCAACGCCACGGTTGGTTTGTTACTGTAGCTGATGCTGATCCTGAATTAGCACGGCAAAAGGTGGGTAGCCATCCATTGGGGCGTGCCACTTGGCTGGACGTGATGAAAGTGAATGATCGACGCGCATTAATTGAGCGTGCTGATATTGTCGTTTCTCTCTTGCCGGCGCATTTGCATCTGGAAGTCGCACATGACTGTATCCGGCTTAAGCGCCATTTGATCACGGCTTCTTACGTGTCTAAGGAGATGTATCGACTAGGCGATGAGGCACGGGATCGCGAGTTGATCTTTATGGGGGAAATGGGACTTGATCCAGGCATTGATCATATGTCAGCCAAGCAAAAAATTGATGAAATTAAAGCGAAAGGCGGTAAAATCATTGCTTTTCGATCTTATACGGGGGGATTGATTGCGCCCGAGAGTGACACGAATCCCTGGCATTATAAATTTACATGGAACCCCCGCAACGTTGTCCTGGCGGGACAGGGGACCGCGCAGTATTTGCAAAACGGCAAGTATAAGTATATCCCTTACAACCGTTTATTTGAACAATTCAAAGTGGTCGATATTCAGGGCATGGGACCTTATGAAGTCTACGCCAATCGGGATTCACTTTTGTACCGTGAGATTTATGGCCTGTCGGATATTCCGAATATTCAGCGTGGTACCATCCGTAATGTCGGTTTCTGTGAAGCTTGGAACGCCTTAATCCGTATTGGTTTGACGGATGGTTCGTATCCGATTCTCGAATCGACAGATTTGACGTATCATGGTTTGATGGAAGCCTACCTGGGGAATTCTGATAAAAACGGCTCGGTGAAAGAACGCATTGCCGATTTTCTAGATGTGGACATGGGCTCTGATGTAATGAATAAACTAGAATGGCTTGGTCTATTCCGTAAAAAGAAAATTGGAATGGGGAGCGCAACCCCTGCTCTGATCTTAGAAAAACTTCTGCTCGAAAAGTGGAAACTGGAAGAAGATGACAAGGATATGATCATCATGCAGCACGAGTTTGAATACGAGCTTGAAGGTCAACGAAAACTATTGACATCTACTCTGGTCTTGAAAGGCAAGGATTCCGTTGACACGGCTATGTCGCGTTTGGTAGGTATCCCGATGGGGATTTTTGTGAAATTGGTGATGAAAGGTAAGATTAAGGCCACTGGAGTGAATATCCCCGTGATGCAGGAGGTTTATGAGCCGGTTTTGGAAGAATTGAAGGAATTTGGGGTAGAGTTTATTGAAAACGAACGCGATCTTTAAGCGTGTATCTCCGTGGCCTAAGTGGCATCTATCATCCAAAAGAAGCATCGTCCATAGCCACCTGGCTGAGGACGATGCTTGATAAAATACGGCATCGGGGTGCCGATGGACAACATTTTATCACCTTCCAGGCTGACGCGCAAAGGGCACTCCGCCCAGCACTGGACCAAACATCCGCTCAGATGATTTGGGGGCAAAACTGGTCCGTTGCCCCCGATGCGGTGTATCAATACGCTCATTTGCATTTACTTCTTGACGGTGCGATTTACAACCATCTCGAGTTAAGACAGCGCTGGTTAGGGCAGCACAGCTTTCAGACACCAGATCAAACGGAGACGTTGCTACTCCTTTACGAAACGCTCGGTCCGCAGGCATTTAACTATCTGGAAGGTAATTGGGCGCTGGTCTTGTTTGATGAACAAACGCAACAACTTATCGTTTGTCGTGACCGCGTCGGCATTAGCCCATTCTATTACTTTTATGAATCTGGTACATTTGCCTTTGCCTCTGAGCAAAAAGCGCTTCTAGCTCTACCTTTTGTTGAAGCTAAGATGAGCCGTACAGCTGTTTTTGACTTTTTCTTTTTACAACAAATCGAAGGACAAACTGGCTTTTTTGAAGGTATTGAGGAATTGCGTCCTGGGCATTATTTGACCTTTGATCTGCAAACCGACGGACTGGAAACTAAGCCTTATTTTCAACTAACAAATCAGGGCGATTTACCGCCCTTTGATCAGGGGCAGTTTGATCTTTACACTGAAAAAGTCAGATCATTATTACAAGAAAGCATTCGAGTACGTATTCCAAGAGATAAGCCTAGTGCTTTGCTCAGTGGTGGCCTGGACAGCTCCGTTTTAGTAACGGAGATAGCGCGGCAGCGGCCCGCTGCGTTACAAACCTTTACGGCCGCTTTTCGCGACCCGCGCTTCGATGAATCCCAATACGCACAGCGGGTCGCGGCAGCCGTTGGCGCACAGTGGACACCTACTTACCCTAAGCGGGAGAGCTTGGAAAAAGAGCTAGAAACTTTAGCTTACTGCCACGACATTCCGCTCACCTCAGCGGGCACCTACGCTCAGTTTTGCGCCATGCGCGCTGCCGCTGATCAAGGGGCTAAAACGATTTTTGACGGACAAGGTGCCGATGCGCTCTTTGGAGGACACTTGCCGCATCAGGCCTTGTTGTGGTGGAGTCTCTGGCGGCAGCAAGGCTGGCGAGCCATGCGCCGTGAGATGCAGTATTTTGGTCCTGGCGCTTGGCAATTCTTACTACGCATTTTGATGAAAAATGCCTGGTTGCCGCAACAATCGGGATGGCTTCGCCACCGCTTCAATCAATATTACTTTTCCGAGTTGGCCTATTTTCAGCCTGATTTCGTAGCGGAACACCGAGAGCGATACGCGTTGTATCAACAATCGAGTACGTCCCAGCTCAATGCCTGGCTGCAACAGGAATACACGGGCAGTGGTATGCGTTTTCTACTAAAATGTGTAGACCGCAGTGCGGCTTGGCACGGTCTGCGGCCCGTTATGCCCTACGTTGATAATAGTGCTTTGATGCAAACAGTCTTTCAGGTGCCGGCCAATTTCAAGCTTTGGAATGGAGAAGGCAAGCATTTACTGCGCGAAGCCTTTCGTTCGCAATTACCCCCCGCTGTTTTAGAACGTCGAGATAAGAAAGCCCTCGCCACTCCAAATAATTTGTGGATTGAAGCCATGCGTCCGCACATTAAGCCGTACTTTGAGGCTCTGCCCGGCGATGTATTTCAAAAAGAAAAGTTACTACGTGATTTTACACAATTTTTCACAACTGCCGGGCCGTTTGAAAACTATCGTGTATTTAAATTTATTGGCTTTGCGGTCTGGCGTAAAGTCTTCCAAGTATAAATCGACCCATTTTGTCCGCATTTCTTTCGAGCCTAACTACCGTGCAGGCGATGCAGTTGTATCGCTTGATGCGCTACGGGTCGCTGTTGCTGATCAGCATCCTTCTGGCTAAAGTCGGTTTGAGTCTCGCGGAAATCTCAGTCTATGAATGGTTACTTTATTTGGGGACCATAGCTACGTTTTTCTGGCTTAATGGCTTGTTGGATGCGCTCTTGGCGACGTATCCCAGTTTACCTACCAAAGATCGACCCGCATTTATAAGTAGTGTTTTTGGACAATTTGCAATGATTGGATTGGGGCTATTTGTCCTGCTTTGGCTAGGCCAGAGTATATTAGTACCGGGGCTGACGGGACAGGAGACTTTACCCTATTACGAGCTGTATTTGGGCTATCTCCTCTTCAATTGGCCCGCCAGTTTGTTAGAGTATTTATACCTCTTACAAAAGCGCTCCCGCTCGATTTTAAATTACGCCTTATGGTCTTTCGGAGGGCAGGTTGTTGTGATGATTTTACCTTTACTAACTACATGGGGGCTGGCTGGTAGTTTTACGCTTTTATTAGTCTTGGCTGTGGTCCGATTTGCCGTTTTACTCGGATGGCTGTGGCAAAACGGAGAGTGGCGTTGGCGAGGAGATTTGATGCGTTCATACAATTGGTTGGCCTTACCCTTGATGGCTTATGCTTGCTTGGGAGGCGTGGCGCCTTTATTTGATAGTTGGTTAGTTGGATGGTTTTTTGATGATCCGGGACAGTTTGCGATTTTCCGCTACGGTGCAAAAGAGCTACCGCTGGCTATGGCATTGGTCGGAGGGATTTATACGGCATTGGTCCCGGAAGTGAGCGCAAATCTAAATCAGGCTTTACCCAAATTAAAACAATCGACAACACGTCTGTTTCATTTGGTCTTTCCCCCTTCCATCTTTTTACTGCTATTTAGCCAATACTGGTATCCTTGGGTATTCAACGAAGAGTTTGCGGCGAGTGTACCCATTTTCAATATCTACCTATTGTTGTTAATCAGTCGGGTATTGCTGCCCTACACGATTTTGATGGGATTAAGGGCCTCAAAAATGATCCTCCTTTTTTCCATTTGTGAGTTATTGATCAATGTAGGACTGAGTATTTGGTGGGTGAATATTTGGGGGTTGGAAGGCATTGCCTGGGCTACTGTTGTCGCTTTTTTATTCGAAAAAGTGGCCATGGCGATTTATTTACGTCTAAAGTTCAGAATTTCGATTCAGCAATACACTAATCTGGGCTTATTTAGCCTTTATACGGTATTGTTATTAGTAACTTATTTAATAAGTTCGAACAACTAGCTTATATAACATTTTTGTAACTTGTCTCCAACTTAGAGTATGTTTAAATTTCTATTGGTTTTCAAATCAAAATAAATTTTAAACACACTCTATAATTACGAAATCCTAAGAGACGCAATGGAATAGACTTTCGGTCGTTCCGTCAACTTGCTTTACTCAAACTGAATAGTATGAACAGAAAAATCACTGCCCCTTTACAAATCTTATTTGCGCTCACTCTCGTCTATCTATTGGCACCATCCTGTGCGGTAAATCCGGTGACGGGAAAGCGGGAGATTTCCCTGATTTCAGAGTCTCAGGAAATCCAGATGGGAAAATCTTACGATCCACAGGTCGTCGCTAGTTTCGGTTTGTACGAAGATGATAAGATGCAGAAATTCATCGATACCAAAGGGCAGGAGATGGCTAAAATCTCTCACCGCTCGCATTTGAATTATGAATTTAAAATCCTTGATTCTCCAGTCATCAACGCTTTTGCGGTACCTGGTGGCTATGTTTACTTCACCCGCGGCATCATGGCCCATTTTAATAATGAGGCGGAATTCGCTGGGGTACTTGGTCACGAGATTGGGCACATCACCGCGCGCCATACCGTTAAGCAACAAACTAAGCAAACGTTGGCGCAGCTGGGCTTTGTGGTGGGCGTCATTGCTTCTAAGGATTTTCGGCAGTATGCAGATATTGCGCAAAATTCGCTCGGACTTTTGTTTTTGAAGTTTAGCCGCGATAACGAGAGCGAAAGTGATCGCTTGGGGGTAGAATACTCTACCAAGGTCGGTTATGACGCTAAAGAAATGGCTAACTTTTTTAACACCCTCAATCGCATGCGAGGAGAAGGCGGTGGTAGCATCCCGACTTTTATGTCGACTCACCCGGATCCTGCGGATCGTTTCCAAAAAGTAGGAGCGATGGCGAAAGAATGGCAGGCGAAGGATAGTAAAACTAACTACGCGATCAATCGCAATCAGTATTTGCAGATGATTGATGGTCTAGTATACGGGGAAGACCCACGTCAAGGATATGTAGAGAATGGGCGTTTTTATCATCCTGAGTTGAAATTCCAATATCCTATTCCGTCTGGTTGGCAAACTCAAAATTCACCGCAGCAAGTGCTTTCTGCGCCCGAGAGTGGAAAAGCCGTGGTCATCTTGAAACTTGTTCAGGGCGAAAGTGCTCAGGCAGCGGCGCAAAGTTTTATTACCGAAAATGAGTTGACGCAGCGTGATGGACGCGGTGCCAGAGTAAATGGCTTGAATACCTACATCGTGGAAGCAGATCAACCTTCTCAAACGGATCAATCGGGCCAACAATCTCAGGCTTTGCGAATACTTAGCTATTTTTATGAGTACAATGGTAATATTTATCAACTGCTGGGACTATCAACGGATGTAGATTTTGCGACTTATGCTTCCAGCTTGCGTAATACGATGCAAGGCTTTGCGCAATTGACGGATGCCTCAAAAATTAATGTCCAACCGGAGCGTATTCGCGTCGTAAAAATCGGTACAACGACCACCTTGCGTACGGCACTGACCAACTATAAAGTGCCTACAGATCGACTCGAAGAACTGGCTATCGTGAATAGTATGCAATTAGATGATCAAGTCAAAAATGGAACGTATATTAAGGTTCTGAAAAAGTAAAAACCACTTTCTAGTTATATTTCACTATTATTTTATGGGGGCGGATTTGGATTTTAATTCAAATCCGCCTTTTGTTTTAATGATTAGTCCTTTGATGATTTTTGATAAGGCTTTTCTTTAAAATAAGTCTTGGCCAATCGATGGGTTAAGCCGGAAAGTAGAACTAAGGCCATCACGTTGGGTATAGTACCCAGAGACATTGCCAAATCTCCTAGTCGCCAGACGATATTCAATGACAGAATTGCCCCCACAAAGTGCATCAAAACATAAGTGATTCGGTAGGGGAGGATCGCTCGTTCTCCCCAAAGGTAAATGGCACAGCGATCTCCGTAGTAACTCCAGGAGATAGCCGTCGAAATCGCGAACAGAATGACGCAAAAGACGACGATAAAACCGCCTGCCGGACCTAAGACCAGTTGATACGCCCATAAAGTGAGCGGAGCAGCATTCTCTACTGCTTCTGCGTATAGCGCGGTATATACCTGACCAGATAAGTCGTGTGCTAGTCCTTGAGTGGTAACGATTGTGCCTTCAAAACGTTGTTGCAGCTGGGGATCCAGAAAAAGTTGCCGGAGTGGAAACTCATGCCAGGATAGTAAAACATCGGTTTGCTGTAAGCCATCAATGACCTTAATTTGCTCGGGAGGAAGAGCCGTGGTATGACCAGAGGAATGCATCTTACGATAGCTCAAATCACCCGAGTTTAAAATGATTTCGGTAGGAGTAGTCTTGTACCAAACTCCGGTAGTGATGATGACCAAAGCGGTAATGGTGCAAATGATAATGGTGTCAATGAAGGGTTCCAAAAGCGCGACGGCTCCTTCCGATACGGGCTCTTCCGTGCGGGCAGCCGAGTGGGCAATCGGCGCGGAGCCCTGCCCGGCTTCGTTGGAGAAAAGGCCGCGCCGGACGCCCCAAAGTAGGGTTTGCAAAAAGACGCCCGCCCCGGTTCCGGCTACGCCGGCCGTCGGATTAAAAGCCTCCGAAAGGATCAGACGGAAGGACGGCCCAATCGCTTCGGCGTTGATGATGAGTACTGAGACACCTCCGAGGACATAGATTGTTGCCATCGCTGGTGCCAGAATACTAGTGACTTTACCAATCCGTGATATGCCACCGATAATAACGAAACCAACTAGTGCAGCAGAGATCAATCCCGTTAACCAGGCAGGAATGTTAAAGACCGTTTTGACCATATCAGATAAGGTATTGGCCTGAACAGCGTTACCAGAGATCAGAGCCATCGTAATCAAGGCAAAAGCAAAAAACATTGCTACGGGCCGCCATTTTTTACCCAGACCCTGTTCGATGTAATGCATGGGACCACCCGAGACGCCAGATGAATTGCCATCATTTGTTTGAGTCTTGACACGAAAACGCTGAGCGAGTGTCACTTCGGTGAATTTGGTGGCCATCCCTAAAAAGGCTGTAATCCACATCCAGAAAATGGCGCCGGGCCCTCCCCAGTGAATTGCAATGGCTACGCCGGCAATGTTACCGATACCAACCGTTGCGGATAACGCGGTCGTCAAAGCCTGAAAATGAGTGACATCGCCGGTAGCATTAGGATCATCATATTTGCCGCGAACGACGTTGACCCCGTGCCAAAAGCGACGAACCTGAATAAAACCTAGTCGAAAAGTGAGCCAGAGACCAGTACCAAGTAGGGTGATCATTAAGACGTATTCTAAGTAACCATTGAGGGTATTAAGCATGGATTCCATGATGAAGTGGGTTTGGTGAACGATCGGGAAGGCCCCCCGTTGTGTGAAGGCAAGAATAGCGGGTTTATCCGGATGGCAACCGGAAAAGTCGGAAGGAAATCCTAAATGTCAGTCGATGTCAGTACTGACAAAGGCAAGAAATTGAGCGATTTTGATTTAAAACTGCAACTCGGAAGCAATACTGAGTTGATCGGCGGACAGGCGAATCCGAATTTTGCGCTCTCGCTTTTCGGACATTTCAAATAGGTTTTGTTTTAATGATTGCTGTTGATCGGCGGTCCAATTTTCGGATCCGTAGATGCCGTCGAGCAAGGCGTGGAGGAGACGTTTGATTTGATTGTGATCGCGGATATCATACTGCTTGCCGGAGCGAGGCGCTTGCTTGGGTTTAATCTCCAGCCAGCCTTCACCATCGTTTAGTTTTCGGTGGACAAAGGTGTATAGTAATTCGAAGAGCGCCCGGCTTAGTGCTATCCGGTATTCTGGTTGACCGGGCCAACCACGGAGTTGGACTTCATTGATGAGTTTACCCTGCTGGTCTTTGTGTCGCGCTAAATGGAGGCGGAGCTGCTCCGAAGCGGGCGCGACGGTTTCGGCCAATTCCTTTACCCAGCTCAACGCCAAGGCAAAGAAGATCATGATAAGGGAAGTCTTAAAAATGGCGGCCAGAAGGGTTTGACCAAAAAACGAATCGGTCAACTTATAATATTGCGCCACCAAAGTCAGTAGGACGCAAAATACCGAAAGCCAAGCCAGCAAGGGGAGACGTCTTTTTCGAAAGGATTCCCAGAGGACGTAACCCAAAAAGGCCAAGGTGAGCAAAGCATAGTAGTAATCCAATTCGCTAATGAGACCGTAGCTCCGGCCGCTCACCAGCTTACTCAGCGTTGGTAAGAGGTAGAGCACAAAAGGCAGCCCGACAATATAAAACCAGTATTTGGATTTGATCAGGGGGCTGATGCGGGGTGGTAGGTAACGAAACCAAGGAAGTGCCAGTAAGATAAACAAGCTATTAAATAACGATAGCATACTACGTCCGGCGGATAATCCGGGTAAGGTACTGATGCTAGGATGATTTTGCATCGCCTCTGCTAGGGCCATCGCGCTTTGCTCGGTGGATAACCGCCCGAAAAGTTGTTGTTGTGCTTCCATTAATTGCTGGGCATAATAAACCTCAATGGCCCCGGAGATACTCCAGCAAAGCACCGAAAGTGCCAGCCAAACTTGTCCCAAGTCGCGGCTCTGCCGCCCGATGTGCCACCAAATGGCCATCAGCGCTACAAAGGCAAAGGCACAACTGACCAATTGCCACCACCCAAAAAAGGATAGGAGATAGGGTTCACCAAGCTGTTGCCAATCGAAGGATGCCGATTCCATGGCTTAAATGTACAAGATTCGGGGGATTCTCCGTGAATTGGATGGTAAAATTGATTTTTGAAGAAGATGATGAGAAGCATTTTACTACTTTATTTGAGAGAACTGACTTAATCGATACAGAGCGCCTTATGCCATCTGGTTGTAAAGTTGACATTGTTCGTCGAATCTAGTGTGTTGTTCTAAGGATTACTTCTTATTTTACCCTTATCAATAACACAGATTAATTAATAGGGCCTGAATTAGTTAGAGTGAAAACCTTATGGATTTTATTCAACTCTTCTTATGGTTTGCCATTTTTCAGTGCCTGGTTATCACGGCGCTGCTAATTAAGTCCATTATCCGGGGGAACCGTTCGAGCTTTTTTCTTAGTGTCCTCTTGCTTGCTTATGCCTTTAAGCTGCTTCTAAATACAGACGTACGGTTAGGATTAGATCCGGGTTATTACCTCGTTTCAATTTTAATGATTGGCCCCTCACTTTATTTGTATTTAGATTCTATCGTTAATAAAGACTTTCGCTTTGATAGGGCACTTCTAGTACATCTGGTTTTACCCACCATTTATCTCATTACGATAGCCCTTTTCCACAGCCTCGTTGATCTATCTTCGCTTGATGATATTTTCAAAGACCAACGCTTATTGGCATTTGCGTCGGTTTTACAAATAATAGTGGTAGGGCAAACCGCTTTTTATTTAATCCAATCGGCCAGGTTAGTCCTGAAATATCGTAAGACTAAAAAGAATGATTTTAATAAAATCTATCTGAATCGAAGAAATACACTCTCTATTTTAATAGCTGCTTTTTGCCTTGCGGGCTTATTTTGGATCCTATTGGGCTACGGAGATATCGGATGGTTGATTGTGCAATTTGGAGCACCATCCATGACCGTTGCCTACCTCTTTTGGATGCTATTATCATTGTCCATTATTGGATTGGGATATTACGGACTGATTAATCCTAAAGCATTTATTATTTCTCCCAAAATCATCGCTTTTAATCCAAATACGATCCATCAGGATGAACTCTCTCACTTTCAAAACCAGATTATCCAAATCCTTGAAGAGGAGGAAGTTTTCAAGAATCCCGAATTAAGGATGCGATATTTTTCGGATAAACTCCAAATTAACCCCAATCAATTATCAATCATTATTAATAAAGGTTTTAAAAAGAACTTCAACGATCTGATCAACGAATACCGAATCAAAGATTTTCTAAGCAAAGTTGATGCTCCTGATTTCGAAAAATATACCTTATTGAGTCTCGCCTTGGATAGCGGATTCAATTCTAAATCCACTTTTAACCGGGCTTTTAAGAAAAATATGGGTGTCACGCCAAGACAATACATTTCATCAAGAATTCCCGATCAAAATACATGATTGAAGTCGTTTCAAATTTTAATTTGAAGCGATTGCCGCGCTGTGATCGCCTTCTTTTGGAAGAAAAACGACATGAGGCTATTAACATTACTACTCATCCTTTTTTACTGCCCTACACTCATTGTTGGTCAGTCATTCTATGATCCTCTGGTCCCTTTAGAGCTAAATGACGATTGGGAGGTTCAGCCGGCTAAAACTGCGGGCTTAAATACTGATCTCTTGCAACAATTAAGCAAAGCCATCGACTCCACTTTCAATGCAGTTCACTCCGTTATTCTAATCAAAAAGGGGAAAATTGTTTTTGAAAAATATGCTGGCGGTTTTTCACATCATGATAAGCACCGACTAAAATCTGTTTCTAAATTCATCACCACCATTTTAACCGGTCTGGCTGTTGATCAGGGATTGATAAAAAGTAGTAAGCGTTCAATATTTGAACTGACGCCTGAGTATCGAAATAATAAGGACCGTTTAAAATCGCAGATTACTCTCGAACATTTGATGACGATGACTTCGGGTCTTGAGTGGCGGGAATCGGATGTGTTATACGGCGATAGTCTCAACGATGAAACGCAAATGTTCAAAGCAAATGACTGGGGAGCGTATGTATTGAGTAAAAAAATGATCCATCCGCCTGGTAGTACTTTTGAATATAGTGGCGGCAATGCTAATTTGCTAGGGATTGCTTTGCACAATGTACTGAAAGAAAACGTGGATGATTTTGCGGGTAAACATCTTTTTCAACCCCTCGGAATCACCGATTATAGCTGGTGGAAGCATCCTCAGAATAATTGGATAAGCGCCGCTGCGGGCTTATCCCTCAAACCAAGAGATCTGGCCAAGATCGGACAGCTGTATTTGAGGCAAGGCATCTGGCAGGGGAGGCAAATCATAAGTAGCGATTGGGTTCAAGCTACCGCAAAATCTTATATCGACGTCGGAGAAATCGGCCCGTTTCAGCTAGGGTATGGATACAGCGTTTTGGTCATAAACAAGGGACCGGAGGGCATGCCTGATTTAAAAGGCTACGTGGCGACCGGAAATGGCGGACAAATCCTTTGGATATTACCTGAGCAAGAAGTGGTAGTGGTGATGACCGGAGGTACCTACAATAACCCGCTTTCCCAAATTCAGCCTATTCAGATCATGGTGAAATATTTATTTCCTGCACTACCTAAGGGGGATTGAGTTTTTGGATGGATAAAAACTATTGGTAAGAAGAAATGTACTACCGAGAATATATTGAAGGTGTCATAAAATTATATACGTAGATTATTGCTCAGTTTATTTCGAATATTGAGCAGTAAAATCAAAGACTAATGAAAAGAATCCTATATGCTACTTTCTTGATTTGTATGCCGTGGATTGCTATGGGGCAGAATATAGAGGCGGAGGCGGAGTACAAAATCGACGAGCAATACCAAATGTCATTTGAGGTACTTAAACCCATCATCGATGGTAACACCGCCTACGAACCGTTCTCCAAGTATGTAAAATATGGTGTGAAAGCCTATAGGATTCAGGTACAAAGCGTTCTCAACGGAGAACCGGTTATCTTGAGCGGATCGATTTTGGTGCCCACTGAATTAAAGGCTCCGACTAAGCTCGTCTTGTATTGTCACGGTACCAG
>JANQQI010000124.1 GCA_028285085.1 Saprospiraceae bacterium | reverse complement strand
GTGGTATAAATTTTCAAGCCGTCGGTATAAATATTAAAATCCGAGCCGTCGGGCTTTCGGTACTGAGACATGATCTCCTCCAAATCCAAGCGAAGATGCTCTCGAAAGTAAGTAGCCAAGCCTTCGTGCTTATTCTCACGGTGGTAATTCACGGCGAGCGGAATTTGCTTGATCGAATCGCAGAGAACATTTTCGAGATACCCGTAGCGTTGCATTTGGTTGAGCACTGTATTGCGACGCCCTTGTGCCCTTTCGGGGTGACGCACGGGACTGTAGTAAGTATTGGCTTTGAGCATACCGACCAGTGTGGCGGCTTCTTCGAGCTTCAGGTCTTCCGCGGAGGTATTGAACAACTGGTTCGCGGCGACCTCCACGCCATACATATTGCCGCCGAAGGGGACCGTATTGAGATAAAGATTGATCAACTCTTCTTTGGAATATACCTTCTCCAACCGCCGAGCAATAATCATCTCTTTGAACTTGGTAATCGGAACACTCAGGATACGATAGCGTCGTCGCGGAAACAGGTTTTTAGCGAGTTGTTGGCTGATGGTACTGCCGCCGCCACCGGCTTCATCGCCCAGCAGGACGGTGCGGAGCAAAACCCGCACCCAACTCCGCAAGTCGATGCCCTTGTGTTGAAAAAAGCGGGCATCTTCGGTCGCTACTAATGCTTGGGCCAGGAAAGGCGACATGTGTTCATTGTCCACCAGAATCCGATTCTCTACGTAGTATTTCCCAATCAATACACTGTCGCGGGTATAAATCTCGGAAGCATTATCCGTTTTAATGGCCCGCAAATCTGCAGTATTAGGTAAGCGGCCGAAGGCGCCAAAGTAAACCAACGACCACAAGACCAGGATAAACGTAAAACCCAGCCCAGCCAAACCACCAACGATTTTAAACGCTTTGGTCAGCCGCGGATAATCCTTCGCAAACTGGACAAACTGAGCTTTCCAGTACGCCCAGTCTCTTTTCAATTTTGTGGGACCAAGAGGAGATTCAGGGTGATCCATGTCGTTTTTTTGCTTCGTTTTCGCCTACCAGAACGTCATTCACATTATAATTATTTTCAAAGGTACGGATTATGAAGGTTTGAGGATTTTTTCTTTGTAACAATAAGGACAATTTTCATCTTCCCATTTTTAAAGCAAGATCGTTAGAAGCACAACACGGTCCATCGATCAGCTAGTATTCGCAAACGATAAATGAGCATGTGATGCCATTTATACAATCTTATACTATACTTACCCTCATTTCTCCCCCTTCTGTACATTTTTCAATACCATCCTCTTTTCGTGAAGTATCTTAACTTTACTTAATTAAAACGTTAAGCATTTCAGCCTACTGCTGAAATAGACTCCATGATTAGAAACAACTCCTAACTATGAAAAAAAATCTCACCTTATTACTCTGTCTAATTGGTATACTCGGGACTAATTTATCCTCCGCTCAATGTGATATGACAACAGCCCAAGCGGAACTTGATGCCAATAATATTCGCGCACGTTTACCTCACGGTGGTTCACTCTGGTGGGATGGTAGTAATGATGGAAAATATATTGCACCAAAAGATGGGAATGTCTCTGCCCTATTTGCCGGAGGCCTATGGATTGGTGGTTTTGACCCCGGAGGTAACCTCCGTATCGCTGCATCAACCTATGGGAAACTACTTGGAGAGGCCGACTATTGGGCGGGACCGTTGACCGAAACCGGAACAACTACAGCAAGTGTCTGTAATGATTATGATCGCTTTTGGGAAATGACCCATGACGATATTCTCACCCACAGAGCGGATTTCGAGGCTGATGGGACCGTTGATGGCCCCATCCCCGAACGTGTTTTAGCTTGGCCAGGACGTGGTAACCCCAATTCGCTTACGATCAATGGCTTTGAGCTACCAGTTACTGCTCAGGGGATGGCACCATTTGTTGATGTCAATGCCGATGGGTTATATACGCCACAAGATGGGGACTACCCGGATATTAACAATGCCGAATCGGCACTATGGTATGTATTCAATGATGCCGGCAATGTTCATACGGAATCAGAGGGAGAGCCATTGAATTTCGAGATTCAAGTTTTAGCTTATGCCTACGTAAGCGGTACGCCCGAGATCAATAATTCGACTTTTTATGACTATAAAATCGTCAATCGCGGTATCGAAGCGATTGATAGTACCTTTGTTGGTCTCTGGATTGACCCGGATCTCGGTTGCATCTTGGATGATTATTTTGGCTGTTCACCGGAGCGTGATTTAGTGTATACCTATAACAGTGATGCGCTCGATGGTCTATCTGACTGTGATGATTGTCTGGGTATTCCGACTTATTGCGAAACGATTCCAATGCTCGGCATTAAAGTTCTTGATGGCCCTTTGGCTGCAAGAACTTTTGGTGAGAACGACGCATTAGAAATCCCTCAGATCGGTGAGCCAGGTGATACTATCATTGAAACCGGAATGACTAGTTTCACATTCCACGTTCCGTCTGGTATTTCACCTCCTCCCATCCCTGTATTCGAGCCATCTGCTCCCGCAGAGTATTATAGTTATTTAAATGGCCGGTGGACCGATGATACGCGAATGACGGTTGGGGGTGACGGTTTTAATCCCAATAGTACCGATTATACCAATTATGTATTCCCTGACAACCCCGCCGATCCTCAAGGTTGGTCCATGTGTGGTATCGAAGCGCCAAGCGGCGACCGGAGGATAGTGATGGGCATGGGAGGCTTCCGGCTAGAGCCCGGAGCCGTTAATACGTTTTCTCTTGCAGTAGTATTTGTCGAAGATGTCCCACATCCCTGTCCAGACCTCTCAATATTAGAATCTGCAGTTGATCTCGTCGAAGCATTCTATGATAATAATCCGATGACCAGTACAGAAGAAATTGTACACCATGATAGTCAGGTACGCATGCAGCCCAATCCATTAGTTTCTTCTGGTCAATTGATCTTAACGGATTTAGGCAATCAAGTGGAAAATGTAAATCTCTATAATATTGATGGCCAATTATTACGACAGTATGAGCAAATTAATGCAGGCCAATTAACAATCGAACGGGGTGATCTGCCTCCTGGCCTAGTCATCTACAAATTGACCACAAAACAAGCAAAAGTCTACACCGGAAAAATCCTGGTGCACTAAAATTAAACCCGTATTTCCATCATTTTTAAATTCAGCAAAACATACTCACAAAGTCTTACGCCATACTGATGGGCGATTCAGACCATTTCGCTCAACAGCGTATTCAAGATTCTTCTTGATCACTTATATTGCTAATAATCCATGATGTATTTTGCTTTCCTACCTCACTTTAATGTACCTGTGGTGCATTTGCAAAATCATTTTACAATGAAAACAAGTCTATCCTTCCTGTTTTGCTTGTTCTTTATCCTGGCGACTTATCAACTATTCGCTCAATGTGATGTGGCGACGGCCCAGGTAGAGTTAAATGCTAATAATGTTCGTGCACGCCTGCCGCATGCCGGTTCTCTATGGTGGGATGGTGAAGATGCCCAGTATATTGCACCAGCGAATGGCGACGTCGCCGCTTTATTTGCTGGTGGTCTATGGATTGGTGGGATTGATGATGCTGGTGGGATGAAATTTGCCAGCTCAACTTACGGTAAAGCCAATGGACAAACAGATTACTGGCCTGGACCTCTAGCGGAGAGCTCACTTGCTGATCTCACCAATTGTGAAAATTTCGATCGCTTTTGGGAAATGACCGACGATGATATTGCTGCTCATCGCGCTGATTTTGAAGCCGATGGAGTCGTTGATGGTCCTATCCCCCAGCGTGTTTTGGCCTGGCCGGGGCAAGGCAATCCTAACTCCCTGGCCATTAATGGCTTTGAACTACCTTCCTATCCTCATGGGCTAGCCCCTTTTGTGGATGTCAATGCGGATGGAACTTACAACCCACAGGATGGTGATTATCCTGACATCAACAACGCTACGGCTGCTCAGTGGTATGTTTTTAATGATGCTGGTGGCATTCATACCGAAAGCTCTGGTGGCATATTTTATGTTGAAGTACAGGTATTGGCCTATGCTTATGCGAGTAGTATTCCTGATGTTAACAACGCTACATTTTACGATTACAAGGTAATCTCTCGTGCCCTTGAAAGTGTTAACGATGTATTTTTCGGCCTCTGGGTCGATCCTGATCTGGGATGCTATCTGGATGACTATATCGGCTGTCAACCTGAACGTGACATGATGTACGTTTACAATATGGATGCGCTGGACGGGGTTACCACTTGTGATGACTGTATTGTACCTACCTATTGCGAAGCTATTCCAATGCTGGGTATCAAGCTCCTATCTGGTCCCTATTCGGGTAGAGTATTTGGTGAAAATGGCACCTTAGAAATGCCGCAAATTGGTACTCAAATCGACACTTTCGTTGAAATTGGAATGACCAATTTTATGTATTACAACAATAATGCGTCCTCTCCATCTCCGCCTCCAGGGACCACTGATCCTGAGAGTCCGATCGAGTCTTACAATTTACTAACTAGTCGTTGGGCAGATGGCACACCACTAGTCACCGGAGGCGATGGTTATGACCCGGCCAGTACAGACTATACTAATTTTGCCTTCCCTGACAATCCTGCTGATCCTGAGGGTTGGTCAATGTGTACAGCTGAAATGCCCGCAGGTGATGTTCGGATGGTCATGGGTATGGGCGGAATGCGGATGGATCCCTCATCAGTCAATGAATTCTCTTTTGCGGTCATTTTTGTGGAGGATGTACCCCATCCTTGCCCCGATATTTCGGTCTTAGAAGATGCGGCGGATGTTGTTGAAGATTTCTACGAAGACAATAACCCCATGACCAACACCGAAGAGGTTGTTCGCAACGATGGCCAGGTACGCATGCTACCAAATCCAATGACCTCTTCCGGGCAATTGGTTTTTCCAGAGTTGGGCAATCAAGTCGAAAGTGTCAGCCTATACAGCATCAATGGTCAGCTCTTACGGCAGTATGCCCAAATTGACCACGGCCAACTCACCGTCGACCGTGGGGATCTTCCTACCGGATTGGTGATCTACAAGTTGACGACAAAGCAGGCTAAGGTTTACACTGGAAAGTTTTTGGTCCAGTAAACATGCCAATTTAGGAGATTAAGATAAGATGTGATTGATCATAATTTGAACTGGTTTGAACTTTTAGAATCAAATAAAAAGTTTCAACCAGTTCTTTTTTAAAATACACTCACAAAGTCTTGCGCCCCGTTGATCGCTGATTCTTTGGGCTTCGCTCATCTTCTAATGCAATAATCTCCTTAATCATGTATCTTAGCCCTACTCAATGATGTAGTCCGCTTTCCTACCTTACTTTAGGACATCTGTATACAATAATTGTTAAAAAAATTTGACTATGAAAACAAGTTTATCCTTTTTGTTTTGTGTTTTTTCTTTGCTATGGATGAATCAATTAGTTGCCCAATGCGACGAATCTACCGCTCAAGTTGACTTAGATGCCAATAATATTCGTGCACGCCTGCCGCATACCGGCTCTCTATGGTGGGATGGTAGCGACGGTAAATATATTGCACCGGGAGATGGTGAAGTCAGTGCCTTATTTGCCGGCGGACTTTGGATGGGTGGATTCGATGATGGAGGCTCCTTAAAATTTGCTAAATCAACCTACGGCAAAGCTTCTGGTGCCACAGACTATTGGCCAGGTCCCTTGACCGATATAGGCGCTACTAATGCCACTACTTGTGCTAACTTCGATCGTTTTTGGGATATGACCGGAGAAGACATTGCTGCTCACCGAGCAGATTTTGAAGCGGACGGGGTAGTCGATGGTCCTATTCCGCCGAGTGTCCTGGCTTGGCCTGGAAATGGTAACCCCAATTCACTTTCCATCAATGGTTTTGAACTACCTAATACGGTTCAAGGGCTAGCTCCTTTCATTGATGTCAATAGTGATGGCATTTACAATCCACAAGACGGGGACTATCCCCATATCAAAAATGCTACAGCTGCGCAATGGTATGTCTTCAACGATGCTGGTAATGTGCATACCGAAGGAAATGGGTCGCCATTACAATTCGAAATCCAGGTCCTGGCTTATGCTTACGACAGTAATATCACGGAGGTTAACAACTCAACCTTTTACGATTATAAGTTGATCAATCGAGCCATTGAAAGCATCGATAGCGCTTTTGTAGGTTTGTGGACAGACCCTGACCTCGGTTGCTTCCAAGATGATTATATCGGCTGCCTACCCGAGCGGGACATGATGTATGTCTACAATATGGATGCGTTGGATGGGGTCAACAATTGTGATGATTGTTTCGTGCCTACTTATTGTGAAGACATTCCAGTGCTAGGCATCAAGCTACTGGAGGGGCCACTTGCGGGTCGGGTCTTCGGTGAGAATAATAACTTAGAAATTCCGCCACTCGGATCATCTTGGGACACGCTCGTTAGAAGTGGCGTAACCAGCTTTATGTTTTACAACAATGGTGGAATCAGTCCACCACCACCGCCAGGCACTACAGACCCTGGTGCCCCCGTAGAGGATTATAATTATCTAACCGGTACCTGGCGAGATGGTACACCCTTGACTTTTGGCGGCGATGGCTATAATCCTGGAAGTAGCGACAACACCAATTTTGCCTTTCCGGATAACCCTGCCGATCTTAATGGCTGGTCGATGTGCTCCGAAGATATGCCTGCAGGTGATGTTCGAATGGTCATGGGGATGGGCGGCTTCCGTATGGATCCGGGTGCAGTTAACAACTTTACCTTTGCGGTCATTTTCGTGGAGGATGTCCCTCATCCTTGCCCCGATATTTCTGTTTTGGAAGATGCGGCGGATGTTATTGAAGATTTCTATGAAGACAACGATCCAATGACCAGTACCGAAGAAGTCGTCCGCAACGATGGTCAGGTAAGGATGCTCCCCAATCCATTAATTTCTTCCGGGCAGTTGGTTTTCCCGGAATTGGGTGATCAGGCAGAACGTGTTAGCCTCTACAGTATCGATGGCCAACTCCTTCGACAGTATGATCAACTTGATCATGGTCAACTTACCATCGATCGAGGTGATCTCCCTACTGGATTAGTGATCTATAAACTAACAACTAAGCAGTCCAAAGTGTACACTGGAAAATTCCTGGTACAATAGCTCTAACGAAATTGCAAAGGCTACTCAAACACGTAGCCTTTGCGCCCCTTTTTTACAATTAAAAACTTCCAGATCATGTATAAATCTCTACTTTTTGTAGGGCTGGGATTAGTATATCTACTTCCTAGCACGCTCCTCGCTCAATGCGAAATTTCTACCGCAACGGCTGTATTAGACGTCAATAATGTTCGAGCCGATCTCAACCTTGGCGCCGGGCTTTGGGAGACTAGTCCAAATGGTGTTTATTTTGTTCCTGGAGAAAATAATATTTCCTCTATTTACTCTGCCAGTTTATGGGTTGCGGGTAAAGATAGCAATGGAGACATTAAGATAAATGCTTATACCTATGGACCAAACGGCAGTGTGGCTGGCCCATTGAACGAGGATGGCTCACTGAATGAAGATAATTGCACAAATTTCGATAAAATCTGGTCGGTAACGGGGTCAGAAATAGCAGGTCACGTAGCGGATTTTGAAGCGGACGGGGTAGTCGATGGTCCCATTCCTGAATCCGTCCTGGCTTGGCCGGGGTTAGGTAATCCTCATTCTTTAGCGACCAACGGATTTGACTTACCTTTTAATCCTCAAGGCTTAGCCCCTTTCGTAGACGTAAATCTAAATGGTCTTTATGATCCTGAAGGCGGAGATTACCCTGACATCTGTGGCGCAGGTAAAGCATTTTGGTGGATTTATAACACAGCTTCGAGTACCGGAGACAACCCGCTTAAATTGGAGATCAGTGTATTGGCTTATGCTTCTGAAAGCAGTGATCCGGCCATTGATAATACGACTTATTACAAGTACAAAATTGTTAATAGAAGTAGTGAGAATTTTGACGACACCTATCTTGCTTTTTGGGTAGATCCAGATTTAGGGTGTTTTGGAGATGATTACGTTGGCTGTAGTCCGGAGCGTAATATGGCCTACTTTTACAATCGGGGTAACGTAGATGGCGAAGGTATTTCTAGTTGTAATCCTGCTAATTCGTTTGGAGAAAATATCCCTATGCTAGGGGTTCAACTCGTCAAAGGTCCCAGTGCTCCCAAAGTCATCGGCCCCAATGGGGAGTTGACCGATCCGGTAGGCAATGAAATAGGTGATACACTGATACAATTAGGTATGAGTAAGTTCATGCCCTACTTCAACGGTGGCACCAATCCACCTCCTCCGTCTGGTACAGATGATCCCGGTTCTTTGCAGGAATTTTATAATTACCTTTCGGGGAATTGGCGAGATGGTACACCTCTCACTTCCGGTGGCATTGGTTACGATCCAAATAGTACAGATTTTACTGACTTTGCATTTCCCGATAATCCGGCGGATCCTGACGGCTGGTCCATGTGTAATGCTGTTCCATCTCCCGTAGATCCACGGATGCTGATTACTTCCGGCCCCTTTAGATTACAACCGGGAGTTGTTAATCGTATCACTTACATGATAACTGCGGTAGAAGATGTGCCCCACCCCTGTCCGGACGTCACCATTTTGGAGGACGCCATGGATATTGCTTTGAATAATATTTGTGTACCTGTTGAGCCTATTCCGACCAGTATCTTCGACCTTAATTCGGCTACAAATCGAGTAATTATTCAGCCGAATCCACTAGCAATTAGTACTGAGCTGTCTCTGCAAGACGCAAGTCAAAGTATTAAATCGGTCAGCCTCTACAGTATTGATGGTAAGATATTAAGACACTACGATGCGGTGAATACTTCAAGCCTGACGATCGAACGCGGCGATCTTCCTTCGGGGATGCTTATTTATCAGGTCACTACTCGAAATGCGCAGGTGTACACTGGAAAATTGATCGTACAATAATCTAAAGATGATCGGCAACTCATGGACGCAGACAGGTTACCTTTTGTTTATCCAACAACTCAATTAGGTATTGTCTCATTCTTAAATTCACTACTTATGTTTACTAAAACTATAATTCCCGTTTGTTTACTATTCCTCTATAGCCCATCAAGCTATACCCAGTGCCTTCCACCGACCGCACAGGTAGATTTGGAGGCAAATAACGTCAGCGCGCGACTAGCGCATTGCGGCAATTTATGGTCAGATGGACTGAATGGTGAGTATAATATCAATGGGTTGCCGATCATTGATATTGGAGGGATTTGGATCGGTGGCATCACTCCTGATGGTCAAATTAAAGTAGCGGCTTCGACTTACGGCTTGAGCAGCACCGGACATGATTTCTTTCCAGGGCCACTGCAAGCAACTGGCTCAACCGATGCTAATGTATGTACACAGTTTGATCGGTTTTGGAGCATGACCGCCGAAGATGTCGCCCAACACCAATCCGATTTTGCAACGGATGGTGTAGTCGACGGCCCTATCCCTCCAAGCATCTTGGCTTGGCCCGGGAATGGCAACCCTCAATCCATCTCCGCCAATGGCTTTGAATTGCCGACGACATCCCAAGGGCTCGCCCCTTTTGTAGATATTGATAACGATGGCATCTATGATCCCACACAGGGGGATTACCCAGATATTAACGAGGCCGATCAGGCCATCTGGTACGTTTTTAACGATGCTGGAAATATCCACACGGAAAGCGGTGGTGGACAAATGCAAATCGAAGTGCAAACTTTGGCCTACGCCTACGAAGAAAATGACGATGCGATTGACAATACCACATTTTATGATTACAAAATCATAAACCGTGGAGTAGAGCCCCTCGACAGTGCTTTCGTAGGGCTGTGGGTTGATCCCGCTCGGGGCTGCGCCAATGAACAATACCTCGGTTGCCGCCCCGAAAGTAATCTGGCTTTCGTTTATTCGGATGCCGATTTGGATTGCAGTGGAAATCTCTCCGATGAAGTCGTTCCTGTCGTAGGATTTAAGATTCTGCAAAGCGTTGAGAGTCCCCGTATTGTTAATTCGGACGGCGAATTGGTCGTCGCACCAATTGGCGTAACACCCGATACGCTGATCGATCCGGGCCTATCAAGTTTTACATACTACAATAATGGTGGCATTAATCCTCCACCACCGCCCGGAACCGTTGACCCCAATAATGCAACGCAATATTATCGCTATCTCAGTGGCAGTTGGCGGGATGGCACCCCACTGACTGAAGGAGGAAGTGCTTATGATCCAAGTAGCTCTGCAAACACTACCTTCGCTTTCCCGGATAACCCCTCTGATCCTGCCGGATGGTCCATGTGTACCGCTGGCCAATCAGGTTTATTTAAACGCATGATTATCGGATCGGGACCGTTTCGACTTGAAGCGGGCGCTGTAGATGACATCACCTTTGCAGTAATTTATACCGAAGAGCAAGGTCCTAATTCCTGCCCCGATATATCTATGTTCGAAAATGTATCGAACGAGGTCACTAATTTTTATGAAAATAGAATTCTAACTCATATTAAAACACCAACTATACGCCAAGGGCAGATCAAGGTCTACCCCAATCCGATGTTTTTGACGACCCAAATGTATTTTAATCAACTTGATAGCCCCGTAACCTCGCTGAAATTATATAACAGCCATGGACAATTACTGCGTCACTACATACCGAATACTGATCACCTGACGATCGAACGCGGACAGCTCTCCGCAGGCATGCTTATCTATCAAGCTACCACGCGAGATGCACAAGTGTACACTGGAAAAATCTTGATTATTGACTAAGCCATTGTAATCCAAAAAGAGAGAGTAATTGATACGCGGTTTTCAAACCGGGTCGATACGGTCAAGGAGTCATTTTCAACAACGAAGTGACTCCTTACATTTTACACAGGCGTTGACTAGCTTGTTCCAATAAATCCGGGGTTTTCGCAAAGCAAAAACGCACGACCCGTGCATCGTAACCGCTAGCGTAGAACACCGAAACCGGAATTGTGGCTACCCCTTGCTCGATCGTCATGCGTTTGGCAAACTCGACATCCGGCTCATCACTGATAGCAGAATAGTCCATCAACTGGAAATAAGTCCCTCGGCAAGGAATCGGTCGGAAACGACTCCCTTCCATTAGACGTAAAAATAGATCGCGCTTTTGCTGATAAAATGCGGGCAGCTCCAGATAATTTTTTTCATCCTCTAGGAAGCTCGCCAGCGCATGCTGCATCGGGGTATTCACCGAAAACACATTAAACTGATGTACTTTCCGTAATTCTGCGGTCAACTCCGCCGGAGCTACGCAATAGCCGATTTTCCAACCGGTATTATGAAAGGTTTTTCCAAAAGAAAAGGTTACAAAACTCCTTTTATACAAATTTGAGAATCCCAATACACTTTGATGCGTCAGACCATCGTAAATCAGATGCTCGTAGACCTCGTCGCTTAGTAAAAAAATATCGGTATCCGCTAACAAGCGATCCAAAGCCCACATATCATCGTGGGTCAAAATCTGGCCCGTAGGATTATGCGGGCTGTTGATCATTAATAAGCGGGTGCGGGGTGAAATGAGATTTTGAATGGCGGCCCAGTCAATACGGTAATCTGGCCCGCGCAGCTCGTAACGCACGGGAACACCGCCGTTAAGCAAAATAGCCGGTGCGTAAGAATCGTAGGCCGGATCAATCAAGATAACTTCATCGCCAGGGCGAATGACGGCGGTAATCGCCGAAAAAATAGCTTGGGTAGCGCCGGCAGTCACGGTGATATCCGTCTGCGGATCGATCAAAGTACCATACATGCGATTAATCTTCCGCGAAATTTGCTCGCGCAAACGGGGTAAACCCGCCATGGGCGCATACTGATTGTAGCCCGCCTGCATATATTTGGTGACCAGCGCTTTGAGTGTATCGGAGCAATCAAAGTTCGGAAACCCCTGAGAAAGGTTAATCGCGCCATGCGCGTTGGCCAGTTGCGACATCACGGTAAAAATCGTGGTGCCAACGTTCGGCAATTTAGAGGCAATTTGCACTATTGGTATTTTTTAAAAATATCGAGAATAGTCGCCGCCAGACGATGATCTTTATCCGTTACAATATCTCCGGCATCGTGAGTGTTTAAATGGATATGGACAGTATTCCACACATTACTCCAGTTGGGATGGTGATTTTGCTTCTCAGCGTGGAAGGCCACCTCGGTCATAAAACCGAAGGCTTCAGAAAAATCTTTGAACTTAAAAGTGGCCTGTAATTGGTTATCTTTTTCAATAAACATAGTGTGCGTTTAGATTCGATCAAAATACAAAATCAGAATCACAATTGTTCATTCTGCTGATAAAATAGCTATCATTGCGTGAAATTGCGATAGGGACGGTATGTCATTAATCAAACAACTTGCCGGCGAGACGGCCATCTACGGACTCAGTAGTATCCTCGGGCGTTTGCTCAATTATGTGGTGATGGCCTTCTATCTCACCCGGGCTTTTACACGTCCCGAGTACGCGGTAGTATCTGAGATGTACGCTTATGTTGCGCTGCTCATGGTGATTTTCACCTATCGAATGGAAACAACTTTTTTCCGTTACGGTAATGATCAGGCCCAACGCCCCGCTGCCTTTTCGACGGCCAGTATTTCTTTACTGTTTTCTACGACGATTTTTGTAGGGATTCTCTTGCTACTCGCCCAACCTATCGCCAATTTTC
>JANQQI010000009.1 GCA_028285085.1 Saprospiraceae bacterium | reverse complement strand
GGGTTGAGGAACTCAAAATTAGCATCACTACCATCATCGGCGTCCCCTTGCTCATTGCGCGTATGCCCTTGATAGTAGCGCACACCCAAAAGGAAAGTCGCAAAGTGTTTACCTGGTTTATAACGATGAATTAAGCGCGTTTCGTTGCCAAAATTGAGGTATTGGCCTCGGATGAGATCGCGCTCCCGCAAGGGATCGGGCCGATTAATCGCCCCGAGCTCTCCGAGGGCTTCGCGCTGTGCCCCGAGAAAGAAGGTTCGGCTATTGATCTTCGTGCGATCCGACAAGCGATAGTCTACAATAAAAGCTGAGAGATTCCATTTGACTTGGAACCAGTTGCGGGCCCGCTTGGATTGCTGTGGATCCTGCTCAAACTCAAAATCTTGAAGGCCACCCGGCTGTTGCGCCAGGTAAGTCATGTGTGTGGTTTCGAGTCCCAGCGTAAGACGAGAATTGATGGCTTTGCTGATTTGGAGATAGCCTGTATTTTGGTGGAAGTTGGAGTTGTCTCGCCACGCGTCGCCTTGCTTACGCTGGAAAAAGGCATAATAATTCCAACCATTGTGACTACCACCGATGCTGTTAAACGAATTGAGCAGGCCAAAAGAACCTACGGTATTTTCTGTGGTGAATTCGAATGCTTTGTGGCTGGGCCCCTTTTTGAATACAAAATTCAACAGGCCGCCGAATTGCGGACCATATTGCAGGGAGGCGGCACCGCGCACAATTTCGATGCGCCGCAGAGCCTGAGTGGGCGGCGTATAATAGCTTTCTGGGTAGCCTAGCGCATCGGCGCTGATGTCATAGCCATTTTGGCGAGTATTGAAATTCGAGGTGCGATTGGGGTCGAGACCGCGCGCACCGATGCTGAGTTGTAAGCCAGCACCATCGCTTTCCCAGATGTTGAGGCCGGGGATACCTTTGTAGACCTGGCGTGGATTATTAGTCGCCATGTTGGCGACGAGGTTATTCATTTCGATCACCTCACTTTTCTTGGCCGCATAGATCGCCATACCTTCTACGTTGCGCAGGCGTCGGAGACCATAAGATTGTCGAATGCCAGCCTCTATTTCGATAGCGGCTAGTTTATATTCCAGGGTTGGCATTTGAATATTGAGCTCATGGACTTCGTTTGACTTGAGTTGTAATTCCTCAGTTTGAGTTTGATAACCTTCTAAGAAAAAAATCAATACATGTGGGCCTTTGCGCAAGTTTTCAAAACAAAATCGTCCTTCTTGATCCGTTTCGACCGTTTGTGCCCCATTATTTAAGATGACACTTACGCCTTCTAATTGCCGTTGTGTTTCGTCGATAACCTGACCACAGATACTGACCGACTGTGCGTGCATGCCCATAGCGAATAAGCATTGGAGCAGGATGAAAAGGCGGAGCGATCGGTGGTTCATATTTCGTTAGTTTTGAAAAGGAAGAATCCACGATTTTGGGCGAAAACCATCTTTCAGTTGAGCCAGATCAACTTCGGGATCAATGAAGCGTTGGCTCACCCGACCATTCAATGCCACGTGTGCATCGACGGTGACGATTGGTTTTTCAATTTGATAATGGGTTTGGTATTCCTTTTTTAAAAAATGCGCGTATTGTAAAATGAAGTCCGGCTGGATACTCATTTGTTTTTCTTGAAAAGGGGTCAGATAACGAGCGTTCTGAATTTCTGATCGCCGGCCCGTTGCCGAATCTTCGACCGTGAAGGTAGCCAATCCTACTTTTTCCACCAACATGACCCGCCACGAGAAACGGTAGCCTTGTTCGGTCCACAGTAAGTGGCCCGGATAAAGTAGAAAGCGAAAGGGGAGGAGGGTTTGAATAATAAAAAATCCAATCAAGGCCGGTCGTAATATGCGAATCAAAGCGGGATGAAAGGCGAAAGCTTGTCTATCATTCTCGTTGGGGCGATAACCAATCCAGGAAAGCCAACGACGATGACTCTCTGCAGAAAAGAAAATCAATGTTCCCAAGCTCATGATGAAGGGGAAGAGCCCAATGTTGAACAACATCCACGTGAGGCCGTGGAAGATCAGCACCGCGATGTAGGCCCAGGGCCGGGTTACTCTGAACAGCAAGAACCAGGCAATGGTCAAATCGTAAATGGCTCCCGCCCAGCTAAAAGCATAAGCCGCCCAGCTTTGCTGAAAAATGGGCCCCAGTACTGGCCAATTACCGTGCTCGGGTAGCCAAATGGCTAAAGGCATCGCATGAAATAACCAATCGGGATTGAGCTTGGCCAGCCCCGCGAAGGTATAAACTAAGCCTAATTGTAGCTTGAGAATATTAATAGTCCAAGCGGGTACTCGACGCGTTTTTAGACTTGGCCAGCATAGCGTATCCAGCGAAAAAGCCCGGTTGGCCGGCAGAAAAAATAATACAATAGAGAGCAGACAAACGAGGTAATAATGATTGAGGTAGTTGGTCGCATCGATGAGCTCAACATAAGAGAAACTGAGGAAAAAAATCAGCACACTCCAACGATACAAAAAGCCCAGCATAATCATAGCTGCACTGACCACAACAGTAATCATAAGTGCATACATGCCCCACTTATCGAGCGGTTGTATCCATTCAAAGCCATAGTATTTGAAAAAGAAGCGTGGTTCTAGATACAACTTCTCAATCCATCCAGAGTACATAAAACGCAAAGCCCCCACTAACATCAATCCGCCAAAAAGGATGCGAAAAGTGATGAGTGGGGCAATGTCGATATAGCGTTTGATATGCTTTGCTATGAATGCCTCAAATTGCATATTGGATTAGTCAGAATCACTGGGGTTATCAACGTAAGTAATGGAAACACAAAGTACCGAAGGCATATCGGTTTTAGTATTGACAATCTGTCGGACAACTTCATTGTAAGCATTCACAACGGATTCGCGATCGTCTTCTATCGCTTGCGCCAATGGATCGGGCAAGGCCTCCACCACTTCGATAGCTTTGTCGTATTGGTTAATGATCAAATCGGCTAGAGATGTATTATCCTTCATGGCGTCTACGTGCTCGAGATAATCGTCCAGTCCACGGCGATCGTTATTACTATTGAGGTCACCGATAAAAAGGGCTTTACTCGCTTTTATGGCTCGAACTGCCAAAGCCGCAGAGATACCACTGTAAGGTGCTTCCACTTTATCGGGATTTGGGATGTCGAGTGTCAAAACACCAGATGGTAAACCAAGTTTTTCGCGCTTAATCAGCTCGTAATTTTGGTTTAGGTTATTGATAATGAGACTGAGTGATGTTCCCGCTGCGGTTCCAGTGCCACCAGTAAAGGTCGCTTTGTAGCCACCGGTCCACTCATCGTGTACTTCTGCGGCTAAATCTTGAATGGTCTGGATGATTTCTTGTAAATAATTTTTGAAAGTATCGGCATCGCCATCGGTGGTATAAAAAACGAGGATGTCATCCGCAGTAGCTCCTAATCCAAAGAGCAGGTAGTCTAAAGCAGGGAGACCTTTATCAAATGCGTTTGGATCTTTTAAATCATAGCTGCTACCCTGGATATTGCTGTTGAGTGCAGCTTCGTCCAAGGGGAAGTTGTTAACATTGTTGCGCAGGAAAACCGCTTCGGCGGGGCCGAATTCATATTGAGCGATATCCTGCCAACTGAGGTAGGTAGCCTTAAACTGGTCTTGCGCCGCTCCCAACGTATTAGCATCGGGGCTGGCGATAAATGCGTCGATTAGCGTTTTCAGTTGCTCACTGGATGTTTGAAAATCGAGGTAAGCCGGAATGATGACATTATCGGCCAGATTGTTAAACATTGCAGACTGATCGAAATTTTGCGTACAGTCACTTACGGGATCGTTTTCATCGTCACTACCACAAGTACTGAGAGCGAGCAAACAAAGCAGAAGCACGGCGTATTTAGACAGTTGCATAAGGTGAAAATCGTTTAATTGGTTTATACAAATTGCAAATAATGGCCGGGCGCTAGCCCGGCCATTGAATATTGTTAATGCTAATTAGAAGTCGTCTTTAATGCTGTCCAATTCAAAGTCGGTAGCAAGCTGATCTTTAGCTTGCTGGAGATCGTCAACTGTGATTTGGTATAGATTCATCTGCGCAAAATCAGCCGAACCGGCGATAAGTGTGAGCAGATCATCGATTTTTGTATTGTCTAGTTTTTTGGAAGGGTTGAACTTCAGGCTATACGCAAAACCAATAGCTTCTGATAAGCCATGTGCGCGGATAGACATGTCATCGAAGTTGTTAATACCGACGTTGAGATAGTGCAGGGTTGAACCAACCGCTACGAGTTCCCAAGCGGCACGAACTTCTTCGATCGCTTCGTCACGAGTGCTGAGGTCATCATTTGAGATAGCTGCACGGCCTTTGAGCATACCATCCATGATCAATTTGTTGGTATTTGTCAGATCATTATAGTTGTTGGAATAGTTGGCCCAGAAAGCCAAGCCATCAGTATTGGTAGGAAAATCAATTGGTGCACCGAGGTAGCCGAAAGCTTCATCCCAGTGATGTTCCATAGCTGTTCCTTCTCCTGGTTCAACCGTTTCATTGTCTACATTCATGCGATCATCGCCGAAGTAAACGGCCAAGGCTTGATAGTAGAGTAGTGCTCCCATCAGGCCTTTTTCAATCACCTGAGCGTGATCCAAACCATCTTCACCGATGAGGTAGCGCTTACTGCCATCTTGGCTCTCAATCACACCGGATACGCCTTCGCTACCAGCAACGGTAGATGTACTAGCCTGAGCCAATTCATCCATCAAAGCTTCGAAATCATCACGCTCACTTTCGAGGGTTTTATTCTTCATCTGCTTGGATTCGTCATAAGTTTGACTCCAGCCGGCATTCGCCGAATCGTTGGCGTACATCGCTTTCAGGCGGTCCGCATCGAGGGCCGTACCGCTCGTCCGAGAGGTAGCCATATAAGATTTCATCTCAGTGAGCATTGCCAGGCGGGCAATTTGTCCACTGTAGCTTACATTGTCAAAGTTATAAGTTGTAGGGATGGTATACTCGTTCGTATCGTCGTCATCGGAGATAGTTGTATCATCATCGCTATTACAAGCCGTTGCAGTCAATAAGAGACCGAAAAAGAGAAAGGCGAAAAAGTTAAAATAGGTACGATTCATCATTGTTGTAAAGGTGTTGATTTTAATTAGATTTATTCTAAATAAAATCCGACACAAAAATACTGTACAGAGCTGATTTGGAAAATACCTATCGTTAGGTAATTGGGATAAGATGGAATACCTAATATTAGGGATGTGACTACCCAATAGTAGTATTTTCATTTACCCAAGAGTTTTTCAAAAAGTATCATCTTTTACCGGCGCCGTGGTGAAAAATGACCTGTTTGGTTTACCTAATCTTGTTTTTCAATCCGCTCAGACATCATTTTGCCCGGAAATATTGTGATTTAGGTCAAATGTAAGTTGAGAAGAGGATTTGGCCAATACCAAAAGTTGGGTAAGCATGCCTAATATTAGGGATAAGAAAACCGACGAGGTAGAAACTCAAAGCTGCGCGAAAATCTCTTCCAGCCAGTCTTTATTAGCAAGTGGTGTGAGTGTACTGAGGCGCTGTCGGATGCGCCGATATTTTTGGTTGAAGGCCGAAGTGGTCATCAACTCTCGATTGTACTTCAATTGGAAGACGCTTTTCGCGAGTTTGAGCATATTAGCGTTTGCTTTTTTGCGATAACTACTAATGCTCCGGTTGCGAAGGAGGTATTTTTTGAAGGCTTCCACCAGCGCATAGAAGGGCTCTATTTCCATCAATTCATAGTAGCACTTAAGCTGGATGATCTTGGCCCCTAGGTGATAGGAAGAATCGGTGAATTCGACGTCTTGAAGTTGCAGCAGGGCTGGACGGAAAGTCCCCCGGGCGTAGTACAAAGCTGCCAGACTATAGGCTTGTGCATTAGTCCGCTCCTCCGGGGGGAGATGCTTTTGATAAGTTTCAATGAAAGCTTCGGTCCAGCTGAATTCTTCCAAGCGAATACCGGCGGTGACGATATTTTTAAAGGTCCATTGGGTCAGGTAGCCACCGTGATGAAAGATAATATCACGGTCGAGAAGTACTTGGTAAAGCTCCAACAGTTCTCGATAATAGTGACTCTTACCGGAGTTGACCATTTTAATGCCATAATTAAGTGCGTACTGGTATAGCGTGCGGAGTTCTTCTGCCGGGAAGAGGCCGGCGTGCTGGCGCAAGGCTTCTTTCAGCGCCTGGTAGTGTGGCTCGGCGGCTGGCTGCCGGAGCATCTGCAAAGCCAGATAATAGATGTTGAGGGCCGGAATATTTTGCAGTTGTGATTGATGCTGTTCGTAATGCCGGAGAATATCATCCAGAAAATGGCATTCGTAATCAGCTTGAATGACAACGTTCCGGCTGGTCATATCACAAGCAATGCGCAGCTTGTTTGCGAAGTAATACAAATCAAGTTGGTCGCTTTGCGCTTGTAAATGCTCCGAAAATTTACGGCGGGTTTGGCCGAGCGCTAATTGGTCGAGCTGTTCGTGATAGCGCTGGGTGAAGTGGAAGTGCTCGTAATTGCGTAGCGGATGCTGCTCCCGAATCCGCTGGAAGCGACGCAACTGGTGCTCAACTTGTTGGCTGGCGTCGCGGGTCATGAGCGTCTCAATGAGTAATTGCTGCTTCAGCACGGGTTGTTGATCCAAAGCCTGTAAGCAGAGGAATTGATTAAGCAACTGCAGTAAATCAGAGATTAAATTATTGAGCTTCAACTCTTGATAGGGGGCAGTACCAAACAAGGCGGCGTATACCTTTGGTTTGGCCAATGCCTCGTGTTCAAATTCCGGCGCGTACGATAAAAGGTAATGGCCTAGTTGCTGCAGAATTTGGTGTTTGTTGCAGTAAGGTGAAGCCAGAAAGGTGTGAAACTTACTGATTTCACGTTTATCAAGGCGTTTGAGCAGGTCAATTAGCTTAGTTTTTTGCAATGGGAATATAATTGGTTGCTATAAAAATACGAGTAATAAGCTGATTAATAAGTTTTTATGATTGTTTTTTAAATAAAAATTTCTATAAAAGACGAAAAGTGTACTTTTTTTTGATC
Organism: Saprospiraceae bacterium; assembly: GCA_028285085.1. Lineage (GTDB taxonomy): Bacteria > Bacteroidota > Bacteroidia > Chitinophagales > Saprospiraceae > JAHDHW01. Next base: position 170,834 of record JANQQI010000009.1, on the reverse strand, counting down.
GTGTCTCCATATACATTTGTAGCATGAGTGATGTATTTTTAAACTGCAAACAAAATCTCATGAGAATTAAAACGCTACTAATTTTACTTGCTGCGCTGTTCTCCTCACAATTATCCGCTCAACCCGAAGCCTTTTTTACGGTTGACGTCAGCGAGGGATGCGCTCCTTTGACGGTCATTTTTTCACCCCAAAATGACCCTTCTATTGTTGAATACATTTGGGATATGGGAGATGGTTCGATTACCTCTGTCTCTGTTCCTTTTGATCATATTTTTACTGATGATGGAGAGTTTAATGTATGTTTAACCGTTGCGGACAGTGATGGTCTAAGTGACACCTATTGTGAGGTCATCACAGCCTCGGCGGGACCAGCAGATGTGGTCGCTACCGGCGGAGAGCTGAGCTGCTCTAATCCACAAGTGACCCTACAAGGGTCTACCTCTACCAACAACGTCACCTATTCCTGGACGGGCCCCGAAAATTTTCAATCCACAGACCAGACGGTACCGACAAATATTCCCGGGACTTATTTTCTAGCAGTCACCGATGCCTTCGGTTGTACGGTGCAGGTTGAAACAGAAGTCACTGCCGCACTGGACTATATCCTTTTATCCGGCGAAGTGACCAATGCCAACGATTGCTATTTGGCCAGTGGATCAATCGATCTAACGGTGACGGGCGGTGCCCCGCCTTACGAATACCTTTGGAGTCACGCTTTTACCGCGGAAGATCCATTCGATTTGATTGCTGCGCAGTATGATGTCACAGTGGTCGATGTGAATGATTGTAGTCAAACGGCTTCCTTTACGGTACTTACCGAAGAATTATTATCAGTAGACGTTGCTTCTGCTATCGATGTGTTTTGTAACGGTAATAGTGACGGTGCCATTGAGCTCATCGTGACCGGCGGCACGCCACCCTATAATTACAACTGGTCTGATGGTCTACCTAGTGTTGACACCCAAACAGGCTTAACCGCCGGATCGTACACCGTGACGGTCCAGGATGCAGAAGAATGCTCAACCGAGGAAACCATATTAATCAATGAACCAACCGCAATACAGTTATCGGTGACAACTGGCTCTGCCAGTTGCGCTACGCCTTGCGATGGCTTTATTGATTTGACGGTGACTGGTGGCACTTCGCCTTATTTTTACGAGTGGTCGAATGGAGTGAATACAGAAGATGTTCAAGAACTCTGCTTTGGTGAGATTTATTGGGTCACCGTTACCGATGTCAACGGATGTGTCGTCACCCAGTCTTTTGAAATCACTGGCCCTGATGCCATAGTTATAGATGCACTAGTTACGACCTGTCCTACCTCTTCGGGTGGTGCGGCAGTTGACGTTAGTGTAAGCGGTGGTGTACCTCCATATACTTATCAATGGAACAATGGTGTCATAACTGAAGACCAATCTGGAATCACGGCAGGTCTCTACATCTTGACGGTAACGGATGCGGTCGATTGCTCCGCAGTGATTAACGTAGAAGTCGGCGACCTGATTAATGGTTTCACCGGAGGCAATACGACTTATTGCGATGGCGAAATCGTTCAATTGGAAGTTGATGCCCCTACAGCTGTTCTCTATTCCTGGGCACCCTCGACGGGTTTAAGTTGTACGGATTGTCCTAACCCAACGCTGCAAGTCGATCTGGCCGGCCCAACGACTTATTCGGTTTCTGTGGAAGACAGTGAAGGCTGCTTCGATGTAGGAACACTTGTTTTTGAGGTGCAGTCTTACTTGGATTTTAATCTCCTTCAATTTTCCAACTCTCCGGTAACTGCCGGTGGAACGATCATTTTTGATTGTAATATTAATAATCCTAATCAGGTGACTTGGACTGGACCGAATGGCTTTTCTAGTAACCAATGTCAGCCCGAAATTGCCAACGCCAGTCCGGCGGATGGTGGTATCTATACGCTGACGGTAGAAGACGAATTTGGTTGTATTGCCAACGCAGAAGCAGAAGTCGTAGTTTTCGGTATCATTGAATCGACCACACCTGATATCACGATATGTCAAAACGAAACAACTACTTTAGAAGTGGTTGCACCTACGGCTGTCAGTATTGAATGGACGCCGACCGCTGGTTTATCTTGCATCAACTGCTTTACCGTGGAAGCTACTCCAACGGAAACCACAACTTATACGGCTACAGTCACTGATGGTTCCGGCGCCACGGAATCCGTTAATATTACGGTTGTCGTGGAAGATGTGATGTTAATTTTACAACCTAACGTATCTGTTTGTCCCGAAGAACAGGTGACCATTTGCCCAACTGTTTCTCCCTTAGCGGGGATTTTCACCTGGACGGGGCCCAATGGTTATGCCAATACGACCGAATGTATCGACTTGGAATTTCCTTTTGATCCTGCTGGATGTTACGAGTTGACTTATACCACGGCTTATGGCTGTACTGCCCAAGCTGAGGTATGCATTGAAGTACTTGATTTTGACATGGAGGTAAGTAGTGATATCGACACCCTCTGTGTGACAGATCCAATTGGAGCTACCTTAAACGTTGATCCACAGGGTGGAAGTGGAAACTACAGCATTGCATGGTCACCGGAGTCATCATTAAGCTGTACCGATTGTCCTTCTCCGACGGCCTTGCCTTTAGAAACGACCGAATATGCGGTGACCGTAGTCGATGCGGCCTCCGGTTGTGTTCGAGTGGGGAGTGTGCTGATTCATGTAGATGAGAACTGTGTATGGCCCGGTGATACGGATACCAATAAAGTGGTTAATAACTTCGATTTGCTCAATATTGGTTTAGCCTTTGATGCTACCGGGCTGGCACGCGCCAACGCTTCGTTAGCCTGGGTGGCCCAAAGAGCTGACGATTGGGGATTGGATATCGACGGTGTTGATTACAAACATATTGATACAAATGGAGATGGTACCATCAATAGTAATGATACGTTGGCCATCACTCTAAACTGGGGAGAAACCCATCCTTTTGCCCCGGAAGAAGAAGAGGAATTTGCCTTTACTGCTCTCACTACGACCGCTCCCTTTTACGTTGATGTTGATACCTTGGTCGCCGGAGAAATTGTAAACCTGCCCGTCATCCTCGGTGAGATGGATAATCCCGCCGAAGATGTGTATGGCTTGGCTTTTACCTTAGAATATGACTCGACGGTGGTCGTCCCCGGTAGTGCCTATGTTGATTTTGGCAGTAGTTGGATCGGCGAGGATAATGTAGATATGCTATCCATCCAGCGCACTTTTGTGAGTCCTGGGCAAGTCGATATAGGAATAACGCGCATCGACGGGGCAAACATGAGTGGATTTGGCGAAATTGCTCAGTTTTATATTACTATTGAAGATGACATCCTGTTCCGAGGTAATGAAAACGATAGTCGCAATGCCGGGGAAGCCATCTTTAATATTTCAAATGTGCGTATCATCAACGCTGATGCAGAGGTGATCGAAGTGACCGCAATGCCAACCGTAGCGACGATAGAGCCTCTCGTCAGCATCCACGAACCGGTCTGGGCCAAAGCCTTAAAGCTACAGCCCCAGCCCGCCGATGATTTCCTTGAGCTTCAGCTACCCGAAAATATAAAACTGGCTTCCATAGATTTTTATTCTCTTACCGGTAAATGGATGCAAAAGGTGTCTTTGAACAACAATCGATTATCAACCGCGCATCTGCACCCCGGTATGTACTTACTAAAAATTATGGCCACTAATGGCGATCAGGTTACCCGCCGGATTATCGTGCAACATTAGAATTGGCCGTGAAAACAAAAACACTTTAGATGACAAATGAAAATGTGTTTGGCAAGTTTTCTTAATTGAGATTTATATGAAAACTGACTTGCTAAAAAAAGGGGTGATCGACTAGCGATCACCCCTTTCGTTTTTATCTTGAAAGATCTAAGACTAAGCTTTAATCTTAAACGCTTTTTGGATCTTTTTCACCATATCAAGTTTTTCCCAGGTAAAGGTCTCAACGGTACGTTTTCTGGATTTACCGTTTACGCCAATCATCACTTCTTTCTTAGCTGGCGTGCGACCCATATGTCCGTAAGCTGCCGTCTCGGAGAAAATTGGATTTTTCAAACCAAACTTTTTCACGATCGCTGCCGGACGTAAATCAAATAGTTCGTTCAACTTGGCAGCAAGCTCACCGTCGCTGACACCATCCAATTTCGAGGTGCCGTAGGTGTTCACATATAATCCAACTGGATCGGCTACACCAATTGCGTAAGCGACTTGTACGAGGCATTGATCAGCAACACCAGCGGCTACGACATTTTTCGCAATATGGCGAGTGGCGTAGGCTGCGGAGCGGTCCACTTTAGAAGAGTCTTTCCCAGAGAAAGCACCACCACCGTGTGCACCTTTACCACCGTAAGTGTCAACGATGATCTTACGACCCGTCAAGCCAGTATCACCGTGTGGTCCACCGATAACAAATTTACCAGTAGGATTCACGTACAATTTGTATTTGCCGTTAAACAGTTTGCGTGTTTTAGCTGGCAGTTTTTTCTTCACCCGAGGAATGAGAACCTTCTCGACATCCTCACGGATTTTTTTCAGCATTTTGGCTTCGGTTTCAAAATCATCGTGCTGCGTAGAGATCACAATGGTTTCGATGCGAACCGGTTGATGCTTATCGTTGTATTCGATCGTCACCTGCGATTTTGAATCTGGGCGAAGATATTTCATCTGGCGTCCGGTGTGGCGGATTGCTGCCAATTCTTCGAGCAACAGGTGAGAAATTTGTAGCGGCAGTGGCATGTAATTTTCGGTTTCGTTGGTGGCATAACCGAACATCATACCCTGATCACCAGCGCCTTGTTCTTCTGCTTTTTTACCAACGTCAACCCCTTGGGCAATATCTGCTGATTGTTCGTGGATGGCCGAAATGACACCACACGAATCTGCATCAAATTGGTATTCTGATTTATTGTAACCAATGCGTTTGATGACTTCACGTACGGTTGATTGGACGTCGACGTAGGCTTTTGAGCGTACCTCACCAGACACAACGGCCAAACCGGTGGTTACTAGGGTCTCACAAGCTACTTTTGAATTGGGGTCCTGTGCTAAAAAAGCATCGAGGATAGCGTCCGAAATTTGGTCCGCTACTTTGTCGGGATGACCTTCAGAAACGGACTCAGATGTAAATAAGTAAGGCATTTGAAATTTTTATTCGCTTTTGGATAAATATTAAGGCTCGTCGCTGCGATCGCCAAAATTTCTGCAAAATTATAAATCCACTTGGCGCTGACAAAGAATAGTTATATTTTTTAATGGATTAGTCAAAAAAATATGACGTTATTTTATAATAGATCAAGCGCTGCTGTGTTTTCGATGTATGACTAAACTCAAATGGAAATAGCGTGAGTTGTTTTAACTCGCCATCCAAGTAGAGGATTTCGTATAGATTCAGTAAAAAAAGGTGATTCGCCAATAGCTGACCACTATCGAATATCACAACGAAAGGCTGAACGTTTTTCGCCTTCTTTGGTATACAAAACCCCTTCTAGTTGATCGCCAATCGTAATCGGACCGACGCCTGCGGGCGTACCAGTGTATATAAGATCTCCTTGCTGTAGTTTAAAATATTGCGATACATAGGTGATGATATCCGTGAAGGAGAAAATCATATCCTTAGTATTGCCATGCTGTACCACTTCACCGTTTTTGACTAATTCAAACTCTAGCGTATCCAACGCAAAATCCGCGGTTGGAAAAAATGGGCTAATGACTGCCGAACCATCAAAACCTTTCGCGATTTCCCAGGGATGGCCTTTGGCCTTCAGCTGGCTTTGCAAATCGCGGGCGGTAAAATCGATGCCCAGGCCAATCTGCTCAATATACTGCGGTGCAAATTCCGGCTGTACATGGCGGCCGTTGCGACCGATCTTCAACACCACTTCCACCTCGTAGTGGATGGATTCGCTGAATTCGGGGTGATAAAACGGCTTGTTGTTGACCAAAAGCGCCGACGAAGGTTTCATGAATACCAAGGGGCGCTTGGGGACCGGATTATCCAATTCCTTAGCGTGGTCGATATAATTGCGGCCAATGCAAATGATCTTCATGGCTAAATCGATTTAGAATCTGACATTTTGCAATCCGGCTAATTCTTTCACTTCTTTGACCGTCTGTTGTGCCCGCTTACGAATCTCGAAAGATGAAGCTTTGATCTGCTGCTTCAAGGCTTTGCGATCTGCTTTCAGCGCTTCTTTGCGTTCGCGGAAGGTCTGGCTAATTTCTACCAAAGCTTCGGCAACCGCTTCCTTCAAATCGACATAGCGTAGATTCCCCGCTTCTTGATCCGCCATCAGGCTAGCATGCGCGTCCATTTTACCGCTGGCTTTGAGCAAGCTGAATAAATTAGTGACGCCGGGGCTCATTTCACCGCTCGGGGTCTCGCCGGTATCGGTAACGGCCGAGCGAATTTGCTTGCGGATACGCGCTTCCTCGGCAAAGACATTGATGTAATGCTTCTCACCGGCACTTTTACTCATCTTACGGGTTGGGTCAGCGGTAGACATTACCTTAGGAATTTCCGTTAGTAGGGGCTCCGGTAACACAAAGTATTCCTTGCCCACCTGATTGTTGAAGCGTTGAGCAATATTGCGCGATAGCTCTAAATGCTGCACCTGATCTTTGCCGACTGGTACGTAGTCCGCGCGATAAATCAAGATATCGGCAGCTTGCAAAACGGGATAGTCTAGCAAACCTGCACTGATGAAATCATCAGCGTGCTCGGCTTTACTATGGCTACTCTTATCCTTAAACTGCGTCATGCGTGTCAACTGGCCATAGGAGCAAAAGCAATTGAAAATCCAGCAAAGTTCAGCGTGTTCGGGCACCAATGATTGGATAAACAAATGTTCGGGCTTAATGCCCGTAGCAATCAAGTTGATGATGAGTTCCCAGGTATTTTCCCGTAGCTTCTTAGGGGTATAAGGCATCGTCATCGCGTGGTAGTCTACCACACCATAGATGCAATCATAAGTGTTTTGCAGGTCCACCCAATTTTTGATCGCACCGAAATAGTTACCAAAGTGCATATCTCCAGTGGGCTGGATACAGGATAATACTTGTTTTCGCTTTTCCATTGTGAATTAAGATGCTAGTACTGATGGCTAATTGACGCTTATCAGTTGCTGAGTTAAAAACTATTGTGCGGCGGCTATGGCCGAAATTTCGATATTGACGAACTTAGGTAAATTGGCAACTTCCACGAGCTCGCGTGCCGGGGCGGTTGCTTCGTCGAAGTATTCTGCGTAAACGGCGTTGATTCGACTATAATTATTCATGTCCGAGACGAAGACGGAGCATTTCAGAACATCTTCGAAGGTCAGACCAGCGGTCTCGAGGATCGCCTGGAGATTTTTCATCACCTGATGCGTTTCCGCCTCGATGGAATCATTGACCAGATTGCCGGTCGCCGGATCGATGGCGATTTGACCGCTGATATAAAGCACACCATTATATAAGGTGGCCTGATTGTAAGGGCCCACCGGAGCAGGTGCATGAGTCGTATTGATAATTTGCTTCTTCATGGCTGTGGTTGATTGGCATTGAGTGAGAAGTAAACACGGGAGCAGCGCAAGCGCCAAAACACAAAAAGCCCCGCATATTCGAGATATGGGAGCTTTGTAATATTTTGTGTTGAACAACGTCAGCTGACTATTCTTCAAAAGCTTCGTCGGCCTTGATTACAATTTGTCCCTTGTAATACATATTGCCGTCAAGCCAATACGCACGGTGATAGATGTGCGGTTCGCCGGTAGTAGGGCATTTTGCAATTTGAGGAATTGGCGCACCTTGGTGGGTACGACGTTTGCGTTTGCGTTGTTTCGAAATTTTACTCTTAGGATGTGCCATTTTATCTGACTTTTAAAACTTAACTTTTCTGATCAAAATCTTTTAGAGCGTCCCAAATTGGATTCTCACTGGCTTTATTTACCGGTGAATCTTCAGGTTCATTTCGATCCAAATAGTTTAACATCTCTTGATTACAAGGTGGCGTAGCTTCGGACTTACAATTATATACTTTGACCATCGGAATGGCTAAGCAAATATATTCGTAGGCATAGCGTGCAACATTGAGCATTTTTGTTGCTCGGGTAATGTAGATCACTTCGCTATCTTCTGCAGCTTCATCAGCGTACTTGACCAGTAACTGATTATTACCTTTAATAGGTAACTGAATAGCTGCTAAGCAGCGATCACATTCGGTCGCAAAAGCGCCTTTGATGTCAAACGTAAGGACCAGCATATCGGGTCGCTTATCAAAATAAAGGCTAAGTGCAAAGTTGCCTTCCTGAATAGGCGTATTTTCAAAATGTTTGAAAAAGTGGCTATCTATCTGGAAATCAAACTGATGCATGCCATCTTTCAATCCCTCTATTGGGATTGTGAATTCTTGCAGCGGCTCCATAATCTAGAACTTCTAAAAATTGCGGGGCAAAGATAAGCTTTTTGTGCGTATAATGATAGCTAATTAATGAGTTTGTTCGGAAATTATTGTTTGATCTGGAAACTAGTCTATTTAGCTAACAACTGGGAGATTAATCCCTTGGTTTTGATCTCAGAATACCAAGAATCGAATCTGAAATGTCGTGTGTAAGACATTTGGAGCGCTAATCTTGAAATTTCTCGAATCAATTTATGGAATTTGGACTTCTCCGGAATCTATAGATGGTGACGCGTTAATTGTCTTTCGGCCGAAATAAACAAGCGTTGCTATTTACCTATAAAATGCCACTGGTAAAGACCGGTGAGCTATGTGTCCATGCAACTTGCGACCTGCTGGGTCGGCGGCGGCGGAACAGCGGGTGGGTCCCACCCCAAAGCCCTAAACTATAGCCTCTTTTCAAAATATGCCAGTAGACTAGTCATTAAGGTATTCAATAGATAACATCAACTTATGCTCAACTTTTCTTTAACGCTCACCTCAATTCCAATCTACTGAACGAGCTAAATCAAACTTCCTAAATCATCTTCTCTGGACGTACCCAAGCCTCAAATTCTTCATCCGTCAGATAACCCAGAGCGATAGCTGCTTCGCGCAAGGTGGTATTTTCTTTATACGCCTTCTTCGCGATGGTCGCAGCTTTGTCGTAGCCTATCTTGGTATTGAGGGCCGTGACGAGCATCAACGAGTTGTGCAAGTTTTGCTCGATACGGGCATAATTAGGCTCGATACCTACGGCGCAGTTATCGTTGAAGCTGCGGCAAGCATCGCCGATGAGTTGTGCAGACAGCAAGAAATTATAAATCATCATCGGCTTGAAAACATTCAATTCGAAGTGGCCGGTCATTCCACCTACATTGATGGCGACATCGTTACCGACAACTTGGGCCATCGCCATGGTCAAAGCTTCGGATTGGGTTGGATTCACTTTTCCGGGCATGATAGAAGAACCCGGTTCGTTGGCGGGAATGATGAGTTCGCCGATACCACAGCGGGGGCCGGAGGCCAACATGCGGATATCATTGCCAATTTTCATCAATGATACGGCTACAGTTTTTAAAGCACCGTGGGCTTCTACAATCGCGTCGTGGGCGGCAAGGGCTTCGAATTTATTCTTAGCGGTGATAAAAGGTAGGCCGGTTAGTTCAGCGATTTTCTTGGCGACTAATTTAGCGTAGCCGGGAGGGGTATTCAGACCGGTTCCCACGGCAGTGCCGCCCAGCGCCAATTCCGATAAGTGCTTTAAGGTATTTTTGATGGCCTGGATGCCGTGATCGATTTGTGAAACGTAGCCGGAGAGTTCTTGGCCCACCGTCACCGGGGTAGCATCCATGAAATGTGTTCGTCCGATTTTAACCACTTTTTTGAAAGCCTTCGCTTTTTCGTTTAAAGTATTGCGCAGTGCCTCTAAGCCAGGGATAGTGCTATCGATCAGAATTTTATAAGCGGCGATGTGCATCGCTGTCGGAAAAGTATCATTGGAAGATTGCGACTTATTGACATCGTCGTTGGGGTGCAAGTATTTTTTCTCGTCGGTGAGTTCGCCACCTTTGATGACGTGACCACGGTTGGCGATCACCTCGTTGACGTTCATATTGCTTTGCGTCCCGGAACCTGTTTGCCAGACCACCAGCGGAAATTGATCGTCGAGTTTGCCTGCACTGATTTCATCACATACTTTGCCGATCAAGTTGGCTTTGACCTTGGGTAAGACGCCGAGTTCGGCATTGGTTTGAGCGGCGGCTTTTTTCAGCGTAGCAAAAGCGCGGATCACTTCGAGGGGCATTTGCTGTCCACCGATTTTAAAGTTCTGGCGTGAACGCTGCGTTTGCGCCGCCCAATATTTATCGGCGGGTACTTTTATTTTTCCTATGCTGTCTTTTTCAGTGCGGTATTTCATCGGGTTAAATTATCTTTTGTGAATTTGGTTTTCAATAATGCTGCAAAGGTAACAACTGATTATTATATACGAGAATGTAAATAGTTGTAGGTAATAATTCTATATCGTTTGACGGGCTTATTAAGGTTTACAATGATATTACTTAGTTGCATTCGATTAAAGAGGAGATTGCTATTACGTTAGTGAGAGCCTCCGCCGGCTCTATTTTTTTCAATCGATAAAAAAATAGAGGAAAAAATCTCGCCCAAATAAATGCTATACTCAACAGCCCCCCTCTCACACCCACCTATTTGGGCATTCCTCTCCCGCATCTTGACTATTTTTCAGTCCCTAATCCTTTTGACCAAATAAAATCATCTTTGATCATTTATGTTAGACCTAAAAAAATCCCCATTTTCCTGATCAAGAAAAATGGGGAAACGTTAAATGTATTCCAGTTTACTACCAATCGATATAAATAATAATCTTTGCTAAGCGCCTTCTCCAAACATAATCAAGATCGCTTCGGTCGGCTCGTCCGTTTCATTCCACCATTTGTGCTGCACGAAAGGTGGGATAAACATGGTATTACCTTCGGATAGGGAGACCCGTTTGCCGTCCACTTCACCTTCGGTGGTGCCCTTGATGGCTACGATCATAATCGGAAAAGGCATGGCTTGTTCTCTCGGGTCGTGTCGGACCTTCTCTTGGGGGAGCACTTTGTACCAGGCCGTGCGTAGTCCCTTTTCATAATAAAACACGACGAAATTAGAACCGTGCGCACGGCGGGTCATATCTTCCCGGAATGGGATAACCTCAGGAAATCCGCGCGTCCAAAAATGAAATGAAAAGGGGTTAATGCGATCATACTCCTCCTGGCTGGGCTCGTAACCTTCCATCATCGACACACTCATGGGGGTGTAATCTCCGGCAAAGGCTTTGCCTTGCGCGGTCAGTGCATTAAGCTCACCCTTATGAATCGCCTCTAAGGTAGGGTACTCAATTTTGTAGATAAATGTGCCTTCCGTGGGCAATCCTTCGGTGAGGATTACCTCCCAAGAGTCTTCAATTTTTTGGCCGGTCACTTTGACTGTCCATTGGCCGTGTTCGGGTACCTCGATTCCAAACATCATCGCTTCGGCAGCGAAGCGATCCTGCCGGTAGTCGGCCACATAGCTTTTGATAATTTCCGCAGCGCCGATGGCTGGTGTTTCCAGTTGGTCGCTGCTGGGTGGATCAATGCTGGCGGTTTGCGCCCGCAGGGATTGAAAAGTACATACGAGGGTGACTAAAACGAGTAAGAATTGTGAAATTTTCATTAGAAACTAGATTAAATGACTATAAATGATTTTTCACAAACCAATTCATTATTCGATTGAAAATCAAGGCGATATAGTTGTATGTGGCGAATGTGACGCTATTTGGGGCGAGTGGACAGGGGGTGTTTTGGGGATTGCAGATTTTGTGGATGGTAGTGGGGGAGTGATTGGTGGTTTTGTCGTCTCATGAGAGCGTTGAATACTTGCGATGCAACAAACAAAGTTTATATTGACAAGAGGAAATCTTCTTATTTGTAAAGGGTAAACGAATGGTTCGTTTATCAATGGTTTTTTATTAATCAGGTGATGTGAAATGGCTAACTACCATTTGTCATAAAGATGACCGGAAAGGCTAACATCCAACATCTGCTATCTGAAATAGCTCCAACAAGCTCAATGACTTCAGATAGCTATTTTTTGTATAGCATTAAGTAAAAATAAAGCGTCAAGCACCAATCATGGATCATAAAATAGAAGACATCTTAGATAACATATTTTCGAGTAATTATAATTTGTCCAGTGGGGATTGGAGTGCTATTTCCAATACGGTCAAAATCATTTCTGCTAAGAAAAATACAGTGATTAGACCTTGCAATTCCTACGAGAAGGATCTTTTTTACTTGCAAAAGGGGGCTACAGGATCGATCCTTTCCAAGAAGAATAAACTGATATGTATTGACATTTGCTTAACGGGTGAGTTCTTTGGAGACTATCAAGCGTTGCTGACCAAAGAAAAGAGCCCCCTGGAGATTACAGCAGTTACAGATTGTACTTATCTCGTGATCCCTTTTGCAAGCTTAATGTCTGTATACGAGAAGTGCTCCGAAACGGAGATGGAAAGAATAGGGCGTATCGCAGCAGAAGATTTATATATATTGAAGCATAGTGAAATCATCGACATGAAGACGCTTTCCGCAAAAGAAAGATACCTCAAGCTATATTCCAAAAAGCCTGAAATCGTTCAGCAAGTTCCAGTAAAATATATAGCGGCTTACTTAGGCATAACATCAGAGAGTTTGTCACGGATAAGAAAAGAGGTTACTAAAGGGCATTTACTATCATAGGTCATTTTTTTTGAGAGAGATTCGAAATACTTTTGAAATTGTAAGTCAGGAGACCTCAACATCAACTGTATTCAAATATGTACCATCCAAGATTGTACGGTGAGTTTTATGAAATGGGTATAAAGTATGGAACACTACTTCATGAAAAAGCCAACTTCAAAATCCCTGCGATTTGTAAGCAAAAAATGGAGTTTGGACTCGAATCTTACCAAGAGTTAAAAATATTCTATCCCGAGGTGATTGAAGAGATAGAAGGATTTGCTAAAGGTATTAGAGATAGTCCCGAAAAGTTGGGCGCATTTTTATTAAGTCTTGGGGTCTATAACTCGAATGGCCAATGTAGTGTTTTTGCACACACGGATAGTAGTTCCACGATTATTGGTCGAAACTACGATATGCTTTTTGAGTTTAAAAAATTTACTGAGAGTAGTCTGATTGCTCCCAGGAACAAATATGCCTACATCAGTCAATCTGATGTTTTTATCGGTCGCTGTGATGGGATCAACGAAAAAGGACTATCGGTCTCCATGTCATTCGTCAATGGAACAAAAATACAAGCGGGAGTTAGTTTTCATTTCATCGTAAGAAAGATTCTAGAAGAATGCGAATCAACTCATCAAGCTATAGGATTAATTCAAAATGCAAAGGTATCCTCTTCCAATAATTTCCTGATTGCTGATCAGGAAGGTCAAATGGCTGTAGTGGAATCCGCCCCTCAACGAAGCCATATAAGACGACCTGAAAAAAACGAAAATTTCATCTATATCACCAACCAATTCCAGTCGGGTACCATGAAAATTTATGATCGTGGCGGCGTGGAATGGAGTAAAAGTGCGGAAAGATATGATGGGTTAAAAAATAACCTGAAATCCGTTGAGCAACTGAATCTGCAAAAAGCGAAAGAAATATTATCTGATAAATGCATCAGCCTGAATTTAAGGAAGGAAAAGTTCGGGACGATTTGGTCAGTAGTTGCAAATTTAAATACCCTTGAAATCGAAAGAGCTAAAACAAAACCTAAATCTACCAACTATAAGCCTGAAACAAGACTTGATTGGTGGTTAAAAAGAAAGAAATAATAAATGCTTTCAAAAGGAACAATAAGTAATACTAAAACTAATCTGATACGGCTCTCAGTAAAAAGGTAAATCAAAAAAATAATGGTTAAAATACAAAATACTGAATTAGGTCCAGTGGAATACTCAATAAGAGGTAAAGGCCATCCTGTTTTATATTTTCACGGTGGGCATTCAAATGCCAAAGATATGCTTCTCCAAACAGGGTGGCCCTTGCCCAATCACAGGATAATTATACCTTCTAGACCAGGATATGGGAACACCCCTTTAAATCAAAACACCACACCCCAGCAAACTGCCCGATTGATCAATGCATTGGTTGAAAGCCTCCAAATAGAAAAGCTAATAGTAGTCGGCGTTTCCGCAGGAGGGCTTTCTGCAATTGAATATGCCGCCCAATATCCACATAAAACCTGTAGCTTAATTTTGATATCCGCAGTTACCCGAAAGTGGTTGGACAAAAACGATAAGTTATATAAAGTGGGCCAGAAAATGTTCTCACCCAAAATGGAAAAAATCAGCTGGATATTTTTTAGGATATTTTTTAGAATTTTTCCGAAGATGATGTCCCAAACTTTATTTGACCAACTGTCTAAAAAGCCGAATCAGAAAATAACAAAAGCCGAAATTGAACAAATAAAAGAAATGGTATTTAACCAGGCTTCTGGAAATGGATTTGTAACGGACTTAGATCAAAATATAGAAAATAGAACAATAGGAAAGGTGGCGTGTTCGACTTTAATATTACATAGTGAAAACGACGAGTCGGTGCCAATTCAAATGGCACATCATGCGGACAAAAAAATCAATAATTCGGTATTAAAAACATACGACAACAAATGGGGGCATTTACTTTGGGTCGGGGAAGACCGTAAATATCCATTTGAAGACCTGAATGAATTTTTAAAAGAAGTTACTTGCTGAGAAAATGGCGTAGTATAAAACTAGAGCTAATGACAAGAAATGATTTTTTGAAGATTTGTGGAATAGTAGGTGTTGCTTTCCCTTTTTCTTCTTTTAGATATGATCATGTTGGAAATAGCTCCTCATCCCATAGAGTAGTAATAGTCGGAGCAGGAGCAGCCGGCTTAACCGCTGCTTATTTGCTGAAACAAAGCGGTATTGATTTTATCATTCTTGAGGCGTCTTCCGAATATGGTGGTCGCATGAAAATTGATACAACATTTTCGGATTTTCCCATAGCACTTGGTGCCGAATGGATTTCGACAAACAATATTAACTTTTCACCATTTGTGGACAGTAGTAATATCGCACGGAAGATAAAAACTGCCAACTATCTGCCTACCGATGAATATTGGCTGAAAAGTGGCAATAAGTTACTGCAAGGAACACTAAACACCTTTAATGATAAAAAATTTGTAAATAGTTCATGGTTTAGTGTTTTTGAAGCGTTTGTGCTACCATTTGTGAATAAGCACATAAAATACCAAAAAAAGGTAAAAGCGATTAGCTACAGCGGTGAAACCATAAGTGTTCAATGTGAAAATGAACGATACAAAGCTCAAAAAGTAATTCTTACCACTCCTTTACCGCTCTTAAACCAAATTGATTTCTCTCCAGCATTACCCGCAAAGAAGTTGGATGCTATCAGTCAAGTTGAATATTGGAATGGATTTAAGGCTTTTTTTGATTTTAAAGAAAAGTTCTATCCCTCTTTTGTGGATTATTTAATCCAACCTGCAACCGCCGGACAAGTGTCGCTTTACGATGCTGCTTGGGGACAACAAAGCGATAAAAACATACTTGGACTTTTTTCTGTGGGTGCTCCCGCTAATGAATATAGCGCTTGGTCTGATGATGAATTTAAAAGGAATATCCTTAAAGAGCTTGACAAAATATTTGAGGGAAAAGCCAGCCAAAATTACATTAAGCATATCACTCAAAATTGGGAAAAAGCGCCTTTTGCAAAAGGAGCCTATGTAAGTGATTATACTGAACCCCAAATGATTTCAAGACTTCAGGAGACAATGGAGCATAAGATTTATTTTGCGGGAGACGCTTACACTGATGGCAGCGATTGGGGAAACGTTCATAACGCCGTTCAGTCTGCAAAGCAATGTGTGAAAAGTTTAATTAAAGAATTATGAGATTATTAATAATAATAGCATGCTGTTTAGCATCACTTAATACTATTGCTCAAAAAATAAATCCTGATGATTTCTACGGCACATGGCGACTTGATAAGTATTCGGATGCTGAACAATATTATCATCCACCTAAAAAAGAAACGGGCGATTACATCACTTTAAATGAAGATATGACATTTATAACTGTTTCCGAAGGCGAAAAAACCAAAGGGACGTGGATTTATAATACTAATGGGCAGTATGTCGAGTTTCGAGAGGAAAAAGGAAAGCGAGAGAAAATTTTTATTCATTTTTTATCTGAAATATCAATGGTCGCTACCTATGATACGGATGAATACCGTACTTGGGAAGTACATTTTGTAAATAAAAAATAAGAAAGAGAATAATGAAATGGAGTGTCGCTTTGGTATGCTGTTTAATCAGCTATAGCGCATTTGGACAAGAATTGATTTCGTTGAGAGCTGTTCCATTTACCACATTCACTGCAAAGAATATTTATGTTGAGACGGTTTTAGATGAACGGAAAATCAAAAACTTAGGAGAGCACAAAAACCTCAATGATGAAACTGTAGCGTTATCTTTAATATCAGGTGCTGAAGAAAGCATCGAGTATTTTTATAGCCTCACTTTTCCTCAAGATAGCCTGAGCAAACCGATAATAATCAAACTTCGAGCTTTAAACGTACAGGAATCAAATCGTAGGATGAATGACGGAATTGCGCGAGCAGCAAGAGTACATATTGAAATGATCTTTTGTGAAAAAGTAAATGGTGAATTAAAGGAAATTTATAGTATCAAGCATAATGAAGATGCTGTTTTTGATTTATACGATAAGCAAAATTTATATGCCACTCATGAAAAAAGAATCAGAGCGGCTCTGGAATATTGCATGCACGCTTTTTTGATTAACTATCAAGAGATTCGCTCTACTATTTCCAATCCTGATTTTAAACCCTATCGAGAAAATCAAAGAATAGATACCAAACTCGGTCAATGGTTTAATTTAGTGACTTTGAAGGGTATGCAGAGCAGATACTTTCAAGGGTATGGAATCAGTTATACCGGTTTTGTAGATCGTAAAAAAGGGTTAATCAGGCCATACGAAACCTCTCTTGAGGTGACTTGGGCAAGAGATGATATAGCGGAGGAGAATGGTTTTAATGAGGTGAACGCTTTTGTTTTTCGTCCTGAGTTGTACTTTTTTTACAAACGCTTGTTTAGAGGTGTTTACGCTGCTGGGAGTGTCAATGTACCGATTGGGTTTGAGCTATTAGAGGATTTGGAAGGCGATAATTCGTTCAATTTTGTCATTGGCGTTGGGGCAAGTCAAGGTTTACGAATCATTCCGTGGCAAGAGAAAGGGCTAGTCCTTGGAGCAGATGTCTTTCAGCAGCTTGAAACTTCAAAGGTATACCGTTTTGATTATGGCGTAGAGATCGTTTTAGGGATGAACTTTTAGAAAATAGATGCTCCTTGATCCATAAAACAAATTATGGGTTGGAAATTATAATTTTTTCTTTTCCAAATGCTATTTTAGTTTTAAACGCGAAAAGAGAATATGGTCAATGAAAGCTTTACTAAAAAATAAGTTCTTAATCTTACTAAAAACAATATTGATATTATATGCTTGTAGAACGACAGGATGGGATAGGTATGAGTTGAAAAATAAACCGTCCACTATAGAGATCATAAGTAGAAGTAAATTTATACCAAATTCTATTACAGAACATACCGTTACTTTCTCGAGCAACGGAAGAATTAAGAGAGAAACTTTTTTCAACATCGTACAACAAGACTCATCGTTAAGATCTGATACTTTAATGCGTAGAGTGGACGATTATTACTACGGGATGAGATATAAGGCTAAATATCTGATGCGTAATACCTCTAAATATGGCGTTGGGCAAAAATTAAAATATAAATATCCATCTTGTAAAAGAGTTATTCAAAAAACAAATTGGGAAAGCCACAATAGCATAATCGAAGAAAGATGGGATGATAAACGACTTGTCAGTCGAAAAAGTTATAGCGAAAGTAATACAAGTGCAACGCTATGGGAATACAATTATAATCACAATAAAAACGTATCCAAGACAATAATTAAAAATATTCACGTACCTACCGATTCATGCTATGCAACCAGAACTTGGTACTACGACTATCTTGAATTTGATGAATTGGGCAATTGGACCAATCGATTACTTTACGAACTTATACCGGGCAAACCTAGCGATGAAAATGATATTGGATTTGATACCTTAAAGACGTATCAGAAGAGAATTATTGTCTATTGAAAATAACTAGAAAAAAATGGATATCGTAATCTACATATATAATGGCATGACGATGCTGGATGCCATCGGGCCATATGAAATATTGCGTAACGTAAAAGGCGCAAATATCAAATTTGTATCAAAAGAGAAAGGTGAAATTACCGCCGATAGCCATTTCATTCATATCAATTCAAAATATGGAATACATGAAATTCAAAAAGCGGACATTCTTTTAATCCCCGGCTCTACCATTGCATTTGTAAGAGAGATGAGAGATAAAGCAGTGTTGAACTGGATAAAAAAAATCGATACACAAACACAAAGAACGGTAACGGTTTGTACTGGTTCGATCATTTTGGCCGCAACCGGCCTTTTGCAAGACAAAAAAGCAACTTCTCATTGGAAACCAATACATCTACTTTCGGAATTTGGTGCACAACCAACAAGAGAGCGAATAGTAGATGAAGGAAAATATATAACGGCTGCAGGGGTATCCGCAGGAATCGATATGGCCATTTATTTAGTAAATCAGCTAAAAGGAGAGAAAGCGGCAAAAGCGGCCCAACTCTCAATTGAATATGACCCTATGCCAATGTATAATTCCGGGAATTACTTAACCGCAGAAAAAGACATCATTGAATTATCGGAGCAGATCATGAAAGGTGATGCGATGAAAGATTTTTCGTTATGGGAAATCCTGAAAAATGCAAGAACATTATTGAAACTAAAAAACAAAGATCGTCGCTAGCGAAGGTGACTGTGAGATAATGTCCGAAATTCCATATGCAAGATATCAAAACATCCCACCAAGCCATCTCAACAACTTTCCCTAGAGACATTTATTCTTGCTGATTGCTTATATCGGGTGTTACAGTTGTACCTTGACCGTCTACTGGACGTGTTCGGATACCTCGATTCCAAACATCAATGATTTAGTTGAAAACCAAGGTAGTATAACTCAACATTGGTGAATGTAAAGCTAATTGTAGGGAGTGGGCAGGGGCGTTTTTGGGTATTATGGGTTTGCGAAGGCTGGGCTCTAATGCGGAGGTTGTGTCCTTTCGATATAACAAACGAAATTCGTATCTTTGATGAAGAGACCTCTGCTGATTAACAAGTGGTCAGTGATTGAGGAGTTGTTAGGTTTGTATCCTACTGTAGATGTCCAGATATAAACAGTTTATGTTTGAAAAAAAAGATATGACTAAAATACCTGCGGAATTAGAAAAAGCAATTTGCGACAACAACCTCATCTTGTTTGTTGGTGCAGGCTTGTCATATAATTTGGCGAATATCAATAAAACCCCACTTAAAGGGTGGGCTAATTTAGTGGAAAGTATATTAAACGAATTGAATAGTAAAGGTCATGATGTAAATCATTTACTACCATTAGTGGAAAAATATGATCCAATAAAGGTTTTGGATTTAATAGAATGCGATAGTTCTATTCCCAAAAATCAGATTTATTCTTTTAGTAAAGATTTTTTTGATATAGATCTCGAGAACGATTTAGATTTACATAAATTGCTATTTAAGCTATCTAAAAAGATTGTTACTACAAACTATGATAATGCTTTTGAGATAGCTGTACCAGAGCTAAGAAAGAATAAAGCCTACAAAGGGAAAAATTATGAACTGACAACTCACAAGGATTCAAGTTCAGTTTTGTTGTTTAAACTACATGGATGTTTTGAAGATGTAGACTCCATGGTTCTATTTCCTACCAACTACAAAAACTTATACAATAATCCTGAAAGAGATGCAGAACATTCCTTACTAGTTCTGAGAAACATCATTATCAATAAATCTATATTATTTATCGGAACGGGAATGGGCGATTTTCAAATTAATAATATTTTTAAAGAGATTAAACAATTACAAGGCGAGTATAACCAAGGTCATTTTATAATTACTAAAAAGCCACTCGATAGTGCGCTTAGTTTCTTGACTCCTATAAAAATTGATAGCTATTCTGAAATAGCTTCCATTGTAGAAAACTTAATTGCTGTTAGGAAAGAATGTAAGAGTGATGAGCAAGCCGAAATTCTTATATTAAGAAGGCAACTTGATGCAGCTAATAAAAGAATAATTGAATTAGAAACTACTTCCAACAAAGACAAACTACTCGAAAGGGAATCGCTTAAATACTTTACTAAAGGAGTAGAACTCAGTTTATTAAGTAAACCGCTGCAAGCTGCTGACGAGTACGAAATTGCTTTGGAGTTAAATCCTAACCTTCATGCAGCCTGGTACAACTGGGGAACTGGTTTAGGGAACTTAGCAAAAACCAAAGAAGGCCAAGCGGCAGAAGCCTTATACGAACAAGCGTTTGAAAAATTCAAAAAGGCGATTGCGATCAAACCAGACAAACATGAAGCCTGGAACAACTGGGGAACTGGTTTAGGAAACTTAGCAAAAACCAAAGAAGGCCAAGCGGCAGAAGCCTTATACGAACAAGCGTTTGAAAAATTCGAAAAGGCGATCGCGATCAAACCAGACAAACATGACGCCTGGTACAACTGGGGAACTGATTTAGGGACCTTAGCAGAAACCAAAGAAGGCCAAGCGGCAGAAGCCTTACACGAACAAGCGTTTGAAAAATTCGAAAAGGCGATCGCGATCAAACCAGACCTTCATGCAACCTGGTACAACTGGGGAACTGCTTTAGGGAACATAGCAAAAACCAAAGAAGGCCAAGCGGCAGAAACTTTATACGAACAAGCGTTTGAAAAATTCGAAAAGGCGATCGCGATCAAACCAGACAAACATGAAGCCTGGTACAACTGGGGAACTGCTTTAGGGACCTTAGCAGAAACCAAAGAAGGTCAAGCGGCAGAAACTTTATACGAACAAGCGTTTGAAAAATTCGAAAAGGCGATCGCGATCAAACCAGACAAACATGACGCCTGGAACAACTGGGGAACATCTTTAGGGAACTTAGCAAAAACCAAAGAAGGCCAAGCGGCAGAAGCCTTATACGAACAAGCGTTTGAAAAATTCGAAAAGGCAATAGAATACGGAGCAAGTTCATATAACCTTTCTTGTATTCTTGTTCTTCAGGGTGATTTAAAAAAGGCCTTGAAATATTTAGAAATTAGCCTTTTAAATAACGAAATTACTGTTGATTTCGTTAAACGTGATGAAGATTGGGTAGAATATTTAAAAAATAAAGAATTTATCGCTTTGTTAAATAAATTCAAATAATATTCGAAGTCAACTCAGAATCCCATACGTTCCTACCCTCAAGATATCAAAAACAAACCTCCCAATTTCCCTCACCACCCCCTACCAACAATTTTTATCAAATTCTACAGTTATACCTATATTGAGAGCGTTAAAGGCGCGAATATCAACCACTAAAACTTCCAACAAACTATGAATTCTAAACTCACCATTCTATTGGTATTCCTCATCCTCAGTACGTACGTATCTGCCCAAAACACCAAGCAACACAAAGGCCTACCGGTCCTTAATGCCAATTCCGATTGGACCAAATACAGAGTCGGCCAGGATTGGTATCCCGGCTGGTGGAGTGTTGCGCCGCAGGTAGCGCATGATACGTTGACGATCAACTGCTACGGTGCGGAAGAATCATTTGGATTTTGGACGGATGCGGATAGCATCGAATTTAACTTAAAGGCGAATACGTCGAAGAGCTTTTATGTGAAACTGGGCGAGCAATACGCGCATACCATCATTCAAGGGGTGGCTTTTCAGCCCGATCGCATCAAATATGACAGCAAGGCGCAAGACGCAGCAGTGAACATAAAATATCAGACTGGGGCCAGTGATTATCTGGAAGAGCTAAAGAAAAGCTTTCCGCTGAACTTTATCAAAGATGGGATGAATGATACGGAAGTGGTGCTCGCAGTACTGAATTGGACGAATAGTCGATGGGATCACAATGGGAATAATTCACCTTCGAAAAATGATGCGATTACGATTTTGAATGAAGCTTCTGAGGGGCAACAATTTCCTTGTTTTGCTTACGCCATTGTATTACGTGATCAGCTCAATGCGCTTGGCTACAAAGCCAGAACGGTTTACCTGAAAACTGGAGATGCCAAGCATCGAACGAGCCCCCCCGGTCACGTCGCCACCGAAGTGTATCTGGAGGATTTGCAAAAATGGGTTTTCGTAGATGGGCAATTCAATGTCATGCCATTTTTAGATGGGACGCCCTTGAATGCAGTAGAGTTTCAAAATGCGATCGGGGAGCATTATGATACATTTGAGTTGAGAAGCCTGGCTAGCGAAAAAGCGACCAAGAGAAGTTATGTTGATTTTGTCTACGATTATTTGTTTTATCTGGATACCACATTCGATAACCGGTACGAAAGAGAGCAAAGACATACCGTAAACGAGAAACGTTCCATAATGCTCGTTCCGGTTGGGGCAGAAGAACTGAGTCACATTAACTTTTGGAATATGGACGTTGATTATTGCCTGTATACCAATTCCCTAAAAGATTTTTATGCCAAGCCCAAGTAACGGGCCAATCATCGCAAAGACCAAATTCTCTAACGCGCTTTTCAATAGACCGGCTATTATGAATAGTGATGGTTGAAGGACTTAAGCCGTTAGAGAAATGGTTTTGGAACTAGATAGAGGGTAGGTTATATTCTAAAAAAATAAAGACATCAGAACTTCATGCTAAAGCAGAAAGAATAATTAAATTAGGGGATACGGATACTCGCCTAAGTACTACTATGTACTCATCTTTTACTAATCCTTAAAAACTCCCTAAACCATGAGTTCTGACAAGAAACTAACTAACCCACCTACAAATTTAACCGTAACCATTACCTGCAGCTCACCCATCGGTGCTCGCAAGATGACGCGTTTTGTCTGCTTTCAAAACTATCAAGGCTCGACCCTATCGGTCCCCATCGCTCTGGAACGTACCAGTTCTACCCAAATTGAAGGACAATGCACTCCTGAAGGATTAGAGATATTACAATCTATGGCTTATTCTGGTAAGCGGAATTATTGGGATCAAATGGGGCTACAAAATAAAGGAGGAAAGACACCTCTAATGATTAGTACCTTAACCATTCAAATTGATTACGATATTTCAGATAGTGGGGATGATGACCGTTGGGAAAGGCTCAAAATTGTAGACTCAACGATTTCCCAGGAATTAAAATCTGGGCATAACATTATTGACTTGGCGCCCTGGGCGAGGGAGTCCCGTTGCCGGATTGCCGGAGTGGATGCCTCTGCTCACCCGGCCGTGGTGCTAGCCGCACAGGACATCGGCAAATGTGGGAGTGACCCGAGCGATCAATTCTCCGGGAATCCTAAATATGCCAATCCCGATGAAGCACTGTGCAGCGAGTTTGTCTCCTGGTATTATCATGAAACGGGGGTCGTGATTAATAATCCAGGGGAGTTTCAAACCATTGATTTTACCGGCCAGGTCAGGACGATCTTTGGCAACGCCAATAGGTTATATCGTTACAATAATGCCACCGGTAAATTCACGCATTCCAGTACCGGCGCTGAATACATTCCCCAATCTGGAGATTTTCTGGAGCGTCGGGAAGCTGGCACCTCAGAGCATTCTATGCTGGTCGTATCCTGGGATGCCAACGCGAGAAGAATAAAAGTCATTAATGGCCCCTGGCCTGTCACCTTAAGAGCCATAAGATTATCCGAAATAGAGCAAAATGCCGGAAAAGATTTTTGGCTAGGCCGGATTTCTCCGTTTGAATAACCGTAGACACCAACCGTTCCCTGATTAGAAAACACCGCCTCGATGACGAAAATACTGTCTTTGATAATCACGCTTTGTCTGCTTGTAAATCTTGCCTTTGGTCAAGATGATTTATTCATCAAAAAAACGAGTGATTATCTAGAGGAACTAGCTGAAGATGACAATTTCAGCTTAAGTATTTGTATTGCCAAGGCGGGTGAAGTGGTACTTGAAAAAGCCTATGGCTACGCCAGCCGGGAGCATCAGGTCCGCAATCAGGTAGATACAAAATTCAATACGGCATCGATTGGGAAACTATTCACCGCGGTAGCGATAATGCAGTTGCATGAACGGGGGCAAATTAATTTGCATCGACCCCTCGGGCATTATCTGCCGCAGTTTCCCAATCGATATATCCGTGATTCGGTGACGGCCCATCAATTGCTGACACACACCAGCGGGCTGCCGTTGTGGTTTCATGAAAACTTTGATCAAAGCCCTAAGTTCGACTATCTGGAATTAAACGATTATCGAAGTGCATACGAGACCTTAAACATCGATAAGACTCGAACGGGCAGCCATCATTACAGCAATGTCGGCTATGTCCTTTTGGGATTTTTGATCGAGGCGGTATCGAAAAAATCCTACAAAGCCTACCTGAACCAACACATTTTTAATCCCTTAGAGATGCAAGCGACGGACATTTGGCAGCTGACGGAAATTATTTCGAATGTGGCCACCGGCTACGTCAGGCCATCCTCACCGGAAGATTGGTGGAAAACGAATTATCACTTAAATATGGGCAGCAGCCCCGCCGGGGGCGCGTACTCATCGGTAAAGGATTTGGTGAAGTTTTTTCATGGCTTGCAGTCCAATAAGCTGATGAATGACAAGTCCAAGCAGCTAATGCTAAGTCCAAAAACAACATCTTATCAAGGCGAATATGGCTATGGTATCGGAATCACTAAGCGTAATGACAAAGTCATCATCGGCCATCCGGGAGGCTATTATGGCATTCGTGGCGAGCTGATGTGGTATCAGAATGACAACTACGTGGTATCTATTTTAGCAAACTCGGATCATACTGATTACATTGATGTCAGTTATTTTATTAAAGTAGCTTTGACCGGTACAGTCGCAGAAAAAGCTGCTTACCAAAACACCTCACAACTTATCCGATCTTTAGATTTTTCCCAAATAGAATCAAGGCAAGAACTAGAGGCTATGCCTCAAGCGGATGGATTTGACGAATTACTGATTCAAATCAAAGGCTATTATCATTACAACAATCAGGCTTATGACAAAGCCGAAAAACTGTTTTATTTAAATACGATTTTATTTCCCGATTCCCAGTCCGCGCAGCGTGATTTGAAAAAGGTAAGAGGGTAGGGGTATTTGTTGGACAGAAAGAACAAGCGAATTTATGGTAAGTGATATTTCATTCGACATTGCGGGTATTTTAGGTCCGGGATTGATGATTCTTTCTTCTTCAGAATATTTGAATTTCAAGATTTGGAAGCAGGTCGAAGCTACCACGGTATATTTAAATGGCTTGGTGCTATTGATTGGTGGCTTGGTCATTATTAAATACCATAATTTATGGCAGCTCAATTGGGCTTTAATCATCACCATATTGGGATGGCTCATAACTTTGCTGGGCGCCTACCGAATGTATTTTCCCAAGGCCCAGCAAGCTCAAAAAAATAGAATATCGGATTTGTTTTTATTACTATTATTCTTAATGGGGTGTTTTTTAACCTACCAGAGCTATTTTAATTATCATTAAGCTTCCACTACAAATCCTCATAAAAATCAGCCAAGCTACGTTGGTAAACGCCCGAATAAGTGGTTACATAGACTGTGTCCCTAAAAGTAGAGATAGAGGTAATGCCAGTACTTTCTAATCCTTCATTATTTAAAGGACGAAGCTGATAAAAATCTTCTCCCAGGCGGAGGGTATAAATGTTGTCATTTCGGAAAGCAATTAGACTATCTCCAAAGGATTGATGAGAAAAGAGTGGCGTCGGGAAGCCCACTTTCGAATCCCAGGTTTCCCCCTCATCCGAAGAGGTGAAAAATTCTTGAGACTGTTTGACGGCATAAATTTTATCCTGATGTTTAATAAACTTAATCACACTAGCTTGATCTAAAACTTTTTGATAGATTCCTCTTTCATCAATTTTAAACACACCATCATTACTACCTAGCAAAAAATAATCTTCAAAACCAACGATATTACTGAAACTAGATACCGGAATAGTGATTCTGATTGTATCACTAAATAAAATCACATCATGCCCAATGAAATGTGGAGTACGCTCGGTATCGAGTAGATAAATGGTAGTCGTACCGTTATCCCCCGCTTTTTTTATCGGGACTAAACACTGACCCAGATCATTGATGGCGATATTTATTCTGCTCCAACTGCCATTAAAATAAATCTCTTCAAAATCAGGCTCCAAGTTTTTAAAATCAATAAAGCCATCATAAGTGGTTTGTAACCCGAGCGCATTATAAGTTGCGATGGTACTTAAATCCTCTCCAAGTTCGAGATAGAAATTTTCGTGCAAGGGCAGTTCATAATACTCCGGGTGAAAATATTTCCATCGTCGCTCTAGCGTGCCATCGGGATGTAATCTGTTAAATTCATTTGGTCCATCGAATAGTAAGACGTCATTCGTTGCCAAGCTATTTGTCCGAACTTTGGCGTATTGTCTGAAATTTTTGTTTTCCTTCCACGCCGTTTCTACCGGGACTTCCACAATGGTTTCTTTTAGTACTTCTTTTCGACAGCTCATCATCACGACCAAGAGTGAGAAAGCATACCACGCCAGGTATTTAGTTTTCATAAATACTGATTTTTAGTGTTGTACAAAAAAGTAAAAGGTATTGTTGTAGGACAACTGTTTTATGCAAACAGGTCGAACACTTAGGCGTGAATAATTAGCCTTAAATATAAGTAATTAAGAGCAGATGACAACGGAATAGTAACATGAATTCTGAAAGATTGTTTACCCTTTTTTATTAGGTGCAGTTGTTAAATGAATTAGCAAGGTTGACCTAAATTGACACCTTTTTGAGCTAAATGCCAAAGCGGAAATCCTGGATAGTTGTCAACTTTATCCCAGCTTTAATGACCAAACTATACCATGATTGACCAATACCAAGAGATCGCCTTATTAGAAAAGCCCGTTTTGCAGCGGGTGATTTTTAAACCACCCCTCAAGGCTAAGCAAGAGATGGTGGGCGAATCCTGCTTTATCTACCCCCTGCACGGGCAGGCGACTGTCCACGGAGGTGGAGAAAAGAGGCAAATTAAAACCAATGAGGGGGTATTGATGAAATGCGGACGCTATCTCAACCTTTGGCGTGCCAATGCCGATGATCGTGTCAACGAGGTGGTGGTGATGCATCTGTTTGCAGATATTCTGCAGTATGTCTATGACAACTCGATTCCTGATTTCTTGGTGAGGCAGCAATCACAGTCTGTGAAATGTATTCAGGTGGTGAAATACAATGAAGCCTTGAATAACTACATCCAAGGATTACGTTTTTATTTTGATCATCCACAATTGCTGGATGACACCTTGACCAAATTAAAACTCAAAGAGCTTATTTTTTTATTATATAAATCCGGTAATCCGGCCATTCGATTATTGCTGCAAGAATTATTCGAAGAAGAAAAAGTCTCTCTGCGTGACTTAGTGAATAAACATATTTTCGATCCATTATCGGTTGAGGACCTGGCCTATCTTTCACATTTGAGTTTGTCTTCTTTTAAAAGGAAGTTTAAAGCAATTTTTCAAACCTCTCCGGCCAAATATATCCGTACTAGGCGTCTGGAAAAAGCAGTCGATTTACTCCGTTATTCCGATAAGCGAATTGCGGATATTGGTTACGATTGTGGATTTAATGATCCTAAAGTTTTTGCGAAAAGTTTTAAAGCACATTTTTCCATTTCACCGTCTGAGTTACGGAAAATTAAACTTGAACCAAACTAACACCTTTCTGATCTAAACAGTCCCCTTTTTATTTTTTACTCGCGGCATCTTTGTACCATCATACTTTTTTAAATCAATTCATAAAATTTTTGGTACATGCACAAATCAATTCAAACCTCACATCAAATTAAAGCCCCTCTGGAAAATGTATGGTCATTAATTAAAACCGGAGCGAATTGGGAAAACTGGTTTCCCATCTTAACGGGCTCCAGAGTGGAAGGCAACAAGCGTTTTTGCGATCTGGAAAATGGCGACACCTTGGAAGAACTGTTCCTAGCTTCCAACGCCGAGAAAACATTCATTTATACCGTACACCGACAGCAGAGTTTTCCCGCTGAAAATATTATTGGCATTATGCGCTTGGAAAATGAGCAGGATGTTACGCGCCTCAACTGGTCAGTAGAAATGGATGTGGAAAACGAAGAAACCTTTCAAATGCTAAAAGAACAAATCGGCCAAATGTATGGTACTTCTGCTGCTAAGTTAGAGGAGTTGGCAGGCTGATTATTTCATTAAATTTAAAATGCTAAAAAAAT
Organism: Saprospiraceae bacterium; assembly: GCA_028285085.1. Classification (GTDB taxonomy): domain Bacteria; phylum Bacteroidota; class Bacteroidia; order Chitinophagales; family Saprospiraceae; genus JAHDHW01. The sequence goes on along the minus strand of JANQQI010000009.1, from coordinate 142,432 downwards.
GAAATTCAAATTCCTTATTTCGGCTTTATTTTTTTCTTTCTTTTTTATTAATACGGTAGCTGCTCAACAAACCAGCTTCGTGAAATCCCAAATTGTTGAAGCTTCCGCGGATGAAGTTTGGGAACGCTTACGAAAATTGGACGGCCTGGAAGAGATTGTGCCGCACTTGCTAACGGATACCTGGTTAATCGGTGATGCCAAGCCCGGTGCCGGTGCCAAGCGCAGCTGTACCGCCCCCGGTACGCCCAAAGGCCAAGCCAGTTATACCGAAACCATCACGGCATTCAGCGATACAGAACGCTACTACCAATACGCCATCACCGAAGGGACGCCCACCAAAAATATGATCAACTCACTGCGGGTGGTGGACCTAGGCTACCAAAAGTGCATGGTGGTTTGGACTTCCGATAGAGAAGGCTTTGTAGAAAATCCTCAAATGACCGAGGAGCAATTCAATGTTTTTTTAACCATGGCGGGGCAGTCAATTGTGGATGGCGTAGCCAAGTTGCACAGCAATTAAGAGCCAAAGAGCTTTAAATTCATTCATTTAGGCCTAGTGTTGTTTACCAGCATTAGGTCATTTTACATCTATAAATTATGGAAATCAAAGAAATCATCAAACGTTGGAAAGGTAATCAACGCTATACCTTGAAATTAATTGAGGCAATGCCCGAAGACCAATTTGACTTTAAGCCCACGTCCGAGGCCAAATCATTCCGGTTGCAGTGTTCGCACATTACCACCTGGCTGCGTACGCACAGCCGCTTTGTGACGGAGACCGAAATGGAGAAACTAAAATTCAAAACCAAAGCGGAAGTTAAAGCTGGCTTAGAGGACTTTTTTAATCAATTCTTGGCTTTTTTGGAAAATACAACCACCGTTGATTTATCCCAAAAGGTAAAAGTATTTTATGGCCAGGTGTCTAAAAACTTTATCATCGAGACGATGGATAATCATCTGAGTCATCACCGAGGGCAGCTCATCGTTTATTTGCGACTGCAAGGAATTAAGCCACCTGCGTATGTGGGGTGGTGAAAAACAAGCGGTAGCATCAGACAGACGAATAGCCGTTTGGGATGGAGAAAATCCACCTATGCCTGTGTCCCAATCGAAATGCGTACCTTTAAGGGATAGCCGATTGGATGTTATGAGGAAACAAGTGTATAGTATCGGCATCTTTCTTAGAGCATGTTCGGAAATCATAAATCATGAAAAAGGAAATTATTGGCGGTATAATTACGACTGTAGTTGGTGGTTTACTACTGTTCTTCCTGCAAAACATCATTTTTAATGACGATAACCAAGCGAGCGAAAACCCAACTTCAGTGGTAGCCGATTGTGAAAAAGTAGTCATCAAAGGCGCCGATAGAATCGAAAAACTTGTGCTAAGACAAGTCGCTGATTATTATGATAAACCTGCCAATGACTTCTGCTATGACTCTGTCTTAAAGAATGAGGAAGACATAAAATACAAAATTGATGGAAAAGAAATCGATGTGAAGAATGAGGATAAAGAAACCTGGCTTAAGAGTTTGTATGCGCCTAAATTTGAACAAGACATTGAAGCCATCCTTGATATTAAGCTGTGTATTGATTACCCGATTACGCTGAAAGAGTTTATTGACGAGGTTAAATCAGGGGGATGTATGTTCGAAGACCTTGAATTTTAGAAGCGCATCTCATTTATCTTTGTATATACACGCTAGGGGACCAAATAAATAGGACGGATGCCATTCATAGCATCCCAATCATTTTTTATTGCTGCTAGCAACAAGCAAAAAATCAAAAGCATGAAATTACTGCAACTTCTTCTCATTCAGTTGATTTGCTTCAATATGAATGCGCAAACACCAGAGCCACCAGAGATAGCCGATCCTTTAGAAAGGGCTATCAGTGAATTTTACAAACCATTTGACGAGCAAGATTTCTTAAAGCCAATTGCCATCTTGGAAGAGCTGAAAGCCACCTACCCGGATAGCACAGTGGTTCGTTATTTCCTTGGGTATGCTTATGATCGATTGAATTGTAAGGACGGGAAATCGATTCCTAATATTCAGCCTCTTTTGACCGAAATGGCTAGCGAGGAGTTTGAATTTATCATCAGCAAATCACCCCGGTATAACCAACGAAAGCTATTCTTAGATCCGTATTCAAAAATAGCTGCGGTTTGGGGAAGCTTAGCCTTAAAGCACTATTATCATAGTGATTTGGAATCAATGGCGCTGGCTTTTAACGAAGGGAAAACCCGAGGTGGGTTTAATGAGACCGCGATAGAAATTGGAGAGAAAGTTCTGAATTCTTGTACCCCTAACGCGATCCTTTTTGTGAGTGGGGATAATTTTTCTTTTCCTATTCACTATAGCCAACTGATCAATAATTATCGTACAGATGTACAAGTTATTGATGTGAGTTTATTAAATACCAATTGGTATTGCACGCTACTAAAAAGTACGAGCTCAATTCCCTTTTTTAAAGATACCACCCATTTTAAAGATATTCCGGCTTATGTGATATCTAATAAACAAGTAATAAAAATTTCGAATAAAAAATGTCAAACGGAGGAAGAATTTATCTGGGAAATCGATAAGCTTAGAAACGAATTATATCTTATCAAGGGCGATTCTATTTTAAAAGAGATCGTGATTCAAAATGAATTTCAGCGGGATATTTATTTTACCAAGGGCCAAAACTCCAATGATCTGTTATCTCTCGATAAACATTTTTCAAATCAGCTTTTTGTAGATCAACTAAGCCCGTGTCAGGATAAAACCACGGAAAAGCCTGAAGATATGCAGTTCACCACCTTGTCCGATCCAGTTGTCAAAAATAGTGAAGATCTTCTACGCATTTTTGATTTATACCGATATAATTTTTCTCTGAAGATAACCGATAAAGTCAACGCCATGGATTTTGAAACCTCCAAGCAATTGATGAATGAAATGGAGCGGCTCTTCCCGGAGGAACTTGTGCCCATTCAAGATGAATATTTGAAACAGTATATCGGTGAATTAAAAAGACGGGTTGGACGATAAGTCTCTAGGAACAAAGGAGGGAAATCGCTGGTTGTCAATAAACTAGTGATTTCCAAACCAATTACGAAAAAAACATTGCTATGACTCCGATGTGTCTCACAAAAAAATAAACTTAGCGATGATAAAATCACAAATATACATTACTGCCCAGGACCTCATCCAATGGAATATTGATCTCAAGCTGGGGTTAACTAATCGTTTAGTAAAGAAAGGGAAACTATTTCTTGAAGAAGGACAGCGATGTGATTACTTTTATTTTGTCTTGAAAGGATTTGTGCGTCTCTATTATATAGATTTACATGGTGATGAAGTCACCCATTGGTTTTCCAAAGAGAATTCTATGATTACTTCTCCTTTAAGTTTTTTTAAAAAGGAAAAGAACATCTTATATTTTGAAGCGGTAGAAGATACGGAGCTTATATTGATTACTTCGAAACAATTAGATACCATCATCGCTCAATTTAAATCAACGGAAGAGGCCGTAAGAAATTTATACGCCGAATTTGCTATGGTTTTAAGCCGAAGAGTGATGAGTATTCATACGGAAACAGCGGAAGAAAGGTATTTGAAATTAATGGATGAGCACCCCTATTTGCTCCAAAGAGCAAAACTTTCCCATATCGCTTCCTTCTTGGGGATTACCCCACAAAGCTTGAGCAGAATTAGAAAAAATTTATGATTTTCGATTTTTTACCATAGGGTAATTCTTATGATCTGGCCTGCCCATAAATTTGTGACATATTCTTTAACACTTAAAAAATGTCACAATGAAAAACACAGCACTTATTACCGGGGCAGCAGGTGGAATTGGTAAAGAATTTGCCAAAATCCATGCATCAAAAGGCAACAGTATTGTCGCCGTAGATCTCAATGCAGCAGGACTGAAAACTCTCAAAACTGAGCTGGAAAATCAATTTGATATCGAGGTATACACTATCGTGAAAAACCTCGCCCAACCTACCGCCACCCAAGAAATCTACGAAGAAGTAAAAAGCCATCAAATTGAAATTGAATACCTGATCAATAACGCAGGTTTTGGCGGGATAGGAAAATTTCATGAACGACCCTGGGAAAAAGATTTGGCCATGATCCAAGTCAATATCCTTGCTTTGACCTCTCTTACACGCTACTTCCTGCCTGATTTCGTAGCGCGGGATTCAGGTAAAATATTGAATGTTTCCTCTACCGTTAGTTTGGTCCCAGGCCCTTTGCAAGCCGTGTATTTTGCCACGAAGGCATATGTCACCTCCTTTAGTAATGCCTTGTCTGGCGAATTAAAAGGAACGAATGTAACTATGACGGCTTTATTGCCAGGCGCTACCAAAACAAGCTTTGGAGATACCTCAGGAATGAATAAAACTGCTATTTATAAAAAACCGGCCAAAGCTGCTGATGTCGCTCAAGCAGGCTACGATGCAATGCTGGAAGGAAAGCTGCAAATCATCGCTGGTATTCCTTTTTCTCAGCGTCTTGAGCTAGCCTTTGCGCCTTTAATGCCAAGACAGATGCTGGTCGACCGTATTATGAAAAATCAAAAAGTGCATTAATTGCAACCTAGATTAATTAAAACTTCAAATCACTTTAAAAAATCAAAAAGATCATGAATCAAATAATAGAAGAAAAAACCTTCGAAGTAGAAGTACAACAGCTTGTATTTAATCAAAGAAATTATTTCAAAAGTAATGCGACCAGACCAGTTGAATTTAGGCTGAAGCAACTCAAAAAATTAAAAGCTCTATTACTGGAGCATGAAGATGAGATGCACGAAGCCATTTTCAATGATTTCGGTAAATCAAAGTATGAAAATCAATTAACGGAATTCTTCCCATTAATTGATGAAATAAACATCTCAATAAAAAACCTCAAAAAATGGGTGCAGCACAAAAGCGTAAAAACTAACTTGCTCAATTTTCCAGCAAAAAGCTATTTGGTGCCGGAGCCTTTGGGCGTAACTTTAGTTATCGGTGCCTGGAATTTTCCTTATAATTTATCGCTTACGCCTCTTGTCGGTTCCATGGCTGCAGGTAATACCACCATCCTAAAGCCCAGTGAGCTTCCCGCCGAGACCAGCAAAATAATGGCTAAGATCATCAACGAAAATTTTGATCCTAATTATTTACGAGTCGTGGAAGGTGCCATTCCAGAAACGACGGCATTACTTAAGCAGCGATACGATAAGATCTTCTTTACAGGAAGTCCAATGGTCGGTAAAATTGTCAACCGAGCAGCAGCTGAACATCTGACTAATATTACCTTAGAATTGGGAGGTAAAAATCCGGTTATTTTCCATAAAGATGCGGCTTTAAAAACTGGTGTGAAACGAATGATTTGGTCAAAATTTGTTAATTCAGGACAGCTCTGTATCGCACCCGACTATGCACTGGTTCACAAAGATGTAAAGGAGGAGTTTCTCCAATTGGCTGTGAAGGAAATTGAAAAAGCTAACTTTTCAAGCGGGAATAATAATTTCGTTCAAATTATTAACCATAGGAATTTTGATCGAGTAGTAGGTTTAATTGATTCCAAAAAGGTGTATTATGGCGGCACCTACAATCGAGAAGATCGTAGAATCAATCCTACAATTTTGCACAACGTAAGTCTTGATGATGCAGTGATGCAAGAGGAAATTTTTGGACCATTGCTACCAGTCATCGAGTACGCAACCATTGACGAAGCGTTTGAAATTATTAAAGACATTGAGAAGCCATTGGCTGCGTATCTTTTCTCGGATAGTAATGCTGTAAAAGAACGTTTCCTAAACGAAATCCCATTTGGTAGCGGAGCGATTAACGATAGTGTGATGCAAGTCACCAACCCCAATATTCCATTTGGAGGAGTAGGGAATAGTGGCATGGGCAGATATCACGGTAAATATAGTTTCGAATGCTTTTCTCATTTTAAAGGCGTATTGGATAAGCCGACGGTGATCGAGACGAACTTGAAGTACTATGGATACAGTGAAAAACAGTTGAAGATTATTAAAGCGTTGAGTTAACTGATATGAAATGAATATGGTGCAATCTAAATGTATATCTGGCAGTTGAGGCGAAATGCCTCAACTGCAGGTATGCAAATTCATCGATATCAATTATCTTACTGCAATATAGCGCAATTCATTTTTAGCCAAAGACACTGGAAAGATAGTAAATCGTTAGTAAGGTATGGATCAAGGATGCAGTTTGGTATTCTGTTGAAGTATATTACTCCAATACTTGAGAATCAGTAAGTAGTTGTGCGACTAATCCCTTAATATTTTAAAAAGAAAAATTGAAACCATCTAATTACTTCGTTTATCTATTATTACTGTTGGCATCCTGTAGTGAAAATAATGACATGAAGAGTACTTATACCATCATGGAAAATATTTCCGTGGCATCGAATATCACCTACAAAACCATTGATTCTACGGAATTACAATTAGACGTTTATTTTCCGGCAAAAAAACTAGGAGAAGAACCTTGGGAAGATATATCGGATGATTATAAACCCACACTTATTTATTTTCATGGTGGTGGATGGGTAGAAGGGGATCGAACTTCCAGATTCCTAGGCTTGTTGCCTTATCTCGAAAAAGGCTGGTGCGTCGTTAATGTTGATTATCGATTGCTTCAGAAAACTAATTTGATCGGATGCTTAAATGATTGTATTGATGCGATTAACTGGGTACATAAACATGCCCCAAAATATAAATTTGATAAAAACGAAATTTACTTATCTGGAGAATCGGCAGGTGGGCATTTAGCGCTTTTGTCTGGCATGATTAATACAGCGGATGTAAACATCCACCAAAGAGAAAGTAAAATTAAAGGCATTATTAATTGGTATGGTATTACACAGATGGATAAAGCCATCCAGTTTTGGAATGACACTACTTATACCAATCTAATTTTAGATCGATGGGACGGTGATATAGCTAAGTACCTCTATACGACTTCGCCGGTAAGTCACGTTGCCCCAACTACCCCTCCCATCATCACGATCCACGGCGATAAAGATGTGAACGTCGAAATCGAGCAAGCAATTTTACTCCATCAAGCATTAGAAACAGTAGGTGTGCAAAATGAGCTGATCACCATACCCGGAAAAAAGCACGGTGATTTCTCCTCGGAAGAATTGACATCCACCTTCACTCAAATTTGGAATTTTCTGGGAATCAGAAATTAAAGCCTTGGGATAAAAACGGCGTATTTGTTACAATGAGAGATTGTTGGTAGACGATGAGCCTAAGCAACGGTTAGCTTGCTAGTCATTAGAGAAATCCCTATTTTAGAGTTGTTCAATAACTTAAATGATACTGCTATTTTGAGTGCCATATTTGTAACCCTTGCCTGTATTTGCTACTTAGCTGGCTTCATATTTAGTCAAAATATGAGGAAGCGAACCGAGGATCCAAAAGAAAGTGGTCTAGACAATATTTTGGATAGTGATATCGAATAAATCAACAACAGCTAGATATAGCTAGCTTCTTTTCTTCTGATCTGACATGGGCCATTCTCAGACATTCGCCCCAAACGCCAGTATTCTAATCACTGCATGCTTACCTTTGACAAAGGTGGCATTGCCATTTGTAATTTAATCCATAATAGACGATTATGGTCCTGCTAAGTCATAAGTAGATGTCATGGACCTCAACTTATAATATTGACTATTTAATTGATAAACTTATAGAAAATAGCTTTTGCAACGGATGTAAAATGGGATTGTCTTTAACTAAGAGCTTGTTTGGGATTTGTTCTTTCCGTCGAAAACTGACATTTTTTTGTTTAAACGAGACTTCTTTTGAGGAGTATAGCCGGAGGCTATGTGAACGCCGTGGAGTTTCTTTGAAACCAAATGTCCAGTGGACATTCGACGGAGAGAACCGCCTGCGGATACGAAAAAATGACGTTTGTAGACCAATTAATAATTTCCAAACAAGCTCTAAAATGTTATCGCATGAGGATTTTAGTTTTACTTCTAATCATAATTAATACAAATGTTCTTGGCCAGGAAAACATTTCAATCGAGCAAGTAAGCAGAAAGCCTTATTTCAAATATGTCGCAAAAATAGATGCAAACGAAGTCACTTATTACATTTCAGAATTTGACAGGGAAAAAGAACTGCCATTAATTGTCTATATCCAGGGTTCTGGCTATCAATCGCTTTTTTATGAAAAAGGAGGATCGATTGTGCCCACTTCTGGGCATATCAACTTGCCGTATTTGTCTCAAGGAAAAGCTAAGGTATTAATTATCGAAAAGCCCGGGGTACAGTTTTTGGATGTGATGTCGCCCCATCAACGTAATACTCAGTTTGATCAAAGCTTTTCTTTAGATTCTTGGAGTGAGAGAATAAAAAAAGTAATCGAGCACGTCATTTTGACTGAACAAATAGATGCTTCAAAAGTAATGCTTATCGGACATTCTGAAGGAGGACTCGTCGCTGCTAGAGTGGCAAAGCTCATGCAACAAAAAATATCGAATGTTTGTATTATGGCCGGAGAGGGACCTTCACAATTATACAGTCTGTATTCTTTTGCCAAAACGGGTGATTTTTTTAGCAAGGTAGCCAAGGACGAAAAAAGTAGAATTCAATATCTACTTAGCACTTGGGATGATATACAGAAAGATCCAACAAGTACGGATAAATTCTTTTGGGGATTCACCTATTTGAGATGGTACAGCTTCTTAAAAACATCAGTCATCGAAGAGCTTAGTGGTTTTAAAGGGAAGGTTTTAATTTTACAAGGCGATAAGGATAAAAATGTAAATCCTGAATCTTCCAACATTTTATACATCGGTCTAATCTCCAAAGGCATTGATGCGGAACTAAGTATTATGGAAAATGCCGACCATTCTTTTTATATCAAAAATTCGGAGATCAATGGATGGAAAACAGCTCTAAAAAAATCTTTGGATTGGTTTCTCGAAACTGCTCATAAGTAATCGGAAAACAGCACCACTCCCCCTTTTTTATATACAAGGAAACTAAAGATAATGCTCCCAGATTGTTCTATCAATTTACCCCGGGAGTAGCTATGTCTTTAGCGCAGTGTTCTGCCAATCGTACCGGAGGATGTACTTAACTTCACTTTTACCTGTTTCACAACACGTAATGCGGGTTTGACAACATCTCCCTGATCTGCATCGGGATTTACGGTCATATTGCAGTCGTAAATCTTTTATAACCTTTTAAATCCTTGATATTATGAAAATGATCTTATTGGTAATGATGTCAATCATGGCGAATTACAACACCCCAAATGAAAAAGCCTTCACGGATGCTGTTCAAACCGCTAAAGACTTCATAAAGTTTGTCGATGAAAGTGATGCGGCTAGCTTGGAAACTATCTTGCACGCTGAAATGATGCAGTTTGCCAAGATTGGTGACAAATTGATGCCATTTAAAGGCGGTGACTTCATCCAAATGGTGGCGGATAAGAAACTGGGTGGTACGCCCCGAGAAATTACCTTGAAGAGCGTACAGTCGATCCGGGGGGAAACCGTGGATGTTATTCTGCAGGCAGTGAGCCACGAGTACGATTTTATGTATCAAATTTCTTTGGCCAAGTCCTCCGGGAAATGGTTAGTCGTAACGGTATTGTCTGATATTAAACCTGTCAAATAATGCGAATACTTGTTTTTATGTTGACCTATTGCCTGGCCACTTCTACCTATGCCCAAATGGCGTTATCTTTGGGAGGCATGAGCTGGACTTGCAGCCAAGAGGGTGACTTCTTAGTGATGGAACTACGCGCCCCCACTACCGGCTGGCTAGGGATCGGATTCAATCAGGAGAACAGCATCGTGCACAGTGATTTGCTCCTCTTTCATGTGGTCGATGGTAAGGCAGAAAGCACAGATTTATACGTCAAAGGCATCGGTAATCCTAAAACGGATAAGTCCCTGGGCGGCAGCCATGATATCGAAATTTTGGACTTCAGTGAAGGTGAAAATGAGACCTATATCAAGTTCCGCCGTCCCCGGAAGGGTAAAGATGCCTACGATTACCGCTTGAAAAACGAAGAAGCCTTTTGGCTCATCCTGGCCTATTCCACCCACGATGAATTTGAGCATCACTCTAGAATGAGAAAGCACAAAAAAGTTGTTTTTAAGGTCAAGTAAAATGAAATTATTTTGATGTCTTCAGAATATATTTAACTCTATAAAGGCTCATCAAGAGAAACTTTATTTACAACCTTAGATATTTTGCTGTGAACTTACGATCCTGCAGGGTAAATGTCCAGTGGACATTTAAGTAAGTGAACCGCTTGCGGATAAAATCAATGATTTTGTTTTAAGGCAATTAGGATAAGTTTAAACCACTTCTTATGCAAAAGATCTCAGTTGCGGCTTTTTTGGTGACTTTTTCAGCTGCAGGAAAAAGTCACAAACCTTAAGAAAGTACAACGCACTATTAACCTCAAATGAAACCATTGAAAACCATAGCATGATAAAGTTTAACCAAAAATTCTGGCTTTACAACCTGTTGGTATGGTCCGTCGTGGCGATCTTCACTGCTACGCAATTGCACCTCAAATCCTTACAATCGGGACAAGCCAGTAGTTGGTTCGACGTTTTTTGGATTCAATTAGCCGTATGGTGGGTGTGGGCACTGATCACACCCATCGTTTTTCGGCTCGCAGAGAAATACAGAGTTGAACAGGGGCGTTTTTCCAATGCCTTGATTTTACTTATTGTGTCCATCGGCTTGGTCTTGGGATATTTAGGTATTTATACTATGGTTTGGTTACTGGCGACTTACGGAACGCTCCCTTGGGAAAATTTCGAGAATTTATACCCCATCCTTTTTCTCAACCTTTTTCATTGGCATTTTTTTATTTGCATGGCCATATTTGCCATTGTCCACGCTTACACTTATTACAAAGATTCGGAAGCGGAAAGGATCAAGGGCATTCAGCTGGAAAAGGATCTGCTCGGTCATCAACTGAGAATGCTTAAAATGCAATTGCAACCGCATTTTTTATTCAATACCCTCAATAGTATCGTCAGTGCCATTCACCAGCAAAAAACGGAAACGGCCAGTGAGATGACTACGGGATTAAGTGAGTTGTTACGGATTTCGTTAAATGAAAATGGCCGAATCGTCGTATCTTTAAGGGAGGAGCTAAATTATGTCCAAAAGTATTTACAAATCGAACAGCATCGGTTTAAAAACACAAAAATCATTTACGAAATACAAGAAGCATCACTTCAGGTCGAGGTACCCAATTTCTTCTTGCAGCCCATTGTCGAAAATGCCGTCAAACATGGTATCGCCAAAGGGGTAGGGGCGCAATTGTTGAAAATCAGTATTCAAATGGTGGCTGGTGATCAATTGCAAATCGATATTTACAACGAGGGCCCACCATTGGCGCAAAAAGAAGGGGGCATCGGATTGCAAAATGTAAGACAGCGATTGGCTTCTCATTACGGTGATGCCGCGGCGTTGAAAATCTATAATCTGGATCAAGGTGTGAATACACGCATAAATCTTCCTGCTTCATGACCGATACCATTTCAGTAGCGATAATTGATGATGAATGGGATGCCCGTTCACTGGTGAAGCTGCACCTCGAGCGGCACAGCCGTTTGCAGCTCGTAGGCGAAGCCGAAGATGGCGTGGAAGCGGAAAAGCTGTTGCAAGAGTTGCGGCCTGATTTAATATTTCTGGATATTCAAATGCCGGGTTATAATGGCATCGAAATTTTAAAACGCGCGGTTGAAATTCCCCACGTTATTTTCATCACGGCCTACGATGATTTTGCGGTAAAGGCCTTTGAGTTAAACGCCATCGATTATCTCCTGAAACCGTTTACCGCCCAACGGTTTGATCAGGCGGTCGCCCGGGCCACCAATCGCTTAGTGACGCCATTGACCCAGGAAGTGGTTCATCAGCTTATTGGCCAGTTTAAGCTGAAAAGTGAAAATACTTATCTCAAACGATTACCCTACAAGCACGGTAACGTCACCGAATACATCGATTCAAATAAATTGCGCTACATCAAATCGGCGGATCAATACGTTGAGGTATACACCGAGCATCAGAAATACTTAATCCGACAAAGCTTGGATCAGCTCGAGAAACAGCTTTCGCCGGATGTGTTTATCCGAATTCACCGCTCCGTTATCGTTCGTTTGTCGTTGATCAAAGCGATTCAGCAGGATGAGTTTCGACGTTTTCAGGTGATTTTGTATTCCGGTGAAGTATTACCACTTAGCCAGGTGAGAAAGCCGCTGTTGGTAGCAAAGTTGAAGGCGGAGTAAAAACAGACACCATCACCTTTCTTAAAAATTATCCACACCTTAAATAATCAACCTAAGGGGTGGGTGATGAAAGGCGATAAGACAGTTTTTAAGAGAAATCAAAGATTTTGAACTAAAAAATGACGCATCACCTTTCTTAAAAATTATCCACACCTTAAATAATCAATACATGACATATACTTTTATCAAATCGGGTAGAAAGTTAATCAAACTAAGCTTTGACGATATTCTATTTGTAAAAGGCGCGGGTAATTACGTTGAAATCTTCACGATAAATGGTGAAAAACATATCTACTACAAATCTCTGAAAGAGCTCATTGATAAGTTTCCTGATGAATTTATGCGCGTGCATAATTCTTACATTATCAATTTAAAAAATGTAGATTATATAGAAGATAATCAATTAGTGATTGGTGAAAATAAAATAGCTGTCGCTAAAAGTTATCGAGAATGCCTGCTGAATAGTATTGATAAGATGTTGCTATAAATAAAAAAAACGTCCATCTACATAATTATTGTGGCCAACAAAATAAAAAATTTTCATCCAAGTAGTTTTTGCAGTTGATTTGTGAAAAAAGACGATGAGAAATTTATTATTCATTTTAATTACCATCTTCATTATGGCCGCAAATATCCTACATGCACAGCCTAGTGCATATGAAAATGATGTAAGGACCATTGATGCTTTAATTAAAGCCAGCTATGAAGTTGTTTCTGGCGAAAAAGGAGCAACCCGACAATGGGAAAGAGATCATTATTTACATCATCCCAAAGCCGTCTATTCATTTTTTGACAAAGAGCAAAAAAAGCAAGTAACGATGACCTTAGCAGAATTTCATCAAGCGACGGATGAGATGGTCTTTTATACTGCATTTTACGAAAGTGAAGTCAATCGCGAAGTGAGAGTTTTTGGAAATATCGCACAGGTGTGGAGTACCTATGAAACCCGACTGGAAAAAGGTGGCAGAGTAGAGCGAAGAGGTATAAACAGCATCCAACTCGTTTTTGAAAATAATCGCTGGTACATCATCTCTTGGACTTTTTGTGGTGAATCCGAGCAGCAACGCATACCAATAACGTTTGATAGAAATTAAACCTCAAATTTTTTCTGAGCCTAGTCCAATTAGTTCCCCTGTGGTGCATCCGTCGATCTGGTTGAGCAATCGGATGTGTCTTCAGGGGATTATTTTATTCACTCCGTTTTAATGCCTCTGCACAGCATATGACCTGTAGCATGTCGTAAAGCATCCGAAGAGCCTACCCATCAATGCAGTTTTATTAAATCAGAGCCAATGACTGACCGAACAATGAAGATTTAAAAGTATCTTGAAATCGACACTTGCACGGGATTTAAGTTATTAAAGGTTGAAGACAACCTGGGCTCTCACGTATAGGTTGTCAGGATCACTTTTAACAACTTACAATGAAATACTTACTGCCTATCTTGGGGCTTGTTTGTTTAGTGCAAGCCCTACCAGCACAAGACTCTCTAATGATTAAGTTTAATCAGTTGAGTCAACAACTCTACGCTCAGCCAGCCAATTATTTGAAAGGTAATCATATCTTGAGTGATTATGAAGAGGTTTTTCAGGGCACTAGCCTGGAATCATTCTTTTTTCAAACTGCGGCTACCTTCAACTGCGCTCTTGGGAATCAAAAACAAGGTAAAAATTACTACTGGCGCTCTAAAGGTATCGATACCAATAACCCATTGGTGATAACCGATGGATTAATCGGCTACAGAAAATTCTTTAAAGAAACAGCCAATCGACAAGTCGTCATGGTGAATGAAAACCATTCACTGCCAGAACACCGCGTTTTTACCGCAAGCTTACTCCCCGAATTATTTAACCAAGGATTTCGATACTTAGCGTTGGAAGATCTACTCGACCGAGACAGTACCATCAATGATCGTATTCATGCGTACAAAACGGATGGACTATACGTCAATGAGATTATGTATGCTGAACTGGAGCGCTATGCCCGAGAAATTGGTTTTACTCTGGTACCTTACGATAACAATGATGCCTGGGACATCAGCGAAAGAGATTCTCTCGGATTGATTGAGCTTAAAAAAATATTTGAAAAAGACCCCAAGGCGCGTGTAGTTGTTCATTGTGGCTTTGGACACATCGATAAAACCCAAAAGACCTTAGCGGCCTTTATCCAATCCGAATTAAGCATTAATCCGCTGACGATTTCTCAGGTCAGTGATCGTCCCGTGATTGGCAAGGCGATTTCCGAGCCTCAACTTTTTGATGGTTCTGAAAATAAAATATTCTCCATACCCGCGGATTTTCAGGTTGTCCATCCCGACTATTTTATATCAAGTGATCGACCTTCATATCTATTTGAAAATGCAAGAAAAAAGCATCAAATTAATTTGAGCGCCTTTCAACTGCAAAAAGAAGCACTTCTGGAAGTCTATCACAAAGCCTACTCGGAATTAACGGTTCCCATCGATAGAATTCTCGTGCAGCCAGATGATGTAACTGTGGATATCTCCATTTTATCGGGAGAACACATTCTCATATTCAGGGATGCTAATAATCAAATAATCACCCGCAAAAGACTATCTAAATAACCTTGAATTAATGAACAGAAGAGACTTCACCAAAGGGATCTTAACTACTGTTTCAAGCTTTGCTTTGATGGATGCCTTATTGGCCTTTAACGCTATTGATAAAAGTGTAAAACCAATTACTGATCATTGGGCGATTAATTTAAATGACTATTGCGCTGACTTAAAAAAAAATGCAATTACCACATTGCAATGGCAGCGAAAAATCGAAGAACTCTATCAAAAAATTGAACTGAATGAACTGCTGAAATTCATTGACTTTAAAAATTTGATTAAAGGCTTTGAATATCCTGATCTTGGCGTTTCAACCAGGACTGTAACGTTTCCTCAATTGAAAGGACTTCCCAAAAGAACTGTCTTTGTTAAAAAGATTTTTGGGATGAAAAAAGACCGGGCCATTATTCCTCACGGGCATAGTAATATGGCTTCTGCGCATTTGATCCTAAGCGGTGAGATGCATCTTCGACACTACGAAAAAATGCAACAAGACGATCACAACTTAATTATTAAACCGACCATTGATCGTATCGCGAAGCTTGGAGAAAGCTCTTCTATTTCGGACGAAAAAGATAATGTACATTGGTTTATTGCGAATACAGCGACTGCGTTTACCTTTGATGTGATCATGCTGGATCTGGATCAAAAAAACTACGACATTCACAACCTCGATATCTACGAGTCGGAAGATCTGAAAAATGGAACTTTAAAGGTACCCATCCTCGATGTGCAGACTGCTTTGAAAAAATATGGCAAACAACATCATTAAGATAGATTGTTTGTTCGAAACTCGAATTAATGATACCTTGGTGAGGATTATATTTTTAATTTAAAAAAATGAACATGCTGGATGATGAAAAAATATTGACCCTACACCCTCAAGGTAAAAAGGGGGTAAATATCCTAAGAAAAAAATACGATACGATTAGAGATTTTATCGTCACTACTATCGAAAAACATCGAGACATTTCGTTTGAAGATCTCGGTGATCTTGCGGAAAAAGAACTCTCAGCGACTTTTGACGGTAAAGTCTTATGGTATGTGGTCACGGTAAAACTCGATTTGGAAGCGCGAGGGATTATTGAAAGAATTCCCAAGACAAGTCCACATAGGCTGCGAATGAAATAAGTCCGGCCTGCAATTTAAGAGACAACCTTCTGTCTGATAACGCACCTATCATCCTCTTTAGATATCAACGGTATCATTGCCGAAAGCACTACTAATACGCTTCTTTTACTATCTTGAGCACCATGAGTAGAATAGAAGTTCGTACTGTAAATGTTGTGCAATATCTGAAACCCTTGCGAGAAGGTGGTTCACTGCCGGCGATCGTCAAGGCCGATGATGATTTCCTATACGTTTTAAAGTTTCGTGGTGCCGGACAAGGAAAAAAAGCCCTGATCGCCGAGCTCATCGGTGGATTATTAGCCAAAGAAATCGGGCTAAAGGTACCCGAATTGGTCTTTATGCATCTCGATGATTCATTTAGCAAAACAGAGCCGGACGAGGAGATTCAGGATTTATTGAAATTCAGCGTCGGGCTGAATTTAGGGCTGCATTTTTTATCCGGGGCCATTACTTATGATCCGCTCGTGTCGATCGCCGACTCACACTCCGCTTCAAAAACGGTCCTGCTGGATAGTTTAATCACCAATATTGATCGAACCGCAAAAAACACCAATCTACTGAATTGGAAAAATGAACTGTGGCTGATTGATCACGGCGCGAGTCTCTATTTTCACCATAATTGGAAAAACTGGCAATCGCATTTGACCCGCACCTTTCCAAATGTAAAAGATCATGTTTTACTGGAAAGAGCCAACCATCTGACCGAAGCCGCGGATGAGATACGACAGTCCATCGACCGGGAAAAAATTACCGAAATTATTTCGATTATCCCCGAAGACTGGTTGACCGAAGAGACGATGCCCCTAAGGCCGACTGAGATGAGAAATGCTTACATCGAATTTCTAATGAGCAAATTGGATAGAATTGATTCACTAGTCAAAGAAGCTTTAGATGCAAAATAAAGTCACCTACGAATTTGCAGTCATCAGACTAGTGCCAAAAGTTGAACGAGAGGAATTTTTGAACATCGGGGTCATTCTATTTTCGAAACGAAAAAAATACCTTGGCATTAAATACCAAATTGACGAACAAAGAATTACTGCTTTTTCGCAGGATGTGGACATTGAGATGATCCGCAAATATTTGGAGGCTTGGGAATTAGTCTGCCATGGCGGCACCAAGGGAGGACAAATCGGAGCACTCGAACTCGCCTCCAGGTTTCGTTGGCTAGTCGCTGCCCGCAGTACCATTATTCAAAGCTCTAAAACCCACCCGGGGCTTTGTGAGGACCCGGAAAAAGTCCTCAATAAACTCTTTCAATTGTACGTGCTGTAAAAAGATCATTACAAGGAGGCCATTGCCAAGGGCAGCTTTAAGCTGGTTTAGGTTCCTCCAAAAATGAATGGTACAATCATTCTCAATTCTTATCATTGGTATAAATATAATCGGATATGTAAACCCCTCTGGAATTGAATCTTTCTCTGATCTATCAATGTGTCACCCTGATCGAATCATTCTGGGAAATATACTGACTTAGCTTATTTTGCTCGAGCAGGTCAAATTAAGGGAATTGTCTTGCCACTGTGCCTTATGAATGAACCTTTACCAACTAATTGAAATACTAAAGATGAAGAACCTCTTACCTTTCTGCCTAATTTTATTTTTAATTATAGGGATCTGTTTTGCCTGCTCCGAAAGTCCAGCAAATGATACAAGTAGTACGTTTCTGTCTCCCCCTGATGAAAGAGAGAAGATTTACCTTGAATTCATCGAAGCGGCCAACTCGAACGATTCATTAAATCTGAAGCAAGCTATTCTCAAACATTGGTCAGATACGCTAATCGGTGAAAATAATCGATGGTTGCAAACGGATATTAATTATTGGCTTGCTGCCTACAAAGAATTTGGGCCATTAGAATTTGTCTCTTATGGCGAAGACAAATACAATGAAAATGAAATCGCGTGGTTTAAAGGAAAGGTTTGTAAAGATTGGATCGGTTTGGAGTTTGATTTCACCACGGATCATAAAATTGATGGCACTAATGTGCTTAGAAGTTGTAGTCCTGCGAAATCCAACAAGCAACGGACTGGTGGGTATAATGCGGACAATCCTTCGGAATTATTGGAGAGTTATTTCAAGAAAATGGAAGCAGAAGATCTATTCTCTGGTGTGGTGCTAGTCGCCAAAGGAGATGAAATTATACACCAAGGTGCTTATGGTTTTTCAGATAAAAAAACAGAAGCGAAGTGTACACTTGACCAGCAAATGATCATCGCATCAACGACTAAAATGTTTACGGCCATTGCGATCGCTCAACTGATACAACAAGAGAAACTCGATCTACATACACCCATTTCCAGTTACTTAGCAGATTTTCCGAAACAAGTTGGAGCGAAAGTTACCCTTGCCCATTTACTGACTCATACTTCGGGTATTGAACTCGATGATATTGATGGATTTATACCGGCAATAATGAAGGCTCGAAGTGTGGACGAGTTCTATAAATTAAACCTGGAATTTCTACCGCAGATAGAATCTTATGAAAATTTCGAACCTCTAAGTTCCTTTGATTATTCCAATGAGAACTTCGATATTATGGGGAAATTAATTGAACAAGCTAGCGGACAAAATTTTTATGATTATTTATCCGAAAATATTTTCAAGCCATTAGGGATGCATAATACAGGGCCTGTAGATATGGAAAATGGTACCTTGGGTATTGCGAAAAATTATCAGTTAAATCGAGCTGGTGATGGTGACTTGGATAATGGTTTTAGAGATGAAGTGGCTAATAGCAACCTAAGCTTCAGCAGGCCTGCTGGATCATTTTATAGTACAACGAATGATCTTTACGCTTTTATGTCGGCACTAAATAATAACTTATTGATTGCAGACTCACTCAAAACCCAGTTTACCACCAAGCGAGTAGAGAATTTAAATATACCTATTTACAGATCGTGGTATGGCTATGGGTTTTATGTCAATGAAAGAAATGGTCTATTAAACTATGGGCACGCTGGTGGAATTCCGGGAGGAAGCTCGCGCTGTGAATATTATCCTGCGTTAGACCTGTACGTTATAGTAGTTTCAAATTATAATGGCGCGGCTAATTTTGCGGCTAATTATATTTGTTCCGAATTGTCTAAACAAGAAAATTGATTACCACAAAGTATCCAGTAATTATCTAAGAGCTTGTTTGGGATTTGTTCTTTAGGTCGAAAAATGACGTTTGTAGATCAATTAATAATTTCCAAACAAGCTCTAAATATCATCGAAATGCCTATTCTCGATAACCAGAGAAGGAGGCGCTCCGTAATATTTTCAGATAATGATTTATAATTAACTTAATACTCAAAACAATTCATATGTCCGGAGGTGATTGGAAAGCCATGTTTAAAGCCGTTCAAGACGGTGATTTCGAATTGGTGAAATATTATCTAAGAATGGGGATTGATCCTAACTATCAGCATCCCGAATTTATGGCCTCTCCATTAGTGGAGAGTATTCGATATAACCATTTGGAAATCACAAAACTAATCTTAGAAAATGGCGGAGATCCTGAGATCGTAGAAATGATGGAAGGGGAGACCCCGCTGCTGGTCGCCAAGAATCGGAATAACCAAGCGGCCATTGAGTTATTGAATACATACCTCAATCCATAGGCGAGGCAAGTCAAATGAGTATTCCTTAAAACGACATGTATTACTTGTAAACACTCTAATTTCCTCACCTCTCAAACCATCACTTTCCCACCCAAAAACCCTATCTTCGCCCCAAGCGTTTTCCAATTATAAATATCGATACAGCTACACCCTAAGAATGAAATGGTACCGCTCTGATGGTCTGTTGTTTCTTAGAACGGTTCGTATAAAAATATAATCCAATATGCCAGATTTTCTTCACCTGCACTGCCATACCCAATACTCTTTGCTCGATGGGGCCTCCGATATCGGAACCATGATGGACAAGGCTAAGGCCGATGGGCAAAAAGGGGTAGCGCTGACCGACCACGGCAATATGTTCGGGGCGTGTAAATTCGTCGCGGAAGCCGAAAAACGTGATCTTAAACCCATCGTCGGCTGTGAGTTTTATCTGGTAGCTGACCGGCATCGGAAGACCTTCTCCCGTGCGGCCGGGGAATCGGACAAACGCTTTCATCAGCTCTTATTGGCGAAGAACCAGACGGGCTACGAAAATCTCTCCAAGCTCTGCTCGCTGGGCTTCATTGAAGGGCAATACTCCAAGTTTCCACGAATTGATAAGGAACTGATCGAAAAGTATCACGAAGGACTGGTGGCCACGAGCTGTTGTATTGGTGCGGAAGTACCACAGGCCATTTTGCACGGTAATCTGGAAAAAGCAGAAGAGTTGCTGAAATGGTGGCTCAATATCTTTGGTGAAGATTACTACATCGAGATACAGCGTCACCGCGGGCTGGAAAATATCGACAGCCTGGGTGTCAGCCAGGAGGATGTGAATCAGCACCTGCTCCGCTTAGCTGAGAAGTACGATGTTAAGGTGATTGCGACCAATGATTCGCATTATGTGGAGGAGGAAGACTGGGCGCCGCACGATATTTTGCTGTGTATTAATACGGCCAGCATCATTGATCAGGAGAACCGCTTTAAGTTCCCCAGCTCGGATTTCTACTTTAAGACAAAAACCGAAATGGGTGAGCTGTTTAAGGATGTGCCTTTTGCCTTGGACAATACACTTGAGATTTACGATAAGGTGGATAAGCTCGAACTGGCGCGGGATGTTCTTTTGCCTGCTTTCCCCTTACCGCCGGGCTTTAAAACTCAGGATGACTATCTGCGGCATCTTACTTTTGAAGGCGCGAAGCGCCGCTATGGGACAATCACTGCGGAAGTAGAAGAGCGCCTCAATTTTGAGCTGTCCGTTATCAAGCAGTCGGGTTATCCGGGCTATTTTCTCATTGTACAGGATTTCACTACGACAGCCCGGGAAATGGGCGTGTCCGTAGGGCCGGGCCGGGGATCGGCCGCGGGTTCAGCGGTGGCCTATTGTATCGGGATTACGAATGTGGATCCGATTAAATACGATTTGCTGTTTGAGCGCTTCTTGAATCCTGAGCGGGTGTCAATGCCGGATATTGATATCGATTTTGACGACGAGGGCCGCGCGAAGGTTATTGATTATGTAATTGATAAATACGGCCGTAATCAGGTGGCTCAGATTATCACCTACGGTTCGATGGCGGCGAAGATGTCGATTCGCGATGTCGGCCGTGTACTCGATGTACCGCTTGCGGACGTAGATCGAATCGCCAAAACCTTTCCGACGCACCTATCGGCTTCTTTGAAAAAAGTCCTCGCGCCGAAGGATATTGATCCCGGGCTGAAAGGCAAGATGAATTCGGATGATGTCGAAAAGGCCTATAATTTCCGTAAGCTCGCCGAAGGCGATGACATTATCGGAAAGACCATCCAAACGGCGAAAAAGCTGGAGGGCTCGATTCGGAATACCGGAATTCACGCCTGTGGAGTCGTCATTACCCCGGATGATATTACCAAGTTCGTTCCGGTGACCACGGCCAAGGATTCTGATCTGCTCGTGAGTCAGTTTGATAATAGTGTAGCGGAGGATGCGGGTCTACTGAAAATGGATTTCCTTGGGCTAAAAACCCTGACTATTATTAAAGATGCGATTCGCATCGTCAAGCAGACCAAAGGCATTGAGATCGACCCGGATGAAATTCCACTCGATGATGTCAAAACCTACGAGCTGTTCCAGCGCGGTGAAACCATCGGGATATTCCAATACGAGTCCTCGGGAATGCAGAAGTACATGCGCGAACTGGTTCCCAATAAGTTTGAGGACCTCATCGCGATGAATGCCTTGTATCGACCGGGTCCCTTGGCCTATATCCCAAACTTCGTCGCGCGTAAGCACGGTCGGGAGGAAATTACCTACGATTTACCTGCAATGGAAGAGTATTTGGCTGAGACCTATGGGATTACAGTCTACCAAGAGCAAGTAATGCTGTTGTCCCAAAAGCTGGCCGGCTTTTCTAAAGGTCAGGCAGATGCGCTGCGTAAGGGGATGGGTAAGAAAAAGAAGGCGATCATCGATGCCTTGTATCCCAAATTCATCGAGGGCTGCGAAGGCAACGGTCATCCTAAAGAAATTGTGGACAAAGTCTGGAAAGACTGGGAAGCGTTTGCCTCTTATGCGTTCAATAAATCGCATTCGACTTGCTACGCTTTTGTTGCCTTCCAAACGGCTTACCTCAAAGCACACCATCCGGCGGAATTCATGGCTTCGGTCTTGACACACAATAAGAATGATATCTCGAAGCTGACCTTCTTCCTACGCGAATGTAAACGCATGGGACTGGAAGTACTTGGCCCCGACGTGAATGAGAGCGAATCTGATTTTTCGGTCAACAAGCAAGGTCAAATTCGATTCGGGATGTCTGCCCTGAAAGGGGTAGGAGAGGGCCCGGTAGAAGCGATTTTGAAGGCCCGAGAAAATGGCCCGTTCCATAGTATTTTTGGGATGGTACAACGATTGGATTTGCGCGCCGTGAATAAGAAATGTATGGAGAGCTTGGTCTTAGGCGGCGCTCTCGACTGCTTCGATACCATCCATCGCGCTACCTATTACGCGCCTTCCGAGAAGTTTGACACCTTCATGGAGCACTTGTTGAAATACGGCAACGCCTATCAACTTCAAAAGGCACAAAACGTGAATTCGCTTTTCGGCGATTCGGACGATATTTTGATTCCCGAGCCTAAGATACCCGAGGCTGAAGCTTGGAGCCTGATCGAGAAGTTGACCCGTGAAAAAGAAGTGACCGGGATTTATATCAGTGGCCACCCCTTGGATGATTATCGCGTAGAAGTTGAGAATTTCACCACTTGTCCGCTCGATCAGGTAGATCGTTTCAAAGGGCAGAGCGTCAAATTGGCGGGCATCATTACCGTTGCGCAACACCGCATCAATAAAAAGGGCAACGGCTGGGGACTTTTTACCCTCCAGGATTATAACGGTATGTTGGAGTTCCCGCTGTTTAGCGAAGATTATCAGAAATTCAAACACCTACTTGAGACCGGGGCGGTGCTCTACATCATCGGTAGCTTCCAGAAGCGTTGGAACAGCGAAGAATTCCAGCTTAAGATCAAGGAAGTCCGACAACTCGATAGCATCGGCGGAGATTTGACCGAGTCCATTACCTTAAAATTACCACTGGAACGCATCTCTTCGGAAATGATCGATGAAATCGATCGCCTGTGCAAGCTCCGCAAAGGCAAGCACAAACTCAAAATGGTTTTCGTGGATCACACCAATCGCATGAGCCTGAATCTTCAAGCGGCTGATCGTAAGGTGAATGCGGATAATGAGTTCATTGCCGAATTAGATCGCATCGGTTTGAAGTATAAAGTGAATTAGGCGGGTTAAATTTTAGCTGGCAAGCAATGTTTTTCTGATCGCTGAGTTATTGGCTATGAACTCGTCAATAATAAAGCTAATGAAGACTAAATTTTTGCTTGCCGGAATAGTTGCCGTACTGCTCAGTACGACGTATGTGATGGCACAACAACCCCGGTTTGGATTGGCGATAGTCGCCGGCCTCAATTTTTCAGAATTAGAAGGTAAAGATATTATGGACTACTTCGGTCCGAATGTGGGATTGATGACCACTGCACACCTATCTAAACGGACCCGTTTGGGATTAGAAATTCTTTTTAGTCAAAATGGAGAATATATTTTACCGGCTTATCACCCGGACATAGCCTACGGTAAAATCCGTCTGAACCACTTAGAAATTCCATTACACTACGATTGGTTAATTGATTTGTCTACCAAAAATGATTTCGCGGAAGTCAGCTTAAGCACAGGGATTGCTTATACCTGGTTATTCAGCTATTACGTGGAAAATAGTGATCGGGAAGACATCAGTGATCAAATCAGATATCGGGATAAATCTGGTTATCTGTTACAATTTGGTACGACTTGTTACCTTTCTCGGGATTTTGGTATTAACCTCCGGGCTACGCTGCCTTATCGTTTAAACGGGTTGGGCTGGTCGTTGGCGGCGCGTGTCATTTACAGCCTCTAAGCCGCCAGCGAAAAGGCACGCAAAGCCGAAGATAAACTCGGGCTTTGCGTACACTTAGGCAAGTTTACGTGACCAATTGATTAAACCCCAACGGGTTTGGTTAAGCAATAATAATCACAATGACATCTCCGCTATCGGTGATAATAATGATGATAATTGCTTGAGCTTCGACATTAACGTCACTGAGACCGGGGCTGATACCTACATCTCCACCGGGCCAACTACTGCCACCATCTGCGTAGATGGCCTGCATGGCTTCTTGGGAAATAGTGTAAGGTCCATCGACCACAAATTGACCAGTACCTGTGAGCTCGTCTAGGTAAGCCTGCTCGACTTCTTCAGCAGGAACATTCAAGACTAAATCTGCATTGTAAGTCCCATCGTCGATGGTCGCACTGATTAAACCACGATCTAGTAATCCAATTGAGTTAGAAACTCCGGGACCAGTACTGTGGTCACATTGTGCTGGATCGCTGCCCGCTCCCGGCCGGCGGCAATAACAACCATAGTTATTGACAAATCGACAGTAAGAACAGTTGTGACCAGTACAGTAGTTAGCAGTTCTACCTAAGGCATAAGCTAATAACTCCCCTTCGGCACCGATGGTAAGTGATTGACGGGTCATTAAAGACTCGTTTTGGGCCGTTTCACCTTCGGCATAGATGAAGTACTGATCATCTTCTACGCCAATGTAAATGTCGTTGAACTTGTGGATGGCACTTAGGTTTTTCTTAAAAAGCGCTTGGACAGCACTTAGGTCTTGTACTAGTTTGGTTTCACCATCCTTGATGTGGCCAACCACGATTTGGTTTTCGGCCGTTAGTTTTTGCTCTACTTGGGGAAGGGCTTCCTCGGTAGGGAGCAGGTCGGTTTTTTGGCAGGCGATAAACAAACCCACGAACAGCATCCCTAAGATTAAGATTAGATTGAGCTTTTTCATTTGAAGTAATTTTTAGTTTAGAGCTTGTCTGGAATGAAAATCAATAATTTACAGCCACAACCTTTGGCGACCATTTTGGCGCAAGAAAACTAACGAGTTTAGCGAACTAAATAGGTTCATTTTTTAGAATTTAGGTTCGAGAAAGATTGAGTTTCATACAATAGAAATTTAAACATGCTCTTGATTAGATACTAGGCCACGTATACTTCGATACAAAGATGTGGGTGTCGACCTACACGATGCGATAATGATTTTAACCTTGTTTACCCGTTTTTTAGGCATAAAAAAAGCCACTCGAGAACTTCCCGAATGGCGAATGAGCGGCGAATTTGTTTCACGCATTAATATTTGATCAGTCGCAGCATTTTTTGTTTGTTACCAATTTTTACCATTGAATAATAACTGCCCGGGGGCAAATTGGAAAGATCGTATTGGTGTTGATAAGTGCCCATCTCGAGGTATTGTGCTGCCATTGGCTGCACCGCCATTTGTCCACTAGCGTGATAAATGGTCCAGCTTACTTTTGCCGCTTCGGATAAGGTATAAGATAAAGTGACATCCTCATTCGTAGGATTAGGTTGTAGGCTAACAATATCTTGTAGGAGCTCCGGACTGTCGCCGAGAACAGCTGGCGTGCAGAAAATGCAATAGTCAACATTTACGGAATAAGCACTATTCCAGCTGAGCGAACACCCGCTGCCGTCAACACTAATGGTATAAAGGATGTTACTCCATTTGTCAATGGCTCTGTAATCTTGATCTGTTCCAGATACTTCACGAGGAGGATTGATTGGGCTGAGGCTATCACAAAGGAATAATTCAATTTCATTGGTAGCGCTGAGGTAGCTAAATTCTATAGAAGACAGGGTATCACCGGACTCATCCAGCATTTGCACGCGGTATTTCGTTGTACAAGATTCTGGGGGACTGATCCAATCAAAACTGAACTCATCGTCGTCACCGGTACCGGATACGGCATAGTAAGTGCTGCAAGCGCAGGCACTTAAAGCATAACCAACGGGATAAAAGTCGATTTCATCGATGATGATGTCGTTGTCTCCGCCCATTTCACCGTGAGGACAGACGGGAATTACCGTAATCTGATAAGGTCCGGGAATGAGATTGAAAAATAAGAAATACGGGTCATCGGTATAGTACGTCTGTACTTCCTGGGTGCGTAGATCGAGGATTTGAACGATGTAGTATATTGCGCCCATGACGGGGTCCCAGGTCACTAAAATATTATTGTTTTGACCGGTAGCCTGTAGGTTTTCAACGGGTGGACAACTGTAATCAGTTGGCGAAGCACTAAAGGAGGAAAATACTGCTGCCGATAAGGCCAAAAAAAAGATAGGTAGAATCAATAAATTTCGGACGTTCATCGGTAGGTTTTGTGAGTGAGAGATTTATTTCCGAATGAACTAAAATAGGTGCTCAATCAATGAAATCCTATTATGTTTTTTCGTAATTTTTCCGGAAATTAAGCTTCAACCCAACCTAACAAACAGTCAGACACGCCTCTTCGCCTCGACATTAGTTTAATGAATTAATTAGCAATGTACAATAGTAGTTTGCTGGATATCTTGCGTGTGCTTGATTCTTCAGAGATGCGGGCATTGGATAAATTTTTGCGGTCACCCTATTTCAATGATGGTCGAAATGCAGAGCGCCTCTACGGCCTGTTCCAATACATTTATCCTTTGATTTCAAAGCCAGATTCTCCAAAGCTGGCCAAGGCCGTGGTCTATCCGCATTTGTTTGGAAAAGAAGCCGTGGTGAAAGGGAAACTGGAGAAATTGATGAGTGAATTGCTTCGCTTGGTCCGCCAGTTTTTAGTACAAGAGGAATGGCCCAAAAAGGATCTGTCGGTCGAACAGTATCTCGTGCTCACAAAGTTTTTTCAGGAACGGCGCTTGGACCGTTTTTTTCACCAAACCATCGAAAAGCTGCGGCGAGAACTACGCAAGGCGGCCCCCGATAAAGATGTTTATCTGCAACAGTTTCAAACCGAGCGGGCCTTCTCGGATTACAATAGCCTGCGTATCGGCCGGGAATATGATTTGGATATTAGCCCGGCGGCGGGCCACCTGAATCGCTTTTTTGTGCTCACCCACTTGGAATACTACGTGGCACAATTGACCCGTCAACGATTCAGCAAAGGCAAATCATCCACGGCCTTGTTTATCCCCGAGATCATTCAGACCATTGCGCAGGGCCACTTTGATGACTGCCCGCTGATTATGCTGCATTACCATTTATACTATATGCTGCAACGCGATGATGAAACCCGGCAACATTATCAAGCTTTTCAGTTACTCCTAACCGAAGTGAAAGATCAGATTTCGCGTGAGAAGCTAATTCAAATGCACACGCATTCGCGTAATTATTGCATCATTCTGCTCAGCGAAGGTCAGCAATCCTACCTGGAAGAGTTATTCCGTTTGTACCGTGAGCATTTACACGAAGGGACCTTATACTATGACGGCAAGCTGCGTCCCGGGACAATCAAAAATATTGTGCAAACGGGCTTGCAGCTCGGTGCCCATGAGTGGGCCATTGATTTTTTGCGGCAGCATCGAAATCGCATCGCCGCCACTATGGCACCAGAGGAAGTCTATCAATTTAATCTGGCTGTTTGCTATTTCTACCAAAAAGCCCTCGATAAAGCCCTCGACTGTTTGGCGCCGGCTTACGAAGATATATACTACGGGATGGCTGCTCGCCGATTGGAGATCAAAATATTCTATGAACAGCAGTCCGTTCTCCTCGACGCCAAGATGGATGCATTTAAGGCACTGATCTACCGGCAGTCCCAAAAGCGTTTATCCAACAAACAAAAAGCGTGGAATAATCACTTTATCGATTTGTTACGACAAATTATTCACCCCAAAACTTTACACAACCCCAAAAGAATTCTTAAACTAAAAGACAAGATTAATAGTTTTACCTATATCTTCGAGAAGAAATGGCTGCTGGAAAAACTGGCAGAATTAGAATGAAGTTCAAACAAGCTCTAAATAAACCACATGCGTTATTCTTTCGTTTTTGTCTTGCTTCTAAGTCTATCTGCGGCTTGTACCCAAAATCAAGTATCGACCGAGCAGCAACCCGAACAAGCCTCTGCTACGCCTCCCGTTTATCGTAGTTTCGAAGAGCTGGCGCCGTTGTTCGAACAACAAAATGATACCACTTATGTCATCAATTTTTGGGCAACCTGGTGCAAGCCTTGTGTCGAGGAATTGCCTTATTTTGAACAATTGCACAATAGATATGGCGGTCAAAAAGTTAAAGTGGTATTAGTGAGCCTTGATTTTGAGAACCAAATTGAAAAAAAGTTATTGCCTTTCCTGGCTAAGCATCAGTTGCAATCGGAGGTACGCGTTCTTGTAGACGGCGATGCCAACGGTTGGATTCCCAAAATTGATGAATCTTGGTCCGGTGCTATTCCCGCTACTTTGTTTTACCGCAACGCTGAACGCCAATTCGAAGAGCGGCAATTCGATGATTTCGATGATCTAAATAATATTGTAAAAACTTTTATAAAATCTTAAACATGAGACAATTATCCTTGGTGCTTGCTTTGTTTACCGGTCTTTTCATGGCTTGCCAAGATGCCCCGGCGACCAACGAAACGGCAGAGGCCGCTGTCAATGTATCGCCTTCCCAATCCGACGAAAAAGCAATGAAGGTCAGTGAATCTACCGCTGGTTATAAAATCGGTGAAGAAGCCGCAGACTTCAAATTGAAAAATATCGACGGCAAAATGGTCTCCCTGGCCGACTACCCGGAAGCAAAAGGCTTTCAGGTCATCTTTACTTGTAATCACTGCCCCTACGCTAAAATGTATGAAGATCGCATCATTGATTTACACAATAAATACGCTAAGAAAGGTTATCCCGTGATTGCCATCAATCCAAACGATCCGGATGTAGTGCCTGACGATAGCTTTGAGAATATGCAGAAACGAGCTAAAGAAAAAGGCTTTACTTTCGTTTATCTACTCGATGAAGACCAAAAGGTGTATCCGAAGTTTGGGGCTACCAAGACACCTCACGTTTTCCTCTTAGATCAGGATCGCAAAGTACAATACATTGGTGCTATCGACAACAGCCCACAGGATGCTAATAAAGTGACTGAGCGCTACGTGGAAGATGCTATCGCTGCCTTGATGAGTAACCAAAAACCAGATCCAAATTCGACCCGCGCTATTGGATGTAGCGTGAAGTGCAAGAAATAAAACTATCTCAGTTCTAACCTTACGAAGGCCAAGTCAGCAAGCTGACTTGGCCTTCGTTGTTTGTGAAATTAGGTCTCTCTAAAAGTTTCCACCACGCGCCGTACCTCCGCCTCATCCGACTGCCACTGTCCGTCGGGCAAAGTCATCTTAGCGGATAAGTGTAACTCTTGCGCGCCCGTATACGCCGCTAGCGCGGCGGCGTTGCGCGCGTTGATCCCGCTGCCGGGCAAAATAATCAGCCGCTTTCCGGCCCGCTGAATGAGCTTTTGCAAGAGTGGGGCGCCCTGAGGCGCTACCGGGGCCTGCCCGGAGGTCAGGATTCGATCAACGCCGAGCTTGATCAAAGCTTCCAAAGCGGCTATTGGCTTTGTCACTCTATCAAAGGCCCGGTGGAAAGTCACCGCTAGTGGGCGAGCCAGTGCGATTAATTTTCGCATCGCATCGGTATCTACGCTGTGGTCGGGACGGAGGACACCGATGACGACCCCGGCGGCTCCGGCGGCTTTGCAGTCGACGATGCTTTGCCGCATCTGCTCTAGTTCGTCGACGGAGTAGCAAAAATCACCGGCTCGAGGCCGGACCAATACAAAGACCGGGATACTTAATGTTGCGACAGCCTGTTTAATTTCACTCAGGCTGGGCGTGAGGCCGCCAACCTCCAGGCGGGTACAGAGTTCGATGCGTTGTGCCCCACCAGCTTGCGCCGCTCGGGCCGATGCTAAAGAATTTGCACAAATTTCGATGGTCATGTGATAATTTCTCTATTTTTGTGGCCAACATACGCTTAGAGCATAGGCTAACGTTAACCTAGTCTTAATTATTAACTTGTATGGAGTGTTTTGGTTACTCTGAATGAGTCCGTAACACTGACATCCTAAATACGCTAGAATTGTTGCTATGAAGGTAAGATTTTTCTTTCCCATTTTACTCTTAGTCCTTTGGGCCTGCGGTTCCGAGCCCAAGCTGGATTTGAAACCATTGAATTTATTATCATACGGTATTCCACTCACGATCATGGCGCCGGATAGTGCCGATATCAAAAAAGAAAACTGGACCTCTTTACAAGGCGTATCGGTTCGCAAAGGCCAGGATTACGATATCCAGGTATGGAGTGGTGAGGCCAGCAGTACAGATGTGGCAACTGTCAAAGCCTCTAATATGGCCGATATCCGTGATAAGCGCTATTTCTCACGCATTGTGGAGGAAGATGATAATGGCTTTATTTTCGAAACTCAAATCGATTCCTCGGCAACCTATTACGGCTTCCGCTATTTTGTGGTGCAAGGTGATCGGGAATTGACGATTCAGAATGGATTGGCCGGTAACTTTACACTGGAGCAGATTGAGCAAATGTACGAGGCCGTTACTGCTCAGCCCGGAAAGAAGTAATAGAAAGGATTCGTTTAGGCCATAAAAAATGGGCTTTCGCAGTGCGCTGTGAAAGCCCTTTTTTTTGAACTAACTAGGTAATTTTTATTTCGCCTCGTTGACTAATTCATAACTGAATAGACCGAGGATAACCAGTAGAATGCTTAAAATGATCATGGGAGTCGAGTTTGGTGAACAAATCGGTTTTTTTCTAATACGGGATTGATATGCTCTTTGTTTGCGTTTTTACCATCAAATTAGAAAAAAAGTTATTTTTCAGGTTTCTATGACAGGGAAAACGCTATATCTCGCTATTCTTATTGTTCAAAATTACAGTTTTTCGCTTACTGAAACAAGTTGTTTTAATCAGTTAATCGCTAACTGATTGATTATCAGGGAATAAAAAAATGCCTTTTCGGCGACACGAAAAGGCATTCTGTAACATTTTGTAATATGTTAAAAAAGCGCGGCTGGGTTTACTTTGTGGCGGCGTTGTAGCGCTTGCCAACTTCGTCCCAATTAATCACATTGAAGAAAGCTTCAACATAATCTGGGCGCTTATTCTGATATTTCAAGTAGTAAGCATGTTCCCAAACATCTAAGCCAAGAATTGGAGTACCTTTTTTATCGGCCACATCCATCAAAGGATTATCTTGATTAGGCGTAGAGGTAACGAATAATTTACCACGGCGATTAACACACAGCCAGGCCCAACCGGAACCGAAGCGTGTACCTGCTGCTTTAGCAAATTCTGCTTTGAATTTTTCAAACTCACCGAAAGCGTCTTTCATGGCTTTCCCTAATTTGGTACGTGGATTAGGTTCGCCACCACCATCTGGAGACATCACTTTCCAAAATAAGCTATGGTTGTAAAAACCACCACCATTATTTCGGACAGCGTTGCCGTGATTAGAAACTTTTTTAAGAATGTCTTCGATTGATTTTTTTTCGAGATCAGTGCCTGCAATTGCAGCGTTGAGTTTGTTGGTGTAACCTGCGTGATGTTTGCCGTGATGGATTTTCATGGTACGCTTATCGATGTGTGGTTGTAGCGCATCATAGTCATAGGGCAAATCAGGAAGTTTAAATGCCATTGGATAGGATTTTTGGTTTAATCAATTGTTTTTTGATGTTCAAAAATAATTAAAATGCAATAAGGAGTAATGAATCGAAGAATTTTTTGCCAGACTTCATAAAGTTTAAAAGTGATTTTAAACAAGAAGGCAGGAAAGAGCAAGACTTTTCAGATTCTTTTACCTCGCATCTTAAAACATAATTACAACGGGAATACTTTGAAATTGTTCCAGTTTGTCTGCCTAACTATTGAGGTGCGTTCTTGTAAGCAAATTTTTCAAAGCAAGTTAACAAAGGCTTTCTACTTGTCCTGACTCGGACATTCGAGTGAGAGAAAGCAAAAACAATTTGCATTTGCGTGTTTAAACATGTAGTATGTTTTTGTGTTTATGAAACCACACATCGAAAATTGATTGATCGACTAAAAAGTAAATTGATCAATCGGGTACTGTTTTACTTTAGTAAGAATAGTATCAACTTTATTAACCACAAAAATGAATGAATCATGCAAACGAAACAGAAAATTAATTGTGCAAACTGTTGGGGTGTTCAATCTTACGATGGTAGAGTATACGACATAGAATTAGATCACAACAAAGAAGTGATTAGTCATCGTAAACGTGATGGGTTTATTCGTCGCTTTGTATCGCGATTTATTGACGGTATTCGACTGAAAAGAATAAAAGTAGAGTAGGGAGAATGGAAATAAAAAATAGAATTGATTTAGACGAAATTTCATTTAATGAGAATCCGTTTAAATCAATTCATATAATAAGAACTTAATTCAATTGATTAAAGATTATATTATCAACGTATCTTTTTAAGTAAAAAATAAAACCTACGAAAAATACAATTTTGATGGTTGTTTTAATTTTTTGAAAAATACCGAAATATTTGAGAGTATTGCTCTAAGGGGCTGATTATCTGTAAGGTATAGAGTTGATTGTTTGGTAGTTCTGGATGATTTAATATTAATGTATTTTCTCCATTTAATAATAATTGTTCAGTAGTCCAAAGTAATTGGCCGTTCATTCCAAAAATATTTATTCGACTATTAATTATGCTACTACTTTGATAAGCGACTTGTATGTCTTGGTTATTATTGACATGGATATAATTAATCTTAAAAGCAGCAAGTGCATCTAATCTTAACGATACAGCAATGATTTTCGAATGGGCATAGTCACCAGAAAAATCAACGGAGCGCAATCGATAATACCACAGGTCTTGGGTTGGTAAAACAATCGATTGATCAGTAAAAGTATATTGTCGAATGGCTTCGCTATCCCCTCGGCCATTGACTTGTCCAATAGCATAAAATGTATACCCATCGGTTGATCGTTCAACGGAAAAATAATGATGATCTTTTTCTGAAGCTGTAAGCCAAGTAAGCTCAACTTGACTGGCTTTAGCATGCCCTTTGAATTCAACTAAGGTCACAGGTAAAACGGTGCTTTTAATTAAATCAACGGAGGTGTTATGGTATTGAATACTGTAACCACTGGGGAGAAGCAAAGTCGCAAAAGTACCTTGAATGCAATTGGGGTCACCGCTACAAGTTATGATTGTATAAGTGCCGTCGGGCACGCTGCCTGTTTCAATAACTTCTAAAGTATCTTGCAAATTCGTGATGTCATTCACGACCAATTGATCATGGCCACTGCCAGCACCAGAATCATCTTCCAGCTCCATAATTAATTTTGTACCATTAGTGAATTCGTGATCAATAACTAATTGGCCGGGAGAGTTACCAGGTGAAACGATGCCATTGTTGGTAAAACTTACGGTAGGGTCAACAGTGCCAATACCTTCTATGGTACCATTATTTGTTAAGCTGATATTTAATGTACTCGTCGTACTTAATTCTAAAAACCGACTAGTGCCAGCGTTTTCGAATTCACCGGCAACACCATCGGTGCTAATGTCTGCCGAACTATTAAAAGTGAAGGTGCCATTATTTACAAATTTCCCGGGGCTGTCAATATTAAATAAAGCACCGGTGAATAAAGTCGTTGTACCATTTTGGGTGAGCGTAGATTTCAAAGTTTTATCTTCGGTGGTATAAATTTCCAGTGTACTCGTGCCGCCAATAGTCATGGGGATTTCCAAGGTACCTTCTACCCAATCTACATCGCCCGAACAACTTAAACTACCCGAACCGCCAACTTTATCTCCCGATTGAATAAATAATTTATTGGTACTGGTAAATAATGCATTAACGGAGATAGATGCGCCTAAAAAACCAATATTATTGGGACTAGTGATCGCGGTGTTAAATTCTGTGGTCCCATTGAAGTCGATGCCATCGCTCCCCGTGGTGGTCGTACCGCTGTTGAGCGTACAACTGCCATCAAAAAAAATATAGCCGCCGCTGGGTACATTTAGTTCACCGCTATTGACCACCGCTTCATTGAATTCTAAGGTGTCCAAGCTGGCTGAAATGGTCCCTGAATTTGTGCAAGGTACTCTTATTTCAGTCACATCCCCACCACCATTTTTAGTGAATGTCCCGGAAATATTCATGGATCCAGGTGAGGCAGTACTATGACCGATTGAACCATTAAACGTGGTTTCTAGAGAACCACTGATATCTAATAGTCCTCCATCCTCTATGAGCAAGCTACTGGCTGTCCAGGTGGCTGTCCCGGCAATGCCTAATGTGCCTTCTACCTTTTTTTCTCCAAAGCTGGTCATCAACAGGTTGGCATCCGCCGCGATACTTAATATTGTTCCCGCCGCTATAGTACCCGAAGTCCAGTCGACCTCTCCTTCGGCCAATAATCCCTCACTACCGCTAAGGAGCCCCGCCGCAAAAGTGATGTCTCCGCTAGTAGCAATAGGTGCATTACAGCGCAATTCAGCACTACTACTTTCCAAATGGATAGCCATTTTATTGTCTAGGGAGACCGCGAAGGTGGTGAGCGACGAAGCACCAATGGCTAAAGTGCCCGTACTATCGATGGTTGTACCCATATCGAAAGTCGTTCCCCCGTATGATTCCAATGTAGAAGTAGGATAAATGACGATAGCTCCTGCGTTATCGAGTGATCCTGGAAATTGGAGTGTACCACTAATAATACGAATCATACCATCATTAACCACCGAAGCATCCATGACCGCTGTTCCGCCACTTACTGCCTTGTCTAGTACCCCGGCATTGAGAAAAGTACCGATAGCGGAGGTCAACATCGCATCGAATTCAATCACAAAGGTCCCCTTATTATCGATCAGTCCCCCGTCCAGCGTGAGTGTCCCGGCTAACCAGTTGACCAGGGCGCCAGGAGAGATATTTAAATCTCCCGAAACGATCTTAGCACCGGGAGTGCTGAGCGAAAGGCTGGCGCCGGCATCGAGATCAACCGTGCCAGCAATGGTTCCGCCTTTCCAGTCCATTGAACCTGCAATGGCTAAAACGCCTCCTCCGGCAACAGTTCCCCCGGAGAAAATGGCCTTATCAACGGCAGCACTGATATCCATGTCGACGGTACCACCAGCAATTTCTATTTCGTCAAGAGCACCAGGGACATATCCACACGACCAATTGGCTGGGTCGTCCCAGTTACTATCTCCACCGATCCAAACACAGGATGCCTGAACTTGGGAGATTAGAAAAAGGCAAAAAAGTAAAGCATTAACACGCAGAAAAATCGAGCTCATGAGATTGGTTTTAAAGTCTACTACAGAGTATTATCGCGTGTATGTCAATCCGGCCGAATAAAGTGTAATCATCACCGGGATAATTTTTGTAAAAAAATTATCTTCGATAGCCGTTTAAATTTTTTTGCACCGGATAGTTACAATCCCTTATTGTCGATTGACTTATGAAAAAAGCTAGTCTTTCCGATACCAGTTTACTGGAAAAACTTCGGGCCGGAGGTACGGCGGAGACGGAGGCACTGGCTTTAATTTATCGGCGAGAGCGACCAATGGTGTTACATTTCGTACAGAAAAACGGCGGAAATCTCGCCCAGGCCAAGGATGTATTTCAGGAGGCCGTGATTCGATTATACGAGAATGTCAAAGCCCGAAAATTTCGGGGAGAAAGTAGCATTTCGGTTTATCTCTACGCCATCGCCCGCTTTTACTGGTTGAATCAATTGAAGCGTCAAAAAATAGAACGGCGGATAATCGATACGCAAATTTTTAACGATCAAGACACTTTGGCGATTTCTGATTTTTTGGATCGTGAGACCGAAGCGCAATTGTTTGAACTGTTTTCTGAGCTAGGGAAAGATTGCCAATCCATTTTGATCAAAGTGTATTACGAGCAATTGTCAATGGAAGACATTCGAGAACATTTGCAATATAGCAGTGCCCAAGTGGTGCGTAACCAAAAATACCGTTGCTTGCAACGACTCAAAAAGTTGTTGAGTGACCGACCGGATTTATTGAAATTATTAAAGCGAAATGGATAAGGATCAATTGGCCATCGAAAAATATCTGGACGGACAAATGACTGCTACCGAACGGGCTGCGTTTACCGAGCGCTTAGCATCCGATCGTCAATTGGCCGAAGCCGTGGATGCCGAACGGGCCAGTCGTCAATTAATAAAAATCGGTGGGCGCCAGAAACTACGGGAGCAACTCGCCCAATTAGATCAACAGTTGGAAGCCCAAACGGTACCAATGCAACGCACTACTTGGCACCGGCCACTTTTGGTAGCTGCTAGTGTATTGCTCTTATTAAGTATTGCTTGGTGGCTCTGGCCCACCTCGGCGGTTGAACCGACGCAGTTGTTTGCCGATTATTATGAAACTTATCGAGGGCCAGTACAGCTCAGGGGAGACAATAGTAGTTTGACAACACCTTGGACTCAAGCTTGCAAATATTACGAGGAGCAAAATTATGCGGCCGCGGCCGCGGCTTTCGAGCAAGCGCTCGGTGGTGGCGCCGCCCCGGATAATCAAATCCAATTTTATCTGGGCCAATCCCTTTTAGCCCAGAAGCCGCCCCGCAGTACAGCAGCTATACAAGCGTTTCAGCAAGTCCGACAAAGCCAGAATGATTTTCAGGCACCTGCACTCTGGTACCAAAGTCTGGCGGCTTTGCAATTAGGGCAAACGGAACAGGCCAAGACTTTATTAGAGACCTTGCAAACAGAAAGTGATTATCAAAAGGAAGCGGTGCAAGCTGTATTAGCTCTTCTGGATTGAACGTGGCCGGATGAAAAAATAAAGCGCGCCGATTAATAGAGCAATGCCAATTAAAACCCACCAGTTATGATTCCCCTGATTAGTTCTTGGTAGAGGATGCGGGGCACCACTCAGGCGCAGTCCCGCCCAAAAGTAAGGATGCCGGTAAGCGGGCTCGGCGGTAGACAGGTAGCGTTCCTGTGCTCCACTTAGGGCGATATCCTTAGCACTTCCGGCGTGCAGGCCTTCGAAAAGATACTGTGTGAGTTGTGCTGCGGCTTGATCATCTACTGCCCACGAATTGGTCAACAAACTATTACAGCCCGCGTAGCGGAACGCTTGCTCTAACCCCACCATGCCTTCTCCAATTGTCCAAGCCCCAGAATTGGTTTGACAGGCGTTGAGGATAACCAAATCAGCATTTAGGGCTTTGGCGTAAAGTTCATAAACGAACAGGTGGTCACTGCTGTCCAGGCCTTCAAACAGGATATGGGAGCGCATGGGCTGTGCGTGATCGAGTACGGCGTGGGTTGCTAAATGCTCGATCGTAGATCGATAATCGGACTGCAAAAAAGCAGCTTTGGTGGCTTGAGGTCCGAAATAAGCTTCGCCGGACCACAGGGCTTGGGCCTCGCGCACCTCCGCTTGATTCCAGCGTAAGCTAGGTAGTTCCGCCGGGAATTGCGCCGGTGCAAAGCCCGTGTAAGTACGCTGATCATTTGATGGCGGATTATTTTGATGCAACATCAGACTGCCCAGTGATGGCGAGTGCGTAAAATGGTGTTGCCGCAGCAAATAGGGGAGTGGCCTAAAATCTCTTTTTTGCCCGACAGAGACTGCTTCCGTCAGCAAGCAGGCCATAGGCAATGGGTAGAGAAGCCGGTCGGGTATCCAGTACCAATGCTTAGTCGCCGTGCCCATTTGCTTAAAAAGATCGGCCAAAAGATGCTGGTAGAGCCAATAACTCGTTTTCGTGAACTGCCGAAAATTTTGCTCCGGTTGTTGATAGATTTGTTCGATATTTTGTACTGCCGATAGGAAAGTAGCTAGTTGGCTAAGGAGCAAACTAGCTTTTGCGATACGTCTACGAATGCCACGTTGTTGATCAATGGCCAGTAAATAAAGGTGGGCCTCACTTTCAAAACAGATTAGGACCGCTGAACTATCAGTGGTTAATAATCGCTCTCGAACATCAGCCAGTTGGATCGTTGGATTTTGATGCCGCAGGGCATAATACTTAGGATGCTGCGTAGCGAGCTGTTGTAAAAATTGGCGATACTGCAGCTTATGCTGCTGCAATTCTTTTTGCCAGGTGCTGAGTTTGCGTTGATTGGCCCGCTCACAGAGTTGTTCTTCTCGATTTATTTTGACCGAATATTCATTGATGTTTTTCTTTAATTGTTTTTCCTCCTCCAGAATTTTCTCCGAAAGATTATGAAATGAAATTTCTTGTTCTGAACGCAATTGGTTGTGCAGTAAGAGTGCTTTACTACTTTCAATTAGAGGAAGCGCTGCCGCAATGAATGTTTCCTCCTCGGGAAATTGAGCGTAAGCCAGCTCTATGGCAATCTCAAATAAAAAATAGTATTTCTGTGTCCAAAACAGTTTTGCCGGATCGGATAACGGGCTAGATCTTAATTGCTGCAGCATTTGTACGGCCCGCTGGGCGGTTTGCCAGGCATTTTGCAAATGGACTGAGCTGGGGTCAGCGCGGTAAATATCTCTTAAGGTGATGGTTTTGCCCGCCAGGGCCTCCAATAAATATTGCTCGGATAGTACCTCCATATTGGGCTGGGGATCAGCCATAGAAGTGGAATCATCAAAATCAACCACCAGCATAGTTATCGCCCTTTGATAAGCTTGCAAAGCCGTCGTCAACTGGCCCTTTCGGTAATGGGTCTTGGCGATTTGACTTTGACAAGCTCCGGTCATGGCGTGCTTCGCACCGTAAATCTCCCGTCGAAAAGCCAGAGCATCGGTGTAAGTATTC
The DNA here is from genome assembly GCA_028285085.1 of Saprospiraceae bacterium. Lineage (GTDB taxonomy): Bacteria > Bacteroidota > Bacteroidia > Chitinophagales > Saprospiraceae > JAHDHW01. The sequence goes on along the minus strand of JANQQI010000009.1, from coordinate 103,682 downwards.
AATGCCTGGCGATAATCCTTTTGTACCAACAGACTATCACCTCGCTTCATCTGGATAGATAGCGGGTTTTGACTTGGTGCATCTGATTTATTGACAGCCAAATCATAGAAATAGATTGCACTATCTGGGATGTTCAATTCCCAATACATGTCTCCCATAGCCTCCGTGAGATAGCGTAAGTAGGTTGCTGAAGGTTTAAAATGATCTTTCCAAACGTGATACGTCTGTCGATAATGATCTAGAGCGGTTTGATACGCCATAAGTTCGTAGGCAATATTGCCTAAGCTATAATGGGCGACAGCCGTTTCAAAATGATCTGCCGGATAATGTATTTGATATAATTGAAGCTCCTGCTGGTAGTAATTAGTGGCGCCATCAAAATCGGCAGAAATACGCATGAGATTACCGAGTCGTCGAAACACCTGACCGTGTAGATAAGGCAAAGCTTGTGGGTACTGTTGGCAACGCTGAATAACGCCCAGTAAAGCGGTAGCCGCAGGCTGGCCCCGATGATCGCCGTACAAGCCATAACTCAGGCTTTCTACAAATTTGGCGTAGATAACCAGAGCAGAATCATTGATCTTATGCTGTTGTCTTAATTTTTGAAACTGATCCAGGTGCTCCAGAGCTAGTTCGCGTTTACGACGATTGAAGGCAGCTTCTGCGCTTTGTATTTCGAGCCATTGGCGTTGTTGGAAAGTTAATGCTTCTAACTTGTGCTGGGCGCGGCGGGCTAGCCGAAATGCCGTTTTATGACGCCGTAAATTGCGGGCATTTTGGTAGCGAAAAAGATGTGCCCAAAACGAAGTGGTATCCGATGCGGGTAGCTGATCCAGTAGCACGGCCACCGAATCGAATTGTCCTTGCTGGATCAGCTGCTGTACAGGATGGAACCTCAGGGGAAGCGGATCAGAAGGAATTTGTGCGCATAATCGCCAGAATGGCCAGTGAAGTAGGAGTAGTAAAATGGCTAAATGGCGGAGCATGGCAACTGTGGGATGTTTTTCAAAAGTAATCTAAAATCAAATAGATTGTCAAGCGTAGAGTTTTTTAATATAAACAATTTCAATAAGTAAAGATTCTTTACTACTTTTAGACCTGAAATGGAGCTCATTTCTCCATCCAAACTTATCAGTTACCTTCCCATCCTGATTGCGATTACCGATTTCGGGTAAAGCACACAATCCCTACCGCCGTTACCTGGCAATTCTATGCCTTTGATGTTCAACTGCTCATAGTTGACATGATAAGACGTTTACCAATGCTCAAAAAATCACGATCATGAAAAAAAGCCTCAGTGTTCTTATTTGCTTATTTATTGCGCATCTCAGTTTAATGGCGCAATGTGATGATCCATTTCCACCTGCCGATGACTTTTATCCCAATGCGCCTGTTTACTGCGCGGGCTTGGACGGTTTCTGCAGCACAGTCCCTCCTTTTTCGCCAAATGTCGATGTGTTGCCTGGCTGTAATGGTAATGCGGTTTTAAGTAATTATCATTGGTTGTCTTTTATTGCTGGGAATAACTTCCTTTCGATGGATATCGAAGTATCCAATTGCTCTGGCGGTATGAATGGAGGCAATGGCTTACAGGTGGCTTTGTACACAGAGTTCGGTAATAGTGGCTTGATACCTATTCAGGTGATGTGTGAAGAAATTCCCAACTTTTCCATTTATAACTTATTCGCACAATTAGAGATCGGACAACGTTATTATTTGCTGATCGATGGTTTTGCTAATAGTATCTGTGATTATCAATTATTTGACAACACGGGAGCAACGATTGCCCCACCTCAAGCCTCAAATGGTCCCGTAGAAGCCCCAGAGGGCTTTTGTGCAGTGGATGAAGTCCCGCTTTCCGTAGCACCGGTTGACGGAGCTACTTACGTTTGGGATTTGCCACTGGGCGTAGAAATGGTGGAAGATAACGGGGCGGATATCGTGGTTGACGTGGATGAATCAGTGGACGGGAATTCATTGACCGTTTGTGTAGAAATTCAAGGTTTATGCAATAATGTAGTGGAATGCAGTAATTTCACCGTGATGCAAGAAACGATGCAAACTGATCTATTTGAGACGGTTTGTGAAGGCGAGTGCTATGATTTCTTTGGCGAGCTCATTTGTAATCCTGGGGCTTACGTTAGTCAGCAAATTACGGCTTGTCAAACTATTAATTATACCCTAACCCTTTCCGTTGAGCCATTGATTCCAACCACCGTTATGGATACAATTTGCTTAGGTGAATGTCTGCTATATAACGGTGAATTGTACTGTGAAGCGGGGACTTACGAAATTGCCCTACTCAGTGCATCCGTTACGGGATGCGATAGCATCGTGATCCTGGAATTAGCGGACTATGGCGATCCTGTACCAGATTTGACCGTGACCGGTGGGGCACTTAATTGTCTGACGCAACCCAGTGTGGAACTCCAGGCGGTGACCAGTGTCCCAGATGTAACCTACCTCTGGAGTGGACCAGATATTAATCAAAGCAACGAAACTTTACCAAATCCAGTTGTGGACGAGCCGGGGACTTATACAGTACAAGTCACTAGTGCGAATGGCTGTACCGCGCAAAGCAGTACGGTGGTGACTGGAAACCTGCAAATTCCTGAGCTAAATATAACGGGCAACGAGCCCCTCAATTGCAACACCCAGGCCATTGTTCTATTCGTGGATGCTGACCTGCCTATCGTTGAATACGAGTGGAGCGGACCAGGAGGCTTTAGCGCCAATGGCCAAACGGTAACGGTATCTGAGCCGGGAACTTATCTAGTAAAAGGACTGACTGCTTCCGCTTGCCAAGGCACCTTGTCCGTAGAGGTTGTCGAAAACGACGAACCCCTGGGAGTCGATGCCGGACCGGATCAGCATTTCCAATGCTTGTTTACTTTACAATTAGATGCTCCTGGAGTGGTTGACAATAACGATATCAGCTACGAATGGACGACGGATGATGGCAATATTCTCAATGGTGCAAATACCTTGACCCCAACCATTAACGATGCAGGGACTTACATTCTAACGGCTACCGATTTGACTACGGGGTGCTCCGGAAGCGATGAAGTCATTGTTTATAACAGTCTCGCCGTACTTGAAGAAACGGTACTGAGTCTGGATTGCACCATGGATTTTCTGATTTTGGATGGTTCTAATTCCTATGATGGGGCTGATGCTTCCATTAATTGGACCACCACCACTGGAAATATTGTTAGCGGTGGCAATACCTTGACGCCAACGGTCGACCAACCTGGAACCTACCAATTGGTGATTATACGTCCTGGCTGCGTTAGCTTCGCTACCTTGAATGTACTTAACCATGTGATTTACCCTAACTTGACTATTTCTGCCAATCAGGATACCCTAAATTGCCTTTCTTCTGTCTTCCTAACTGTCGAGGATAGTCAAAATAGCCCTGATATTGCTTATCGCTGGTTTGCTAATAATGTTCCGGTACCGGAGTATGATAACCAAACTACCGTAGAAGCAACTGAGGCGGGGAATTGGCGTGTTGAAGGTACCAATGACTTTGGCTGTACCTCTTCGACTACTTATTTTATCATCAATGGTATTCTGCCTTCTTCTGTAGAAATTGTGCAGAACGGGGGGACGATCAGTTGTGCAAATCTGGAAGAAATTGAATTGAATGCTATAGTGGATGGTTTTGCACCTGGCTTAGAGTACAATTGGAGTACTTCGGACGGCAACTTCCTTACAACCGATGGAGACTATGCCTTGGTCCTAGGTGCTGGAACTTATGGCGTGGAAGTCATTAATCCTCAAACGGGTTGCGTAGCTTCTAATACAATTACCTTAGAGGCAGAAGGCGAGCTTGAGATAACTTTTGAAAGTACGCCCGTTTCTTGCCCTGGCAGCTACGATGGTTCGATTACCGCAATTCCCAGTGGTGGTTGTGGCCAATATATTTACTTATGGAATACGGTACCGGTACAACCCGGTCAAACAATTTCTAATCTAGGACCGGGAATTTATGAGGTGACGGTTACCGACTGTAACGGCTGTACCGCGGTGGCTTCTTATGTATTGGAACTCTCTTCCAATAGCGCCGTAGTGGCTGATGCTGGAGCTGATGCCTATTTTGATTGTCTAAATAGTGATTTCTACGTGCTAGATGGAAGTGAATCGCAATTGTCTCCCGATGCAGAAATTGAGTGGACGACAAACGACGGTGAAATTTTGGATGGTCAAGGCACACTTATCTTGACGGTCGGTTCCACCGGGACCTACACGCTTACTATTGTCGATCCTTTCGGATGTGAAGATAGCGACCAAGTGACCGTTTTCGAAAGTACGGCTAACGCCGGCCCGAATCAAGAAATTACCTGCGCGACCACCACGGCTACTTTGGATGGTAGTGCTTCACAAGCGGGCTCTGGTGTGACCTACGCCTGGTCAACAAATGATGGTAACATTGTTTCGGGAGCGGATAGTCCTAATCCAACGGTTAATGCCGTTGGTACTTACACCCTTACCGTGACCAGTTCAAATGGCTGTACGGCCAGCGATGAGGTGAGTGTAACAGGAGATTTTGTTTTACCACAGGCTAGCCTACCCACAGAATATAACCTGGCATCTTGTGTGGACCCCGTGATTTTAGAAGTGGATGTACAAACACCAGGAGCTACCGTGACTTGGGATGGCCCGGGTGGCTTTTCTAATGATGTTGAACGAGAGGCGTACGAACCGGGTGAATACTCGGTTGTGGTCTCGGGACAAAATGGTTGTACCATAACGTTACTCACCACCGTAATCGATAATCGCGCTTATCCACAAGCGAGTGCACCAGATGTGCAGTATATCAATTGCTTCAACGGTAATCCATTATTAGTAGATATTGATTTTATGACTACCAATTCAATTGTGATTGATGATTGGAGTACAACCGATGGTGCTATTGTGGATCGTTCAGGCAATAGTGTTTTGGTAGAGCAAGCCGGTACTTACACCGTATCTTTTTCCGATGATATAACGGGGTGTGCCAATACTGCGGAGGTTGTGGTTGCAGAAGATGGATTGAGTTTTATGATAGAAACAGAACTTACGAGTTGTGGCGAGGATGATGGGATTGCCCGGGTGATCACCACGGGGATTAGCGAGCCGACTTATAGTTGGAGTAATGGAGCTACTACGCAGATCGTTGATGGCTTGGCGATTGGTACATATTTCGTTACCGTCAGCGCCGATGGGGCGACTTGTGAGGAAGTACTCGAAGTTATTATTGGCCAAGACCCTTCTTGCTTTGTAACGATTTCGGGGAGCGTATTCAACGATGATGCCGCCTTGAACTGTGAACTGAATGGCCCCATCGTTCCGCTGGAAGGGGTAGAAGTGCGCTTGGATGATCTGGTGACCTTTACGGATGCCTCGGGCTATTATGAGTTCAGTGTACCCGCCGGTGATTATACATTGGCAGTTTTCCCTGAAAGCCCATACGTTGCCCATTGCCCAGCGAGTGGTACGATTGCGGTGAGTGTGGATCCCGGCTCCGCCGGCTCAGATAATAACAATTTCTTCTTGGATCAACTCAGTGGTTTTGATCTCTTCGTTACGGCGGGCTCTTCGAATCCACAGCCTGGCCAGAATCAGCAATACTATGTGACTTATTGCAACAATGGCTTCCAGACAATTTTTGGAACCATCGTATTCCGCCACGATCCACTTTTGATCTTCGATCCGGTGGCTGCGGGTGCTACAAGTTACGATCCCGCGACCTTTACAGCTACCTGGGAGTTCTCGGACTTGACCTTCTTCGAGTGTGAATACCTCAATTTCACGATGCAGGTTCCTGCCGATGCGCCCGAAGGCTACGTTATCGAAAGCGAAATCGCGGCACTGCCCTTACTGGGAGATCAAAGCCCCGGAAACAATACCGTAAGCTGGCAACGTACGCTACCGTTGACCCAAAATATCATCGATGAGCTACCTACTGCGGCAATTGGTAAAGCTTCAACTGAGGTGGAGGTCTATCCTAATCCATTCAGTACTTCGACGACCATCGAATTCCAACTGTCGGACCTTGATGCAGCAGCAGCTCAGTTGGATATCTTTGATGTCAACGGACGACTGGTAAGCACTTCCCGTGGTTTCCAAGCCGGAGAGAACCAGCAGCGGATTGAGCGGTCGGACTTACCGGGTGCGGGCGTGTATTTCTATCGCTTGCGTAGTGGAGATACGCTCCAGAGTGGCCGGTTGATGCTCCGCTAGGTCACGCAAAACAGCTTCAACGAAGCTAAACCAAAATCGCCCGACTTGCTGTATTGCGAGTCGGGCGATTTCTTTTTAGGCTGGATTGATAATGAATAAATAGGAGAGGGGCGGACAGAAAAAAAGCGAAATTCTGCTTGAGAATTTCGCCATTGAAAACCTATTTTAAAATCAAAGCATAAAAGTCTTACCAGGACATGTCATCTTCGGTTTCTACACCGGAATCTACTTCTTCAGTTACATCTACCTCTTCATTCGATGACACATCATTGTTGTTATTGGAAGCAAAATCACTGCCATTCTCCTCTGCTTGCTTCGCTTCCCATTCTTCGTGACGACGAGTGTACTCGTCATAATCGTAATCCGGCATAAGCTCGGTCTTAACGTAATTTACAGCATCCTCGAGCCCTTGTACGAAACGATTGAAGTCTTCCTTGTAGAGAAAGATTTTATGGCGTTCGTAGCCATCTCCATTAAATCGCTTGGTACTTTCAGTTAGAGTGAGATAGTAATCCTCACCTTTGGTTTTTCGGACATCAAAGAAATAGGTTCTTCGTTTCCCAGCACGCACCTTCTTCGAATACACGCTCTCGAATCTCCTTTGGTTTCTCTCGTTATCCACGTTTTTTAGTTTTGATGAATAGAATGTTGTACTGTCTGAGTATTACAAATGTAATTATTTGTATAAAAATACAAAAGAATCTCCAAAAAAATGATTGCCGGGCCAAAAATTGTTGATAGACGGGCTTTCCCGGAAGGGGGCTAGCTAGGAAAAGGAGATTTTAGATAATGAATCTAAGTGCAGAAATAGGGATGCTTGCTATTATCTTATCCTAATAGTTGGTAATGTGTAGATTGGTGATAGTGGCAGTGATACAGAAAACTAGATGCGTAAATGATACAAATTGGAATTGCCTAAACGGATAAGAGGAAATAATGTCAAAGGCAGATCTAGTTGATTGATGTTGTCGTAAAATCAGCATCTGTTCAATTCATGGGCGGAATGCAGGCAGCCGATCCTGAAGGTAATAATCATCGCTATTGGTTATGGTATTAGAAATAAAAACAGTACAAGACTTGATGAAAGTCAGTGCATTACATCTCTTCGTTGGCGACTTTTATAGATGAGCTACCAAAACCATTCAGCCATGAATGAAATAGAAGAGAAAAAAAACAAAAAGGAAAAGCATAGTGAGGAGGTGATAAGTGGACTTTATTATACGAAGAAGGAGCCTCGTAAATCGTTTGCGACCTTTATGCGGAATCAAAACAAAGTGTATGTCAACTCTTTTAACATGATTGACCGCAAGGCCGCCATCATGATTAGGGTAAATGCTGCTATTATCTCTGCTATTGTGATTTTTTTTGATACGGTACAGCATCTACGCTTTGGCAATTTCATCGGTGTGATTATGGTGATTTGTTCATTTGTGTCATTAATGTTCGCTATTAATGCTTCCCGACCACACGTTTTTGATTTATTTTCGCGATTCAGGCGTAAGGTGGGCAGCAAACATCCTAATTTGGAAGAGAATATTTTTGGCGTTGGGATGTTTGATCAGGTAACCCTAGAAGAATACGAGGCAGCTTACGATAAATTAGTGCAAAGCCAAGAGTTGCAAATTGGAAATCAAATTCGAACGATGTATATCTTTGAAAGGCAAATCAAAAATGCGTTTTTACAAATTGAAATCGCGTATGCGGCCTTTATGATCGGGTTTGGATTAGTCGTAATCGCTTTTATTTGGGCTACCATAATTTGAACTTGGCTAGTTTAGAGCATATAAATAAAATGCTTGATGCCTATGGCAAAAAACAAAGTAAAAATTCTGGAATCGGCCTTGCAGCTTTTCAACGAGCAAGGCATGGTCAATGTCCGCTTGCAACACATTGCGGATGCATCCTTGGTGAGCGTTGGAAACATTGCTTACCACTATGCCAATAAAGAAGCGATTCTGCAGGCCCTCTATGATGATTTAACCAAGAAGCAAAAAGAACTATTAACTGAATACCGTATTGTCCCCTTATTTGATAATATTGATCGGCTGATCCGTCGCACGTTCCTGCTACAGCAAGAGTATGTGTTTTTCTATCTCGACACCTTGGAAATCACGCGGGCTTATCCCTCGATTGGGGAAGCACACCAAAAGCATGTGTCTTTCCAGATTGCTCAGCTCCGATCTATCCTGGACTTTAATGTCGCGCGAGGGGCCTTGCTGGCCGAACCACTCGAAGGGGCCTTTGATCAACTAGCCTTGCAGTTGTGGATGAGCATGGATTTTTGGCGGACACAACAAGCCGTACGAACGAGTGAACAGCCCGATGAACACAATTATCGACAAGCCATCTGGCATCTCCTCGTGCCCTCTTTTACGGATATGGGAAGACGGGAATACGAGCAAATGCTTGAAATGCCGTATGACTTTTACTTTTAAACCTCCTGTATTTTAAGTAGATTTGTATAATAAAAATAGTCATCCTTCCCGATAATTCGCTCAATGAAAAATTTTCACCTTGATCCTGTGGCTTACGATGAGCTGCTAAATTTAATGAACAACCAGCACTTCACGGATAAGCCCGGTGAGCAATCGGATATGGATTTTTTATCCGATGACTGGTGGTTGAGGGATACCGCAGTGATCGAAAATATTGTGAGAAGAGATGGCATGTGGGAAATCCATTTAGTCTTTGCGCACTACCAAGAACCTCAAAAATTAATTAAACGTGTGATCTCCCGTTATCCCAGCAAGAAAAAAGCAGAGTTGAGCGCTTGGTACATGCGGCGACTAGCTGCTAAAGATCAGCGTGGCACCTTAACCGTAAAATTAGACGACTTTGGCCTGTGTGCAAGCTAATAACAGGTCAAGCGTTTTGCATTATATAAATAACCACTAACACCAATTTAAAAATGGCAGGCTTGAGCACAAAGCAGAAGATATTGAATGCCTCCATCCGTTTGTTCAATAAAAAAGGGATGGCCAATGTCCGTCTACAGCAAATTGCGAATGAAATCGGGATTAGCCCCGGTAATCTGGCCTACCACTTTCGCAACAAAGAAGCCATCATCGATGCCATCAACGAGGAATTATACCAGGAAGCGGCAGAACTGCTATCGACTTATCGTATTTTTCCCAACCTCATGGATTTCGATAATCAGCTCACGAAATATTTCAGCTTCATCCAGAAATATCCCTTCTATTTTTTAGATCTGCTAGAAATCGAAAGACATTATCCTGAGATTCGCTCTAAGCGCCAACTCCATATCTCAAAAATGATCAGCCAAATCCGCAAACGCTTCGACTTTAACCATAGCCGCGGATTGATTATCGATGAGCCACAGCCGGGGGTATACAATTGCGTGGCGAATGCTATCTGGGTACTGATCACCTTCTGGGTACCCCAAAACCTGGTACGCGACGCCAAAGCTTCGGCGGAGGACATTACTTCGTTCAAAGAAATGGTGTGGCACCAAGTCTTTCCTTATTTCACTAAGGCAGGTATCGCCGAGTTCGAGCAGTTGATTCGCCCACTGCTGCAGCAGCACTCCTCCGATCAATAATAGTCTTACTTTCGTACGTTCTAGTGATGCCTCTGAGGGTTGTAGTAGCCCCAGCGGCCTTAACAATGTCTTTTGAGCTAAAGCATAACTCCTTGATAATCAGTTAAAATCAAGATTGCTATTTAGATTTAGTCTAACTTAGGGGCTTATTTCTAATAATTAGGCATTTTTTTCTAGAAAATACTTAGAAAACATTTTCTAAACTCAATTCTATTATTATATTTGGAGTAAGGAGTTCCTTTGGGAACAGAATTTTGCCTGAAAGGGTAAAAAGAAAATTAACCACTTTAATAATAACTTCCAATTAGTCATGGCAAATGTATTATGGCTGCAAGGGGGGGCGTGTAGTGGCAACACCATGTCTTTTCTTGACGCTCAAGAACCCACCGTTGTAGAGCTCATCGTCGATTTTGGCATCAATATTCTCTGGCACCCTACTGTAGGACTGGAAATCGGTCATCAGGTAAGTGATTTGATGCGCGATTGTATTTCGGGCAAAACTCAGTTAGACATTTTCGTTTTTGAAGGATCGATCGTACAGGGACCGAATGGGACCGGTAAGATGAACTACTTCGCCGAGCGTCCGATGATGGACTGGGTGAAAGAGCTATCTGACGCCGCTCAGTTTGTGGTCGCGATTGGTGACTGTGCGACTTGGGGAGGTATCCCGGCGGTACCACCGAATCCGAGCGAATCGACGGGTATGCAATTCCACAAAAAGGCCAAGGGCGGCTTTTTGGGTGGTAATTTCAAATCCAAAGGTGGCTTGCCTGTGATTAATATCCCCGGCTGTCCGGCTCACCCGGATTGGATCACCCAAATCCTCGTTGCGATTTCGACGGGCCGTATTGGTGATGTGTTGCTCGATGATTATCATCGTCCGAAGACCTTCTTTACTGATTTTGTACAGACGGGTTGTCCAAACGCTATTTCATTTGCTCAGAAAGTTGATGGGCATTTCGGAAAACGTGGTGGGTGTCTCTTCTACGAAGTGGGATGTCGTGGGCCAATGACACGTGCGAGTTGTAATCGTATTTTATGGAATCGCCAGTCCAGTAAGACGCGGGCTAATCACCCTTGCCTGGGCTGTACGGAGCCAGGTTTTCCACACCATGATTTGAAAAAAGGTAGTGTGTTTAAAACCATGAAATACCTGGGGTTCTTGCCAAAAGATGTGCCTACCGGTACCAATAAACTAGCTTATTACAGCCGTGCTGGATTCGAAAAAGTGATGGGCGCTGTAGAAAGCCTTACCGGTGTGAACAAGGAGCATTTTGAAACCTCCAAATAATTCAATTTTTACAATTATCTCTCAAAATAAACGATAAACATGTCTTTGAAAGAACTCAATATATCTCCGGTCGGTCGGGTAGAAGGTGATCTCGATGTGAAGGTATACATGGAGAATGGTGTCGTCACTCGGGCGCACACTCAGGCTGCCATGTTCCGTGGATTTGAAAAAATTCTCGCGGGCAAAGATCCCCAGTCAGGACTGATCGTGACGCCACGTGCCTGTGGTATCTGTGGCGGTTCTCACTTGTACTGTGCCTCCTCTGCTTTGGATGTGGCGTGGAAAACCACTTTATCACCAAATGCACTCTTATTACGCGCCATTGGGCAGGCAACAGAAACAATCCAAAGTATCCCTCGCTGGTTTTATGCGATCTTTGCAACGGATATGGCAAATAAGAAATTTGCCAATAAGCCATTGTACCAGGAGGTGGTAAAGCGCTTTGCAGCTTATGTCGGTACTTCGTTCCAAACCGGCGTAACTGCAAGTGGTCGCCCCGTAGAGGTTTATGCCCTCTTCGGTGGGCAATGGCCTCACTCCAGCTATATGGTACCCGGTGGGGTAATGTGTGCGCCAACTTTGAAGGACATTACGCGTGCGCATTCCATTATGAATCAATTCCGTAACGACTGGCTGGAAACGGTTTGGTTGGGCTGCTCCATCGAGCGGTATATGCAAATCAAGAGCTGGGATGACTTGATGGAGTGGCTGGAAGAGAATGAATCACACCGCAATAGTGATTTAGGTTTATTCTTGCGTGCTGGCTTGGAATTCGGACTGGATAAATTCGGTCAGGGCGTGGGTAAATTCCTCGCTTGGGGAACATACCTGCACAAGGATATGTACAATCGACCAACTATCGAAGGCCGTAATGCCGCTACGATCAGTCCATCCGGTTTTTGGGATGGCAAGCAGTACTACGAAGCGGACCACAAGCAAGTGGCGGAGCACATTAAGCACGCTTGGTACGTCAACCAAGAGGACGCTTTGCATCCTTTTGACGAGCCGATTCCAACCGCTTCTACGGATTCTAAGAACCTCGAAGATTCTAACTTCGGTGGTAAATACAGCTGGGCGAAAGCACCACGTTTCATGGGCCACGCGGCCGAGACCGGACCTTTGGCGCGTGTGATCATGGCCGCTAATCCAGCGAATAAAGACCACCAATTCCGCGATCCGTTATTTGCGGATGTGATGGAGAAAATGGGGCCATCGGTCTTTACCCGGGTATTAGCCCGTATGCATGAGGCACCACGTCTCTACCTGAAAATTGACGAGTGGCTCAGTCAGGTACGCCTTGACGATGAGTTCTACATCAAGCCCACCGAGCAAGATGGTATTGGTTGGGGAGCTACCGAGGCCGCTCGCGGTGCTTTGGCGCACTGGATCAAAATCAAGGATGGCGTCATTGAAAACTATCAAATCATCGCACCAACAACTTGGAACGTTGGACCGAATGATACCGAAGGTAAGCCGGGACCAATCGAATCGGCACTGGAAGGTACCGAGATTGAAGATCCACACGATCCGGTGGAAGTGGGCATGGTGGCTCGCTCGTTTGACTCTTGTCTGGTTTGCACGGTGCATGCACACGATAACAAAACCGGGAAAGAACTCGCAAAATTTAAGTTGTAAACTAAAAATAGCTTATTGACAAAGCGACCCGTCAAATTCTACTTGACGGGTTGTTTTATATGGATAACGATGGAAGAAATGATTTTGACAGATACAAAAAAGATCGCCGTTCTGGGGTTCGGTAACCCGGTGCGCGCAGACGATGGCGTCGGGATTTATGTGATCGAACAGCTGAAAACCCGGCTAGGCGAAGCTGAGCACATTAGCATTTTTGACATGGGGACCTCGGCTTTCGAGGTATTGTTTAAGCTCAAAGGACACGAGCACATTATTCTCGTCGATGCCGTCATTAATACCGGTGAGCCCGTTGGGACGACCTATAAATTGCCCGCTTCGGAAGTCGAAGGCCAAATTCAGGACGATCCAATGGTTTTTCTGCATAGTCTCAAATGGGATCAAGCCTTGTCCTACGCCAAAAAAATGCTTGGAGATGACTATCCAAAAGAAATCGATGTGTATTTAATTGCTATCGATGACACCCGTTTCAACGTTGGGATGTCGGAAACTGCTCGGATTGGAGGCGATAAAATTGTTGATTTCTTAGAAAAGGAATTGCAAGCTTAGAAATTGACTTTCGGATTTAAACCTACTTTTTACCTCATCAATCTTAACTAGCTTATAGAAAATGTTTATACCACCTCAAAAATTGAAAGAGACACTGGCATCTTCTGCTGAGACAGGTAGTAAGGTGCGTTTGCAAGCTTCGCACTTGCATATCGATCATGAAGTGGTAACGGAAATCTTTGGTGAAGAGCATAATGTCTATATGGTATATTATCCGGACCGACGCACGTTGATGCTGGCACCGGTGAGTGATGAGGTTTTTAAAAATTTACACAAAGCGGGGCAGCAAATGCTCAAGGATCGTAATCTAAAAGGAGATAAGACGATTGCTTTGCACGAGACACTGATCGATCATCAGGTTGATGCAACGAATCGGGATTTAGAATATGAATGGCAAAAAGGGCTCGGAATACTAAATGTGAAACTATAATTGCCATGTTCATTTCGTCCGATATTCCGCGAGATCCTACTCCTGAAAAGCCTGGTCAGCGTTCGGACTTTAAAATTTTACAGCAAGATAAGTGGCTGATGAATACCGAGGTGCAATATTGGTTGCAGGAACGAAAAAGCTTATGGCATCTGACGATGGTCTACATTTCGATAAATAATCCTTTGCAACTGATTTGCCGCCGAATTGATACTTATAATTCTCAAAAAAAGGCGGAAACATTCGCCAAGATTTTACAACGCGGCATTCGTAAAGATGCGCGCGGAACTCTAAAAACAAATCGGGATGGTTTCGATATATGCGACAACTGAATATCACGAACAACTTCAGTCGATAATTAATCGAGTAGATCGACTAGAAGAGTTAGTAACCACAATTGATATCTTGGAACAACGCCCCCTGCCAAGTGCGGAGGGGATTTTGATTAAAAACGGTGAAATTTGTTTTCCCCTAGATTGGTATAATGCACAGCCACCATACCTATTGCCGGAGAGCATTGAGCTGACAGAAAATAACCTGCTCGGCGTTATTTTTGCCAAGCTGGACAACTTTGAGAAGTCCTACGAATATCTGCAAAATGTAAATCCATCCTTATTTCTGGAACTAGACTTTATCAATCGTCTGCAGCAGGGACTACCCATTGCCCCGAGTGAACTCATCTCTCAGTACTCGCCTTTCGAAGAATACCGACTGATGCATAACCAAGGGGTGGTGTGCTACTACGGTGCAACGGCTCAGGATTTTGATCCCGACAAAGCGGCTTACTTTTACAGTGAGGCCCTTAACGCTGCGCCTACCGACGAACATCGCGCATTTACGGCGCGCCAGTTTGCCCTTTTCCTAATTGATTTGCAGCAGCCGGACAATGCTGCCCGTTTACTGGAAGATACGCTGCAGCTAGAACTCTCCAAGTCTGCTCAAACCGAACTCAAGCAAGCCCTGTATCAAGCTTGGCTACAAGAACTGAGCGTGCCCTACGATCCGGCAATGCTCGAAAAACTCAAAGGGACACTTTGGGAAGTGCTGCAAGAGTACGAAAAGCAGGGGCGTGATCGCGAAACCGCTTTATTGTTGACCGATGCGGGTGTCGTGGCCAATTATTCGGAGAGTTGGTCCGAGAGTCTGGGCTACTTCAATCGCGCTATCGGCATCTTTGAGCAAGAATCACTTCCCGAGATGGTGGCCAATACCCAATACCGCAAAGGTATTCTGCTGTTCACGTGGGCCAAAAAGGGCAATCCACAGTTTTTCCGCACGGCAGCCGAGACCTTTCAGCGGGCCGTGCAGGTGTTTACGCAGGAGGCGACTCCCGAGGTGTACGCCGATATTCAACATCATCTGGGGATGATCTACGCAGAGATTCCCGACGAGCAGAAGAAAAAAGGAATCTGGGCCGCTATTTCCTCCTCGGCCTTCCAGGAAGCTTTGCAGATTTATACCAAAACCGATTATCCTTACGAATACGCTGCGGTCTGTAATCACTACGCCAACGCCTTGACAAATTACCCGGAGGCGAAGCTTTCCGATAATATTGAAAAAGCGCTTTACTATTATCAGGAGGCTTTGGAAATTCGCCGCGCGGAGCGCTATCCGACCGAGCGCTGCCTAACCTTGCTCAATTATCTCGAAGCGCAGTGGCACCTGGGAATGCCCGAAGATAAATTTGACGAAAGTCGCTATCTCGATATGGTCCGCAAGGCGGAGGAAGTGAAAGCTTTAGGAAACGATCTACAAATTAAGCAAGATGCGGAGCTTCATCTGCAAAAGTTGACGCAATTGCGCGCCGCTTACGCTTAAGGAATGAGAGAATATCTGAGGCCTATAAAGGTCATCATCGTACTCAGCCCATGCCTAAACGATAATTATTTACCATGCACGAAATCTCTTTAGTTCGAAATATTTTCAATACGCTTGAAGCGGAGTTCTCCTCAGAAGAACTGGCCACCCTCACCGCTATTGATTTGAAGGTAGGCTTGCTCTCTAATGTCGAGCCGATTTTGATGCAAAATGCGTTCGAAGCGGTCACAACGGCGGAGCAAAGATTCCAGTCTGTGAAGCTCAACGTAGAAGTGATTCCCATTGAAATCTACTGTAAGACCTGCGATGCCTATTCTGCTATTAAAAACTACAAATTCGTTTGTTCCATTTGCGGTCAACCCAGTAATAATATAGTAAAAGGCACCGAACTACTTATTCATCGTGTACATTTTGGGGCCGAAGAGCAGTTACCTGCTTCTTCTTAGAGCTTGTTCAGAATTTATTCTTCTCTTTTTCTTCTCGGTTTAGATCATCTGAATTGGATGTCGATGTGTTTATCGTAATCGCATGGATAGCATATGTCGTCTTAATTTCCCTTCCGTTGCCACCCGAACTTTTCGCGCCATTTTAGAAAATGTTTTCTAAACTCTCGAAATGCTTTTCTAATCCAAATCATCTCCCTAACTTGGAATAGACTGATAATTTACAAGCTTAAATCGCTCAATTTTATTATGGAAAAAGTTCAAAAATCAACCAAGGCGGCCCGAGGGACTGTCACCTGCGATAATACGACCATGCACCTGCTCAAAGCCAATGATTTTGTGGCTGAGAGCATCAGAAAACAAATGGCCGAACAAAATATTCTGCTTATTAATATTACCTCATCGGCCGGCAGTGGCAAAACGACTCTGCTTCAGGAAACAGCCCGTCGCATCGGCGATCGAGTAAACATGAAAATTCTGGTCGGTGATCTGGAAACCGAGCGTGATGCTGATCGTCTACGTGATGCGGGTGTCGATGCTTTGCAAATTGTTACCGGAGGAATTTGTCATCTCGAAGCTCAGATGGTATGGCAAGCCATGGAAAGCCTGGATCTAGAAGGCGTTGAGCTGCTCGTCATCGAAAACGTAGGCAATCTCGTCTGCCCCGCTTCCTTTGATCTAGGCGAAGATTACCGCGTAACGCTCATTGCTACAACTGAAGGTGACGATAAGCCGAAAAAATACCCCCGCATGTTCCTAACCAGTGAAATGATGCTCGTTTCCAAAGTGGATCTGCTGGAACATTTGCCTTTTTCCGTTGAGGCCGTAGTGGCTGATGCTCGCGATGTCAATCCCAATCTCAAAGTGATCGAAATCTCAACCATCGGAAATATCGGAATTGATGCTTGGTGTGATTGGCTATTGGAAAAAGTGCAAGAGAAACGCACCGCAAAACAAGAAGCTACGGTCTAATGCCGACCTGGCATATCCATATCGAAGGGCAAGTGCAAGGCGTAGGCTTTCGTCCGTTTGTCTTTGCTTTGGCTCAGAAGTATGGATTGTTCGGTTGGGTCAATAATACGGTTGATGGGGTCCATGTGGTATTTAACGCGGACCCCGCGATGGCAACCACTTTTCGGGAGCAATTGGTGGCTCAAGCCCCGCGCTTAAGCCAAATTACGGCGATTCAGTTGGAAGAAACTACGCCAGCGTTCTTTGACAATTTTCAAATTATCCACAGCGGCGCTTCTGGTACACCCCGGCTTTTGTTGACGCCAGATTTTGCTATGTGTTCGGACTGTCGAACAGAGTTGCATAGCCCAAAGGATCAGCGCTACAGCTATCCATTTATCACCTGCACCAATTGTGGGCCGCGCTTTTCGATTGTGCACGGCTTGCCTTACGATCGGGCTCAGACCACGATGGATGCTTTTCCGATGTGCGCCACTTGCCAAAGCGAGTACGATGACCCGAAGGATCGACGCTACTACTCTCAAACGAATTCTTGCCTGGACTGTGGAATTCAAATGGCGCTTTACGATGCGGAGGGGCAAATCTTGATGCGCGATACGGCGCCGACGATTGATCGGGTCGTGCAAGCTTGGCAGAACCATCAAATTGTTGCCATCAAAGGTATTGGTGGTTATTTGCTGACCTGTGCGGCTGATAGTCCTATTGCGGTCGCGGAACTGCGCCGAAGAAAGCATCGCCCGTCGAAGCCCTTGGCCTTGATGTACCCTTCGGCGGCGGCTTTAGAGAATTTTGCTTTGGATCCTGAGATGATGGCACTTTTACAGGGGCCGGTGGCACCTATTGTCTTAGTAGATATGCCAAAGTCAAATCTCCTCTTGCCAGAGATTGCACCGGGATTGGATCAAGTGGGAATTATGTTGCCATATACACCGCTTTACGATTTATTATTACAAAAATTCGGAAAAGCCATTGTCGCAACCAGTGGAAATATCAGCCAATCCCCCATTGTGTTTCGGGATCAAAAGGCTTTAGATGAATTGTCGAAAATTGCGGATTTAATTTTAGTTAATAATCGGGAAATTGTATTGCCGCAGGATGATAGTGTGATTAAATATTCTTTTTTCAAAAAACAAAAAATAACTATTCGACGATCTCGCGGCTTGGCGCCGACTTATATTAACCCGGATTTAAAATGGCCTTCGAAAAATATATTAGCAATGGGTGGGATGCTAAAAAGCACTTTTAGTTTATTGTGCCAAAATAATATTTATGTCAGCCAATATCTAGGCGATTTAGACCATTTCGATACCCAGCAGAATTATCAGGAAGTTATTCAACATTTTTTGAGTTTATTTCAAATTGAACCAGATGTTATTCTGTCGGACAAACATGCGGATTATCCTTCTACTCGCTTAGGAGAGTTGTTATCGGAAAAATTCAATGTGACCAGGAAAAAGATTCAACACCACAAGGCACACTTCGGAGCTATATTAGGAGAACATCAACTGATACATTCTGAAGCGCCAGTGTTGGGAGTGATCTGGGATGGCACAGGACTAGGAGATGATGGACAAATATGGGGTGGAGAGTTTTTTAAATACGAGCAGTATGAATTTTTACGCGCTAATCATTTTAGCTATTTCGATTTTATACTTGGCAATAAAATGCCAAAGGAGCCGAGGATTTCTGCTTTGACCGCTAGTTGGAATGTACTACGCGCTGAAAGATTATTACGAGATAAATTCAGTGATACTGAATTAAAAATTTACAGTAAACTTTTAGATAAAAAAGATAATCTCAAAACCTCAAGTGTAGGACGACTATTTGATGCGGTAGCTAGTTTGATCGGTCTTGTAGATCAACAAAGTTACGAAGGAGAGGCCGCAATGCGTCTGGAAACCTTAGCAACAGACTATTTTAAAAAACATGGATTAGCATTTTCTGAGAGCTATTTTACGCCTAACCCGGATGATCAAAACATTTGTGTTAAATCCTTGATAGATAGGATCGCTTTGGATTTGCAAAAAGGCGTGCCGCATGATTATGTTGCTGCAAAATTTCATTTCTCTCTGGTACAAATTATTGAGAAGATAGCAACTGATTTGAAAATTGAGAAAATAGCTTTTAGTGGCGGTGTATTTCAAAATGGACTGCTAGTGGATTTAATTCAACATTATTTATCTGATTCTTTTGAATTGTTTTTCCATAAAGATCTATCTCCTAACGACGAAAATATTTCCTTTGGTCAGCTAGTTTGCTACCAAATTGAAAATCATAAAGTATTTCATTTAAAAAATAAATCCGAGACCCATGTGTTTAGCAATTCCCGGTAAAATAAAATCTATTGAGTCAAAATTTGATGGCTTGGTACGAATGGCAAAAGTTTCGTTTGGTGGAATTATTAAAGAAGCCAGTTTAGAAATGGTACCGCAAGCAGTGGTGGATGATTACGTATTGGTTCACGTTGGTGTGGCCATCAGTATCGTGGACGAAGCAGAAGCAAAAAGGACCTTTCAATATTTAGAAGAAATGGGAGAAGTGGAAGAAGAGTTAAATATTGCCGAATTTTTACCAGATAAAAAAGAATATCAATAAGTGTTTTCTACGGTGTCAATGTGATTGAAAATGATAAATAGTCCAGATAATAGGACAGCATATTTTGATAAAAAATAAAATCCAAAAGAAATGAAATTTCTAACTGAATATCGCGATCCCGAAGTGGCGCAACGCTATCTGGAAGAAATTAAAAAAACGGTGACGCGTCCTTGGACTATTATGGAAGTTTGTGGCGGCCAAACCCACAGCCTGGTTAAGAACGGCATTCTCAATATGCTGCCCGAGGAAATTAATATGGTGCACGGTCCTGGCTGCCCGGTATGTGTGACCCCACTCAACTTAATTGATAAAGCGGTGTATCTGGCCGAAGAAAAAAATGTGATCCTCTGTTCCTTTGGAGATATGCTTCGCGTGCCTGGTTCTGAGAAAAGCTTGCTTGAAGCCAAAGCTAATGGCGCGGATATCCGTATTCTCTATTCCCCGCTGGAAGCCGTGAAGATTGCCGAAGAGCATCCAGATCGCCAAGTCGTCTTCTTTGCCGTTGGTTTTGAAACCACGGCGCCCGCTAATGCCCTTTCCGTTGTACACGCTCATCGTATGGGGCTCGATAATTATTCGATTTTGGCCTCTCACGTTTTGGTGCCACCGGCCATTGAGGCCTTGGTCAGCGATGAGGAATGCAATGTCGAAGGCTTCCTCGCCGCCGGTCACGTATGTACAATCATGGGCATGCAAGAATATTATCCTTTGGTGGAGAAATTCAATGTACCAATCGTCATCACCGGATTTGAGCCAGTAG
This sequence comes from Saprospiraceae bacterium, assembly GCA_028285085.1. Lineage (GTDB taxonomy): Bacteria > Bacteroidota > Bacteroidia > Chitinophagales > Saprospiraceae > JAHDHW01. The sequence continues at coordinate 83,393 of JANQQI010000009.1, read as the reverse complement.
ACATCTTGCAAGGCATCCTGATGACGGTGCAGCAATTGGAACGCGGCGAGGCACAGCTCGAAAATCAATACGCGCGTATGGTTCGCGAAAATGGCAACCCTAAAGCTATGGAGACCATCTATGAGGTTTTTGACGTCACCGATCGTATGTGGCGCGGTATGGATGTCATTCCGTCCAGTGGCTACCAAGTTAAGGCGCAGTATGAGAATTTCGATGCCCGTAAAAAGTTTGCCGTTAATATTCCCGAAGCGCCGGAAAACGAAGAATGTATTGCTGGCGCGATCATGAAAGGCATCAAAAAGCCTTTTGAGTGTCCTAATTTCGGTACGAAATGTAAGCCCGAGAATCCATTGGGTGCGCCGATGGTTAGTTCTGAGGGGGCTTGCGCGGCCTACTATCATTTTTCTGACATGATCAACCAACTCACACCACAAGCGGTCTAAATCTATGGAAGTATTAACCCAAAAGGAGCGCAGAATTAAAATGCAGCTATCCTGTCCGATGCCTAAGCTGGACTTTGAGGTCATTACACTCGGGCACGGTAGCGGCGGCTTGCTCACGAATCGCTTGTTGGATAGCGGCGTATTTGACTTGCTCAAAAATGATATGCTGGACCAGCGCCACGATGGCGCGACACTGAATTTATCCGGTCCAACCGCCTTCACTACGGATAGCTTTGTGATTTCGCCGATCTTTTTTCCCGGTGGGAATATTGGTGAGTTAGCCGTTAATGGCACCGTCAATGACTTGGCCATGTGTGGAGCGATCCCTGAATTTTTGTCATTGAGTTTCATCATCGAAGAAGGATTAACGATGCAGGAATTCTGGGATATCCTCGTGGCCATCAAGTTTGCCTGTGAGCAAGCTGGGGTAAAAGTCGTAACGGGGGATACGAAGGTCGTAGAGCGTGGCAAAGGAGATAAGATCTTCATTAATACCACTGGTGTTGGTCGTTTACACGCCCAAGCTCAGATCAGCAGTACACGAGTAAAGGCTGGCGATAAAATTATCGTCAGTGATCAGCTCGCTACGCACGGCATCGCGATCATGTCGGTTCGGGAAGGCCTCGAATTTGAAACCACCATTGAAAGTGATACCCGGAATCTAAATCACGTGGTCAAAGCTTTACTCGATGACTTTGGCCCCAATATTCATTTATTGCGCGATCCCACCCGGGGTGGGGTGGGGACGGTGCTCACCGAAATAGCGCGGGATACACAATTGGGTATCGACATTGCGCAAAGAAATATTCCGATGGATGAGCAAGTGCAAGGTGCTTGCGAAATCCTGGGACTCGATCCTCTGTACGTGGCAAACGAAGGCATCTTTATCGCTATTGTGGCGGCAGAGGTGGCAGACGACATGGTGCAAAAAATGCAAGCTTCTGAACATTGCCGTCACGCAATGATCATTGGCGAGGTCACCGAAGACCATCCCCGACAAGTGGTGCTAACCAGTGGGATCGGGGGCAAACGTGTCGTCAATATGCTGGTAGGGGAGCAGCTGCCCCGAATTTGTTAATGCCCATTCGAATTGTGGAAAATATGGAAAAAACGGAAAGTATAGTTTTAGAAAAATTAGTGGAACGCACCCTCATTTTTAAAGGAGATGAGGAAAGCCCACTCTTGGCACCGCGAGGTGTATTTTTGGTGGATAATAAACTATTTGTAGTTGATACAGCGCAAAACCGCTTGTTTATTTGGTATCATCTGCCCGAAACCGAGTTTCAAAAACCGGATGTCGTACTGGGGCAAATAGCCAAAGCCGATACTGGCCGAAACGCTAGCGGCCAAGTGAGTGCATCCAGCTTATTTTACCCTTCGGGGATTTGGTCGGATGGGCAAAAACTGATCGTGGCTGATGCTTGGAACCACCGGGTATTGATTTGGAATAGCTTGCCCACAGCAGATGGCCAGGCCGCTGACGTGGTGGTAGGACAACCTGATTTCGCCAGTAATCAACCGAATGTCGAAGGCATTAGCCAGGCCCCATCGGCGCAATCGCTCAATTGGCCTTATGGGGTCTACTCCGATGGCTCGCAACTTTGGATAGCAGATACGGGCAACCGTAGAGTACTGCACTATAAAAACATACCAACGCAAAACTTTACCGCTGCGGATGGCGTCATTGGGAAATCCAATTTCACCGAGCGCGATTACGAAAACACGGATCCCATCTGGCCCTATTCGGTGAAAGTAAGTCCGCAGGGGGAGATGACCATTACGGATACCCAGTATTATCGGGTGTTGTTGTGGCGAGATTGGACCACAGCCTTTCAGCAGCCTGCGGATGTGATCATCGGCCAGCCAAGTTTTGACGCCAACGGTCAGAATCAATTTGGTTGGTTTCCCAAAGCGAATACCCTGAATTGGTGCTACGATACTTGTTTTTATAAAAATGGACTTTGGGTAGCCGATACCGGAAGTAGCCGAATTCTGTGGTTTGACCAACTGCCCACCCAGCACGATACTGCAGCAGTTAATGTCCTTGGGCAAGATGATTTTACGACCGGCAGTGAAAACAAAAATACGATTTGGAGCACCGAAGGGAGTCTTTACTGGCCTTTTCAGGTTTGTATCGAGGACCAAACTATGGTCGTGGCGGATACGGGCAATCACCGCATTGTGATCAACCATTTAAATTTCTAAAGAACAACTATGGAAACGACTTTTCCTTTGCTTTTTGCGGCGGTCGTCGGCTTTGGCCACGCTTTTGAGGCCGACCATCTCGTGGCGGTTGGCAACATTGTCACGAAGCGGGATAAACTCGCGCTGGCCATTAAAGATGGCATTTATTGGGGGTTAGGACATACCTCTACGATTGTTTTGATCGGTCTGATCATGATCGTTGGGAAAGCCACTTTTTTGGATGGTTATTTCGGCTATTTTGAAGCGACGGTCGGGCTAATGCTCATTATCCTGGGGATCTATCGCTTGTATCAGTACTTCAAGCATCGCCACGCGCCTAAGCAGTTGATGGATACCGAAGACAACCACCATCTAGCCTACGGCGTGGGCTTGGTACACGGGCTGGCGGGGAGTGGCGCAATGGTTTTATTAGTAATGACCGAGATTCAGAGCAGCCTGAGTAGTATGGCCTATCTGGCCATTTTTGGTGTAGGTTCGGTACTGGGCATGCTCATTGCGGCGGGTATTTTTAGCCTGCCATTTTCAAAGAAAATTACCGCTAATCAACATTTACAACTAGGACTTATTCTCTTGTCTTCTTTACTTTGTATCGGTTATGGGGGGTATGTGATAATAGAAAATTTAGGGTAGCACGTTGATGAACAGCCGATTTTTAAAATCAAGCATTTGCTTTAGCTTATTTACAAAAGATTAAAACAGTTTCAACTTTAATCTTCAAATGAACGTTTCTCCTTCCAAGACATTACTATTACAGGCATTAGAGCGTTTCGGCATCCAAGTCGTTGCGCAAGAGGGAAAAATGATTCGGTTGGAAAAAGAATATACGATTGAGATTGAAAATGCGCAGCTGTTCAAATTACTACAAGACAATCATGTCATTGCCCCTTTTGCGGACGTGGAAGAACTCTGTGCGTTTGTACAAATGGATATCCAGTTAAATGAAGAAGATTGAACTTAATATCATTGCCTTAGCCAACAGCGAATCCAGTAAAGGCAATTACGCACTCATCTTAGAAGAACAAAACGGCTTTCGTCGTCTCCCTATCGTCATCGGCAGCTTTGAAGCGCAGGCCATCGCCATTTCACTGGAAAAGATGCAACCTAACCGTCCACTTACCCACGATCTATTCAAAAATACGCTCGAACAAGCCGGCATCACCGTCACTGAAGTGAAAATCTCCGAGCTGGTGAACGGGATATTCCACGCTACCTTAATTGGCCGCAATGCCGACGGCACGCCCTTGGAAGTTGATGCCCGCTCCTCCGATGCGATCGCGCTTGCGGTCCGCTTCGGCTGCCCTATCTTCACCACGGAAGTAATCATGGATCAGGCGGGCATCATCCTCGACAGCCCCAGCAAAGCCTTTACCAATAAGCGGGGTAGTCTCTCCGACTATACTCTCGAAGAACTCGAACAAATGCTTCGGCAAGTGCTCGCGAAGGAGGACTACGAAAGCGCCTCCAAGATTCGCGATGCGATTCGGAAAAAAGGAGAAGCTTAAGTTGATATTACAATAACGGTAAGCGCACTCGTCGGCTGGTTTTCAGCGGATGCTAATTCCCGCTAAAAAGATCTTCAGCTTTTAACAAATTTATCTTGCCATACTGCTTCAATGCTTCCTGATCAAGCTTAGAGATATCACCAACAACAATGAGGTTATAGTAATTATTCTGAATTTCAGTTTCGTAAAATGTTCTAAAATCTTCCAAGGTGGTCTGAGGATAGGCTTCAAGAAGATATTTTCGGTAATCTATATCAAATCCTTTTCGTTTTGAATTTTCGTAATGTGATAATACTTGTTCTCCAACGAATCGCTCTGAATTTAATATACCAATTGTCCCTTCTTTTCTTTTTTCAAAATCCGATGCTTTAAAAGGTAAGTCCTTAACCACTTTTACGGCTTCTGTAATGGCAAGATTTGCGTTATTGGCGGCGACCTTCATTGTTGCATAAAAACTATTGGGTTGAGTATTATCGTTATCTCGCCATTCGGTATGTGCATGATAAGCTAAACCTCTTCTTCCGCGTATTTCATCGGACAAAATAAATTTCGAATAAGAGGTGAGTAGATTATATAGCGCTATTTTTTCCTTGTCGTATGATTTTAAATTTGTAAGATAAATAATACTCGTCTGAGTTGTTTTGAGATCGATTAGATAAACATTATTCTCTTGGTAGATTGGTTTGACCTTCTTTTTTGGAGGTGTTTTTTCGATAATTTTTTTCTTGAATATATCATCCAGCGTTGTTTTAATATATTCTACGTCGCTTGGAATAAATATTTCGAATTTGAGTTTGCGATTAAATAGATTCGCTATTTTTTTAACAAATCCATCAGCGGATAATTCGCTTAATTCTTTTTTGTTAATATAACTGCTTGCCACCTTTTTAGGGCCATAAATGACATAATCCATGGCACGTGGCATTATAAAGTAACTGGAATTTTGACGGTTTTCTAATTGCTTATGCTGCTGCTCGACCACTTCGTTAAATAAGGCTACATCAGGTTTTAAATTAGAAAAATGATTATGAATAAGGCGGATAGACTGTGCAAAATTATCGGTCAAGCCACTAATGATAATTAACAAATTATCTTTATTGTTTCTATCGTCTTTTAAATTATAAGAGCATCCTAGTTTAAATAACTCGCTCTTAAATTCCACTGGAGAATAATCCTTAGAACTTGCTGAGCTTAAATATTTCTTTGCCAAGGGCAGTTGATTGTCCCCTGCACGTTTCTTCAAAACCATAGTCATTTTGAAAAGATGGTTGGCTTCATTTTTCACGTAACTTATTAGGTTGCCATTTTCTAATGCTATGGTTTTTACTTGCTTATCAAAGTCAACGAACAAAGGCTCTATATTGCTAGTAGCTATACCTGCAATCCTTTTGGAAAAGTCAGAATCTTTATTTTTGTTATCATCACTTAAGGCCGTATTGGGGACTTTTTCAAATGCTTCAAAATCACTTTTACCGTTTTTACTGTAAATGATAGAAAAATGATTATAATATTTATTTGCAAAATGTTTTAAATCTTCCTTTGTGACCTGCTTAAACTTATCGTATCGGCCAAAAAAATCTGCTACGGATATTTTATAACCAAAAATTCTATCTAAATGGTAAGAAATAAATGTATTCGAAAAATTTGAAATAAAACGTTTATTTAACTCGTTGGCCACTGCTTCTAAGAGCCAGTCTGGATAATCTCCTGTTTTTAATCTATTAATACTTTCTACAATGGCATTATTCAATTCTTTTAAACTTATACCATCTTTAGGTTCAGATTGTATCCAATGAAGCGTAAAGTCCTCATGAAATATTGGTCCTGAATTGAGCCAGTTACTTTTTTTATCAAGTTCACTGATCGTGAATAAATCCATGTGCCCATTTATGAAAAGCATCTCAGCGAAATCGAGTAAATGTCCTTCTTCGCTATTTATTGGAGGACCAACGAAGTACATCTCCAGAAAGTCCTTTTTTGAAGTGTAGATGGTTTTTTCTCGATTGGATTTTAGAAATGGGGTATCATTTGTATTTAACTCTGGAATGGGACTGGATTGCATTCGACCAAAATAACTATTTTCAATCCACTCCACGGCCTCGTCCGGATCGAAATCACCTACTAGTCCAATGGCCATATTATTGGGTACATAATACGTGTCAAAAAATTGCCTTGTTTCTTTAATGGAGGGATTTCTAATATGCTCGGGTTTCCCAATGGTGTTTTTATGAAAGACCTGATTAGGGAAAGTATTCTCGTGTAATCGAATGCCTGCCAATCCATAACCATTACTATAGTCTTCACTTAATTCTTCAAAAACGGCATCCAGTTCGTTTTGGAATCCTCGGAAAACAGGATTTCGGAATACTTCAGCGTAAATCAAAATCCATTTTTCTAATTGGTTCGCGGGAATTTTATTGACAAACTTGGTTCTATAAGTCGTGGTGGACGCATTATTATTGTATGCGCCCATTTTGAACATCATATCTCGTTGTTCAAAGTTAGCGTACTTGGAAGCGGCAAAAGACAAGCTGTCTATTATTTTGAATATTGCTTTTTTCTGTTCTGGATCTTGTGCTAACCGATGCTCTTCAAATTTTTTACTGATCTCATCGAGCAGCGGCTTTTCCCGCTCAAAATCAAAAGCCCCAATACTATCTGTACCATTAAATAACAGATGTTCCAGATAATGCGCTAAGCCGGTTAAATGATTAGGATCTCGCTTCGAACCGGTGCCCACTGACACGAATGCTTCAATGGTAGGCTCATCTTGGTTGGGTACCAAATATATCTTCAATCCGTTTTTTAGCGTATGGACCTTTAAATCGTAAGGTACATTTTCAAAGGTTTCATAATCATACTTGGTCGAATTCGGAGCGTTGTTGCAAGAAAATGTAGCGATAATCAGGATCAAGCACAGCGGCAATCCCTTAAAAACGAGATTCATCATAAGTTTCCGTTTAGTAAATAATGCCAACGAAATTATTTACTAAAGTGGACCCAGAATAGAACAAATCTGCCAATCTGCGAGCTGGCCAAAACATCAATAATCAGCCTTGCAAAACTGAGGCCGGCCAGTTTTAGCTTCGATTCGTGCTAAGATAAGTTTCACCTGATTATCCTAGCTACCCCATAAATTTTTAAAAAAAGCAAACACCCCCCCGAAGGATTTTTTACTTCAGGCTGTCTAATGAAGTAAATACGCCTTAAGGCACCCATTCACAATCTATTTTTAAAACCAAAGCAGAAAAAAATGATGAAGCGACTCCTAATTTTGCTATTGCTGGGCTACGTTAATCTGGCCGAGGCCCATCAACCGGAAGTATCGACGACGATGCTGATAGAACAAGCAGACGGAGAGTGGTTGCTCCAAATTAATGCGGCACTGACTGCATTTCAATACGAAATGCACGATGCACAGAATGCAACTTACGCTAGCCCAGAGGAATTTAAAACGGTGATTATTGAGCATCTACTTGATAATATCTTAATCTGTTTTAATCAAACCGATACGGCTAGGTTGCAAAATGCTCAAATTGAGCTGGGGCACGAAACGAATATCACCTTTACCTTAACGCAAGTACCCGAAACTTTCGAATCCATAGTGGTGAGGAATAGCAGTTTTAAGCATATTCACCAGAACGAAAGTACGCTAGTGATTTTGAAAAAAGGATTTTATAAGGATCAGTTTATTTTAAATGATGCCAATACACACCAAGTTGAATTGCAAGTTGACGATACTCGATTGGTGCAAGTCAGAGCAGCGAATACCTCTTCAGTAGCTTCAATGAATATTAGTGCAGTGGTGATCATCATTCTAATTTTAAGTACTCTAATCTACCTAGGGGTACAACTAAGTAAGCAGCGTCATAATCGCTTACAACCGCAGTTAATTATTGGGGGACTTTTCTGCTTTATTGCCCTGGGTAGCTGTTTTAGCTCGGCCCAAAAGGTAAATACTGCAGAGCACACCGCAGAGCAAGTCTTAGGGCAAGATGGTTATTTTGGCAGCTATGCTGTGATTGATGAGCAGCACGGCACCAATACTGTCGTCACGGTCAGCGGCAAGGAACGTAAGATGGTGACCAACGCCTTGCCCAATCATGCTACCGGCGCTTTTCCTAATCCCGGGAATCCTAATCGCATCTCAGCCCAGCGGCGGACTTATACCTTTCCACTGGAGCCGGTGTTTACCGGCGAAGCTAAGTGGGCCCGCGAACCCGGTGTCGCCCTGAACGGCGTTAAATTTGAGCCTCAAACAGCTGAAGTGGTCGCTTGCGAAAGTGGGGAAAACTACCGGGTCGAAGCGATCCAAAACCTCATTGATCTTGGCTTGGATTTCAACAATGCCCATGTCCAGCCGACCGGCGCGTATCACTATCACGGCACCCCCAAGAGTTTGGTTGATGCTTTTGATGCTGGAGAGGACTTGGTACATATTGGCTTCGCGCTCGATGGCTTTCCAATTTACTATTCCAAGAGTGGAAAATATAAGCCAAGCTTTCACATCATCGATGATACTTATCGTGGAACGGATTGTAATTATGCTAATCCGATGGAAAGCCGAGATATTCAACTAAAAGGGGAGGCTTTGAATGGCACTTTCGTGTCGGATTGGGAGTATGTCGCCGGCAGCGGTGATCTGGACGAGTGTAATGGCGTGCAAGTCAATGGCAGCTACGCTTACCTGGTGACGGATGAATACCCCTATATCGGACGCTGTCTAAAGGGAGAATTTAAAGAAGAGGGAAGAAGAGGACGACCGCCAAGAGGTCGCCGCCCCGGTGGGAACCGTCCTGGCGGTCGTCATGGTTTTTAGTAACCATTCTTTTTGGGTTTGACTGAAACAGCGCTTTGATAGAGATGTCAAAGGGCTGTTTTCTTTTTTTAATGATCTAAAATGTATTATTTATTTTTTTAATATAAAATATTATCTTTGTTTAACCTCCAGAGCATCATACTTAGATGCTCCGTTCTCATCTCGACATTATCTACTTAAGGAAGGATAGTGATTCAAATTTTTTTCCGATTTCAGTACCGTTCTTTTAAAGATAGGTGCAGAATGGTTAACCTCTAGTTGTATCTCAAGACAGTACAGCTTGATCACCATGCACATTATACGCTCTAACGACCAGATTACTTCATTTAAACACTAACTACATCATGTCACATCACAACAGCATTCAGAGTCGTCAGCCTAAGAAAGTGCGCTTTCAAACCGCAAATAATGGTCTTTTGGATAGCGCGCCGGGTAATATTCCCGTCCCTTTGGACCATAAACTACTGATTGCCGGGCAGGGCTGCCTGGTCTTCACCATCCCACAAGCGAGTGCACAACTCGATAACGTGCACCTGACCTTCTCTACTCAAGAGGGAGCCGCGGTTCGTTTAACCCTTAATACTTCCAAGGCGATCTTTCAGTATCGTCATCAGGCCTCAGCGACTTGGCAATCCTTTGAGTTATTGAATCCCGAAACTGCGGTGATTAACCCCAAAGATGGTTATCACGGCGGTATTGATCTCAATCAGGCCTGCCGGTACTGGGTGAGTATTGATAGCCTGAATAAGCGCTTGAGGTACGGGAAAGGGGAGATGCGCTTAAGCACCGCTCTACTGGATTATCAATACGATCAGCCCAAAAATTTATTCAACAAGGATGAAAATTCGGAATATACTTTCATCAATGGGCTTAAAGATTTCGAAGTATCCGAGGCCATCAGTTTGATGACACTTTGGAAAGATCCGGTGGTGATTGATCCGCCCGTACTTGTGGTGCCTTCCAGTGAATTTACGATGGATGCGGCGGCCGCTGCGACTGAGACGACGCCAACCAGCTTGTCGAAGGAATGCCAAATTCTTTATGGCAATGTTGCCGACTTTCAGCTCAATACGCCGGATTTCCCGGATTTTGAACAAGCCATTGAGTACAGCATCCGTACTGAAGGCTGTATCGGTAATCAAATTCTGAAAAAGAAACTGGCCGATAGTCCATTTGATTCCGGGACGGAGCAGCATAGCCCAGAAGATTATAAGGAAGTCTATCTGCGGATCACGCTGGGCTATTCGCAAGGGGAGTCCCCCGGTATTCCTTACGTTATGGAAATCTGGCCGGTGGGGTGTGCTTCCCCGGTCCACCATCATGGCTATACGCACGCTATCATTAAGGTGCTGCGCGGTAGTATTGATGTCGATTTATACCGGATGCTTCCTACGGAGTACAGTTCCAATGATCCATTACAAACGGCTACTTTTCATCCTAACGAAGTCACCTACCTCATGCCCGAAGTTAACCAATACCATTTATTGAAAAATAATCTGAATAATTCGGACACCTGCATTACCATCCAATGCTATTCTTATGCGCAGGATGACGATCAGCATTACGCTACTTTTGATTATGTCGAAAATGATGAACTGGGCCATTTTGACCCTATTTCAGATTATGATTTCTTGGCGTTTAAACAAAAGGTAAAAGAAGAATGGACCGCTTTTTTGAATAAAAAGTTTTGGATGGAGGAAGCACTGGAAAGTGTGAATTGATTTTAGAAAACCGTTTTATCAATAATTATAAACTATCGTTGCCTTGCTCCTGGGATGGGAGTGAGGCAATTGATTTTGACAAAAAAATTAACCATTATTATTTTATTTATTGATCTCGTTTTAATTATTACGTAACCGTTTCTCACCGGAAATAAGAAAATCAATTTATAATCTATATCTGGTACTTTTGGTATCTTATTGACCAAAAGCACCAGCGAATTTTGGGTTTACTACGCAAAAAAATCTCATTCCTCTCTCTAAAAGCTAAGTCGTTATCCATAGCGGGCTATTGCTTTTTTACTCTGATTAGCGGCGGGTATTTCAGCTCTTGTACCGTAGAGCAAGCGGATGCAGTTGTATTACCCGACAGTTCAGCGGCCCATCTCTCTTTAGCCTACGCTTTTCGAGGGGTAGCTCCCGACAGTGTTTTAAAGTATACAAATGAACTTCGGCGCGCTCCGCTTAACAGCCAATTGCAAAAGGAAGTCGCTTACTTGTGCAGTGATACCCATCGATTAAATGGTGACTTGGATTTGGCCATCCAAGAATGCCTGGAAGCCAAGCGTATTATTGATTTTTCCAAGCCGGATACTTTGGATGCCGAAATCTTGTTTCTGTCTGCCCAACTATTTACCGATGTCGGGCAATACGATAATGCGATTAGTGATTATCAGAATGCCATTTCATTTTATAAATCGTTACACTACCCAATTGGACAAGGCAAATGCCTAAATAGCATCGCGCTGATTTATTATCGAATTGACGAGATTGAAAAAGCACAGCAATATAATAATGAGGCGCTCCAGATTTGGAATGAACATCCTTATCCATTGGGGATAGCATCTTCGTATACAATCAATGGCTATATCCACGCCAAACAGCAAGCCTATGCGCTTGCGATTCAGCCGCTGGAAAAGGCCAGTACTATTTATGCCGACATTGCCGATCGGGAGCGCTACGCCAATAGTTTATTAAACACCGGAGAGGTATATCTCAAATGGGGGAAATATAACGAAGCGCTGCAGCGATTTGAAAAATCGCTGCAGCTGAGCGAGCAATTGACCTACCAGCAAATTTATGTGGATGGATTGAATAAGTTGGGGCAGTGCTATACTAAACAGCAACAGTTCCAGCTGGCGGAAAATACCCTGAAATTGGGCTTAAGCCAGGCCGAGCGAATAAAAGATCGAGCGCTTCTCGGCGAATTTTATCATCACTTATCGCAGCTTTATCAGGCTATGGGCAATTATAAAGCTGCAGCCAGTTTCCAACAACAATACATCAATCAAAAGGACAGTATCTTCAAACATACCCGGATCCTGCGCATTGCAGATTTTGAAGTCAAATACCAAACGGAGGAGATCAATCAAAAAAATAAACTACTCCAAGCAAAGAACCAACAACGACTGATTTATATCGGTTTCTTATCCCTGCTCAGTCTATTTATTTTCATCTTAGTATTACTGTTGAATGGTAGATATCGGATGCGAGTAAAACTGTTGCGGCAGGAAAAATTGTTGCAGGATGCTCAAATCAAGCAACAAAAACTGGAAAATGAGAAATTGGAATCCGACACAAAACTCAAAGCCGAAGAGAATGAAAAACTGCAGCTGGAGCTAGGGCACAAACAAAAAGAATTATCCAATATCACCCTCTATTTATACCAAAAAAATGAATACCTGAGTCAACTGCTGGCAGAGCTAAAGCAAATTGAAGCCAATGGAGTAGGGGAGGATTCTAAAAAACTCCGTGCCCTTAAACGGACGATTCAGAGCAACCTCAATCTCGATAATGACTGGGAGCGTTTCAAAATCCATTTCGATCAGGTACACGAAGGGTTCATTGAAAAATTGGGGCAACAATTTCCGGCTTTGACCTCGCAAGATCTCAGGCATTGTGCTTATATCAGAATGAATTTGTCCACCAAGGAGATCGCTCAACTCATCAATATTACCCCGGCCAGCGTCCAAAAATCCAGAGTAAGACTGAAAAAGAAACTTGAGCTTGGAAGAGAGGTAGACCTGTTTCATTTCATCCGTCATTTTTAGGCTGTCCTACATTTGTCACATCCCCATTTCGGCCCCACATCACCTTTTCCCTCTATATTAGGCCACATCCATTAAGCTTTCATCTTTGCTTAGTGACCTCTTATTCCAGAACTTTAATCTGACTAATTACATGAAAAGGATCACTTTTACCTCCGCTCTCATCAAGACTTATTTGGCCATTCTATTTTGTACGCTTCTTCAATTTTCATTGCTAGCACAATTAGAAACTTACCATAAGCTTTTTCAAACCGAGCATTTTACGACCTGCTTTGATGTTGCACCGACGCCCGATCAGGGATATGTCATTACGGGCTTTGAAGATCGCCCGGCGCCGTTTAATATGCCTTTAGTGCCTTTTCTTTGTAAAGTGGATTGCCGGGGCGAAGTAGAATGGATGCATAAATATGGGTTTACCACCAATATCGACAATACCGATCCCCGAGTTGCCGTCCTCAAAGACGGGGATTATGTCATGATGAGTACCGTGCTGGGTACGGGCTTGGATATGCTGGTGGTTCGAACCAACGCAGCAGGAGAAGCCATTTGGAGGAACACCTACGGAGGGGACTGGGATGATATTGGCCGAGGCTTGCTAAAACTGGATGATGACAATCTCTTAGTCGTTGGCAATACGGAATCCTACGGAACCGATCTTTTTGGGCCTTATACCGATATGTATGCTTTAAAAATATCCAGTGTAACGGGCGATACTATTTGGACGAAGACCTTTGGCAATCCTCAGGGATTAGATAATATCTGGGATGTGACGGAGGCACAGAACGGTGATCTGACGTTTATCGGGCGGTCATTTTATGATAATGGGATTTGGTTGAGCTTGATGCGTACGGATGAGGACGGCAATGTCCAGTGGATCAAGTATTATGGAAAGACCAATCATCAGACCTCGGGTTTTGATATCGCCGAGATGCCGGACGGTGGTTTTGTGCTGACCGGCATGACGACCCTGGCTAAGCAAGATTTCAACGCTTTGGTCGATGCTTTTGTGATGCGTACGGATATAGATGGTAATATTCTCTGGGCAAAAGTATACCGTGGCTCCGCACCCGATCTAAGCGATGTGGCCTCTACCATTTTGGTGAAGGGCGATTCTTTGGTAGTGGCTTTGGAGTCCACCAGCTATCCCGATCCCAATGCGGATATTACCAAGCGGTTGTTTTATGTGCTGGATGCCTCCAACGGTGATTTGATTCAGGCCACTTCGTTCAACGGCTCCGGAGGTCAGTTTCCAATGATTCGCGAAGATTGGAATGGCTATATCTTATCCGGCTTTACCGATGAGTTTCCCGGTTCCTGGAGTGACCCTATCTTGGTTAAATTGGATAAAGATCTCAACAGCGGTTGTCAGGAAACTGATTGGACCTTTCAAACCCAGATTGACGAACCAACTTGGGATGTCGCAAATGGTTCTTACACCATCATGCAAGGCGCTGTTCTATCCCCCTACGCCGCTGATAGTTTGGGCACCAACTTTACGGATTCCACGCTTTGCTTCACCGGAGTGGTTCCATCTGATTGTGCCATCATTTCATCGACCTCAGCCATCGATTTTCCTGACAACATCAAGCTTTTCCCCAATCCGACCAATGGCCTATTACATTTGGAATGGTCTAATAATAGGCCACAAAACTATCAACTTGACCTATTTGATCTGCTGGGGCGGAGCTTACTTTCCGTATCATCCTCACTTGTGGACTCAAATACGCTAGACATTAGCGATTTTCCTGCAGGTATCTATTTTTTACAGCTTCGCTATAATGGACAACAGCAAGCGTTTAAAGTAGAGAAATTTTGATGGTGTGGGTTAATGATTTAATAGGCTCATATAAAAAAAGCAATAGACAGGGATCATTAAATTTGGACCACCGTTTTTTCTGCTGTGATTTCATCAAGGATTTGCTCCATTTGAAAGTACACTTCTTTCTGCATGAGCTTTAATTTTTTGGCTTGATGTATCAACACAGAACTTTCTTCTTTTTTTGGAGGCATTGGATTTTGGGTCGTTTGCTGGATGTCGTATTGCATCTGTTTAATATCCTGGATTTGGCTTTTAAGCGTCTTTAATTCAGGAAATTCATTTAATGCTTCTTGCTCAGAATGAAATTTTTTTTCCATCATGATTTTTTGTACTAAGCTATCGTATTGCTGGTCAAGCGGATTGGGTACCGTTAGCATTAAATAAGACAGTATGATCAAAAAAGCGGTTGCGATTACTGAAAGAAATTTGAAGGTTTTCATTTTATGGAATTTTTAAATCGTTAAAATTGAAAATGTATTGCGTTAAATAATTTTGATCTTGCGGAAGAATTTTAATTAAGAATGATGCCCAATCGAACACCAAAATTTTCGTGGCTACTTGTTCTCCAGCTATTGTAAAACTCTAACCGCCACAAGCCGAAAATATTAGCGCCAATACCTAATTCCCAATAAGTGTTATCGTTCGGTGTATATAAGTAGTTGAAACTGACGATTGGTTGAATTCTTACCTTCCTTTTTCCAAATGCAAGCGGATTCATTTGATGTTCGTAGTGAACCTGTAGATAAAAATTAGTTGTGCTATACTGGTAGTAGTCAAGTAATTGAAAATCGCCGATTCTGAATTTGCTGTACAATGTTCTATTTCCATTGAAATGCTTGAAATCAATAAAGCTTAGTGTATCCTTTGCAATGAAATCCCCCGTTTCTAAAAAGAATTGTCCTGATCCCCATTTACCGACTTTAAAATCTTGGGTTATTTTAAGAGCAATTTTTTGATATGATAAATCTGATCCCAACACGCCATCTGCTGAGCCTGAATAAGAAAGTGTTATTGATGGATATGGACTAAGGGATTTAAAGACGCCTCGGTGACGAATGTATTGATGCCCGAATTGCCACCTCAATTGTGCGTTCCAAAGCAGCGCCTGATGCATTTTGAAACTGGTATTATCTAGTTCGTTATTTATGGGTGTATTTGAAGTGAATGCACTATCTTCTTTATCGTACTTCGGAAGATTTTGCAATGGCTTTCGGTTATTCCAACTTAAAGTAGTTGTTAGTAAGACATCCTTTATGGGAGAGATGATGTGACTGATTTTCAAATAATCCTTCTCATATATTTTTAGAAAGTTATCCTGGCTCAAGAAGGTATAAAGGGTGTTGTTCAATGCATTTAAGGGGCTATCGGTATTAAATTGCTCGACAAATCTTCCCCCAGACAACTGGATCGATGCTTTGTGAGCAGGCGCGTAGTATAGCTGAGCGGACAACTGTGCTTGCAGCCGTTTATTCCCAAATCCGTATCGTAGATGAGGTTTCAGATTATAAAATTTGCCATCTTTCAAATGCCGTGTGACTGATACATGAGGGTTGAAGACAAATCCCTCGACCGTATTAGCAGGGAATTGTTCAAATAATGAGGGAATGTACCAAACTTGCTGTCGTCCTTCATTCTGAACCAAGATTCCTGAGAAAAACAGCTGAGGTATTGTTACTTTGTTGTCGCCTTTACTTTTCTCATTTGGGAGGTTTTGACTAGAGTAGTCATCCTGTTTTTGACTTTGGGTATGGACATCCTGCCCTGATAAACCTAAACAGACCCCTATAGACATTAAAAAGGTGCATATTGCTTTGTGGTAAGTTCTAAATGGATTCATTGAATCTGTCTTTTAATGAATGATGGTACAAAGGAATGCGTTCTTTAGGTGCGGTAGTAGTCGTTTATGTCCAACTGCTAAATAGACCTTTCAACTACATGAAATCAGTTCACACGCTTATATTGCAGTTCGTCCGATTGTATTTGGCATACTGCCTGTGGCATTGCATATTTGTGAATCGAGGATATTAAACGAATAATACAGAGATGCTTTCTAAAGTCTTCCAACGAGAAATAGCCCAAGCACTTGCCTTATACTGCTCTTTGGCTACCGTATATTACATTGCTTTAGTGCTTGATACCGGCTGGTGGTATTATCAACTTAAGGGTGTGGGCTTGAATCATCTCATAAAAGGATTGCTTACCATTCCGATTTGGTGGTTGATATTTAGAAAATATGAATCGATTGCCTTCTGGAAAAAATTGTTGATCCATTTAGTGGCTCTTCCCCTTTTTGTTATTCTCTGGATGTGGATTTATTATATGATTTGTGATCATCTGGGCATGCGCAGGGCACAGGGCTCTCGACTCATCTGGGATGGCTATATCACGGCACTTTTTTATATTGTTCAGTTTGGCTTCTTTCACCTTGTTGATTATTACAAAAAATTAAAAGAACAACAATTGTTGGCTACTCAATTAAGTAAGTTGAACCTGCAAAGTGAATTATCTGCATTGAAGGCGCAATTGAACCCTCATTTTTTGTACAATGTTTTCAATACGATCAATGCCGCTATTCCCACTTCGGCCAAAAATGCCCGGGATATGGTTAATAAACTCTCGGATTTATTTCGCTATCAGTTAAAGGCCTCGCGAGAAGAGCTCGTCATGGTAAGGGAAGAATTAGAGTTTGTCGAAAAATATCTTGACTTGGAAAAAGAGCGCTTTGGAGATAGATTATTATTTGAAATTAATGTCGAGGAAGAAATATTGGATGCAAAAATTCCACCGATGCTTATCCAGCCCATTATAGAGAACTCTGTTAAGCATGGCATCTCTCCATTGATTGAGGGTGGAAAAATTTCTATATACATCCGAAGAGTAAATAAGTCACTGGAAATTGTGGTCCATGATACAGGTGCAGGAATTGGTGACCAGCAGAAGGAGAATTTATTAAAACGTGGCGTTGGTTTATCTAATACCAATGAGCGTTTACAAAAAATGTATGGCAGCGGAATTGAATTGATAAATAATACCCCTAAAGGATTAAGTGTAACGTTTGCCCTTCCCATAGGTGATGAAATAAAATCGTTATGAAAAAAGTAATTATTATAGACGACGAAGCCCCGGCTCGTTCACTCATTAAAGAATTTCTTGAGGATTATGAAGATCTAGTCTTATTGGAAGAATGTAATAATGGGGTAGATGCGGTAACGGCTATTAATACTTTTAAGCCAGATTTGATTTTCCTGGATATCCAAATGCCTGGATTAACGGGTTTTGAAGTATTAAAACGTTTGGAAGAAATGCCGCAGGTTATTTTTTCGACAGCTTACGACCAATATGCGCTGAAAGCCTTTGAGGTCCATGCGGTGGATTATCTATTAAAACCATTTAAAAAGGAGCGTTTTGATGAAGCTATTCAGAAGCTGATGACCAATTCAAAGGGCTATCTTTCGCAAATTCAAACGCTGGTCAATTCTTTGAATGAACAAGAGTCTTATTTGATCAATATACTGGTATCGGTCAAAAATAAGTTGATAAATATACCTACGGACCAAATTATTCAAATCAAGGCAGAAGGAAATTATGCCAGATTAACGACTACGAACGGTTCTTATTTGAGCAGCTACGGTATTTCTAAGCTGGAAGAAAAACTAAACCCACAGCAGTTTATTAGAGTACATCGCTCCACAATAATCAATATTACCTGTGTTAAAGAAGTGTATTCCTACCCTTCAAGTTATGAAGTGGTGATGAAAAATGAGGATGTGGTAAAAGTGAGTAGATCCTATCTGGATAATATTAGAAGACTAATTGTCTAAGCAAAGGAGATATCTCGAAGTAATAGCGAGTGCCTCCTATCCGAAAATAAAAAAGCCAATCCATTACAGATTGGCTCAACTTACTAAAAATTAGCTTGCGTCTCAAGAAAGAGCTGAACGCTATACTTTTTATGAGCAGCAATAATTGATTTTCTTATTGGTTATCGTTTAAGCTTTTTAAATGCTTAGTCATAAATAGAATTTCTCGCCCAATCTCCAATACCTTATCATCATAAGATTTGGTTTCTTTATCTGTATTATCCGCAACCTTAGGATCTTCGTAAGGCAGTGACACCCTTGCATATGCCCCGGGAACAAAAGGGCATTCTGCATCAGCTTGGCCACAAACCATAACGGCAATGAAATCTTTTTGCGGATTAAAACCGTCTGCAAATTTCTTAGAAAAAAGCAACATTTCTCGCTCCTCAGCAGCGCCCGAGCGAATTAAGTATTTGGGATTGGCAGATTCATCTAGCTTTAGAATATTAAATCCAAATCGCTGTAATGCACCTACCATTCTGTGATTAAAAGCAGTGGCTTCGGTTCCCCCGGAGTAAGAACTAATGCCTTTGATGTCGAAATACTCTAGTCCCTGCCAAAACCAGACTTGTGACAGTTGACTTCGCCGTGAATTATGCGTACAGACAAAGGTTAATTTTGAAAACGACATTTCTTTTTGTTGGCGGTATATTTCATTCGCTAAATCTTGTAGCTCTTTTTTTCTTTCTTTGCTAATGAGATGATCTTGCCCAAGTAGCAGTTCAATTTTTTCGGTCATGGTGGTTTGCGTGGATTGATCTATTGAGTAATTTGAAAAAAGTAAGGTTATTAATGCTATGAAAAATGGTTTCATGTTTATAGTTTATAAAAAATTAATAACTAGCAGCAACCACTACCGGGGGTACATGAATTATTCTGAACCACCAGCTCTGAGAGATTAAATGTATTCTTTTGAGCAGGAATATTGCACTTCTCCGGGGCGAGGCAATCCGTCATTTTGTTGGTAAGTTGGAATTGACCATTCTCGAATTGCAATCCATATTTTCCAATAGTATCTGTTTGATACTCCACTTCTATTTCTGCATCTTGCAGCCCTAGTTTTTCTTCGGCTATAGCAATGATGCTTAATAATTTTTGTGGCATTAACCGATGTTCAACATCATTGGCGAACCACAATTGAAAGTTGACGACTTTTTCTTCTCGGACTGTTCCACCGCAATCAATGAAATGCTTAGTGACTTGCCCAACTTCCGTGACATGATAGTGTGCAGGAACGGTTTCACCATTTGGGAGGAGAAATTCTACTGCTTCGACTTGCGTTAATTTATCTTTTAATATGGATAGTTTCATTTTCTGGGTTTTGATCCAATTATTTATTTGTAACAATATTATCGTCTCTTCAATCAAAAAATTAGCAACAATCTCTGTCTAGCACATAAGTATCAAATAATCCATTGAACAACTCTTGGATGGCTCGCCATCTTTTGGCATCTATACAATAATTAATACTCGTTCCTTCAATCGTCCCTTTGATGATGCCGATATTTTTTAGCTCTTTTAAATGGCGAGAGATGGTAGGTTGCGCTAGCGATACTTCATTCACGATATCACCACCAATGCATTGATTGACTTTCAATAAATGCTGAATAATCGCGATGCGAGCAGGGTGAGCCAACGCCTTTGCCAATTGAGCCAGTTCATTCTGTTGATTGGTGAAATTTTCGGTTTTTGTCAATCCCATTTGATGAGCTCTATTTGTTTATTGCAATATTACTATAAAGTTGGGGGAATTACAATCGGACTTGCCATATTTTTATGATTAGCCTTAAAAGTGGGACTGATATGGGGAGCAAAGTTGTAAAGAGAGGCAAAGCTGATCTTCTTAGATATATGGGATACCTAATGTAAGGTGATGATCCTTTGGTGATATCCCATTATTCTCAAAGCTTACTACCTTAAGCAAGCTTGAAAACTTTGAGATAACCCAAAAGGAACCGCGGTTAAATAATTAGGTCAGAATACGTTAGTCATGCGCTACTATTAGTCTTTTAACAAATTTTTGTTGATTCATTTGAAGATGGATTAAATATTGGGACTGTTGGTTCAGGTAACGACTACGTTTTTGATATCATCGTAGGCTATGACAAAAGTGAAAAAGCTATTGTCGACAGGACACTAAGATATGCTACCTACATACGGAATGTCTCTTGGAGGCTTTGTAAGAAAATGGGTGGGAAGGGTGCTTCACCTACTACTCTGCTAAGATACTCCTCTACGCTAAGGATATTAGCGCTTCAGTTGAATATACTCATGAAGCAGTTTGCGATGATTCTTAATTTGTTTTAAAATTTTCTGATTGCCCATAATCCTTGCCGCATTTTTGGCATATGAAAGAAAATTTCTTATTCCTTTTGTTGAGTATTTTCTTCTTATCCGAGACGTCCACATAACTTCATTTTTATCGACATACTTTCTCATTTGCTTAGTCTTATAAGTGCATCCTTTTACATGAGTTTTCATTCGCCGATAGTATTTCGCTAAAGTGGATGATTTTAGATAAATACCATTTTCATTGAGCTCAAACCCTAAATACCTTAGAGGTTTTTCAAGATTGATTATTGAACCATCTTCAGCTTCCCGGAAAATTGAAGTTTCGGTTTTTTCGTCATTTATTTCTAAATAATACTTATTTTTTATTTCGTCAGTTAAGTATTTTTTTATTTCATCTTTTGCTTCTTCTGGACAAAGTACGATGATGTCATCAGAATATCTTCGGTACAAACCACCAAATGATTGTACTTTTCTTAGTACTTTGATATCAAAATCTAATAAGTATAGATTTGCTAAAAAAGCACTAATGGGAAGACCTTGAGGAATACCTTTGCCCATTCCTTTAACAATTTTTTTTCATATTCAGTGTGAGGCTTCAATAGGCCACCCCCGCATATTCTTTCCCTGAAATCCTTGTTTCTTTTTTTGTTTGTTTTTCCTTTACAGTAGCAACCAATTTTTTGGAGTCTTTTCCGCTGCTTTTTTTTGTTTTGAATTTGGATTAAGTCCGTTTCATTTAATAAGTCGTTTTCTTCAACGAATGAAAACTGAGTAAGTGATTTGTAAATGTTAAAATGGTCATCATCTAAATATCCATTGTCATTGCCCATTAATTTCGCCCAAACACTTTTTAAATAGTTATGATTTAAGTTGTCAAAAAATTTGGTGATGTCAAAAGCCAATGCTACACAATTTTTCCTTTTTTTGACCTCCTCAAATACATCTTTTGCAAAATGAATGTTTGATTTTCCTTTTACTGTGTTTTTTTTAATTTTTACTTTGCGATATGCGCATATTGCCTTGGCTAATTCGCTGTCTTCTTGCAATATGGCTTCATACTTTGGCGCAAGTATTGATTTGGCATAATAGGAATAAATCATACTGTCTAGATGGGTGGCAAAAAATATGTGCCTTTCTTTTTCGGTAGATTCTTTCTTTACTTTGTCGTAGTGTGATCTATAAAATTTCTCTACATTCTCTACGAACTTTTTATATTTTCTTTGGGATAGCTTTCTGTAGATGAGCGGATAAAAGTGGTAAGATGCTACTTTTGTGGTGTTAGATACAAATTTATAAACCCAATGTTTGTCTCTCCTTTTTAATTGCTTTCCAAAATGAATATATGACTTGGGTTTAAACCAAGCCAAGTCGACATGACGATCAGCTAAATCCTTAGTAATTGTTGAATACTTTCTTCTTTTCCTAGGACGGCTTTTCCCATAAGAACCGATAAATATCTTTCCTTTTCTTGTTTTTAGATCGCCTTTTCCCATTTTAAAAAGAATAAAAATTTCATAGCCAATACTATGTTGCTGTTTTGCATATATTAATACAGTTATGCATCGAAAATGCTACTTCGAGAACTTAATCCCGTCTCTTGCACTATCGCAACTCACTTGAAATAAGTCTTATCTTTGTGATAGATTTATTCATAAACATAATAAATATGCCTATGTACTATACAAACAGAAGATACTTAGATTTATCAAATTACAAGTCAGATATTCTGTCTCGTAGATTTGGAAATCTAAGAAATTGTTTACCGAATCCGCACCTATTGCGGTCGTTTCGCAAGAGAATACAATGCCGTATTCTAAACTAATATTGATATGGACTGTATACCATAACCACCAAGGGCCTATGAAATTATTTTGTTTTTATATTGATATGAGTTTTTTGCTTCTTTATTAATCTCCACCTTAAAATTACTGGTGGGCTTTCTTTTGTTCAAATATATTAAATTAAAACAAAATATGTAATTTTTTATCATAGCGTCCAAATTTATTTTTAATGAGTAGCTTAAATCTAATCATCCTCCCTTTCTCTTTCTCTCTCAAAAATTAACCATCTTGCCACCATCCTAGAGTAGACTATAAAAAAATATAATATAACATTATTGCTATT
The DNA here is from genome assembly GCA_028285085.1 of Saprospiraceae bacterium. GTDB lineage: Bacteria > Bacteroidota > Bacteroidia > Chitinophagales > Saprospiraceae > JAHDHW01. The sequence continues at coordinate 60,563 of JANQQI010000009.1, read as the reverse complement.
AGGGGATTAATGTTACATTTGACAAAATTGTCCAAAATAACTTGTCAAAATGAAAGAACTGCCCTTTGGAGCTTATATCAGACAATTGAGAGTTGCCCAGAACATGCCTTTACGGAAGCTGGCAGCTGCCTTGGATATCGATACTTCAACCCTGAGTAAAATCGAACGGAATGAGCGATTTGCAAATATCGGGATGTTGTCCATTATTTCCGAGACCTTTGATGTACAGCTCATCAATGTGAAAGAGCGGTTTTGGAAGGAAAAAATATTAAGTGATTTGGAAAATGAAAATGATGCCATAAAAATATTGGAGAACATTATCATTTCTTTGAAGACAGATAGCGGTGACTAATCAAGACATTTAACAAATGAGCATAGAAAAATTAGACCTCAAATCACCAGATTTGGTGAATGAAAATTTTGAAAAGCTAGCAGCTCTTTTCCCCAACTGTGTTACGGAAAGCGTAGAAGGCAAAGTTATAGATTTTGAGCTCCTGAAACAGGAGCTCAACCATGCGGTGGTAGAAGGTAATAAGGAACGTTATCGGTTGGAGTGGCCAGGAAAACGTGAAGCCATTGTAACTGCTAACTTGCCTACCACCAAAACTCTACGACCTATACGAGAGGATTCAGTTAATTTTGATAATACGGAAAACCTGTATATAGAAGGTGACAATCTAAAAGTGCTCAAACTTTTGCAGGAAGGTTACTTAGGGCAAATAAAAATGATATACATAGATCCCCCATATAATACAGGAAAGGATTTTGTGTACAAAGATAATTTTACCCAAGATAGCGAAAAATACAAAAAAGAAAGTGGACAGAAAAATCAACATGATCAACGTTTGGTAGTAAACCCGGATTCTGCGGGTCGGTACCATTCTGATTGGTTAAGTATGATGTATCCACGTTTGAAGCTAGCTAGAAACCTTTTAACTGATGATGGTGTGATTTTCATTTCTATCGATGATAAAGAGCAGTCAAATATTAAAAAATTATGTGACGAGATATTTGGGGAACAAGGATTTATAGTAAAAATTATATGGAAAAAGAGAAATACTCCTCCTAATGATCAAGTTATTGGGACTCAGCATGATTATATTTTTGTATATGCTAAATCAAAAAATCAGGTAAAGTTATTCACAAAACCGAGAAGCAGTTCTCAACTTAACAGGTATAAAAACCCAGATAATCACCCGAAAGGGCCTTGGGCACCGGGAGATTTATCTGCCAATGTGAAAGGAGGCCGATATAGTAAAGCTCTTGATTTTGAAATCATAAACCCCAATAACGGGAAATCATTTGCATCATCTTCAGGGAACTGGCGCTATAATGAAAAGAAGATCAAAGAACTCATTTCTAAGAAAGAAATTTATTTTGGAAAAGATGGTCAAAGTGCTCCTAAATTAAAGCGTTTTTTATGTGATGTTAAAGAAGGAGTTACATGGTCATCCTTATGGGATTTTGTCCCTTTAAATACAGAAGGTTCCAAAGAAATGTACCAACTTTTTGGAAATGCTACAATTTTTGAAAACCCAAAACCATCTGGATTGATAAAAGAGATATTGCGCTCATCAACTAGAGATAAAGATCTAATTTTGGATTTTTTTTCTGGTTCAGCATCAACTGCACACGCCTGTTTGCAATTAAATAGTGAAGATCAGGAAAAACGCAGATTTATATTAGTTCAGTTACTTGAAAAAACTAATGAAAAGAGTGAAGCATTTAAGGCTGGCTACAAAAACATCTGTGAAATAGGAAAGGAACGAATCCGCAGAGCAGCTAAAAAAATAAAAGAAGAAACTGATGCTGAAATAGATTATGGATTCAGGGTATATCGTCTTGATACCAGCAACATGCAAGATGTTTATTACAAACCGCAAGATTATCAACAAGATCACTTAGACCTGTTCGCCGATAATGTAAAACCAGATCGCACTGCAGATGATCTCTTAGTTCAAGTAATGCTGGATTGGGGCTTACCTCTTTCTCTAAAAATAGAGCAAGCCGTGATTAATGGCAAGCAAGTTTTCAAGGTAGCAGAGAATTCACTCTATGCGTGCTTTGATAAAGGAATTGATGAAGATTTCGCCAAAGCAATTGCCAATGATGCTCCATTGCGTATCGTATTCCGTGATAGCGGATTTAAAAGCGATACCGCAAAAACCAATGTAAAACAACTGCTGAGACAACTCAGCCCTGAAACAGAAATGAAAGTGATTTAACGATGAAACTACAATTTAAACAACAAGATTTTCAAATACAGGCTGTACAGGCAGTGGTCGATTGCTTTGAAGGCCAGCCGCTTAAGACGAACCGCTTTACCCTAGAACGCAGTAAGGCTCTCATTCGCAAAGCCAAACAAGCTGCAATGGGAACTGGTGTGCTAGCATTTGAAGTTGAAGAAGAAATTGGCTACCGGAATTCTAAAGTGCAAATTCCTGAATTTCAAATCTTGAAAAATACCCAAGCCGTACAAAAGCGTAATGATCTGTATCAAAGTCCACAAATAGAAAGGCCTAAAGGGGTGAAACTTGGGTATAATTTTACCATTGAGATGGAAACGGGGACCGGGAAAACCTATACCTACATTCGTACCATGTACGAATTGCATAAAAAATATGGCTGGAGCAAGTTTATTGTCATTGTTCCCAGCATTGCCATTCGAGAAGGCGTATACAAATCCTTTCAAATCACTCAGGATCACTTTCAAGAATTATATGGGCATAAAATCAATCCTTTTATTTATAATTCAAGCCGTCCGCAGGATATCGAAAACTTTGCATCTGACAGTAGAATCAGTGTAATGATTATAAATACCCAGGCTTTTAACGCCCGAGGAAAAGACGCCAGACGTATTTACCAAGAACTGGATCAATTTGGTACGCGAAAGCCGATAGAGATTATCTCTCAAACTAATCCAATTCTTGTCATTGATGAGCCCCAGTCGGTCGAAGGGAAAAAGACCATGGAGAGTATGCAGGACTTCAATCCGCTATTCACGCTTCGCTATTCCGCGACCCACAAGATAGAATATAACAAAGTATACCGCTTAGATGCTTTGGACGCCTACAACAAGCGTTTGGTAAAAAAAATCCAAGTAAAAGGTATTAACCTAAGAGGGTCGACCGGGACTACCGGTTACTTGTATTTGGAGCATATTAGCTTGAGTACAACCAAACCGCCCTTTGCGGTGATTGAATATGAGAAGCGCGGGACCTCAGGAATTAAAAAAGTGCGGCAGAAATTGGGCGAAGGGGCAAATCTTTATGAGTTATCCGGGAATATGCCTGCCTACAAAAATCAAACGATTACGGAGATCAATGGATACTTAAATAAAGTAGTCATTGGAGGTCAAGATATTTATCCAGGTGATATTTTAAATGACAAGGATGAAAGTGCATTTCGCAGAATTCAAATACGAGAATGCATCCAATCACATTTAATTAAGGAAAAACAACTATATGGCAAAGGGATTAAAGTACTCTCTCTTTTCTTCATTGATACGGTGGAGAAATATCGAGTTTATAATGAATTAGGGGAGCAGCAACTTGGAGAATATGCCAAGATCTTTGAGGAAGAATATAACAAAGTAAAGAACGAATATTTAGACCTTTTCCAACAAGAATATAACGACTACTTAAGAAAAACGGATCCTGGTAAATTACACAAGGGGTATATGCCAACTGACTATGAAAAATATCTTAATAGAGATAATCCAGAACAAGTTCACCAAGGGTATTTCTCAATTGATAAGAAAAATAAGATGGTCGATCCCTCTGTAAAAAGAGGCAAGGAAGATTCTGATGATATTTCTGCCTATGACCTCATTATGAAGGATAAGGAAAGACTATTAAGTTTTAAGGAACCCACTCGGTTCATTTTTTCACACTCTGCTCTCAAGGAAGGCTGGGATAATCCAAATGTATTTCAAATATGCGCTTTAAAACATGCGGAATCAGGGAGCTTAACCCGTCGAAGACAAGAAGTTGGCCGGGGTATGCGCCTTTGTGTGAATAAAAACGGCAGTCGTTTAGATTTCGAAGCGGTCGGAGAAGAAGTACATGAGATCAATAAGTTAACTATCATCGCCTCTGAGAGCTATGAATCATTTGCCAAAGGATTACAGAAAGAGATTGCAGATACACTCAAAGACCGGCCTCAAAAAGTCGAGATGGACTTTTTCAAGGGGCGTATGGTGAGATACGCTGAAGGTAAAGAACATCGTATAACAGCCGAAGAATCCAAGGTTATTTACAAAACCTTATATAAAAATGATCTGATAGATGAAGATGATAAACTGACCGAATTAGGTAGAGAATCAGTTGAAAAGGAAGCCATACCATTACCTGAACCATTGGAGAAATATCGTACTGGTATCTGTCAAATCCTTTCCACAGTATATCAAGAAAGTGAATTTAAACCGGAAGATGAACGGCAGACAGTAGTATTAAATACTAATAAGAACTTCAAGAAAAAAGAATTCCAGGAGTTATGGAATAAGATAAATCTTAAAACTATTTATGAAGTTCAATTTGATTCTAACAAGCTCATTGAAGATAGTAAGGTCAAAATCAATGCTCAGCTAAATATTGGAGACAGAATTTACGAAGTAAAAACTGGAGAACTGCAGGATGGTACTCAAGAACAGATGAAGCAGGGAGCGTTGATCAAAGAATCTAACAGTGAAAGCCTGAAGCTGAAAAACGATATTTATTCCAATGCAGTCTATGATATCGTCGGCGAGATTGAAGTTAATACCAACTTAATGCGTAAAACTATTGTCGCTATTCTCAAAGCGATTAAAGAAGAGAAATTTGCTTTAATTAGAAAGAATCCAGAGGAGTTCATTACTAAGTGCAGCAAGCTAATTAATGAAGTGAAAGCTAGTTTAATCATTAACAATATTGTCTATCATAAAACTAATGAACGCTATGATGCTAAGACAGTATTTACTAATGATAAGTTTGCTTTGCGCAACTCATCCCTGCTTAAAAAACACATCTACGATTTTCTCACTTCAGATTCTAAAATAGAATCTGATTTTGCCACAGCATTGGAAAACAGTACCGAAGTAGTTGTATACGCCAAGCTGCCCAGAAGCTTCTATGTCTCAACACCGGTGGCTAACTATAGCCCCGATTGGGCAATTGTGTTTGATAAAGACAAGGTGCGATACATTTACTTTGTAGCAGAAACTAAAGGTTCAGATTCCGATTTGGACTTACGAGAAATTGAAAAGCTAAAAATCCATTGTGCTAACCAACACTTCAAAGCCATTAGTGGCGGAGCCGTACGATTTGAAAAAGTGAGCAGCTATGGTAAGCTGATGGAAATTGTTCAATTGAAATAAAAAGAAATGAACGATAAATTAGACATGCAAAGTCTCAATTGGGTAAACGAGAACAGCCGTTTTATAGCTGAACGATTCCCTAATTGCGTGACCGAAACAGCAGAAGGGATTAAAATCGATTTTGAATTACTCAAGCAAGAGTTATCAGAAGACATTATTGAAGGCAATAAAGAACGTTACCGATTAGAATGGCCGGGGAAACGAGAAGCCATTGTCACTGCCAATATCCCCACAGAAAAAACCTTGCGCCCTGTGCGAGAAGATTCCGTAGATTTTGACAACACGGAAAATCTTTACATTGAAGGAGATAATTTAGAAGTGCTGAAGCTGCTACAGGAAAGTTACCTGGGCAAGATTAAAATGATCTATATCGATCCACCCTACAATACCGGGAAAGACTTTGTGTACAAAGATAACTTCACGCAAGATTCGGCTGAATATAAGGAGGAAAGTGGGCAAAAAGATGAATACGATCAGCGTTTAGTAGTAAATCCTGATACATCAGGAAGATATCATTCTGATTGGTTGAGTATGATGTACCCGCGTTTGAAGCTGGCAAGGAATCTGTTAACTGATGATGGAGTGATTTTTATTTCGATTGATAGTAATGAAGTGCATAACTTAAGGAAAGTATGTGATGAGATTTTCGGGGAGGAGAACTATATAGGTACTCTTGTTTGGCAATCAAAAAAAGGAGGGGGAAGTGATTCTAAAACAGTTGTTCAAGATCATGAGTATATTGTTTGTTTTTCAAAAAGTCACAAATCAGCAGTTCTTGGTACTATTGAAATAAAGGCAGAGCCATTAGATAAGATTGATAACAAGGGAAGATATAGAAGAGGTAGAGAATTAAACAAGTGGGGTTCTAACTCAAGGAGAGCTGATAGACCAACTATGTGGTTTGCTATAAAGGGTCCTAATAATGAAGATGTATATCCAATAAGAAATGATGGAGAAGAAGGACGTTGGCGTTTTGGGAAGAAAAATATGCAAGGGTTTGTTGATAGAGGAGATGTTGAATTTGTGAAAAGATCAAATGGAACTTACATCGCTTATGAAAAAATCAGAACTGATAATCCGAGATCTAAACCATATAGAACTTGGATGTCTGATGTAAATGCAACTTCTGAAGGATCAATAGAAGTACGTGAACTTTTTGATGGTAAAAAGGTATTTGATTTTCCAAAACCTCTCTCTCTTTTAAAAAAGTGTCTGTCTATTGGTACTACTAAGAATGATATAATCCTTGATTTTTTCTCCGGGAGCGCCTCAATAGTTCATGCTGTTTTACAATTAAACACTGAAAGCAAAAGAAAATTAAACTACATATGTGTACAAATTCCTGAAATAACTGATGAACAAAGTGAAGCATATAAAGCAGGGTACGATACCATAAGTGAATTGGCTAAAGATAGAATTAGAAAAGCAGCTGGAAAAATCAAAGATGAAACCAATGCAGATATTGATTATGGTTTCCGGGTATTCCGTTTAGATGACAGCAATATGCAGTATGTATTTTATACCCCACAAGACTATCAGCAAAAAGATTTAGATCTTTTTTCCGACAATGTAAAACCTAACAGAACTGCTGACGACCTTCTGGCTCAAGTAATGTTGGACTGGGGACTACCGCTTTCCCTCAAAATTGAGCAAGCTACTATTTCTGGTAAACAAGTCTTCAAAGTAGCGCAAAACTCACTCTATGCCTGTTTTGATAAGGGGATAGATGAGGATTTTGCGAAGATGGTAGCTAAGGATGCTCCCCTTCGAATTGTTTTTAGAGACTCAGGGTTTAAAGACGATACCGCAAAAATGAATGTAAAGCAACTCCTTAAGCAATTGAGCCCCGAAACTGAAATGAAAGTATTATAACCTATGAAACTGATTGACAACGTTAATAATCGATTAGGTGATGACTTAAAAGAGACTATCAAAAAAGGAGGTAAGCTCAGCATCGCCGCTGCTTCTTTTTCCATATATGCTTTCGAAGCTCTTAAGAAGGAATTGGACAAAATTGATGAATTGCGTTTTATATTCAGTACACCCACCTTCATTGAAGAAGAGTTCCAGAAACATAGCAGACAGTTTTACATCCCACATATTTACAGAGAGTCAGAACTTTGTGGGGGAGAGTTTGAGCTGCGATTGAAAAACCAATTGAACCAAAGGGCTATTGCAAGGGAGTGTTCTAAATGGGTAAAAGAAAAGGTCACTTTCAAATCAAATAAGCACAGTAATCTACCCCTCCAGGTTATGATTCACCTGAAAAACAGTGCCACCGAGGAATACGCCTATTCAAACGTCAGTAGTTTCACTACCTCAGATTTAGGGATCACGCATAAGAAAGGATTTCCTACCCTCATTCAAAGATCAGACTATCCAGATAGCAGTGCTTATCTTAATTGGTTCAACCAGATCTGGGAGAATGAAGAAGACTTAAAGGACGTCACGCAAAAGGTTCAGGATTACTTCGAGAGTGCTTATAAAGAAAACAGCCCTGAGTTTATCTACTTCATCACCCTCTATAATATTTTCAATGACTTTCTGGATGACTTGTCTCTGGATCATTTACCCAATGAGCAAGTAGGCTTCAAAAATTCAGTGATTTGGAAGAAGCTCTATAACTTTCAAAGGGATGCGGTAATCGGGGCGATCAATAAATTGGAGAGATACAAAGGCTGTATTTTGGCAGATAGCGTTGGATTAGGAAAAACCTTTTCGGCATTGGGCGTAATCAAATATTACGAAATGCGAAATAAGGATGTTTTAGTCTTATGTCCTAAGAAATTAGAAGCCAATTGGAATACCTTTCGGCATAATGATAAGAACAATATTTTGGCAGCGGATAGGTTCCGGTATGACGTTCTGTTTCACACCGACCTTTCCCGTGAAAGAGGTATGAGTAATGGACGGCAGCTGGAAAACGTCAATTGGGGTAATTATGGCTTGGTAGTTATTGATGAATCACACAATTTCAGGAATAACAATCCTAGTGCTGATCGCGAAAATCGGTATCAAAAATTACTGAGGAAAATTGTAAAGGAGGGGATTGAGACCAAAGTAATGATGCTATCTGCTACTCCCGTAAATAATCGGTTTAATGATTTGAAAAACCAACTGGCTTTAGCCTATGAAGGAGACGCAGCAAATATTGACGGCAAACTGGATACGGACAGAGGGATAGATCATATTTTTAGAAGAGCTCAGCAGGCTTTTAATATTTGGACTAAATACGAAACCCAAAAAAGGACTACGGACAGGTTATTAGACATGCTTGATTTTGATTTCTTTGAAATTTTAGATTCACTGACCATCGCAAGATCAAGAAAGCATATCACCACCTACTACGATACATCGGCGATAGGAAAATTTCCGACACGAAATAAACCTGTATCTATTCAAAGCCAGCTCACCGATAATAACGATATAACCTATGTTGATATAGCTGAAAAGCTGACCTTGCTCAATCTGTCCATCTACACACCCTTAAATTATATCCTACCTAGCAGAGTACAGCTCTATGCCGATCTATACGATAAAGAAGTGCGCTCCGGATCCGGCAAATTATCTCAAATAGACAGGGATAATAGCCTGCGTATCCTTATGAGGATAAACTTCTTGAAGCGTTTGGAAAGTTCGGTGGATTCATTTCGGATTACACTGGAAGGGATCATTTCTCAAATTGAGAGTGCCATTAAAATTATCGACAAAGGGGAATCAAACGATTACGAGGGCATTCAAACAAAAATCAATGATGAGAATTTTGACTGGGAAGCAAATTGGGGGGATGAGGAAAATGTTATTGGAAGGAAAATTAAGGTCCACGTTTCCGATATGGATACCACCAAATGGCGCGAAGATTTAAAGGAAGATTTAGTGATCCTCCATCATCTTTGGGACAACATTGTGGATATAAGAGGTGAGAAAGATACCAAGCTGCAACATTTGAAATCTATTATTGATGATAAAATTGAAAAACCATTCAATCCGGGGAATCAAAAAGTTATAGTCTTCACTGCATTTGCAGATACCGCTAACTATCTATACGAAAACATACACCAGCGTTTAAAAGATAAATATGGGCTGAATACAACCTTAATTACAGGTTCTCGTAAATTAAGCACCTCAAAGGAAATTCCAGCTGATATTAATGCGATTCTTACATGCTTTTCTCCCCGGTCTAAAGACAAAGCACAACTCTATCCACGGATAAAGGATTCGATTGAATTGCTAATCGCAACGGATTGTATCTCAGAAGGCCAAAATTTGCAGGATTGTGATTACTTGATTAATTATGATATACATTGGAACCCGGTGCGAATTATTCAACGCTTTGGACGTATCGATCGAATTGGTTCACGTAATGAAAGTATTACGATGGTCAACTTCTGGCCAGATGTCACCCTTGATTCCTATATCAATTTAAAGCAAAGGGTTGAGAACAAGATGCTCATCAGTAACATGGCAAGCACTGGCGATGATAATATCCTGAATACTGATGAAAAAGATTTAGAATACCGTAAAATTCAGCTTCAAAAGTTGCAGGATGAAGTAATTGATTTAGAAGATCTAAGAGAAGGAGTGAGCATTACAGACTTGGGACTTAATGACTTTAGAGTGGACTTGTCCAAATTGATCAAAGCCTATGGAGAATTGAAAAATATTCCAGAAGGATTGCATGCGGTAGTTTCTTCTAATGCTGTTCTGGAATCAGGGATAATTTTTGTGTTGAAAAATATAAATTCAAGTGTAAATATCAATAAACTTAACAGATTGCATCCCTATTACTTGGTTTATATGAAAACAACAGGCGAGTTGATCTTAAACCATGTCGAATCAAAGAAAATACTAGATGCTATGCGGATGTTATGTAAGGGAGTACATACGCCTATTGTTGAGCTCTGTAAACAATTGAGCAAAGAAACGGATGAGTACCAAAATATGGACACCTACTCTCATTTATTGAGACAAAGTATCGGAACCATTCTTCAAAAAGAGGAAGAGAAGGAGGTGCTGAGTCTTTTCCAATCAGGAGGTACGACCGCATTACGAGAAAAAATTAAGGGAATAGAAGATTTTAAGTTGATATCCTTTTTAATTGTTCGGTAGATGAAACATTTTGATTTACCACATAGCACCAATGTAGCCCGTGTTGTTCCGAAAAATGCATTTGACAGATTCACTAATACGAAACAAAAAAAGCTTTTTACGGAGAATATCCAACGGATTACCTGGACAAACAAGCTATCGACAGGAACATTAAACTTGGAAGCTAGGGACATTAAGGAAATCCAGATTTTTAAAGTAGAATTGAAAATTGGGGTTGAAATTCCTAAGATTCTCAACATTATTGACAAAGCAATTCCATACCATATCATCTTTTGGGTGCAGTATAAAGATCAGGTTTACGTATCCACTTCCAGTAAACATTCTCACCCTACTAATGAAGATCAATCAGTAATAGACTGGACTTTTAAATCTGATTGGGTTGATGTTTCTAAAATTAATTACACCTTAAATCTGAAAAAGAGTATAGATTTTGTTTTTAAAGACTTCTGTATTCAGCTTTCGGATAAACCAGAATGGCTGTCAAAGCCTTTAAGTTTCTTAGTGGAGAATCAACATCAAATTTACCAAATTAAAAAGGAGATAGGAAAGCTCAAATCCAGTATTTCGAGAAGTAAACAATTTAATGAAAAGGTAGCGTTGAATCTGAAATTAAAGGAAAAGGAAAAGGAGCTCTTGAAAATATTGGGTATCTGAGAATATTTACTCAAAAAATTGCCAAATTTGGATTTCATTTTCCCTATCCGATACTACCATAAATTTATCCAAACAACTTAAACATAATACTAGCCGTCATTGCCACATTAAAACCTACCATCCATTTCAATACGGCCAGGTCTTTTTCAATCCTATTTAATCGGTTATCATAGGTCGCGACTTCTGCTGCTGCCGTGCGTGCTCGTTCTTTTGAAGCACCTGCTTCCATCAACGCATCATATAATCCACTGATCATCATTGACATGTGATTCCTACTTCCCTTCAAGCAAAGTATAGCATGAAATTATAGAACTGGGCAAGTATAATAAGGAGATGCGTAACTAATGAAGTGGCCAATTTGTGTGACCATAGTGTGGCCAATAGCCCCGAAACAAAAAAGCTCAAGTTAAACAACTTGAGCTAATCTGCTGAAAATCAGCTAGTACCTCGGGGGGGAATCGAACCCCCACTCTCTTGCGAGAACTGGATTTTGAATCCAGCGCGTCTACCAATTCCGCCACCGAGGCAGGTGGAATATAGACAAGTGCTTTTGGTAGATATAACGCTTGCCATTGCTGCTTTACTTCTAAAGCGTGGCAAATTTATTTAAATTTTCCCTTATACGCAATAGATAGCGCTTTTTTAAATAATAATCTTTTACTTTCTCTAACTGCTCATCGGTCGCTATAGCATCGTCGTAGTTGGTGATGATATCTGTAATGTCCGCATAGATGCTAGTCTCTTGCTCGGCGAGCTGCTGGGCGACTTGCTCGCGCGCCACCGGGGCATTATCGAATTCCAATTCCATCAGTGCTTCGTTGATGTCCATCATCGACATGAGGAAGTCTTGAGGGATGGTGTTTTGACCTTCTTCGGCGAGGATGCCTTTGAGTTGCAAGACATAGCGCATCCGTGTATCGAAATTCGCCAGGGTATTATAGGCTTCGTTGTTCAACGTAGATAACTGCAGAATCTCTGCTTGCTTCTCAGCGCTTTCGAGGGTGTAGAAATCCGGATGGTACTTTTTACTATTGACATAGTATTGGCGCTTCAATTGCGCTTCGTCCAATTGAAATTGCACCGGGATATCAAAAAACTCGAAGTAATTCATACTATCCTCTAAATGCATCCAGCAGGTTCGCGTAAAGTACCAAGCTGATCACGATGATGAAACCAATGATGGTCGCATATTCCATAAACTTGTCACTGGGCTTGCGGCCACTGACCACTTCGTAGAGCAGGAACATGACGTGGCCGCCGTCCAAGGCCGGGATGGGTAACAAGTTCATAAAGGCCAGAATCAAGGATAAAACTGCCGTCATTTGCCAGAAATTCTCCCAGACCCACTGCGCACCGAACATCTTAGCAATGGTACCGAAACCACCGAGGCTTTCGGAAGCTTTAATCTTACCACGGAACATCTGACCGAAGGCTTTGATTTGAGTCACCAGAAGATCCCAGCCCTTAGCCGTTCCTGCCGGTAAGGCCTCGAAAAAGGTGTATTCCTGGCGTTTCACATCAAAATATTCGGCCAAAGGCTTGGGCGCAACACCCATTTGGCCTTTTTCGTTGAGCGTGAGCTTAGTCGTGATGGTATCCTTGCCACGAAGCAAGCTTAGAGTAACGGGCTTACCTTTATTTGCTAGCGCTAATTTCTCGTATTCGTGATAATAGGTCGTGGGTTGGCCATTGAAGGCAATGACGCGGTCATCCACTTTAATATCGGCTTGGCTAGCCGCATATTCCTCTCCCTCTGCGATTCTGCCGATTTCAAATGGGGCCCGCGGGGTAAACAGGCGCTCATTCTTGTTTTCACGCTTTGTCAACATTTGTGCCGCACTATCTGGCATCATCAGCATAATTTGCTGACCGTCTCTTTCTACTTTTATTGAACTGACATTGTCAATTGCTACAGCTTTGAAAACAAGCCGATCGTTAAATTTATCGTAGGGCTGATCACCTAATGCCAGCACTTTGTCTCCATCTCGGAAGCCAAGTGCTTGGCCGAGGGAGTCGGCAGCGATACCGTAGCTGGCATTTTGCGCCGGAAGATATTCTTCGCCCCAGACGAAAAGTACCATGGCGTAAATGAAAAAGCCAAGAATGAAATTGACCGTTACACCGCCAAGCATAATAATCAGGCGTTGCCAGGCGGGCTTGGAGCGGAACTCCCAGGGCTGTGGTGGCTGCTTCATCTGCTCTTTATCCATACTCTCATCGATCATGCCCGAGATTTTGACATAACCACCGAGTGGTAACCAGCCAATACCATATTCTGTCTCGCCTCTTTTGACTTTAAATAAAGAAAACCAAGGGTCGAAAAACAGGTAGAATTTTTCTACACGCGTATTGAACCAACGGGCAGGAAAAAAGTGCCCCATCTCGTGAAGAACGATTAATATAGATAAGCTCAGAATGAGCTGTCCAGCCATGATCAGGTACGACATCGAAGTATCAAATATTTGTTAGTGTTGTTAACGGCTTTTCATTGCCTTTGTTTTGAAAAACGTGTCCATAAAACGACATGTTCTCAAACGACTGCAAAAGTACTATTTATATTCCAAATTGCAATTGTTCGACAAAGGCCAGATGTTCTACCACCAAATCATCGCATTGCCTTATCTTTAGCGCATGCAATTGTTCTACACGCAGGATATTGAAGGGGATCAGGCCCGCCTCGGATCGGAGGAAGCCCGACACTGTGTTCAGGTGCTCCGCAAGCGGCCCGGAGATGAAATTCACTTCATCGATGGACTTGGGACGTTATACCGGGCGCAGATCGTAGAAGCCGGCAAAAAAGACTGTCTATTGCACATTCTGGAGCGCCAGACTGATCATCAAGCCCGGTCGTTTCATTTGCAACTGGCTGTTGCCCCGACTAAGCAGATCGATCGATTTGAGTGGTTATTGGAAAAAGCGACCGAAATCGGTGTCGATGAGATTATCCCTTTGCTTTGTCAACGCTCCGAGCGGCGCCGAATTCGGGAAGACCGTTTGGAAAAGGTCATTCTGTCTGCGGCGAAGCAGTCGTTGAAGGCGCAGCTGCCGACTTTGCGGCCTTTGACACCTTTTCGGGAGGCCCTCGAATTAACGACATCGAGCGAACGACAACGCTTCATCGCTTGGTGTGAGGAGGATGCGCGGCCTCATTTAGCCGCTGTGTACCGCGCACCACAAGCGGTCACTATTTTCATTGGGCCGGAGGGGGATTTCAGCAAAGACGAAGTGACCCTAGCTCGTCAACACGGCTTTGCAGCGGTAAGTCTTGGCGAGAGTCGGCTACGTACCGAAACAGCTGGTGTCGTTGCCTGTCATACGTTAAATTTACTCAACGATCTTGCATCCATTTCAACATCTACCGCGTAAACAACATTACATTTGGCTTTCGCCTTGTTTCCACAACAAGAAGGCAAAAACAACAGTTATTACTCGAAACAACCTAATCGATCTTCATGCGCTTAACTCGTTCTGTTCTCAACCGATTGATCCTCTTATCCTTTATAACTGCGGGTAGTTTACTACTCATGGCCGTCCGCCCTGCGCCTTCCGCCACGAATAATTTGAAACTCGCCTTGCTAAAATACAACGGTGGGGGTGATTGGTATGCGAATCCAACGGCCTTACCAAATCTAGCAGATTTTTGTAATCGAGAATTAGGGACCAGTTTTGCTCGTGACTATGCGACCGTAGAGGTAGGCAGTGCAGAGCTATACAATTATCCCTTTGTGCACATGACCGGACACGGCAACGTGGTTTTCTCTAATACGGAAGCGGAAAACTTACGCAACTATCTCATCGGTGGTGGCTTTCTGCATATTGATGACAACTTTGGAATGGATCCCTATGTGCGGGCGGCGCTAAAAAAGGTTTTCCCCGAGCAGCCGCTGGTTGAGTTGCCCTGGGAGCACGAGATTTACCACCAACGGTTTGAATTTAAGAAAGGCTTGCCTAAG
Source organism: Saprospiraceae bacterium (assembly GCA_028285085.1). Taxonomy (GTDB): domain Bacteria; phylum Bacteroidota; class Bacteroidia; order Chitinophagales; family Saprospiraceae; genus JAHDHW01. The sequence goes on along the minus strand of JANQQI010000009.1, from coordinate 45,494 downwards.
ATTCATAAGCACGATGATAACCCGTCTCAGGGTTTCGGCATTTTCTGGGAAGGACGCCTGGTCGTGTTTTATTCTTTCGAAAGTGACCTGGGAGACGGCTGGGAAGACCAGGAAGTGCATAATGATCCCGAAGAGTTGCGTCGACAGGCTTTGCGCATGGGCGCGAATATTATCCAATATGCTTTTCAGCAATAGATGATCAGTAATTAAGGTGGCAAAGGGCTTATTGCCAGATCGTATGACGCTTCTGTTTGATATACCGACGAATGTTAAGCCAGAAAGCGACGAAGAGGTAAATGATTAGCGGAGAACCAAGCGCTGCGAACGATAAATAGATAAAATAAATGCGGACACGCGCAGAAGCTATGCCCATCTTCTCTCCAAGATAGTTGCATACCCCAAAGGCGGATCGTTCCAGTATATTTTTCAGGTTTTGCATTTTCGCTAGACTTAGATTCTAATCATTAAACGACGATACAACAACTAAAGTACGAAAATGTTTGTATTTATTTATCGTTCCTGCATGGCGCCGGGAGCAACCGTAATCGCATCTTGGATCCGCAATTTCTCGCGGTGAACGGTACTCACAACCTCTTGATCTTTCACCATTAATTTAATATTGTAGGTGCCAGAAGCCGGGAATCGGTAGCGCGTCACCTTATCATTGGGATAGATTGTCATGCCATTACCCAAATGCAATTCGTACTGCTTGCGCTCATCAAATTGTGTGATGGTAAAGAACAAGAGCTCTTCGGCATCTTTAGGACCTGTAATGATGAGTTGTGGCTCTGCGGGAACAGCAGGCTGCTTAGCGGTAGCAGGTACTGCTTTTTCCTTAGGCGAATCGGGTACATGCGTCGTTAGTCCGCTACCACTGTGACGGCCAGGATTTTTGAACGCAGTGCTAAACAAATACAAGGCGCCTACCAGACCGATAATGACCAATAAAGTCAATAGGTAGTTTTCGATTTGTTTAGGTGTTGATTCGCCGTTTTTTTCGTATAAACTCACATTAGCCTCAAGTTGTTTGTCTAAATGCTTCATATAGGATTATAATTTAGATTGTGTGTTCAAACTTGTCTGAGGTTACACATGAGCCATTAGATGATTAGTATCACATGGGCGTGTAACTTTCAAGCAATCGATAATAGAGACACTCGTAGGCGTACGCCAATACAAGTATCCGACAAACAATATTTAGGTATGAGATAGCTTTCCCGGTAAGTTTTTGTTTCCTCGTGTGTGTGTTCGTGTTCTTATAAGGGAGTAAGGCGGCTGGTTTGGTGACCTTTGAGCCCTCTCTTTTGTCTGATACGTCTACAAATATAAATTAAATTAAAATCATTATCAAACAAAAATATCACAATTTTATATTTGTCTCTTCAAGATAATATAGAGGTTAGCTGAGATCGGAAAGAGATGAAAATCAAAAAGGACGGCAAAGCTGCCGTCCTTTTTGGTCAAAACAAAGTAGTAATATAGTGTGTATCCGCGCAGTTAACTGGCGGTTTATTTGAAATATATCTTATAGACTAGCGGTCAAATGGCCAGCATCAGCTTCGTTAGGCAAAAGCAACCAAAGCTTGCCATAGTGATGTAATGCGCTTGCATGACGGCGTCCACGCTCACCCACCCCTGTATAGAGATCGACGTGGCCAGGGCCTTTGATGGCACCACCAATATCTTGGGCCAGCAAAACGCGGTATTCGTGACGCATAACCTTATTATTGCGATCGATGATCGGCACTGCGGCCAGCATACAGCTACCCATTGGGATGTAGCGGGTATCTACAGCGATGGAGTAGTTGGTAGTCAATGGTACATTACCGGCACCTTTAGGCGTCTGCTTGAAATGGGATGGCTTAAAGAAGACGTAGGAGCGATTAATGGGCAAAATCTCATCGAGAAGCTCCGGGTGTTCCAAAAAGAACTTACGAATCTTCTTGATAGAAACGCCTTGCTCGTTGGTGTAGCCGTGCTTGATCATATAGCGACCAATACTGCGGTAAGGGTGTCCGTTGCTACCGGCATAGGCAAACATCTCGCGACTACCATCGGTGAATTCTACCACACCACTACCTTGCACTTGCATGAAGTAGATATCGATAGGATTCTCGGCATAAGCTAGCTCTAGACCTCGACCAGCAAGGACACTACTATCCCGATCGATTGCTCCGCGCGTCGGTAATTTACCGTTCCAGCCGTGTGGATAGGCGTACAAAGGATAGCGATAGGTTGCGGTCTTGTGTTTACTGACTTTTAGGATTGGCGTGAAGTAGCCGGTGAAGTAAACGTTACCGAGACCATCCTTACCTTTGATTTGGTAAGCTTCGAATTCATCTTTCAGGCGGCCTTCGTTGAGCAAAAGCTGCTCGACAGTACGGATCAGCTTCTCAGTAGAGAGGTCGGCTTGACCCAGCGCCTTTAATTGTTTTTTTCTGCGGTATTTTAGTACCTTGAGTTGCTGCTTCAATCCCTGAACCAGTGCCTTTGACTTATCTGGTTGTGGCAATTCCTGAACATCGACTTTGGTGTAAATTTCATCCAAAGGCATTGCGTCAACAGATTTACCATTGTTGGTGAAGTCAAAGCTAACCGGGGTAGGGGAGGACTCAGTGGTCATTTCACTTGAACTGACCGTTTCGAGCTGATGTGGAAAGCAACTAGTAATTGTAGCAAGTAGCACCGCAAGAAGCAGTGGTCGAAAAATTGTAATACTCATGGGATAACCCGATACGGGGCTTTAAAACAGTTTCAGGACACACCTGAAATACAAAATATTAATTTTTTTAGCAATATTTTGTAAAGCGGGTGCAAATGTAGGACAAAATTGCATGCTTTAAAAACTTAAATCCTAATTTCTGTGACAGAATACCGGTTTTTTAACATAATTTTAACACTTAACAAGGTTTTTTTGGATTTTGGAAGCCAATTTTAGCTATAAAAAAGCCCTCGCAGCGCATCTGGGAGCCGAAATGGGGCAGCTCAGCCTCTTCTGGAAGGGGCGAATCGGACTGTATGGATTACTGCGTAGTCTTGACTTAAAAGCAGAAGATGAGGTCATTATTCCGGCTTTTACCTGTGTTGTTGTCGCTAATGCCATTATCTATTTGGGGGGGCAGCCGGTCTATGTAGATATCGATCCTCTGACCTATAATATGGATCCTGAAAAAGTGGCCGATCGCATCACCGCGCGTACCCGACTCATCATTGCTCAAAATACCTTTGGTCTATCCAGTGATATCGATGCGCTTCGGGATATTGCGCAGCAACATGATCTCGGCTTGATCGAGGATTGTACCCATGGCTATGGTGGCTATTATCGTGGCCAACCTAACGGCACCCTCACGCAGGCTGCCTTTTTCTCTTCTCAATGGAATAAAACGTTTTCAACCGGAATTGGCGGAATCGTCTATTGTCGGGATGAGGCACTTGCCGCCCGCATGGCTGCTTTTGAAGCCGACTTACCCGCACCGGGCTTTGGTGCCAGTACAATGCTGGCTGCTCAGTTGTTTGTCCGTCGCTATTTATTATCGCCTGCCTTATATTGGCCGTTGGTCCGTTTGTACCGATGGCTCAGTGCGCGGAATATTATCACAGGCTCCTCCGGCGGGCAAGAGCTAGAGGCCCCCGTTATGCCGCCGGGCTATTTACAGGCTTGTGCACGAGTCCAGGCGCGCGCTGGTCTCCAAGCTTTATCGCGCCTGCCCGAAAATTTGCAAAATCGGCAAGATAGCGCCGCCATCTACGATCGTCTGATGGTCGAACTGGGCCGCTCGCCGCTCTTTGTACCCGATTATGCCCATCATACTTATATACAATATCCTCTTTTGGTGAAAGATCGCGATCGTTTCGTCGCTTTGGCTACTCAACACCGCATTCCGCTCAATGATTGGATGAATAGTCCTATCCATCCCGTGCAGACAAATTGGGAGCGCTGGAACTATACCGCTGGAAGCTGTCCGGAGGCGGAGCGGGTGAGCCGTCATATTGTCAATCTGCCCACCGCAGGTGGAGCCATGGAGGCCGAAAAGGTGGCCGCTTTCGTCCGACAGTATGCGGATGAGTTGTATGATGCGCCATAGAAGTATTTACGCCATTGCTGTATCTGGAAACACGTAAGCCCAAGTCCTTCAGCAGAAAAAATGAATCATCCTTCTAAAAAATCAATGGCCTGATCGTAATAAACGACAATTTTACGATCAACAGAATTGACTTTTTATATCAAGTTGGGCTAATGAATGATATCCATAAGTTATTGAGAATTGAATTATTGGTCATCGTCCTTTTTGTTGTAGGCAAGCGGAGTCGGCCATTTTTTCTAGAAGGAGATTATCCTGAATGGTGGAAAATATTCTTGTTGTCCTTTCCCAATTTTTGTGAGGCTATTATTGGAACCTTAACTTTGACGATGCTGGGCTTGATCTTCAATCGAAGATGGCTAAAGCCGGAGCACCAGTTGCAAAGTCGACACATATATATAATAGCGACTCTTTTGGCCAGTATTTATGTGATCGCCCAGGAATTTAAATTGCATAATATTGGTGGGAAGAATGTTTTTGATCCTATGGATGTTGTTTTTTCTGTGGTTGGACTGATTGTAGCTTATACGTTGGTTCATTTTCTACAACCCAAGTTGACTGCTTAATAATCTATGGATAAACTTACCATACAGCTTCGCCCAGCAACAATCAATGATCTTAGTCTCTTGGAGCATTGGGATCGGCAAGCGCACGTTATCGCCTCTGATCCCGATGATGATTGGAACTGGACGCACGAACTTAATCGTACTCCATCCTGGCGGGAACAGTTGATCGCAGAATTAAATGGTCACCCGATTGGTTTTTTGCAAATCATTGATCCGGCCGAGGAAGATTCGCATTATTGGGGAGCAGTGCCACCCCATTTACGAGCGATTGATATTTGGATCGGCGAGAAGGAAAATCTTGGAAAAGGTTACGGCACACAGATGATGCAGCTAGCCTTTGCACGTTGCTTTAGTGATGCTTTGGTTACTGCGATTCTCATTGATCCTCTGGCTTCAAATGTTGATGCCATTCGATTTTACGAAAGATTAGGGTTCCAATTTGTGGAAAATCGACGTTTTGAGAATAGCGATTGTAAAGTTTATCGGCTCACGCGCCTGGATTGGGAAAGTAGATTGAAGCTATCAAAACAATAGGAAGAGGCGATTACTTTTCCATTTTACTTTTCATAAATCGTCTAAACTGACTAGGCGTTCTATTTTTCTTTTTTAAAAATATGCGATTAAAAAGTGTCTGGCTATTAAAACCAGATTGGTAAGCAATTTCTGAGATACTCAATTGACGCTGGTCGAGTAAGAGGTTGCAGGCTTTGGTAACCCGTAAGTCATTGATGTATTCGGAAAAAGTTTGCCCGGTTGTTTTTCGGAAAAAACGACAAAAGGCAGAAGCATTCATGTGCGCGATTCGTGCGACAGTATCCAGCTTGATGGGGCGCATGAAATGCTCGTGTACGTAGCGACAAACTTGGAGGATGCGCTCTTCGGTCGATTCATTGAGTGGTGCGGCGTATGCTTTTGAGGCCAATAGATGGTCCGGCTCAGCGGCGCCTAAATAATTGAGCAGCTGAAAGAAAAGATTAAAGCGTTCGAAGCCTTCCGCTGCAATGAGCTGAAAAAGTAAATCCGCTGCCGCCTCGCGGCGGCCCGCAGTCAACTCGATGCCCCGATCTGCCGAACGCAAAAGCTGGCGGATATTACGCAGTTCCGGCAGCCCTAAAAGACTCGCCGTCAGCAAGGAGGGGTGAAACTGTAATACGGCGACTTCCATGTGTTGTGGCGAACTGTTGAAATCATCGTCCGAAATCCAGGTGTGCGGCAAGTTGGAACCCATGAATACAAAGTCGCCCGAGCTAAAGGGGCTCACATTGTCGCCCACCATTCTTGTTCCCCGGCCTTGTCGCACACATGTAATTTCCAGCTCCGGATGATAATGCCAATGAAAGCCAAAGGATGGTACATCAATCCAGAAGGCACGGATTAAATTATTCTCCGCCAAAAGGTCTAGATGTTGATAATCAGCTTTCAAAAGTATTTTTTTTGCATTTGAATCACCTATTTTGTAAAAATAGGCAAAAAAAGTGCTGAAAGTGGCAAATATTTAACTAGAATACTTCATTGATTCCATCGAATTTTACAAAAACACTTTTTAGTTCGATGTGCTTCTTAGTTCCTATACCTTTTAAAATCTCCAAATACCTCCGTTATCTCAGCGGATTAATACTATTGTGGATGGCGGCCTGCCAGCCAACGGGCAACGATACTTTGCGCCTGTCCAGCTGGGTCTCCAGCCCGAGTGAGACCAACCTCTTTAAACAAACCCTGGCGGATTTTCGACAAACTCATCCGGAGTTGGATTTTAAGTATGAACCGATTCCTGGCAATTATTCCGAAAAGCTCCAACTCATGCTGGGGACTAATACCGCGCCGGATTTATTTTTTCTAAAAGGCATGACCGCACCCTCGTACATGAGTTTTGGCATTCTCAATCCATTGGATAATTGGATGGCCCAAAGTCCAGATTTTGAGGCCACTGATTTCTTCCCTTTTGCTTTAGAAGCTTTTCAATACGATGGTGTACAATATGGCTTACCCAAGGACTTTAACCCCTACGTACTTTTCTACAACAAAGCCCATTTCCGCGAAGCGGGTTTAGATAGCTTGCCCACCAATTGGCAAGAACTGGAACAGATGTCAGCTCAACTGACCAAAGATCGAGATGGCGATGGCAAAATGGATCAATATGGTTTTATCGTCGAACCGTCGATCGAGATGGTGATGCCTTTTGTGTACCAAAACGACGGGCATTTCCAAAACCCCGATGGCTCTTTGGGGATTACTGATGACTCTTTTATAGAGGCCCTGGAATTTTATTACGGTCTGTATCAAAAAGGTGTGGCAACCATTGCTCAGGATCAGGGTGTGGCTTGGAATGGTGATGCCTTTGGTCGCGGAACCTGTTCGATGGCGATATCGGGTGGCTGGTTGATGCCATTTTTAAAGGATAACTATCCAGAAATTGATTACGGGATTATTCCTTTACCGGCGGGTAAGCAACGGGCAACGGTGGCTTTTACTACGGCTTATGCTATGCCAAAAAAAACGGCATTTGAGGGAGAAGCTTGGCAAATTATGAATTACTTGGTTGGTAAAGAAGGCATGGCAAACTGGACGAATACCGGAGTGGCCATGCCGACGCGCCGCAGCGTGGCGGAAGCGAATGGATTTTATGAGCACCCGGTATTTAAAACATTTATGGAGAGCGCCGCCTACGCGCGACCTTTTCAAGTCCAATATAGCGAGCGCGGTTTTGAGGAAGTGGTGGTGGCCTTTCAAGCTATCTTTTTTATGGGTAAACCACCACGTGAAGCTATGGAAGAAATTGCTTCGCAAATTAAAAAATACAGATTGGTGAAAAATAAAAAACAACGCTAAATCATGAAATTAAGCGCAAAGCAAAAAGAACAAGCGCGTACGGCCTATTTATTTATTGGGTTTCCGTTGCTTTTGTTCTCTGTATTTACCTTCGTTCCAATCCTGTTCGCTTTTTTTATCAGTTTTTACGATTGGAATTTATTGATCCCCGATAAACCTTTTGTCGGTTTAGCGAATTATGTGGAATTATTTCAGGATAAGGTTTTTTTAGTGGCGATTAAAAATACACTGGTTTATACTATTGGAGTAGTGCCAATTCAAACTTTACTAGCACTGGTCTTGGCATTTATCATGAATCAAAAATTAAAAGGTCGTGCTTTTTTTCGATTAGCTTTTTACATACCTGCGGTAACTTCTTCGGTGGTGACTTCTATCATATTTGTCTGGATTTATTCGAAACCAGGGTTACTGAATTATTTATTGTCATTAATTGGAGTTGAAGGCACGGATTACTTGACAAATCCAAGCACTGCTTTATTTGCGATCATGGCCTTAAATATTTGGACGACCTCTGGTTATTTCATGATTTCTTTCTTAGCCGGATTACAATCAATTCCGCAATCTTTATACGAGGCCGCAAAAATTGACGGGGCGAATCAGTGGCAGCAATTTTGGAAAATTACAGTACCGATGGTGCGGCCGGTGACTTATTTTGTTGTTGTACTGAGTTTAATTGGTTGTTTTCAGGTTTTTGATCAAATCTACGTCATGTCCGCCGGTGGGCCGGTCAATTCTACCACCACCATGTCTTACTTTACTTACAACAATGCCTTTAAATTTTTCCGGCTCGGTTACGGTGCCGCCTCAGCGGTGATCTTGGCCCTCATTATCTTCGGCGCCACCTGGCTACAGAAAAAATACTTCCCGGCTGACGCTTATTAACCAACAGACAAATTCAAAATCATGAAACAACTGAAAATTCAAAAAATATTGTTTTACGGTCTGTTGTTAGTAATGACTCTGATTTACATCGGTCCGTTTTTGTTCTCTTTATCCATTTCTTTAAATGCGGAGCAAGATGTTTTCTCATGGCCTATTAAATTAATCCCAGAGAAATGGACCTTGGGAAATTATCAACGTGTCTGGCAAGATTTACCATTTGGGCAATGGCTTTTTAATAGCGTATTTATTACGCTGATTCAGACGGTGACCAATGTGTTTTTCGCATCCTTAGCTGGCTTTGCTTTTGCTCGCCTGGAATTTCCTGGAAAGAAAATACTATTTGCCATTCTTTTAGGCAGCTTAATGATCCCGGGGATTATTTTACTGGTTCCAAAATTTATCATTTTAAATGAATTCTACCTTATTAATACTTATGCCGGATTAACCCTGCCTGGATTAGTGACAGTGGTGAACATATTTTTGATGAAACAATTTTTTGAAACGATCCCTAAAGATCTTGAGGAGGCAGCATTAATTGATGGCTGTTCTTATTTTCGCATTTTTTGGCAAATATTTTTGCCAGTTTCAAAACCCGCTTTGGCCGCCGTTGCTATATATACTTTTCAAGGCTCCTGGAATGAATTCATGTGGCCTGTAATTGTGACCACTACCCGCGAAATGTTCACCTTGCCTGTCGGGATGGCCTTTTTGAAAAATGAATTTTCTGTTCAATGGCCGCTGTTAATGGCGGGGACCATTTTAATCTCGTTGCCTACGTTGGCAATCTTTTTATTTTTCCAAAAATATTTTGTTCAAGGCGTCGCTTCAGCGGGCCTGAAAGAATAACCCAAATATTATGGCGAACGTAGAATTAAAAAAATTAAAAAAAGTATACGGTAAGGACGTCTTAGCCATCAAAGAGGCAGATGTATTTATTGAAGACAAAGAATTTGTTGTACTCGTTGGACCTTCGGGCTGTGGAAAATCCACTTTGCTTAGAATGATTGCCGGGCTGGAAGAAATCTCCGGGGGAGATTTATACATTGATGATGCTCGTGTGAATGATGTCTCTCCAAAAGATCGTGATATCGCTATGGTCTTTCAAAACTATGCGTTGTATCCACACATGACGGTCTTTGAAAACATGGCCTTTGGATTAAAATTGCGCAAATATCCCAAAGCAGAGATCACCCAGCGGGTTGAGGAAGCAGCCAAAGTCCTCGGCCTTACCCCATATCTGGATCGCCGCCCCAAAGAAATGTCCGGAGGGCAAAGACAACGCGTAGCTATCGGCCGAGCCTTGGTGCGACAACCTAAGGTATTTCTTTTCGATGAACCATTGTCCAACCTCGATGCGAAACTCCGTGTACAAATGCGGATTGAAATTAAACGTTTGCACAAACAGCTACAGGCGACCATGATCTATGTGACCCATGATCAAATTGAAGCGATGACCATGGGAGATAAAATTGTGGTGCTCAAAGATGGTATTGTTCAGCAAGTCGATAGTCCAATGAACTTGTTCAATAATCCCGCTAATAAGTTTGTCGCAGGCTTTATTGGCAGCCCGTCTATGAATTTCTTGCAAGGTGAAATCGAAAAAACCGAAGAACTAGAGTTTGTCTCGGGGACTGTACGTTTTGGTATCCCAAATGAACTCAATCTGCACGATAAGCTATCCCCCTACATTGGTCAGCCCGTGACCTTCGGTTTTCGCCCCGAATATCTTTATGATAAAGCCAAGGAAAAAAGTAAACAACTCAGTGTGGATATGGACATCATCATCGATGTCACCGAACCGGTAGGGAGTGAGGCTTATAATTATTTTCATTTCAAAGGTCAGGAGGATCTGACATTTTGCTTTCGCAGCGACTCGGCTTACGACTACCAATCAAATGAAACCATCACGGTTGGATTGGACGTGGCCCGCCTGCGCTTTTTTGATGTTGAAACAGAAAATCGAATTGCTTAAAAATGGTGAAGACAGAAAATTATACTACCCAGCAGGAGGATCGTTCGCTTTGGCAAATTGAAGCTACGCAAATTGATCCCAAACATTACTTTGGTGCAATGCTGGCCAATGGAATGATTGGCTTGGTGAGCGATGCACACCCCATGCATATCAGGGAAGTGATTTTAAATGGTGTCTACGACCGCTACCAACGTGGTCGGGTGAGCAATATCCTCAAAGGATTTAATCCATTTAATCTGGACTTGGCCGTCAATGGTCATCATTTGGCAACAGATCAATTGGATACCTATCAGCAGGTATTGGATATGCAGCAGGCAACATTCATTAGTACTTTTTCGAATGCAGACCTTGCCGTGCGGCATGAGATCACAGCGCTGCGTCAATTGCCTTACACGGCGATGATCACCGTAGATATCACGGCCAAATCAGATTTCGAATTTACCTTGTTCAACCATCTGGAAGCACCGGATCACCTGCGGGACGTCCGCAATTTTTACAGCGAAATCGATCGCCCGCACGTCAAAATTCCGCTTTTAACCTCTGTGGCGTTGAGCCCAACTGGTAGTGTACAGCTCGCCGCCTCGAATAGCTTCATCTTTGAAGAGCCGCACGGTGGCGAGCCCCAGTTGATTCATGAAGATTGGGACTTTAATCGCCATCTCGTTAAATTCTCGAAGCAGCTACAGCGTGGACAAACTTACCGCTTTGCGATTGTCAGTTCGATTTGTACCTCCGTTCATTTCACTGATCCACAAAACGAAGCAGAGCGGTTGAGCCTGTACGCTAAATTGGAGGGACGTAATCGGCTTTGGCGGCGACATTGTGCAGAATGGGAACAACTTTGGCAAAGTGATATCGCCATTGAAGGTGATCCAAAGGTGCAGCGCGAAGTTCGGATGATGCTGTATTATTTGTACGCTTCGGCGCGGGCCGATACGGCCTTAAGCTTATCACCCGTTGGCTTGTCGGGACTGGGGTACAATGGCCATGTATTTTGGGATACCGAGCTGTGGATGTTCCCTCCTTTGCTGGTGATGCAGCCGGAGATCGCTAAGTCAATTCTGGATTATCGATTTGAGCGGCTGGAAGCGGCCCGGCAAAATGCCTTCAGTCACGGTTTCAAAGGCGCGATGTTTCCCTGGGAGAGTGCGGACGATGGAACCGAGCAAACGCCCGTTTGGGCCTTGACGGGACCATTTCAACAGCATATTACAGCCTGCGTTGGTTGGGCGTTTTGGAAATACTTCCAAGTGACCCAGGACCGGGAGTGGTTAGGGGAGAAGGGGTTTGTGGTGTTAAAAGAAGTGGCCACTTTTTGGTGCAGCCGGGTAGAACGACTCGGGCCTGGCAATTATGCAATTAATAATGTGATAGGAGCTAATGAGTTCGAAGAGAATATTGATAATAATGCCTTTACTAACGGGATTGTAAAAACGGTGCTGCAAAATGCTGCGCAAGCGGCGGAGATTCTTGGTTTGAGGCCCGACCCCGATTGGCTGCACGTGGCGGAGAATATTCCTATTCTGCAATTCTCGGATGGAACGACGCGTGAAAATGCGACTTATTCGGGAGCAGAAATTAAGCAGGCAGATGTGAATTTGCTATCCCATCCACTAGATGTCATCACAACGCCGGAACAAGTAGGGCGTGATCTGGAATACTACGAACCTCGGATGTCGCCCGATGGCCCGGCGATGGGTTTTGCAACGCTGGCGACCTTGCATGCTCAACTGGGACATGCTGATCGTGCCTACGATGTATTTATTCGTAGCTATCGGTCGAATGGTGTCCCACCTTTTCAGGTCTTAGCCGAATGTGCCGGTGGGCGTGGCGTGAGTCCCTATTTTACCACCGGAGCTGGTGGCGCTTTACAGACCATTTTATTTGGCTTTGGTGGCTTGCGTTTTACCGATGAGGGCTTGGTGGAAGGGGAGCAGCAATTGCCCACCGCTTTTCAGCATCTCAAAATCAAGCTAGCAAATCGATAATGGAGGTAGGATAGGGGAGTCAAAACTGCTATCTTGGGTGATCGCAGACTAAATCTCCACGCATTGGTCCAAAGAAACAGAGGCAAACAACCCAATGATGATAAATATTTTGCGTCACATTGGCATCCGGTTTTAACGGCCGCGATTGATGATTACTGTTATTTGCTGAGCCGGGACTATGCCTATCCTTCGGCCCTGCAGGTGGTCGGTAATCGCTACAAGCTGAATAAGCGTCAGCGACAAGCCGTACTCCGCATCAGTACCAGTGATCAGCAGGTGCAGGCCCGGCGTAGCACCGTCTATTCTCTGGAGTTACTTGCTGGAACAAGGGTAGCTATCGATGGCTTTAATCTGCTCATCTTATTAGAAAGCGCCCTTTCCGGGGGCTATATTTTTAAAGGGCGTGACGGTACTTACCGAGACATTTCCAGCGTACATGGCTCTTACAAAAGAGTGCAACAGACCGAAAATGCTATTCTCCTGGTTGGCGAAACCTTACAAAGTCTACAAGTTGAAGCTGCTAATTGGTATCTCGATCAACCCATCTCCAATAGTGGCCGCCTCAAAACCCAACTTCGTGAAATTAGTGAAGCCAACGATTTTAATTGGCAGATTGAGCTGGTTTATAATCCCGATAAAGTGCTCGCTAAAAGCACTGACCCAGTCATTTCTACCGACGGCTGGATTCTTGATCAGGTAGGTAGCTGGTTTAATTTTAGTGCCTTTCTATTCGAAGGGCCATTATGTGCATCGAATATTTTAGTGTTGTAACTATCTTGTGTGAGAAAGGCATTGAAAAATATGACCGTATGAAAAATAATCGTTATAATTGATAGCACTTAAAATCACACACTACTTCTCCGGCAGCATTTCTCACGGATATCACTTAATTTAATCTTACGTCCTTTTACCTTTATTAATTACGGCAGCTAGTGAATCATCAGGTTCTGAGGCTAGTCGATGTCTAAATTATTATTAGATATCGGTCACAACTCAGATGGAATATCTATGCGTAATAACAACCCCTTTTTGTTAATATTTTAATATCCAAACAACATGAAAAATCGATTATTTGCCCTACTCCTTATGTGCTTGGGCACTTTTCTGTGGACTTGTAACCGAAATGGTGTTGGTAAGGCCATCAATGATGCTGTCAGTAGTTCGAGCCAAAAGAAAGTCATCATCTTGTCTATTGATGGTGGAGGCATCAAAGGAATTATTCCAGCCACCTTTCTTTCTATTTTAGAAGACCGTCTAAATCTCCCATCTTACAAAGTGTTTAACTTGATTGGAGGAACGTCTACCGGAGGCATTATTGCTTTAGGGCTGACCTGTCCGGTTAGAGGCGGTCAGCCTTATTCGGCGGAAGCTATCGCTAAGATATATGAGAAAAGATGTAATGACATTTTTGTGCCAACGGGTAGTGAAGGCTTAGAGCCTTATTATTACGCTGATATGGATTCCAGTGGCAAACACTACGGTGCCGAGGTGTTTGCCAAGGAAATCCTTACGCCCGCTATGACCTTATCTCAAGCTGCTCAAAACCTGACGGATAAAAAAGTCAGTCAGGTATTTACTACCACTTATTTGCTCGACAGTGTTGGAGGAACCGTATCTAGTCCAAATATGGGAACAGTCTTCGGTCCATATTTATACAATTGGTATGATGCTCAACGGAGCGCTAAAGATAATTACTATACCTGGGAAGCGGCACGATCCACAGGAGCGGCTCCAACTTATTTTCCGATAGCCCACGTTGGTGGAGGTCAGAATGGTCGATCTGCCGCCGCAGAAAAATGGGCTATAGATGGTGGCGTAATGTCTAATGACCCGGCTATATGGGCAATTGCAGAAGCTTTCAGGACAGGAATTGCTCAAAGTATGGATGATATTTTGTTGATCTCGTTAGGTTGTGGCTTAGACAAATATAGTGGAGGATTAGCTGTAACCAATCCCCAAGCTCCACCAAATCCGGGTAAGGGGCAAAAGTATGGATTCTGGGGACCACTCACTTGGGCAGCTGCTTTGCCTAACTTAAATGGTGAGATGGTAAAAGTGCCAATTGCTGAAATTCCCCTTTACGCCAACCAATTTGTTCCCGCTTCTCAATTAGACATCCTCGCTGCTTCTACCGGGATGGAATACTATCGAGTACAACCTCCTTTACTAAAAAATTTAACACCAATGAGTGATTGTAACAATACCCACGTATTGGCATCTTTTGCTCATCGTTACTTTGAAGGGTCTGGGAAGGCGCAATTGGATGATATCGTCAATGCTATTAGAGCCAATCTCTAGAAGATATTTTTTCGACGATAAACATTGATTGAAAAATCATAAGCATGGCGTTCATCGCGGGAGTAGAATCGCTGCTCCCGCACCTGCCAGTCTGGCCAGTGGATGGCCGGGAAATAAGCATCCCCCTCTACTACGGCGTGGACATGCGTCAAATACAAGAGATCGGCGTGCGGCATAAATGCTTCGAACACCGCCGCACCACCCAAAACAAAAACCAAGGATTCGGCGCTCACCGCAGCCAGAGCTTCCTCAACCTGCCGCGCGTGGATAAAGTCCTCGGGTAGCGCCAGTTGGTCGCGCCGACTGAGAATAATGTTTTTATAATCAGAATGCAGCGCGTGCGGTGATTCGTGACTGAGTCGCCCCATAATAAAGGCCTGCCCGGCCGTTACCTGTCGAAAGTTTTCCCAATCGAGAGGTAAGGACCAGGGGAGGCTATTATTTTTTCCAATGACGTGATTGGTGCTAAGCGCCGCGATTAAAGCAATTTTAGGTGGCATTAGCGAACGACAATCTTTTGGGAAGACAGCACTTGTCCATTCCGATCGCTGATGACACTTAGGTAAACACCCGGTATTGGATCTGCCAGTCGAATGTCTATAAAGTTATTGTAGCGATTATTTTGCAAAGTTGCTACGGGCATCCCCAGGCTGTTGTAAACTTTGAGTTGCTGCCCTTTGCTGAAATCACCACTGATCAGCAACTGCCCCACACTTGGATTTGGGGATAGCAAATAAGTACTACCACAAGCAGGCGGCATTTCGCTAACCTTGACATCCGTCAGATGACGGCTACCATCGAAATCGATCTGGGCAATTCGGTAATAGTAACTTTGTCGGGCCTGGTGGGTATCCACATATTCGTATTGGCCATCCGCTTGAGGGTATACGCGTGCAATGGTTTCCCAACCTGAGCTCGTCGTCTTACGTTCAATGGCGAAATAATGGTTATCCACTTCATTTTCAGTCGTCCAATGGAGGCGATTCGATTGGCAATTTTCGGCGGCCACCCCAAAGCTGGTGTAATCGACTGCCAATGCACCTACGGCCTCCGTGTAATTGGCGAGGAGCCGGACGAATGCTGCTTGATAATAAATGGCCGGCTCCGTAATTTCCCATGAGTTATTGGGCCAGTCATCATTCCAATCCAGATAACTTTTCATCAAAGGTTGATTGTAAGGAGGCGTCAGGCCGGTATTGGCGTTATAGTTAGAATTAGGGCCGCCGGTGACGTAGCCAGGGGCTGGGCCGTAGAGTGAAGTCAGGGCGTTATCCCAATCTGTGCCATCGTGGAACCAGGTATGGTATATCTCATTGATACAGCGATCACCATTAAGGCTATACATATTGGATAAATAAACAAGGCCTTGTGGGTTGACACCGTGGAAATAATGAATTTGCTCGGCGGCACGTTGCTCAAAGCTAGCGTGCTGGCCTGTGTTGATCCCATAATTGATCAGCACTTTATTCAAATTTCCAAAGCCGGCCTTAGGGGAATTACTTCCCCAGTGATAACTCCAATCCGGCATAAATGCTCGATAAAGGTCGTTCGTTGTATTAAAACCAAAATAACCGTTGTAATTATTATTGACGGCTGTCGTTAGACCATCAATGATGCTGTTTTTCACTGTATTATCTGCACCGCTCAAAGTCGTGTAAAGTAATAGAGCATCAATGGTGGAGATTTCATAATTATCCCAAACATCGCTACCGACCGGGTCCGTATCATTGATATTATTGATGACGTATTGATTGTAAGATGCGGTATTGGTCAAAGTGTAGAGGTAGATGGCTGCTTTCACCGCATTTTCTCGCTGGAGCGCAGCGGTCCAGTCCGCATCTCCCGCCAGGACACTTCCATCATCGCAGTTTTCTTCCAAGGTATTACTATTTAAGCTTGGCAAGACGTGCGACCAACTGTCTTCGGCCTTCGTTTCTAGCGTATTTGCGTAGCTCGCCAAACTTGGAAACTGATCAAAGACGATGGCCGCGTGGGAAAAAATACCAGCAATGGCAATGGCCGCGGAAGTACAAGTCGGGCCATAGTAGCGTGTGTCGGTATTGGCACTGGGAGGTGCGGCTTCGTTATCGTCGAAACTGATGCTGCCCATTTTGATATGCACCGAGCCATCAGTGTTGACCATTTTCATCAACCAATCCAGTTCCCATTTAATCTCATCAATCAAATCCGGGACACCATTACCCGATTCAGGAATATTCCAGTCATCATCAAAGGCTTCAGGGTTTTCTTGATAAGCCCAAAGTAAATCATGAAGAGCGCCTTCAGCGAAGGTGACGTATTTATTATAGTCACCCGCATCAAACCAGCCACCACTCATGTCGCGTTCGAGGCTGGCATTATTAGGATCGTAGACATAACGACAGTTGGCATCTTGAGCAAAGGAAGCACCATCTACCCAGTTGGCTTCGGCGTAAGGAGCGGATTTAGCTTGACCGCAGCGATTGTAAAAATACATACGCCCAGCAGCCTTGAGGATGGGGAGGTAAACGTCATCATCGATGTCAAATTCAGCGGAACGTTCATCGTTGGCCACATCGTAAACATAATAAGTGCCGGGTGTCGTGACGGAAGAAAAGTTAAACCACCAACCGCGGTCACCGGATTGCCCGTGCGTATTACCGCTTTGCCAGCTGCTGGGTGCAGCCGAATAAACAACCGCATCCGTAGCGGCATTGCGTAGCTCGATGGTGGCGTCGGGCGTATAACTGTCACTGGCATTATACCCTACAATGGGATCGGAGAGTACAGCAACCTTTTCTGCTGAGGTGGGATATCCGAATTGATCAACGTGGATGAAATCGCTGATTTGTGCGTGCAAACTACTCGTGCACAGCAATAGAAATAAAGCTAGTTTTTTCATAAAAGAATAGAAGGCAATAGTTTAATGACTAGGGGATATACCCTGGTAGTGTCAAGCGGTAGATAGGAAAGGAAAATGAGATTTGGGGAATAGATGTTGGAAGATATGAGAAAAATGTCAATTAAACAAGATTCAACCCAAAGGAGTGAATGCCCTTTATTGATCGGAATGTAAGGCCAGTCGATTCCCTTCAGTGTCCATGAAAACACACATGAAACCATGCTCTGGAGAAATCTGACGTTTGGAGATGACCACTTGGCCGCCGGCCGTTTCGATACGGGCTTCAACGATGGCTAGGTCAGGATTAGCATCTAAATAAAGGAGTGGTCCCTGTTGACCGGGATGATAAAATTGTGGGTGATAACAGATGGCACCACCCACAGTTTGGTGCGGAAATACACCCATTTTCAATTCTCCAAGATCATTGATTTCCATTTCGATAGCAAAAATTTGCTCATAGAAGGCTTTTGCGCGATCGAAATCACTAACTGGAATTTCAAACCATTGTATCCAGGTGGTCTTGGGAGTGGACATATTTTAGAAAGTAAGCTTTTAATCAGTGATTGATTGCCAAAGGACATTCATAATATACCACTTTTCGTCCAACTTAGCGAGATGGAAATAATCAATGCCCCATTCTGCCGTAAGTTTGGCGGAGGCAGTTTTACTGTTGATATCGTAGATTTCAATCAGCTTTGGCGAATCTTTGGTTACTTTATCCCCTTTACTGTTCCAGGTTTTAGATAGATCGACCAGTTGCTGATAAGTCATGTCCAGATTATCACGAAAACCATTTTCTCGGGGATGGAACCAGTAGCCTCGTTTTCGTAGTTCCGGGTGAACGCTTTGCATGATGCGGGTTGAGTCGGCCAGATAGAGGCCTTCCACGTAATCGAGAACAGCGGTATGGACGGCTTGATAATCCTTGTGCTGTTCTACATCTGTGTGATTTTGGGCAGAAATGGTGCTGGAGAAGCAAAGTAGGGTCAAGCTTAAAAGTAGGGCAAACTGTTTCATGATGTTGATAAAGGTTTGTTTAACGGTCATAAAATATACGAAAGCCGTAGCGAATTAGATGTTAGAGTTCCTCCTTTTTACACCAATGACCAGCAGAACTGTCTGAATGGGTAGTAATAAAATACGAACAGCCAGCCCTTATCAAAAGAGCTGGCTGTCTTATAGTCTGTTTTTTGAAATGTATGCTAACTTATTTTTTGACCAACTTCCTCACACTACGTCCGTGCGGTGAAATCAGTTCGAGGATGTACATTCCATCAGCTAATTGGCGTCCAGGCTGCAGGTTAAATTGATGACCGCCCGATGGCAGTTGCCCCAAATCTTCGCGCTGAATCAACTGCCCCGTAATACTGTATAATTCCCAACTCAGCTGCGTTGCATCGACTAGCGTAAATTGTACCTGGATTTGATCCCGGAATGGATTCGGGAAAACCTCCAGTTGGTTAATCGCTTCGCCGGCTTCGTAAACACTGGTGCTCAGGCAAGACGTTTTCAGCAACATTGTGACAAATTCACTAACGGCTTGATCGCAAATCGTACGGACTTCCACATCGTAGAATCGGCATTCAGATAAACCGTTGATCGTGGTTGTCGTATCCAGCGTAGAGTAGTTGATCCAATCCAGATCGCCTTGTTCGCGATAACGTACTTCGTAACTCAGTGTATTCACCGGCCCGTTCCAGGCCAGAGTCAAACTAGTAGTTGTACTATCAAATAAGAAATTGAAAGGCTGGGCACAAGGCACCGCAGGGATGAAGTTGGCAGTTATTTCATCACCAGATTCGAGGCTCATGGTGATAGCTTCCGAAAATTCATCCGGCCCAAAGGTGTTGTTATTGACTTCCCAGTAAGAAAAAGCAAAGCCCATTTCGGGTAACGCCTGGAAACTTACCTCAATCCCGCCAAAGTAAGTTGCTTGCCAAGGATACGTTTGGCCAATGATGGTATTGGCTTGTACTTTTCCACTGCCTTCTGGTTCCACATTGATTGTAATATCATAAGGTCCGGTAATGCCCTCATCTTCGTAGCAGTCGACGATGCCGCCGGAGATCACAGTACAACGTGTTTCAATAAATGCTTTTAAGGTTTCTACATTTTCTAGCCATTCCGCTACACTACCTCCCCAGCGATCAACTTGGCGTTGCATCTCCGGTTCAATGCGTCCAATCATTTGATCCAGCAATGAGATCATATAGTCGCAAGTAAAGTAAGAGCTATTCAAGTCGGCGTAGCGATTGATGTAGAGAGCAAAAAAGTCAGGATTTTCCAGCAAATCGCTAAAAATCGCGACGTGGCCTTCAAAATCGACGAAGTCACTAATGAGTTCTGGATTACAAGGATCAGCATCCGGGCTTTGATCCGGGATATTAGAATAATTGACATAATGACCAAAGGTGGCATCTTCGTCCCAAAGAATGTAACGCCACTTGAGCGCTTCTCCATCGGGATTGCGGCCACGCCACCAGCCCGTATTCCAATTGAGCCAGTCCGAAGATACGTTGTGAGAGTGTAGGATAATATAATCAGCGAGGCTCAGGAGATTCAAACGTTCATCCACGTAGGCGTAAGCTACCGGATCGCTCATGTCATTATTCTCAATGTAGTCGCGGAGAGCGTACCAATCATCCCAGCTACCATATTCTTCCCAAGTTCCTCCCCACGTTTTTATAAAATCAATCCATTCCTGATCTTGATTGTAATAAAAATCAGTGTAGTCGTGATCATCTACCTTTTCACGAATTTCATAAACCCCCCAATACTGACCATTGACGTACATGACACAAGGCTCATTGGTGCGTTCATCCATTTCCAGACCAGCCAGTTGAGATAGAGTGTGGACATAGGCATCACGAATGTGTGCGCCGCCATCCTCGAATGGATAATTATCGTTAGCTGCGGCTTTGATGATCAAACGCTGGAAGCGATCGCGCTCCGAAATTTCTGGGAAAATCTGGTGCTTCACCGCGTAGTCATCGCCAAATTGGTCGCGTGTAATGTAGTCGATACCGCGTTGGGCGTAAGCCCAGGAATCATTGCCGTGTTTATTAAAATCACCTGTAGCATCGGCTACGCGCTCACCATTTTCGTCAAATAACTCCAAGGATCCAATCGGTTCGAATTGGAAGCCTTCTAATAAAGAAATAATATCATCTCCCGCGATTGAAATAACGGGAACAGAGTGGGTTTCGTCAATGAAGTAAGTATGATAATCCACGAAACTCGATGGAATTGTAGGATCATCACTAATCGTGATCGCTTTAACCACCGTAGTGCTATGTATCAAAAACGGTCCGGTGTAGAGCAGCGATCCTGCAGAAGGCGTGCTACCGTCAGTCGTATAGTAAATGGACTGATTTGGAGTGCCATCATCATTGATTGTCACTTCGATGGAGCCAGTATAAAAGCCCGCATCAGGCATCAAATTCGGCTTAGCAGCGTAGGGGGCAATTACATTATTATTCGCATTGCCCGGGGTCGGATTAGTTTGTATCCCCCAAGGACCATCACCGTCGAGACGGGCCCACGAATGAGTGCTTTGATTCGGCTGATCAATGGCATTGAAGTCGATCACGGTACCCGAAGGATCGGCCAGTACCACATCTTCGTTATTTCTAGTTTGGGTAATTTTAAAATTAGTGTGTAAGGTTCCTCCGACATATTCATCGCGACGCGACGCCCAAACAGTTAAGTAGCCATTGCCTGGAATGATGACTCCAGCCGGAACTTCCCATTTAGTGGGATTATTGAGCCGATCGCTGAGATAATAGCCACTGATATCGACCGGGGAGGAACTGGTATTATGTAGTTCGATCCAGTCTTCGTCTTCGCCGTAGTTATCGAAAAATTGGTTGTAGTTGGCGGCGGAAAATTCGCTAATGACGACTTGCGCATCAAGAGAATAAGTAAAAAGCCCCAGGAGGCAAAAAATAGGGTAAAGTGCTTTCATTTTTTCGTGGTGTTAAAGAACCGGGAGGGTTCAAATTCGCATCAATTAGGCATGAAGATAGGAGCAGCAGATGCGGATGTGCATCTTTCCAGGCCCATATCTATTTTGATTGATAGTCTGCCACAAAAGCAGAAGGTCAATCGATCGCATCATTAGACTGATGAAAAATAAAGAAATTCCAAAAGAAAGCACGGCCTTCACGCGTCAATTTTGGCTTTTGTCGGATGTTAAACACTCGATGGTTGGCGCATTTTGAGCGAGAAAACGTGTGGGATGAGGACCGAAGGGCCACGGAATACAAATCCGCCTTCGGGGCGTTCGACCATGTTTTCGAAACAATTGTAAGGAGAATAGGGAAATTCTTTGAAGGTTTCTAATTCTAGCCCCGCCTGTAATAAAGGAGTGATGACTTCACTTAAACTATGCGTCCAGAAGTACTCTCGATGTTGGATATTGGCATCTCGATCCGCGTAAGTGCCTTGTGTATCTTCGATATAGGGTTGGCCGGGATTGAAATAATGATATTGAATTTGCTGACTCGGGAAGTCAAACATATAAAAGGTCGGGTGGAAATCGGCGATATAAAAGAGGCCACCCGGACGGAGAAAATGAGCGATGATATTGGCCCATTTTTGTAAATCGGGGAGCCAGGTGATGGTGCCATAAGACGTGAAAACCAAATCGAACTTTCGATCGAGATGTTTGGGTAGGTCATAAAGGTTCGAGACGATAAATTCCGCATCTAGTTGAAGCTCGTCGCGCAATTCATTAGCGGCTTTGATGGCCTTTGGTGAAAGATCGACGCCCGTTACCCGAGCGCCCATGCGGGCCATCGAGAGACTATCTTGTCCAAAATGGCATTGCAAGTGGAGAATTTCACTTCCTTTGATTTGGGAGCCGATATCGTCCAGCTCAATTTGATTGAGCGAATTTTTACCGGCTTTGAAGCCTTCAAGGTCATAGAATGCAGATTGAAGATGGACGCCTGTTTTGGCATCCCATAGTTCGCGGTTAGTATCGAAAAACTCCTGCATGAATTTTGCGTTTAGAGAATAATGGCGATATTGCTTTTTGGCTTGATCAGCATATGAAAGTAGATTGCCAGCACGAAAAGTTAGATGAACTTCGGTATGAAAAACAGATTTTTTCTTTCGAAGGTCAACTTTTTTTGAAATTTTTTCTTGTTGATAATCAATGAATTAAGCCTTTGATTTGGTTTTATTTATATGTGATTTTATGGAATTTTGGGAAAATGGAATCTATAGATAATAGAAATATTTCTGAAAAATAAGATTGTTGACCATTTGCCATAAAATGTTCCCGGTAAAGGCTGGGAGTAATATGCCTAAAAAATATTGCGGCCAAAAATGGCCGGCGGTGGCGGCTGTGGGTGGGATCCCTCCCTCAAAGCCCAATCCTCTACCTCCAATTTTCAATAACTACAAAAAGCAACAAGATAAAATTCCAAACTTGGAACTAATAAAAACATAAATTCGACTTCATTTTAATCATCTTTTCATTTCAAACCTTATGTCTGAAACAAAAAAACCATCTAATCAACTCAATATTGAATTACCGGAAGACGTGGCGGAAGGAATCTATTCTAATCTTGCAATCATCTCTCATTCTAATTCTGAATTCGTATTGGACTTTATTCGCCTGATGCCCAATATGCCGAAGGCCAAAGTCAAGTCTCGTTTGATTCTTACGCCACCACACGCCAAGCGGCTTTTAAAAGCTTTGGTGGATAATATTCAGCGTTACGAAGCACAACATGGCGTGATTGATGAACCGGAGCAACCACCGTTTCCTCCTATGAATTTCAATACCCCTAAAGCTCAGGCTTAAGTGGTTGATGATGATAAGCGAGTGGTTGACCATCGCTCGCTTATCATCATCTAGAATAGCAATTTCCTCTCTCCTAGAAGGTTGTTTTTACCTTTTCCCTACATAATTGAGTTGTAACCATTTGGCATATGGACGTTATTCTGTTAACGAGTCGTTAATGTTACTGTCTACTTGATCGAATTTGCTAATTTGTCAAGTACAAGAAAACCACCCTTGCTATGTCCACCACTAAAATTCTTATCGCAGCCCTGATTATAGGGGCACTCGGCCTGTCTTATTATTACTTTGGAACTGAAAGCGTAACTGCCCAACAAGAAAATATTTCCGCTCAAGTCAAACAGGGGACGTTCAAAGTCCGCGTGATGGCGACCGGCGAACTCAAGGCCAAGCGATCCGAAAAAATTCGTGGGCCACAGGGCATGCGTTCGGCGCAAATCTGGCAAACCAATATCACGGATATGATCCCGGAAGGAACAGTCGTAAAAGCTGGTGATTATGTCGCGCGTCTGGATAAAACAGAGCTGGATACGAAAATGAAAGAAGCGCTGACGGAGATCGAGAAAATCGAGACGCAGCTCGAACAAGCTAAGATCGATACCACGATCGAGCTGCGTGGTATTCGCGATCAACTAATCAACCTCAAATTCGCGAAGCAGGAAAAGCTTCTTAACCTGGAGCAAAGCAAATACGAGGCGCAATCCGTTATCCAACAAGCGGAAATCGATTTACAACGAACGGAGCGCGACTACAATCAATTGCTAGCCAAATTTGAGTTGTCTAAAGAAAAGGCTGAGGCGCAAATTTCTGAGATTAATGCTTCCCTCAAGCAAAACCAGCTCAAACTCCAAACGATCCAGAATTTAGCGGCCGGCTTTGTGGTGAAGGCACCCAAAGATGGTATGGTGATTTATGCCCGGAACTGGGAAGGAAAGATTGGGCCGGGTTCGCGCGTTAGTGCTTGGGATCCTGTCGTTGCCGAATTACCAGATTTAAGTGATATGGTATCCAAGACTTATGTCAACGAAGTGGATATCAGTAAGGTGCAAAAAGGTCAGGATGTCTTGATCAAGGTCGATGCCTTCCCCGATCGAGAGTACATCGGCCAGGTGATTAAAGTGGCTAACATTGGAGAGCAATTACGAAACTACGACTCCAAGGTATTCGAAGTGACCGTACAGGTCGAAGAAGTGGATTCGATACTGAGACCAGCCATGACGACGTCTAATGAAATCGTGACTGATATTTACGATGAAGTGCTCTTCGTACCCATTGAAGGTCTCTTCACAGACAGCTTATCCTACGTTTATAAATCAGAAGGTGGCAAAGTTATCAAGCAAGAAGTTGTTACTGGTCCATCCAATGATGATGAGATCGTCATTGCTCATGGTTTGGTGGCCAATGATGAAATTCTGCTCAATGAGCCGGAAAATGCGGCAAAGTTGACATTCAACCCCCTGACGAAAGAAATCAAGGAGAAAATTGCAAAAGATTTAGAGGCGGATCGACTGGCGCGACAAAAAAACCGAGAGGAGCGTATGCGTCAAGTAAAGGATGAGCAAATCTCTGATGATAATAGTGGTGGAGGTGGAATTATTATTTTTTAGAAACGGATCATTCCAATCGGTTTCTAATTATCTCATTTCCTAATCCACAGCTACATGCAGCGCATTTTATTTAATTTTTATCTGGCTATTGAGGGCATTATGTCCAATACTCTGCGGGCGATCCTGACTGCTTTAGGGATTATCTTTGGGGTTGGGGCGGTAATTACGATGCTAGCTATCGGAAGCGGCGCCCGCCAGTCGATTCTCGATCAAATGAAATTGATCGGGACCAATAATATTGTCATCGAATCGGTCATTCTTAGCGAAGAGGATCAGCTGGCCGAGGAAAGCAATAATACTAACCAAAAAGATCTTCGACCCTGGTCGCCCGGCCTATCTATGGGGGATGCGGCCGCTCTTCAACGTATCTTAC
The DNA here is from genome assembly GCA_028285085.1 of Saprospiraceae bacterium. Taxonomy (GTDB): domain Bacteria; phylum Bacteroidota; class Bacteroidia; order Chitinophagales; family Saprospiraceae; genus JAHDHW01. Next base: position 20,207 of record JANQQI010000009.1, on the reverse strand, counting down.
CGACGATTGAGAAGGTAAGCCCCGAGATTGTACTCAATACCAATATTATTCAATCTGCGAAGCTGGAAAAGGCGCGTTGCGTTGGTGTAACCAATACGTTTTTTGAACTGAACAACTTGGGGCTGGGCAAAGGGAATTTCTTCCATAGTAGTCATCTCGAAGGGGGGAAGCCCGTTTGCATTATTGGCAAAGGGATCAAAGCGAAATTTTTTAGCGAGGGAGAGGCCATTGGGCAAAAAATTAAGTGCGGAAACACTTGGCTGACCATCATCGGTGTATTGGAAAAACGTATCGCCAGCAAAGAAAGTCTCGATAATTTAGGCATTCGAGATTATAATTCTGATGTCTACATCCCCGTGTCAACAGCCCTGCTGCGGTTTAAAAACCGCGCACTAGTCAATAAGGCCGATATCAAGCGAGGGGATTGGGACGATGATTCGGATAAAAGCGAAAATTATCATCAGCTCGATAAACTGGTGCTACGGGTTACGGACTCTCGGAGCATGCAAGCGACGGCCGATGTGATTGCCCGGGTACTGAAACGTCGCCATCAAGATGTCGTCGATTATGCCGTTAATGTGCCGGAACTGGAATTACAGCAAGAGCAAAAGACCCAGGATACTTTCAATATTGTTTTGGCCTTCATCGCCGGGATTTCCTTGCTGGTAGGTGGGATTGGTATTATGAATATCATGCTGGCCTCGGTATTGGAACGTATCAAGGAAATCGGGGTGCGCCGCTCTCTGGGCGCTACTCAGACGGATATCATTTACCAGTTTCTCTTCGAAGCTATCGCTATCAGTTTGATCGGTGGATTGATCGGCATATTACTAGGGCTCATTGCTGCACGTATCATTGCCAACTCTTTCGATATCCCAACAATTGTATCAAGCTGGTCGATTATCTTATCCTTCGGGGTAGCGGCTTCGGTAGGTCTGGTGTTTGGTATCGTGCCGGCACAAAAGGCGGCTCGCCAAGATCCCATCAAAGCTTTACGCACCGACTAGATAAGACCCAATTAATACCATTTCTAACTACTAATTTTTTACGCTCTGAAAACGAATACCGGTATGATCCGAATGATTTCGACCCTCCTTCTGCTATTGCCTGCATACTGGGGAATGACCCAGGTAGATACCCTGCGACTTGATCTGGATGACATTATCAACCTGGCCCAAATGGACGCCCCCGATGTACAGTTGGCCAAAACAAAGTTTAAAACTAATTTTTGGCAATATCAGTCATTTCGTGCCAACTACCGACCACGCATTAGCCTCAATGGGACCTTGCCGGATTTAAATCGTTCGTTCCAATCTATTACCCTGCCGGATGGAAGTCAGGCCTTCGTTGGTCGTTCTCTGATGGATAATTCAGTTGGGTTATCGCTCGAACAGGATATTAGCCTGACCGGCGGTTCGATTTTTGCCTTTTCGGGCCTCCAAAGATTGGACATCTTTTCGACTGGTGGTAATCCGGGAACGACTTCATACCTGTCTACGCCTTTTGTATTGGGATTCAATCAACCACTTTTTGGATTCAATCAACTGAAATGGGATAAACAAATCGAGCCGCTACTGTTTGAGGAGTCGAATCGAGAATATACCGAAGAGATGGAGGATGTGGCATTGCAATCCACGCAATTGTTTTTTGACGTATTAATTGCTCAACTTAACGTAGAAGCTTTGGCCAAGAATAAAGCGGATGCCGATACGCTGTACGCCATTTCGCAAGGTCGATTTAGTGTTGGACGTATTGCGGAGACGGAGTTACTACAAATTGAGCTCAGCGCGATGAATGCGAATGCGAATCTGGCTGAGGCCGAGCTTAACTTACAAACTAACATTGAGCGTTTGCGTAATTTCCTTGGGTTAAAAACGGTGGTCTTTTTCTCTTTGACGCCACCTTTAGAAGTCCCTGACTTTACTATCGATCCTGATGCAGCCCTGGCTTATGCTATCAAGTATCGGAGCGAAATGGTTTCTTACGAAAGGCGCCTCGCTCAACGACAGCGCGACGTAGCTGAGGCTAAATCTCAAAATGGCTTTCGAGTCGATATCTTCGGCCGCTTTGGTTTATCCCAAACCGCGGGCCAGCTCAGCGATGCCTACAAAGATCCACTGGATCAGGAGCAAATCCGCGTTGGTTTCAATATCCCGATTGCGGATTGGGGCAAGGCGCGTTCGCGCATCGAGATCGCGCGATCTAATCAAGAGTTGGAGAAGATGAACGTGACCCAGGAGCGCATCAGCTTCGAACGAGAAATCCTCGTGAAAGTACAACAGTTCGACCTATTGCGGAATCAGGTACGTCTGGCCGAAAGGGCCTACGACGTTTCCGAAAAACGATTGGATATTACCCGTAAGCGCTATCTAATTGGTAAAATTGCCATCGTGGAGCTCAATATTGCCATCCGCGAGCAGGACGAGGCGCGACGATCTTACATCGCGGCTTTACGTGCTTTCTGGATCGCCTACTATGAATTACGCCGCTTGACGCTTTACGATTTTGCGAATGACAAGCCATTGATTCGCGAAGCGGGCAACTAACCTTCCAATTGTTGTAATAGCCAGGTCCGGTCAGTGAGCGGCTCCGTGCGAATGATTTTCTCTCGCAGGTTTTCGGCTTGCCGTTCTTCTGGCTTAAGCAATTGATGGAGCAATGAAATGAAATTCAGATAGGTCTGTCGCACGTTCGCCGAGATCAATTTGTTACGGTGCAAGTAAACACGAAATGAGGCCACCAAGCTATGCAGGGCTTCCATCTCTCGTGTTTCGAAATAGATTTTTAATAACACGACTTTCGAACTCAGTGCATAGAACACGTCGGAGTATTCCACGCGCTGCAAGTAGTCAAGTGCTTGCTCGTAATCCCGACGGTAATAATGCAAATCAGCCAGATTGAAATGTAGCGCATTTTCTCGAATCCCTTCTTCCAGATCATCCTTATAATGCCTTATGAATTGCTCTGTCCACTCAAATTGTCGCAGCCGCAGGCCAAGCTTGATCGTATTTTTAAACGTCCAGGGGGACAGGCGGTCATTTTCGTATAATAGACGCTCTTCGATCCCTTGCCGAAAAAGGTCGAAGGCCTCTTTGACGTACTGCTTGTCGTTTTTGCGGACCTTGCGGATACAATAGTTTAATGCCATGAGATACATCTCTTTCATTTCAAAGGTGGAAAAAGCATTGCGATGATTTTGTAGGAGTCCTTTGAGCTGTTCAAAATGCAACTCGCTATTCGACGCGGTCAACGTCAAAAAGATACGGTAATAGATAGCAATACCGGGACTGTTGAGATCGCCATTTTCCTCTAAATAAGGCTGTACCGCTTCAATCAATCCGAGTTGATATTGTACCGAAAGTGTTTTTTGCCGATCGAGCATCTCACAAGCGTATTTCAATTGGGTGTGGAGATAGAAGCGATCCAAATGATCGGCTGCGTCCTGTAGATTAGGGTCTGAACGACGCACCTTTTGTTGGTTAAAATGTCGTTCGGCCAGATCGGATAGCCGGAGCCGTTGGTAAAAGAAGGACGCGTCTCGCCAGGGTTGTGCTTCTAGTTTTTGCTGCGTTTTTTGATAAATATTTTGATAGTGCTTATCGAGCTGTCGATCGAGGCAAGCTGCCAGGACATCGCATTGGGGAAGAACACCATTGGTTTGATATTTCGTCCAGCCGAGGTACTGCTCCGCTAACTTTAGCAGGAAGCTCATCAAATAATTGAGCTGTTTGTCGTCGTAGGACTGGCCCGGATAGAGGGTGCGAAAGACTTGCTGGCGGGCCAGTTTTTTGGAAGAAAAATCGGGAGCAGTCTTTTTCAAATAGAGATAGAATCGGACCAATTCCTGGTTTTTATTAAAAAAAGGAGAAGCCACGAAATCTTTAAAAGCGCGCAGCTCCGAACTGCTGAAAGTCTTCAGCAAGGCAATGAGTTTACTGTTGTACATGTAATTGATATTGGTCGCGTATTGCTAAACGGACGTCATTTTGCATCATAATCCTAGATATACCAAAGATTTCTGCTTGCAATATGTGTAGTTTTTTTTGATAAATATGATAATAAAAGACCTTTTTGAAAGTGGAAATTATTTTATAAAATGCTAATAATCAAAATTTTAGATTAAAATGTCGTTAAGTAGATAGAAAATGTTATGCCGAAAAAATCTTGATAACTTTTGATAATCGTTGTTGAGCAGCACCGATTACAATTGTAGTTTTACAATGAAATCACTTGGCCTAATCGATAACTATGCGAATTAATAATTTACTTTCTACCTCCTGCCTTCTGATTTTCCTGAGTATCCAAACCCTATCCGCTCAGGTTTGGCCCGGCGATGTGAACAACAACGGTCTGGTCAATCACATTGATTTTTTGTATTGGGCGCAAGTATACGGTGAAACTGGTCCACCCCGTGGAGAGGACGAGATGGGCGTCGACTTTAGTGAAAAACTGATTGATGCGGAATGGGGGATGGAATTTCCGGATTTGCCTTTGGATATCGTTTATGCGGATTGTGACGGGAACGGAGTGATTGATGAAGAGGACTACTTTGCCTTCTTACTAAATATGGGCTTGAATAGTGGCGTGATTACTTCTGATATTTTTGTAGATGGCTTGTCGGGGGTTGATCCTCAAATTGAAATTGGAATGATCCCCCCAGGAATCATCACCGAAGGTTCTTTCCTAACTTTTCTGCTAAGTTTAGGTACGGAGGATAGCCCGATCAATGACTTCAATGGCATCGCCTTTACAATGAATTTCGCACCGGATGTCATTGCCCCTAATTTTGCAGGATTCCAACCGACCTGGGTGCCGGATGATTTTACTTATTCCGCTTCATATTACCAGGTAGATGCCGGAAAAATTGATGTAGCCTTTCATCGTCGGGACTTGGGGCCGCTTCCCGAGGCCTTTGGACCATTCGGGATCGTTAGTCTGGTCATCGAAGACGATGTAGTGGGACATAATGGTAGTCTGGAAACCTATTTTTACATCGATAATATCCGTTTGGTAGATAGCGAGTTTTCGTCTACTCCCACCGCAGGAGATTCTATTACGCTCAATATTTTCCCGAATGATATTGTCGCAAGTGAAGATGAAATTGAACCAGAAGAAACCTTTGAGTTATATCCTAACCCGGTTGTCGATCAGGTACAAATTCAGACGAATCGAAACTTGGAGCGATTGACACTTTGGGATGCCTTGGGACAACAAATCCATGATCAAACACTCAGCGGCAAACTTCACAGCTTTGATATGCAACACTTGCCTGAGGGGATGTACTATCTGGAAGTTCAAACCTCAAGTGGGATACATAATCGCAAATTAGTTTTACACCGGAGGTAAGTTGGTTTTAACAAATTGCTGAAGTCTGACTAAGAAGATACTTTCCGCCGAATATTAAATTGAAAATCTCTTTTGAAATTTTCAAATCAAAGCTATTCCTGCAGGGGAGTAGCTTTTTTTGCTGAAGAGCTATAGATATGCCGGATAGATGTCAAAATACAGTTCAGGTGATGATTGAAAGAGTGAAAAATCTTGATAAAACGGAATATTTGTTACGCTAAAAATGTGGTTTAAGTAATTGATTAATAGTGTTTTATGTTTTTCGTGACCAAAAAATAAAGTCAACTTTTCTTGATAAAAGTCTAAAGTCTGTTGAGAAGCCCTATTTTTTGTAATCGCCTACCGGACAGTAGAGTTTTACCTTTGAATCATGAGCAATAGGGCATCTGTCCTACTATTTTAAAATCAAAAAAACGTTCAAGAAATGAAAGTCAAAACCTTATTCTTCTTATTCTGCTGTTCATTCCTCTGTCTGGCGTCAACGGTGCAAGCTAACACCTTCGATTGCGAGTGTGATGAAGTATTTGATCCGGTTTGTGTCGTTCTCGATAATGGTGATTTTTTATCTTTCCCTAACGCTTGCTACGCGGAGTGCGAAGGCTTTACTGCTGATCAGTACGAAAGCTGCGACGGTGGTGGCATCGATCCTTGTAATTGTGATGACGTCTATGATCCGGTTTGTGTAGCGGTGTCACCAGGGTTGATCATTCCTTTCCCCAATGGTTGCCAGGCGGAGTGTGCTGGCTTTGGTCCTGATACCTGGCTGGAGGATTGTGAACCAGAAACAGATCCTTGTATTTGCACCGAAGAGTATGATCCGGTCTGTGTGACTTTGGATGATGGTATCACAATCATCACCTTCCCTAATGCTTGCTTTGCTGAATGTGAGGGCTACACGGCCGATCAATACGAAGCTTGTGACGGCAATAATGGTCCGTGTAACTGCACCGAAGAATTTGATCCGGTGTGCGTTATCCTCGATGATGGCTCCGTTTACACCTTCCCCAATGCCTGCTACGCGGAATGCGAAGGCTTTACCCCAGATCAATTCGAAAGCTGCGAGGGCGGCGTTGATCCTTGTGAGTGCGATGAGGAGTATGATCCGGTTTGTGTTTTAACCGCAGATAATCTGGTGTGTCCGTTCCCGAATGCTTGCCTCGCGTTCTGCGCTGGTTACACCGAGGCGGATATCGTAGAGTGCGATAGCACGATTATCCTGCCACCATTAGAGTGTATTTGCCCAGAAGTCATTGATCCGGTTTGCGTTGAGATTGAACCAGGACTAGTCCTGCCATTCCCGAATGGCTGCTACGCGGAATGTGCTGGCTTTGGCCCGGATACGTGGTTAGATGAATGCGACCTTGAGATCGATCCCTGTATTTGCACTGGCGAGTACGATCCGGTCTGTGTGACTTTGGATGACGGTGTCACGATCATCACTTTCTCTAATGCCTGTGAGGCGGAATGTGCTGGCTATACGGCCGATCAATACGAAGCTTGTGACGGCAATAACGATCCGTGTAATTGTACTGAAGAATTTGACCCAGTTTGTGTGTTCCTCGATGATGGCTCCGTTTACACTTTCCCGAACGCTTGCTACGCCGAGTGTGAAGGCTTTACGGCTGATCAATACGAGAGCTGCAATGGTGGTGATCCTTGTGAGTGCGATGAGGAGTACGATCCCGTTTGCGTTCTAACCGCTGACAATTTGGTTTGTCCATTCCCGAATGCCTGCTTGGCGTTCTGCGCTGGATACACCGAAGCGGATATCGTAGAGTGTGATAGCACGATTATCCTGCCACCATTAGATTGCATTTGCCCAGATGTCATCGATCCGGTATGTGTTGAGATTGAACCGGGACTGATCCTGCCATTCCCGAATGGCTGCTACGCGGAGTGTGCTGGCTTTGGCCCAGATACCTGGTTAGATGAGTGTGACTTCGAGATCGATCCATGTATTTGCACCGACGAGTACGACCCCGTTTGTGTAACATTGGATGACGGCGTTACGATCATTACGTTCTCCAACGCTTGCGAAGCCGAGTGTGCTGGCTTTACGGCCGATCAATACGAAGCTTGTGACGGTAACGGAGACCCATGTAACTGTACCCAAGAGTACGATCCGGTTTGTGTGCTCCTCGATGATGGTACGATCTATACCTTCCCGAATGCCTGCTATGCAGAATGTGAAGGCTTTACAGCTGATCAATATGAAAGCTGCGATGGTGAAATTGATCCTTGTGATTGTGATGAAACCGGTGATGGTATCTGCGTCTCTTTCGAAAATGAGATCCTTATTTTACCAAACGATTGCTGGGTAGAATGCCTCGGACTGACGGATTATGTTGTGGATTGCTTGGATGATGATGACGATGACAATCAGATCTTTGGTAATACCATTGAGGTAGGGATTATTGCTTTGACGGGAAGTATCAACATCTTTGGGCAGGAAGTTCCGGGTAGAGTCGTCACGGGAGTAAATACTATTATTAAAGATGCAGTAGTATTTCCTAATCCGGTACAAGGAGATGAACTGACGCTACAACTAGAGAATAATAAAGCCGAGACCGTTAACATCCGTATTTTCGATATCTCTGGTAGTGAAGTATGGCAAGGCCGCCGTCAATTAGAGGTAGGTCAACAAGTCATCGAGCTGACTATCAGTGAATTAGCTGCCGGAGCTTATTTCGTGAATCTTCAGACCAGCCATAATGTCTTAAGCTTGAAGTTTATCAAGTAAAGGGCTAGTGTAATGGCATAATGTAGTCCAGGAGCCGCTCACCCGTCGGGTGGGGGGCTCTTCTTGTCTGTTAAAAGTAGGGGTCTGATCTAAAAAATAGACTAAATAGTTGGTCGAACGACAAATCTGGCGTAAACTTGCACTCGAAATTGTTAACCAAAAAAAAGTTTATGAAAATCACGAAATTACTCTCTCTACTTGCTGCATTAATGATTTTCGCTAGTGCAAATGCTCAAATTTCGATTGGTGTACGCGTTGGTGCTAACTTCGCCAACCAGAATTTTGACGCTGATGGTTTAAGCATCTCTCCAGATGGTTTGACTGGTTTGGCGTTCGGTATCCCTATTGAGATTGGCATTACTGAGTCATTCGCAGTTCAGCCAGAATTGAACTTCATCCAGAAAGGTTCTTCTATCGAATTCTCTGATGAAATCTTCGGTGAGACTTTTGAGTCTAAGACTGATACGCGAATCAACTACATTGAAATTCCAATTTTAGCAAAAGTTAAATTTGGTACAGAAACTATTGACGCTTACCTTGCTGCTGGTCCTACCATCGGTTTTGGTATGAGCGGTAAAGTTGAAACTGAAGTAACTGCTGCTGGTGTAACTGAATCAGCGGAAGAAGATATCGATTTTGACGAAGATGGTATCAAGCGTTCTGACATCGGTCTGAGTATCGGTGCTGGTGCTGGTATCGCTGCTGGTCCTGGTTCTTTGTTCCTTGACTTGCGTTATGTTCTCGGTTTGAGCAACATCAGCGACAACGATGGTGTACCAGATGATGAGCAAGTTGACGTTACTAACCGTGGCTTCCAAGTAAGCATCGGTTACTTGTTCCCATTAGGTGGTGAATAAGGTCAACCTCTCGATCAAATCGTTATAAAATATTTGATTAAAAAAAGTCCGCTCGGAGCAATCCGGGCGGACTTTTTTGTTGTATTCCTTTCCGTGCTTAGGATAATTTTTTGATCTCGCGATTGATGGCTGCGCAGATCTCTGTTTGATCAAAGGCCATATTTTCCACTATAAGAGGGGAATGTTGCAGTTTTGCTAAAACCTTGTCTACTTCCTGATCAGAGAGTCGCCAAATGGTAAATCCTTCTTGCGATTCTAATTGTCCAATACCTTGCCCAATGATTGCTCTAAGAGGCGCTTGCGCTAAATGGGCTTCCGAAAGGAAATTAAGGTTGTAAATACTTCGGAGATAACCCGCTTGAACGGCAGATTCGTAACGTTGCCACTTGTTATAAAGAGGGTTTTCTCGCTCAGAGTAAGAGAGCAGGCCGTATTTCATCTTGCCTTCTGTAATGGAGTAGCCTGCTTTTTGTTGAAAAATATAACCATACTGGAAGGAAAAATGAGCGTATAGCCGTTTACCTAGCGCGCATAGATCAGCTATTGAAATGATGGCCTCATCAATCATCAATTCCAGTGATATGGCATCCCTTTCTACCACCTCTGTTCGGTTGTGCGCCCAATTATTAAAGTTTAGAAATAGTTGATCTCCTTCGGTAGAAATGAAAAGTGTATGAATATGCTGATAAGCTTTTTTCTGTAAGCCTTTCAGAAAACCCGCGCGAGTAGTCCAGCCATCATTGGGATAGGGCCCCAAAGCATAGAAATTGGTGGGTTGAACCCCAAGGGTATCCATCTCAGAAAGTAAAAAATCAATTAAATCTTTGGTTTGGAAAGCAGCTGCTTCGGCTTGGTTAACGGCTCGATAAACTTTGAGTAATCGATTCGTTTTTCGTTTTCTAAACAGATTTTTTAACGAGAACACGAAATAGCGTTAGTTGGTGTAAGTGGTATAATAAACTTAAAGCTAAGATACGGAATGATCTTATGGCAGGAGGAGAATGGGACAAAGAATGAAGAGATACTAGATTTGAATGCGTTTCAAAACCTTAGTTTTTAGCATTCAAATCTAGCATCTTGGAGGAAGATTTATCGAAGCAAAGTAACGTCTCCTTTGTACAGAATAACCACGTCATCCACGAATTCAATCTCAATCAAATAAGCGAAAACGGAAGAGTTCATTGGTTTACCTTTGAAAGTACCATCCCAGCCAATTGGGGCCTTTGCACTATAATCTCTAGCTTCGAAGACATGCTCACCCCAACGATCATAAATGCGGAAATTAAGTACCCGTCGCACCCCATTGCCGGTGAAGATTTGGAAGATATCATTATTGCCATCGCCGTTCGGGGTGAAAGCATTTGGAATAAAGACATTACGTTTTTTGTCTACCCGGACCAATACCTCATCCATTATAGTACAGCCTGTAATCGAATCCATTACAGAAATCGTATACAAGGTCGATGAAGTCGGGCCAGCGATGGGGGTAATACAATCTGTGCAATCCAAACTGTCTGGCGGCGTCCATTCGATAATCTGATTAAATGTCGGAAATACCTGGGCCTCAATCTCAACACTAGTGCCTAGCTCAATGAGTAAATCCGGTCCGGCATCCAGGTCGACGAAAGGTGGCTCGTAGACACTCACCGTTTCTCCGGCAGTACAGCCATTAGCATCGGTAACCTCAAATTCGTAAGTACCTCCAGAGAGGGCCGAAAGACTCGTTTCACCTGAGAATGGGGCACCATCAAAGCTAAATAAGTAGGGGAGTGTACCGCCAGAAGTATTGGCGACACGAATAGAGCCGTCTCCATCCCCGGGGCATTCCACATCACTGACTAGAAGTTCGTATATCAACGAATCTGGTTCAACGACGGGAATGACGTTCACGTAAGTGCAAAGGTCGTCCACGATCGTGAAAACGTAATCATCCTCGCACAAGTCTTCAAGCATCAGATCTGTTGATCCATCCGCCCATTGATAGCTTAGCGTACCGTTTCCACCGGACACTGCGATTTCGATAGCTCCATCACAGTTACCAAAGCAACTAATATCAGTGACGTCAACATCGAGGAATAATTCTGCCAGATAGTCTAGCACTGCGGTATCTGATCCAATACAACCATTATTGCTGACATCTACCCAATATGGCCCGGCCTCATCAACGGTAATTGTGGGCGTTGTAGCCCCATTCGACCAGGCATAAGTGACATCATTATCTGTGGCATCAAAAGTGGCAGATTCGCCATCACAGAGCAATAAATCGGGCCCAATATCGACTTCCGGGGTAGTCCCGAAGAGAACTTCGATGTTTTCTACGGCTGGACAGCCATCGCTATCGTATACACTCACGGAGTATTCTCCACTGTTCACAATGGTGAGGGTGGGAGAATTAGAGCCATTTTGCCACTGATAAGTGACCGCTCCTACAGTGGTCGCATCAAGTATGAAAAAATTCTCGTCACAGACCGAAAAGTCCTCTCCCAAATCCACATCCAGAGCACTAGCTAATTCTACAATGAAAGAATCTCGGCGTGTACAGCCCGTAATGGTAATATCTACCCAATAAATACCTTGTCCGGGAGCAATAAAGGTAGCTCCGGTGCTTCCATCTTGCCATTCATATGTGGCATTCGTAGTGGTAGCGTCGAGGAAGATGGGATCACTTGGGTCACAAACCGTTATATTAGACGATAAGCTACTGCCATCCAGTACATCGATCTGAATGTAAGCCGTATCGAACATGTTACAAGTATTTGGCGCGGTAACCACCAATTGGACAAGATAGGTCCCCGTTTCGGTAAAGGTATAGCTCGGATTTTCCTGAGTACTAATCGACCCATTATCATCAAAATCCCACAAGAAGGTCGTGGCATCTTGACCAGTATAGAAAAAATCAACCGCAAAAGGCGCACAACCACTGGTCGCCGTTACCGGTGTCGAAGCGGCAGTTGCGTTAATACCAGCCGTTACGGTACTGATGTCAAAATCAATTTTAAATACGCCAATATCACAGAAAGTAGCTTGGCTGGTTGACCAGGCACTGGGGAGTGTATTCATCACCCCTGAAGTGGGGTTTGTGCAAGAACAAACTCCTTGATAGACGATACCGCCTTTATCAAAGCGACTCGTCCCACCGTCTACGTGATTGGCCGCACCGTAGTAAGTACCAAACGAAAAGCCCGAAGCATTAGGTTCTAGTACACCCAGATAGAACGAATTGGGAGCTACACTGATCGCATCTGATGAGATAGGTAAGTTTTCACGGGCATAATAGCCAGAGAAATAAATATTGTTGCATTTATCAACCATGAAAGCGACTGGGACGAAATCATAAACGCCCAAGGGGGTGCTACCACTTCCAATGACTGTGCTGTAGATAATGTCATCGAGATTCGGATCGAAGCTGGCGAGAAACTGACGGCTCCCGGCGTTAAAAAAGTAAGTATTCGGAGAAATTGGCATTTGCCCCGTAGTTTGACCATAGATGTGTACGTTACCGTCCTCATCCAGGTCAAGGAAATAGGCGTGCTCGTCACCACCATCATTACTTCCCCAGAAAGTACTGTGCATCAAAGTACTACCATCCGCGGAAATCTTCGCCACAAAAGCATCCTCTTCACCGCCTCCCCAACCGGGTTGTACTGTACCCGGAGTAGTAGGGAAATTACTAGCACCGGCCACTCCGGTCACAAAGACATTGTTCTGATCGTCAACTTTTAGTCCAAGAGCAATATCTGACTCATCACCGCCTATGTAGGTCGACCAAAACAAAGTTGACATATCGCTATTCAACTTGAACACGACGCCATCTTGTCCTGGGGTGAATCCTTGTCCGACACTATTGAAGGATTGATCAAAAGCATTACTAGAAGTAGGGAAATTGCTCGATCCAGAGCAACTGGCTACGTAAGCATTACCTTGAAAATCAAGTACGATTTCTCCACGATAAATATCACCATAATTCATATTCAGCGTGGACGTGTTTTGGCCATCGGTGCCTCCGCCGCCCATGTAAGTTGACCCTACCAGAGCTGATCCTTCATCGTTAAGCTTGGTGACGATAATATCTACGACTCCACCATTAGTACTTTGATAAGCATTGCTGGTAACCGGATAATTCGAGCTACGACTCGATCCGTAAATGTATAGTTGCTGAGAAAAGTCAGCGACTAAACTATGTGGGTAATCAGCACCATTACCGCCAATGAAGGTAGCGTAAATCAGGTCGGTACCGTTGGGATTGTATTTTGCAATAGCAATATCCGTTTCACCACCTTGGAAAATATCTTCGAAAGCACCCGGAGTGTACGGGAATCCTGGTCCAAAAGCGATACCGCCCGCATAAATGTTACCTTGATTATCGAAAGTCGCGGTATGACCGAAGTTGTAATTTGTACCGAGGTTGATGGTGCCGGTAAGGGTAGCCGCCACTACGGTTGGATCAATGACAAGCTTATAGTTAGGATCGTAGCCACGTGGGAATTCAAAACTTAATTCTACATCATCCAAGACATATTCACAGGGCACTTCGACTTCCTTACCGTCGATAATTTGATAAGCATAAGGGCGCTGCTCAATTACAGTCTGCACGGTTGTTTCAATGATAAGATTGCCATCGTCTAATTCTGGCTGCTCAATCCCTTCATAGCGCATTTTGATCGTATTGGGATCACTGCCTGGATGTACGATAAAATCATATTTTAAAAGTCCTTTCTTATCATAGGTCTCCAGATCAATGCCCGGATAGAGGGAGTTATAAACGACTTTGTGATAAACGGGAACCTTAGAAGCCCATTTACTTGGATCGTTACCCAGGATATAATTATAGTACTGGGATTGTTTGTCTTTTCCTTCGATGAATGGTTTTTGCGCACCGAGGAACTTGACGCGATAAGCATGGCGACGCATCGTCAACGGGGTACGCTCAGCCTCAGGGATTTTGATCCAATCGTGGACCTGCTCAATATCATCGTAATTGGTGAATAGATAGGTGAACGCTTGTTCTTCTAAAAATAGAAAGCCATTACCCATATTAACCCGGTGGGAGAAGGGGCCATCCCATTGTCCTTGGTTCTCGATAAAAGACATTGATTGATCACCCTGAATGAGCGTAATCCGATCATCGTCGATTTCTTCGGCGGCATGATCGTGATGGCCATGATCATGGTCGTGCCCATGATGGTGGTGATGGGTGTGTTGTGCATTTACCGCTAAGCTACCGAAAGTCAGCAGAAAGAGCCAGAGGATACTGTTCATAGCAATTGTCTTCATAACGAAGGCATTTGGTTTATAAAATATAATACGGTAGAAAGTTAGGGTAGCGGAATCTTTCTATAAATATAATAATTTAACGGTTCAGAAAATAGTTTTATTGGCTGACCGATAAGCACTTGTTAGGGCGGCTGTAAGACATAAATTCAGATAGCCTAGCAACTTAATCGTTATTCAGTAAACACAAGAATAACGGTCATAGTTGTCTAGCCCTTCCGAAATACCGATGTGGTAGTGGAAATACAAGCTATATTTTGGCGAGAATCTTAAGCTAAAACAGACGTCCGCTACGTGAAGGTGGTACAATACCGATATGCTGATAAGCCTTTTCGGTAGCTTCCCGGCCCCGTGGGGTACGCTGGATATAGCCTTCCATGATTAAGAAAGGCTCGTGTACTTCTTCGATCGTTCCCGCTTCTTCGCCCACCGCGGTGGCGATGGTCGTAATCCCGACGGGCCCCCCTTTGAATTTATGGATGATCGTCGATAGAATCTTATTATCCATTTCGTCAAGACCGCTATCGTCTACATTGAGGGCTTCCAGGCCGTAGCGGGCGATCTCCACACCGATCGTACCATCACCCTTGATCTGCGCGAAGTCACGAATACGTCGCAGCAGAGCGTTTGCAATACGCGGTGTGCCTCGGCTTCGCCGCGCGATTTCGGTGGCACCATCTTCCGTAATCGGAATATCGAGGATACCCGCCGAGCGGGTCACAATTCTACGGAGGGTTTCAATATCGTAATAATCAAGATGACAGGTAATGCCGAAACGTGCGCGCATCGGCGCCGTCAGCAGCCCCATGCGGGTGGTCGCACCGACTAGGGTGAAGGGGTTGAGCGTAATTTGAATACTTCGTGCATTGGGGCCGCTATCAATCATAATGTCGATACGATAATCCTCCATGGCCGAGTACAAATATTCTTCGACTACGGTGTTGAGTCGGTGAATCTCGTCAATGAAGAGGACATCGCCTTCTTCCAGATTAGTCAGCAAGCCCGCCAGATCGCCGGGTTTTTCCAATACCGGCCCGGAGGACATTTTCATCTCTGATGCTAACTCATTGGCGATGATGTGCGATAGCGTCGTTTTCCCCAAGCCGGGAGGGCCATGTAGTAAAACGTGATCCAGCGCCTCTCCGCGCTGACGCGCGGCCGCGATAAAGACCTTGAGATTAGCGACGATCTTGGGCTGGCCGCTAAAATCATCCAGCTCTTGTGGCCGTAAGGCCTTTTCGATTTGCTTCTCCTCCGGTTGAAAGTGTTCGTCGGTGGGATCCAGATTCGGATTCATATATATTGGGCTTAACTTGCCTTTGATCTATTCCACATTACGCCAGATAATCCGGCCTTCTCCTTCGCCTTGCAGTTTTTGAGCGACGCAGTCCTGCGGGCCAAAACCTGAAAACTCACAAAGCTTAGTGCCCTGGCAATCATACAAGAATTGCTTGTCGCGAGTACTCAGTAAATACGCCCAGCCATTAGTACGATAGCGATACTTTTTGACTGATATCGCTCGGTGTTCTTTCACGGCACCTTGTAACCAAGGAACGGTTTTAGGATCTTCCGTATCGTAACATTCTGAGATTTCAGGGCGGCCGCCTACCACTTCGATACAAGTGACTTCAACGGACATCTTTTCGGCCATACAGATGCTCACGGCATCCTTCATTTCTTTATAACCAAACTTCACTTCCTGACCGTCAGCAAGACTAAAACCTGCGGGGAGTTTGGCGGGTAATAGCTTATCCCCATTTTCTAAAACGAGGAGAAATTTACAGCCATCCAGCCCGGTGAAATCCTTAACGGTAGCCATGGTTTCACAATCTGTGCTGCCCCCTCCTGTGCCACTTGGACTCTTACAAGCAAATAGGGTAGCGAAGAATAAGATAAGGGTTATTTTGTTCATGTTTTAGTTGTTGAAAATCCTTACATTTGCACCGGAATTTTTAAATCCTTCATACAAACCAAAATACAATTTAAATATGAGTGGGACAAAAGTAACGATTGCAAATAGAAAATTAAACGTACCGAACGATCCAATTATTCCTTTTATCGAAGGTGACGGTATCGGACCAGATATTTGGGCCGCTGCGGTGCGCGTATTTGATGCCGCGGTTGAGAAAGCCTACGGCGGAAGTCGCAAAATTGTTTGGAAAGAAGTCTTGGCTGGACAAAAGGCAATGGATCAAACCGGAGAGTGGTTGCCACAGGCAACACTTGATGCGATTAATGAGTATTTGATTGCGATTAAGGGCCCACTCACGACCCCCGTTGGTGGTGGTATCCGCTCACTCAATGTAGCACTGCGCCAAAAACTGGATTTGTACGCTTGTGTACGTCCGGTACGCTGGTTCCAGGGAGTACCTTCACCGGTGAAAGATCCGGGTAAAGTTGACATGGTTATCTTCCGTGAAAATACTGAAGATATCTACGCCGGTATCGAATATAATAATGGTACGCCTGAGGTAGAAAAAGTAAAAGGCTTTTTGATGAACGAGATGGGTGTGACTCAGATTCGTTTCCCTAATTCTGTTTCTTTGGGTATCAAGCCCGTCTCAGTAGAAGGTACGGAGCGCTTGGTCCAAGCAGCGATCGATTATGCTTTGGAAAACAATCGTAAATCTGTGACCCTGGTACACAAGGGTAACATCATGAAATTCACCGAAGGTAAGTTCAAAGAGTGGGGTTACGATTTGGCTAAGCGCGAGTACGGTGCAGAAGATTTCGAGGGTGGCCCTTGGCAAATTGTCAAAAAAGATGGTAAAGAACTGATCATCAAAGATGTGATCGCGGATGCTTTCTTACAGCAAATTTTGCTACGTCCCGCTGAATACGATGTCATTGCAACCTTGAACCTCAACGGTGACTACATCAGTGATGCTTTGGCTGCCATGGTCGGTGGTATCGGTATCGCTCCAGGTGCGAATATCAACTACCACACCGGTGCTTCTATTTTTGAAGCGACTCACGGTACTGCGCCTAAATACGCTGGCCAGGATAAAGTGAATCCTAGTTCTGTAATTTTGTCGGGCGTGATGATGTTTGACTACATGGGCTGGAAAGAAGTAGGTGAGTTGATTGTCAAAGGTATTGAAGGTGCCATCGCCAAAAAACGCGTAACTTATGATTTCGAACGTCTGATGGAAGGCGCAACCAAGTTGAAGTGCTCTGAGTTTGGTGACGAGATCATTGCAAATATGTAAAATTCCAATTTAGATAGATCACTTACAAATATTGTGGTGATCATAGCGGGTAGTGTGTCCAAACATGCTACCCGTTTTTGTTTGGGTAAAAAGCAGGGGAGAGGAAGGGAATAAAAAAACGCTGTTCCGTGCGAGGCAGAACAGCGTTTTTTGTAAAAGTCGCTAAGGCTTTATGCCGAAAACGAAGTACCGCAACCACAAGTATCTGTGGCATTTGGATTATTGAAAGAAAATCCACGGTTGTTCAAACCTTCTACCCAATCGATTTCCATACCGAGCAAATAAATGGCGTGGGCTTTCTGCATTAGGACTTTTAAGCCGTTGATTTCGAAAGTATCATCGGTATCTTTTTGGACATCGAATCCCAGGATGTAGGAAAATCCAGAACATCCGCCACCTTTTACTCCAACCCGCAAACCATGATCTTCAGGAACTTGCTGCTCCGTCCGAATACGTTTCAGTTGATTGATAGCACCTTCGGTTAGCGTAATGGGATGAACGATGGTCGATTTATCTGTTGTCGTTGCACTCATGACTCAATGCTTTTTATTCAATTTCTCACAAAAATACGTAAAATATTAACGTTCAAAAAGGGGGTAACCATATTTTGATGTTAAAACATCTACCCATTGCGAAATGTTGTATCATCCGACCCCTTTTCGCGTTATAGGTTCGCGAACCCTTGCTAAATCCCTAGGCAAAACGTATTTTTGCCGGGATTTGACGTATAGCGTTCTAAAATGTATTATAAGTTGCTGATTATCAGTATTTATTAATGTTGATGAACTCAAGTTGCGATTAATAGGAGAAAGAAAATAGCCTTTCGTATAAAATCAAAGATTTTACGGCATCCATTAAGCTTAATGGTCTCTCTCCAAAAGTAGCTGCACTTGCATCAATAAATTCATGTCTATGCCACTTTGGTTGGAAATTATTTTCGAAATAATAAAGATTACTGTTCCTGCATTGATCGTCTTTTTTACAGTGCATACCCTGCTCAAACAGTACCTGGCGAATCAGTATAAATTGAGTTCTTTAGAGTTTCGCCAGAACCAGCAAAAAACAACAGTTCCTTTGCGCTTGCAGGCATACGAACGCCTTTCGCTCTTTTGTGAGCGTATTTCTATTCCCAATTTGGTGCTTCGCCTGCGCACGGAAAACATGACCGCCACCGATTTACGAATGGCAATGATGTTGGCGATCCAGCAAGAATTTGAACATAATATTACTCAACAAGTCTACGTCTCCGATCAGCTATGGCAAATCATTAAGATTGCCCGCGATGATGCGCTCAATATCATCAACCTGGTCTTCAATACTATTGATCCGGATACGAACGCTCATCAATACGCCAGTGATCTGTTTAAGTTTTTGGAGCAACGGGAAATCAATTCTTCCGATAAGGCCTTGATTGCGGTGAAAAAGGAAGCGGGTTTGTTGCTTTAAGCCTTGCATCTGATTTTGCCTTTTCTTGTATTCAACTTAATATTGACTTAACTAACTATTGCTTATTTTGTGGTCATCACCCAAAATAATGCAGTATGTCCTGGAAGCATAGTCTATTCCTTTTAATTCTGCTCACCTTTTCCTGCAAGAATGTGCAGCACTTGGCGAATGTCGAAACCAAGCAGCTACACATGACCGACGAGACGGCGCCCTCCGACACCGCCATCGTCGCCCTGATTGCGCCTTACAAGCAGCAGTTAGATGCGGTCATGAATGAGGTTATTGCCTATTCCGCTGAAGAGCTGCACAAGGCACAACCCGAATCGGGGCTGGGCAATCTAATGGCTGACATTATTCACGAGGGCGCTGCACAACACTATGCTCAAGCTATTGATTTTGGTGTGGTTAACTACGGCGGAATTCGGCTGTCTACCTTGCCCGCCGGGCCGATTACCCGAGGTAAAGTCTTCGAGCTGATGCCCTTTGACAACAAGGTGGTCGTGCTCAAGGTCAAAGGCGACGTGGTGCAACAACTTTTTGACCGCATGGCTGTGCGGGGTGGCTGGCCAATAAGCAAGAGTGTACAATTTACTATTCATAATGACCAGCCCGAGGATATTATTATTGGCGGTGCGCCGCTGGATTTGAATCGAATCTATCGTATTGCCATCTCTGATTTTGTCGCTAATGGAGGCGATCGATGTTTTTTCTTTCGGGAACAACCACGTGACCAACTTAATATTGTCTATCGGGATATGATCATGGATTACTGTTCGGCCAAACATGCGGCTGGCGAGAAGATTGGGGTGAAAGTCACGGGCCGAGTAAAAATCCGATCCTAATCTATTTCAAATTATCAACAAGCTTTTCTAAATCTATAGTTTATGCGACGTCGATCCTTTCTCAAACAACTGGGCGCTGGCGGTCTTCTGCTGGGGGCAGGAGTACTGCCTCTTGATGCTCTGGCAGCCCGTCCGGAGATCACCAAGCTCACTATTTTGCATACCAATGATGTTCACAGTCGGATCGAGCCGTTTCCGATGGACGGCGGCCGCAACGAAGGCTTAGGTGGTGCCGCGCGGCGGGCGGCCATGATCCAGCAAATTCGTCGGGAAGAAGAGCATGTTTTGCTGTTCGATTGCGGTGATATTTTCCAGGGAACGCCCTATTTTAATTATTTTCTGGGTGAGCTGGAGTTCAAGTTAATGTCCGCTATGAAATATGATGCCGCTACGATTGGCAACCACGATTTTGACGCCGGAATTGATGGCTTGGAACGCCAACTTCCGCTGGCGAATTTCGATTTTGTGTGTAGCAATTATGATTTTTCGGATACCA
>JANQQI010000089.1 GCA_028285085.1 Saprospiraceae bacterium | reverse complement strand
GTCGAAATGGCAATAGCAGCATCAGCAACATAAAAAAGCCTAAACCTGCGGACAGCAGGGGTTGCCATTTTCGCACGGGCCAATGTCCCGCTCGTGTTGCGGGTGCTAGTTGGAAATTAGTTCTGAACCAACTGATCAGCTGGCGAATTCTGAGCCCACTGATTAGCCGGCGAATTCCGGGCCAGGTCCCCATAGCAGTGAGCCAGCGGGGTAGCCGCCATTGGAGCCAACGACGGATCGAATCTGGTGGAAAAAACAACAAGGTCAAGACCACCGATAGAAAAGGGAATACACCAATCTTGAAGATAAGCAAGTTGGTCGTATGAAAGAAAACGACAAACCCCAGAGCCCATATGCGCGTTCGGCGATGCATTAAAAACCAAACGACAAACAAATCGAGTAGTAAACCACCGTAGCTCATGAAATAAGCGGTGGCTTCTAATTCCAGGACTTTACCCAGAATGGGCATATCCGCCTTTCGGCCCATCCAAATCTTCAGTGGCTGCGCCTGCAGCCAATCGCGATTGAGCTTTGCAATACCACCGTAGGTGTACACAACGCCCATCATGAAGCGCAGAAAAAATAAAGGCCAGTAAGGCATAGTCCCCCAACGATAGTTTGGGCGTTTCAGAATTGCGACCGACCATTCTCGGTCTGCTGGCAGGAAGATCATTAACCAGCTCAACAAAATCATTAGATAGCCGTGATTGAGATAATACCCCTTTTCCATAAAGAAGGTATAAGTGAATCCCAGAGCGAATACCGTTGCCGACCAGCGATACCATTTTCCTAATGTAATCCCTACTGCTCCCAAAGCAGTAATGATAAAAAAGAGCGACATCCAAGGGTCGGAAAAGACTTTTACCCACTGAAAGCCGTAATATTTGAATTGAAATTGTGTAGGATCGAATGAGTTTTTCCCAAAATGTTTATACAACCAACTCCCCATAATATCCGCAAATGCCAATATCCCGTAGCAGATTCTAAAAAAAGCCAAGGCGGCAATATCGACCGGACGGAATAACATTTTCATCATTCCGTAAAGATAAGTGCTTGTTTGAAAAAGGTAGTGTAGAAGATTAGAGAAGTAAACTGAAAGTCAATTCTGCCAAGACAATCAGGAAGAAAGATATTGCAGGCCTTGTTACCCCTTATTCCATATCGTTTCGAACATCAGTATCTCGAAGCAACAGTTCAGGATTGGCCACAAACCACTGTTCTCGATCCTGAGTGTAACCAAAAGTGGCCTGTGGCAGATAGACATTAAGTTGCTCAGAAAGTGGCCGAAGTAAAGAACGGGGCAAACTCAGCGTAAGTACTCGCCCATCAATCAGATTAAAGTACATCAACCCATTATTCATAATCTCAACCCCAAAAGGCATCCGCTGTGTAACGATTGAGTAAACCCAAACAATTTGTTCGGGCTTTTGCAGCAAAATCCGACCTAAAGGCGTCTGTTCCACTCGTCGATAATCTCGTCCCAGATAAATCAACCGCACGCCTACCCCTACGCTGACCAGTCCCAAGACGGTCCACACCGTATCCCGAGAAAAACTCAGCCAAACCAGTCCTACGCCTACAATCAATAAGAATAGGCCTAAGATCAACTGCTGTAGCAGTTCTTTACGGAGATAGGATTTGATTTGTTTTAAAGCAATCGCCAAAACATTTTTTGTTTTAAAAATTTTATTTTAAAAACTTTTTGTTGATTTTTAAATAGATTGTTTGTAGATTGTCATCAAATTATGAATAAATAATAATCATGGAATTGCAAATCTTAATCAGTAAAAAGGGAACACGTGTTGTAACAACAACTAATCTACACGATGCCTTGCAACTACCAGCACATAAGTACAACAGTAATGTCGCCCGGTGGTTGACGGACTGCTACGCTTTCAAGGATGATATCCGGGAGCCAGCACCTTTAAAAGATTTTGCGGAGCGCAAGCTGAAATTAAGCAAACGCAAGGATTACTACCTGTCTTTGGAGCTAGCGCGCATGATTACCTTGAATTCCGATAGCAAAGTAAAGCGACAATATGCGTTGTGGCTCACGCGCATGGAGCGGCAAAACCATCCCGTAGCCAATCCCGGAAAATTTAGCAAAGACCAAATCATTGCGGTACTCGAATTGACCAAGGCAATGGGCATGGTGAGCTGCCAAAAATCAGTAGAAAAACATCACCTTCGGGCCTACCAGCAGAAAAATGGTTTTCCACATCGCTGGTGGGAGTACCGCGCTAATTTGCTGGGTTACTCCGCCGAAGAGCTCAAAAGCAAAATGGAAGAAGTTGGCCAAAACTATAAGGGTAAGAACTTACTCCAAATGCTCATGCAGCTTGATAAGTACGAAATTATTCGCATGGCCGTCATTGATTTATTCCTAGCACTGGGCAAAGATGCAGCCTACGCTAAGAGTATGGGCGACCTCGCTAAGATATTCGCCGCCGAGATGAAGATTGAAATTTGGGACGACCGAAAGGCGGCGATTCACTTTCAACCCCAAAACGTCAATGTAAAAATCGTCGAAGAAGTCCTCAACTTCCAAAAGGGGACTTACCTCAGCGTATTGTAGATTTCAGGATTTTTTTAATTTTGAGCCACATTTCTGCATGAATTGTGGCCTTTTTTTCGTATAATATAAGTATCTAATTTGAGATAGAACTGTTTAGTAATTTAGTTTGCTAAAAGGCGGAAAAAAATTATCAAGAAGCTATTTTAAATTTGAAAATTACTGAAACAACTGACTATGAAGAAGTTGTGAAGTAATTTTTGAATTTTTAGAAAAAATAACTTTTTGATAATTCCGTCAAACTACATAAGTACCAACATAAACTTTAAAACAAAACATGGCTAAGTATACAGAGGACAATATTCGCTCACTGGATTGGCGGGAACACATTCGCATGCGCCCAGGTATGTACATTGGAAAATTGGGAGATGGTGCCGCACCAGATGACGGAATCTACATTTTAGTAAAAGAAGTAATTGATAACTCCATTGATGAATACGTGATGGGGTTTGGTAAAACGATTGAGATTAAGGTAGCGGAAGGACAAGTGGCTATTCGAGATTTTGGTCGAGGGATTCCTTTGGGAAAAGTCGTCGATTGTGTATCCAAAATCAATACGGGTGGTAAATACGATTCCAAGGCCTTTAAGAAATCTGTAGGTCTGAATGGCGTCGGTACCAAAGCGGTGAATGCCTTGTCTACTTATTTCAAGGTCCAAGCCATCCGAGATGGAAAAACTAAAGTCGCTGAGTTTTCTCAGGGTGAATTGACCAAGGATGCCCGTGTCACTAAATCCCCTGAGGACAATGGAACACTCATCGTCTTCGAACCGGATAACGGCATTTTCAAGAACTATCGATTCCGCGAAGAGTATTTGGAAAGTCAGCTTTGGAATTATGCCTACCTCAACGCTGGATTACGCATTAATTTCAATGGTAAATCTTTCGTCTCTCGTAATGGTTTGCTTGATTTATTAGAGCGAAAAACGGCCAACGATCAAGTGCGCTACCCGATCATTCACCTCAAAGGCGAAGATATCGAGGTAGCTCTGACACACGGCCAACATTACGGCGAGCAGTATCATACATTTGTTAACGGTCAAAACACTACTCAAGGGGGAACCCACCTTAATGCTTTCCGAGAATCACTCGTAGGCACGGTGCGTAATTTCTTTAATAAGAGTTACGATGCTAAAGATATTCGTTCATCAATCATTGCGGCGATTAGTGTCCGGGTAGAAGAGCCTGTTTTTGAATCTCAGACCAAGACTAAGCTAGGTTCGGTCAATGTGGCGCCGGACGGCCCCACGGTACGAACTTTTGTCAATGACTTCTTGAGTAAAGAACTCGATAATTTCTTGCACAAGAATCCCGAGGTCGCGAAAGAATTGCAAAAGCGCATCATGCAGTCCGAGCGGG
>JANQQI010000034.1 GCA_028285085.1 Saprospiraceae bacterium | reverse complement strand
TTTATACGCGCGAGGATGACATGACCCAAGGCATTTACCGCCCGGCTTACCACGCGACCTATCGCGCGGCCCTCGATGCAGATAATAATTTGATCGCCTTCCATGTGCGGGCGGGTGGTATCCCGGAGAGCCCGTTGGTGGCCAACCGCTTCCCCGCCGGCTCGGTAGATCATTATCTGGCCGAAGATTGGTCCATTGATTCTAATATTTCGGTAGGAGCCTTCCGCGCTCCGCGCTCCAACTTCATTGCCGGAGCGGAGCAATCTTTCCTCGATGAGGTCGCCGAAGCGGCAGGCAAAGATCCAATTGCGTTCCGGCTAGAACTCCTAGATCGTGCCCAAAAGCAGCCCGTTGGAGAGGATAATGACTACGATGCGGCCCGCTACGCCGGTGTGCTCGAATTGGTGCGGGATAAGTCTGGCTGGACACAAAATGATAATGACTTGCATCGAGGTGTTTCTGCTTATTTTTGCCACAATTCTTATGTCGCCCAAATTCTGGATATGGTTGTCGTTGATGGCAAACCCGTGATTGAGAAGGTCCATTGCGCCATTGATTGTGGTATCGTAGTCAATCCAATAGCCGCTATCAATATGGCCGAAGGAGGTATCGTAGATGGTATCGGGCATGCACTTTACAGCGGCCTAACGTTCAAGGATGGCGTACCCGAGCAAAGCAATTTTGACAAATATCGTCTGATTCGACACTCCGAGGCCCCTAAATCTATTGAAGTCCATTTCGTACAAAACGAGATCGATCCTACGGGGCTCGGTGAACCGCCATTTCCACCGATCATGGGGGCGGTAGCTAATGCGCTTTACCGCGCGACGGGCAAACGCTTTTACCAGCAACCTTTCCTCGCCGATCAGCGGGTATTAGGTTAACAGTATACTCAGCAAGGCTATTCTGTTTCCAAGGCAGGATAGCTTTGCTGAAATCTTATTAATAAAGCATATGAAAACTAAGGTACTATCTCTTCTACTCTTTTTATTTTTTCCATTTATTATTCTAGGTCAAAGTAAGAAAAGCCCCAAGAATTTAAGTAAGGCCGTAGCTTATCTCAATCGAACGACCTCAGACAGCCTAAAAAATGCAATCAAGAGTTGGGGTAAGGATTCCATCCGAGCAGCGACATATGCCTGGGAAAGAGAGTTAGACATTGTATATCGCTGGACGAAAAAATATAATGCTACATCAAGAGTAAAACGATATTTGAATAAGCGCGGTATTTTTTATCATCAAACGGAAGTCATATTAATTGCTTTTAAGGATTATTTAAATCATGGCAGTTTCCACGAAAAAGCCATACTTCAATCCTATCAAGCTATTGAATTAAGATGGAAACACGAAGACGCTCATCGCTATACCATAGACACCCTTAGAGGTATTCATATTCCAGCAGATTTGGATGAGTGTTATCGGCAGCTTGACCAACTCCTGGCAGATAGTACAAGAATAAAGTTCAAGGCTATGCCCGAGCGTGAATTCACAAGTCGTGTTCACTTTGGACTAGGTAGATGGTTGAGAAATCATTGGCAGCTTTGGGGTGGTTCTAGACTTTCACAATATTTCAACGATTTGGATGTTACTCATGCCGACGACATGTCAGGTATTATCTTAGTTAGCTACCATCGTTATTTAAATCAGCAAGATATTAAACTTGAAGAACAACTGAAAAACTCTGTAAACTTCTGGAAAAAGTATGAACGAATAGAAAAAGAAAATTTAGAAAAAAATAAATTAATCTTCCAAGAATTTCAAATTGGTGATACGCTTGAATTTAGATACAATCATGGGTTTTCCACTAAACGACAAGAAGAAAAATGGATGGATGATCATTGTATTGCACAGGGGGTTTTGTTAAAGAAGGATAGTACAACATTAAAACTTAAAGTAAAAGTTATTCAAAGTTGTGACAAAAAAGGTATCATCTATTTTAACAATGAAGATCATTTGATTTATAATAAAAAAACTAAAACATCATCTCCTCCACGTAAAACAAAAAAGAAGTACTTAAAAGAAAGGAAATCCAAATGGTTTGAAATAGAGGACTGGTATCCAAAATAATTATTTATCTATAGAAAGCATTGAGTATAAAAAACAAACCACCATGTTATTCAAAAAACTAACCTATGGAATCACCTTGCTCCTTTTGATGGGATGTAGAACCAATAACGAACAAGCAACTGCCTCCGCAATTGAACAATTGAATTTAGTCAACCTGGAAGACAAAAAGCAGTACCTCGAAAAAATATTCGAAGATGATCAGAAAGTAAGAGGCAGTCACGGGCAGGAAATCATGCTAAAGTTTGGTAAAGACTCGGAGGAACACCGGAATTATGTGCAGATACAAATCGATCAAGATGCGCTCAATCTCAAAAAGGTTGAACAATACTTAGCTCAATACGGGCATCCGAAGGAAAGTGAATTGGGTGAGATCGCCACCATCACGCCTTGGGCCGTGATCCATCACGCTAATTCATACGAGGAGCGCGAGCGAAATTTTGTGCATCTCTATCGGGCTTATTTACAAGGCGATCTTGATGACGGGGCCATTTCCATGTTTTTAGGCCGGATGTACCAAATGCAATTTGGTGAAAGATTTGAAATGGAGAGTCCCTTTAAATCAGAAGATGAAATCAACGCGCTAATCGAAAAACTAGACCTGGTGGATAAAAAAAGGAAAGCTCAGGAAACAATGTGAAATTCTAATTCAAATTTCAAAAGCTATGCGTTAAAAAGTAGCTGCATCTTTAGCTAGAGTATAATTTTAATACCCTCACCATGAGAATAAATATTAATAGTGAAACTGGGCTTTTAAAAACCGTCATTCTGGGAACGGCTGTTGACAGAAGCAAAAAAATTCATTTGAATAATCCAAAATACGCTGAAATCGTAAAAAAAGGCGCGATGCCCACAGAGGCCGAAATGGTTAAAGAAATGGAAGATTTCAAAGCTATTTTAGAAGCAAATGGTGTGGAGGTGCTTAGACCAACAATCATCCCTGAAGAGGATCAGCTATTTTGTCGAGACATTGGTTTTGCCGTCGGGAATATTTTTTTCGAGGCAAAAATGAAAAAGGAAAACAGAAAAATTGAATTCGAGGCTATTCGACATTTATTTAAGTCCGCCGATAATTTTGTAAGTCCTCCACAGGAAGTATTAATCGAAGGAGGCGACATCATCGTTTGGAAAGATTATATTTTTGTTGGACTGGGTGATCGGACTAACCAAGCTGGTGTTGATTTTTTAAAAAAAATATTGGGAGACAAAAAAGAAGTTATTCCTTTTGATTTAACCGTCACCAATGATGGCCAAACCAATATGTTGCATCTGGATTGTGCTTTCCAACCCGTTGGATTAAAACACGGCATCATTTACAAAGATGGTTTTATGGCCCCGCCCACTGCGATTTACGATATATTTGGAGAAAATAATTTAATAGAAGTCACGCAAGCAGAGATGTACGATATGTTTCCAAATATTTTTTCGATCAGCCCAGAGAAAGTCGTTATTGAGAAAAACTTCAAACGATTATCAGAAGCATTAAAAAAAATAAATATCGAACCCATCGAAGTGGGATACAGTAGTGTTTCAAAACTCGGAGGACTGCTCAGATGTTCAACCTGCCCGATAGAGCGGGTAGATATTTAGAACTGGTTTAACGTCAATTATTTTTTGCTAATTCAAACGATTGTCCATATCATTGAATCCCTTTTCCACTAAAAATCTGTTTAAAAAATATAAGCCATGGAAAAAAGACACATTATATCTTCCCTTTTAGTATTCGCTTTTATTGCCGTTTCAATGCAGGGAAAAGCACAAAGCCTTAATTACGGCCTACAGGTGGGGATCAATCAAACCAATTTTCGATCTGATTTTTTCTACCACCCCCAACTAGTGCAAGGAGATTTATCCTCTAAATTTACCTTTGGTGTAAATGCCATTATTGAATACAAACCCAATAAGATAGGCATTGCTCTAGAACCGGGCTATATCGTAAAGGCCCTCTCTTCCTCTTCGTTGAATGTCCAAGAACGCGATTTAGACGCCCGGCTGCATTTTATACAACTGCCAATTATGCTGGTGGTCGATCCTAGTCAAAATCTCAGCTTTTTTGTCGGTCCCGAAATCGCTTACAATATTAATACGGCCATGGATCCCGAAGAATACGAAGATGTTTTTATCAATCAATTCGAGTTTTCCATCGGCTTTGGTGGCTTAGTACGATTTAAAGAAAAATATGCCGTTGGGATAAAATATAATCTAGGGCTAAATAGTCTCACCGAAAAGGAATTAGGGATTGCACAGTCTATCGTATCCAGTACCGTAGACCTTATTGATACGCGGACCAAAAGTTCTTATCTGCAATTATTTTTTAGGTATTATTTAAAGTGAGATTAGGGTTGCCCGAAATAGGCTGTAATATTAGCACCTCCCTTTTTTACCGCATTGCTTTGGGCGTCGCCTTTTTACTATCCTCCTCTCTCCTTTTGCTCTAATTTCGCCACTAAAAAATATGAAAAATTTGTGGCTACTATTCTTCGGAGCGTTAATATGCAGTTGTCAAAATTCCTCTCTTGATCACTCCGAGGCCAAACGACAAATTGTGGACACCCTCGAAAAAGAAACTCGGTATTTTTGCGAACGCCATCTGGACAAATGGCAAGCCCAATGGTCTCAACAATCATTTGTATCCAAGATGTATACGGGAAATATTGCTTTCAAAGAATTTATCGGTTGGGCGGCCATTAAGCAAAATACGCTAGATCATATCCAGCAGTTTCCTGCCCCCATCCCCATTCCACCTTCCAAGCAGGACTACACGATTGAAGTATTTGATCGAACTGCCTTTGTGTTCTATTCTTACGATGGGGAAAAGGGTACCGTCCGGGAGACACGCTTTATGGTTAAGGAAGGTGACAAATGGAAAATTGCCAGAATGCAGACGATTTATTAATTGGGATTTCTGCCGATTGTAAATCCACCGATTCTATCCAAAGCGCGCCCGGTCATAACATTCGCTTATACTAAACATAAAAAATATAAATAAAAGTATATGGGAAATTTATCTCACTTTTGCGCCGGCTTATTACAAAGCCAACCAAAAAGATAAGTTTAACCATAAACGACCCAATGGATTTACATCTTCTCTTTGACAACCTCACAAACCCCGCCCTACTCTTCTTTTTTCTTGGTATTCTGGCAGTGCAGTTCAAAAGTGATTTAGAAATTCCCGCGAATTCGGCGAAGTTCATCTCGCTTTATCTCCTGTTGTCGATCGGATTCAAAGGCGGACAGGAATTATCGCACAGCGCCTTTTCGATGGAAATTGTCTGGTCGCTTCTCTTCGGTATTTTCCTGGCGGTAGCGGTACCGATTTATGCCTACTTCATTTTGCGGCGCAAATTCAGCGTCCCGAACGCGGGCGCCATCGCTGCTTCTTACGGCTCGGTAAGTGCGGTAACCTTTGTCACAGCGATCTCTTTTCTCGATATTGAGCAGATTCCCTTTGGGGGGCACATGGTGGCCGTGATGGCGCTGATGGAAGCCCCCTCGATCATTGTCGGGGTATTACTCATCGCCTTGTTCAGCAAGGATAAATCGGAAAAACCGGGTATCAGTAAAATCTTACATCATTCTCTCACCAATGGCAGTGTTCTGCTTATTCTAGGTTCGCTGATGATCGGCTTTCTGGCCAGCGAGCAACACGCCGAAGGGATCAAGCCCTTCACCACCGATATATTCAAAGGTTTTCTGGCGGTCTTTCTCCTCGATATGGGCATCACCAGCGGTCGTAAGCTTTCCGCCTTCCTCAAAAAAGGTAAGTTTGCGTTCCTCTTTGCCATCATCCTTCCAATGATCAATGGCTGCGGGGTGGCACTTCTTTCAGGTTTATTTACCGAGAGCGTCGGCAATCGCTTACTCTTTGCCATTCTCGCCGGTAGCGCTTCCTACATTGCGGTACCCGCAGCGATGCGTATTGCGGCACCTAAAGCGGAGCCTAGTCTCTATCTGCCGATGGCTCTCGCGATCACCTTTCCGTTTAATATTACGTTGGGGATGCCGCTGTACTTATACATCATCCAGCAAGCAGAGCAAGGGTTTATGATTGCTGGGGGGTAGGTAGAATCAATAAAAAATCATAGGCTTCATTCAGCGTTAAAATGCTATCTAGATAGCATTTGTCAACAATCAATATTAAGTATTGAATATTCAATATTGATTATGAAGTATTGATTGCTCATTAATTTTCGACCGTTAAAGTTGACCGAATAATTCTTTTTGAATACGTCAATTCATCTAAAGCCAAATAATCCCGTATTTTCCCAAAAAAACAAGATGCGGCAACTCCTCACCTATTTGATCATTGTAACCTTGGGAACGCTGAGCTTCGCCCAAAGCCCCGATTTTCAGCTGCTCTCCGAAAAAGAACGCGCGCGCGTGGTCGACGAAATTCTTGAAGATCGACTTGACAATCTGCTGCCCCAACTGATGGCGCGCGAGGGCCTTGATATGTGGATTCTCATCTCTCGGGAGTACAACGAAGACCCGGTCATGAAAACCATTTTGCCCAGTACTTGGCTATCCGCACGACGCCGGACCATCATGGTTTTTTATCGTGATCCGGCGACGGGTCAGCTAGACAAAGTCGCTATCGCCCGCTACTCGGTGGGCAAGCTCCTGAAAGGCGAATGGAATGTTGATGTCTATCCCGATCAATGGGAAGCACTGATGAATATTATCCGGGAGAAAAATCCGGCTTCGATCGGCCTGAATTATTCCAAAAACTTTGCGCTGGCCGATGGCCTGGTGAAAACAGAATACGACGCCTTCATGGCCAAACTGCCGGCCGAATTACGTCCCCGAGTGCGCTCGGCCGAACGGCTGGCTATTGCGTGGCTCG
>JANQQI010000031.1 GCA_028285085.1 Saprospiraceae bacterium | reverse complement strand
ATTTATGGATACCACCTTGATGATTGTTTGTGTGATTCCACCGACCAACGATGAGATCACGGAAACCATCCGATTGACCGTCAATCCCGAGTACTGTATGGATCTGACCCAGCTTGCCGGTACACCCCAAACGATTGAAAATATCTGCCCGGATTTATCCGGCGAAGCCGTTGATTTTGTGATCAACGAAACCACTTTCTGTGTAACGGCTAATCCCATTGCTTTAGGTGTGGATACGGCCTGCATCGTGGTCTGTGATGATTTTGATGTTTGTGATACGACCACACTCATTATTACAGTGCAAGATGATCCCATCGTGGGACCACCGGAAGCAATGGATGATGTTGATACGACGCTGCAGGGTAACGCCATTATAATCAATGCCTGTGCGAATGACTTCATCCCGGTGAACTCCACATTGACCAACTTCTTTTATCTACCCGTTGAAGCCGGGGGAATCGGACCACAAAATGGTGTGGCTATTTCCAATATTGGCGATTGTAGCATCAGTTATAATCCATCCGGTAATTTCTGTGGCGTAGATAGTTTTAACTATGTCATTTGCAATGCCGAAGGCTGTGATACTGCCTTGGTAACCGTCTTGGTGGATTGTCCAGTCAATGAATTCAAAGTCTTCAATGGATTCTCACCAAATGGAGATGATATCAATGACTTCTTCCGTATTGATGGTCTGGATGCCTACCCTGATCATATCCTTTATGTTTATAATCGCTGGGGCATGCTGGTCCTAGAAGCAATAGATTATCAAAGCGATTGGGACGGTACTTGGAAGGGAGCAGACTTGCCGGATGGCACTTACTTCTATGTTTTGGATACAGGCGAGGGTGAGCTACGCTCGGGCTATGTCCAAATCAGTAGGTAGGGATGCCGCACGATTATTACAAAAGACACTTTATACCAATATATCAATCTGAAAGCTACACCTCTAAAACCCGTAATATCGGATTAATATGAGAAAAATAATTACACTAATTATACTTATTCTCGGAGGCTTTGCCACGATGCAAGCACAGCAGGATGCGATGTTTACCAAGTATATGTTTAACAGCTTGGTTTACAATCCTGCCTATGCTGGTTCCAAGGAATTTATGTCTGTTTCGCTGCTGCATCGCACGCAATGGTGGAATATCCCCGGCGGCCCTAATACACAATCGTTTACGATTCATTCGCCATTACGCAACGAGCGGGTGGGGCTGGGTATGAGTCTGATTAATGATGTCATCGGACCTACCCATACGATCAGTGCTAACCTCAGCTACGCTTATCGAATTCCAGTAGGTGAAAAAGCTAAGTTATCCGTAGGCTTGCAAGGTGGATTGGTGAATTGGCGGGCCGATTGGTCAGACTTGACACTGGAAGAAGGAACCGATGAGGCTTTCTCGGAAGAGCAGCCTACCTTTTGGTTACCCAACTTTGGAGCCGGAATCTATTTCTACACGGATCGTTTTTACCTCGGAGCTGGGGTACCGCATCTAGTAGAGTATGATTTGCGTAAAAATATTGATGCCGTGCCTCAGTGGGCGCGTCAATATCGCCATTACTTTTTCTCCGCGGGCGCGGCATTTCCACTAAACGGTGATGCTATCGTCTTGAAGCCATCTTTATTGGTGAAGAGTGTTGGACTGTTTAGTGGTTTTAATAAAGATGAGAATTATCAAAATGTAGGCGCACCTACCGAGTTCGATATTGACCTTTCGGTGCTATTTTATAATGCCTTTTGGGTGGGAACATCTTTCCGCTCTTCGGTGGAGGCTTTCACGGATGATAGTAGCTCTTTCGACTCCATTGATTTCTGGGCAGCTTATTATCTGATGAATGGTTTGCGGATTGGTGCAGCTTATGATTTTACCTTGACTAAGCTACGTCAACCAGCTCAAGGGTCCTTTGAAGTTATGCTCGGTTATGAATTTAATTATGTAACGAAGAAGGCCGCTACGCCACGTTATTTCTAAAAATACAGACCAAATTAATCGCGCTCTAAATTTTTATAAAAAATGAACGTTAACAAACTGCTATTTGCCACTTTTGCACTACTCCTGTTCGGAGGTAGTGCCTTTGCTCAATCTGGCAAACTCAAAAGAGCCAAAAAAGAAATGGCGGCACTGAATTTCCGTGGTGCCATTCAACTTTATAACGAAGTCCTGCAAAAAACGGATGATGCTGAAGCAAAGATTAATATCGCTGAGTGTTACCGTCGGATTAACGATCCGGAGAATGCAGAGTACTGGTACGGTCAGGTGGTTCGCCTGCCCGAAGCAAAACCAAAGCATAAGCTCTTCTATGGCCAAATGCTACAACGCATGGGTAAATGCGATCTGGCCAAAGAGTGGTACGAAAAGTATGTTGCGGATGTCCCCGGTGACGTGCGCGGCCAATATCTGGTCAAAGCCTGTGACTACGAAGATGAATTGCGGACCAAAAGTGCTGGCATCTACGAGATTTCTCACATGGATTTTAATTCTAATCTCGATGATTTTAGCCCGGCTTACTACGGTGACGGGATCGTTTTTGCCTCCGAGCGGGACAAAGGAACAGCAATTAAGCGTACCCACGGCTGGACGGGTAATCCATTCCTCGAATTGTACTACTTGGATGCTAAACCAGTAGGCGAGGAATGTGGTAACTATATGTACGGTCGCCCGGAGAAGTTCTCCAAAGATCTGAACTCTAAATACCACGATGCTGCCGTGGCGTTCAATAGCGATCAATCCGAGATTTTCTTTACGCGTAATAACTACAGCGAAGGTAAAGTCGGAAAGAGTGATGATGGTATTATTAAATTAAAAATCTATAGTGCCAAGGTGAAGGGCAAAGGAGATTGGGACGACTTGGAAGGCCTGCCTTTCAATAGTGATGAATACTCTGTGATGCACCCTACCTTGAATGCGGATGGAACTAAGCTGTACTTTTCTTCGGATATGCCCGGTGGTTTTGGAGAGCGCGATCTCTACGTGGCGGAGAAAGAAGATGGTCGCTGGGGGCCGGCAATGAACCTCGGGCCAACCATCAATACCGAAGGAAATGAAATTTTCCCTTTCTATCATGCAGGAACCAAGCGCTTATATTTTTCTTCCGACGGACAAGTTGGTCTGGGAGGTTTAGACATTTATTACATCGAAGAAAAAGAAGGTGATGAATGGGGACCGATCGAAAATATTGGCTATCCTATCAATACCATTGCGGATGATTTCAGCATCGTATTCAACGAAGAAGGCACTTGTGGTTATCTGGCCTCAGATCGTGAAGGTGGTGTTGGGCGTGACGATGTATATAGCTTTCGTAAGGTAGCTTCTCCAGTGCAAATTTTGGTGTACGACGAAAATACTCGCGAGCCAATCGAAGGTGCGGATGTTCTAAATGCCTGCACAGGAGATTCCCTGGTGACTGGCCCGGATGGCATTGTTACCATCGATATGAAAATGAACCTATGCTGTACCTTTACAGCTAGCAAAGAAGAATACAATCAGAATTCAGCCGAAGGCTGTACTAAGGATATTCCGGTCGGGGAACAGGTTTTTGTAGAAATTCCCCTAAAGCGCGAGTTGAACTTCGTACTGGAAGGTGCCGTTTTCGATGCAATGACGCAGTTGCCATTGGCGGGCGTGAGTATCACTCTGACTAATGATTGCGAAGATGAAGAGCAAACTGTACTAACCGATGATACCGGTGTATATAAATTTACGCTCAAAGAAGACTGCTGTTATACACTGAAAGGAGATAAAGAAGGCTACATCGCCAGCACCGTAGGTGACCAATGTACACGTGGCTTGACCGAGTCAACGACCTTGCAAGCGAATCTGGAACTCCAGCCGTACAAATTGCCTGAGGGTGTAACTTCGGTTCCACAAAATCCAGATACAACTAAGCCCGGTGAGGTGACCGATGATGGTGATCCTACGCTGACTGCGCGGGAAGGTACAGAAGGCGAGGATGAGAAATTTGATCCAGGTGTAAGTCCGGTTGATGAGAATGGAACGATTGCTTTCTTGCTCCATATCTACTATGATTTCGATCAAAGTTACATTCGAAATGAATCCGAAGGAGAGCTCAATAAGCTACTCAAAATGCTGGAAGATAATCCAAGCTTTGTGTTGGAGATTGGATCGCACACCGATTCACGTGGTACACACCGTTACAATCGCCGATTATCTCAGCGACGGGCGGAATCAGTGGTACGTTGGTTATCCAAGCGCGGGGTTGAGCGAAATCGCCTAATCCCGGTGGGTTACGGAGAGACCATCAATGTCAACAATTGCCGCAATAATATTCCTTGTAGTGAACAAGAACACCAGATGAATCGCCGTACCGAATTCCGAGTAATTGGTCGCATCGGTGATGTAGATAAAATTCAGACTTCTCGGGCCAATCCGAACGCCCGCATCGACGTCTGTGCTGGTTGTCCTTTCTAAATAAGATTAGCTTATCGCCAAAAATTATAAAAATGGCTCAATCCTTTACGGGGTTGGGCCGTTTTTAATTTACGGTAGCCTAATTGTTTATTTTACACCAAGCACTAGGTCACAGGCTGGTGAATTGCGTCAAGTTTTGTACATTTGGTCAGATAGTATCCTGATGTTGAATTGGTTTGAGCCTCCTCAAGGGCCGTTCACATCAGATTAAAACGAAAAACAATAGTGTATGAACTCGCATGCTGCCGCGCCCGCCGCGAATAAGCCTACTCTTTCTTTTTGGCAAATTTGGAACATGAGCTTTGGTTTTCTGGGAATACAGTTCGGCTGGGGACTGCAACTCGGAAACATGAGTGCTATTTATGAGTATCTTGGTGCCCAACCCCACGAATTACCTATTCTCTGGCTGGCCGCACCCATGACGGGTTTGCTTATCCAACCAATTGTAGGCTACTACAGTGATCGCACCTGGAATAAGATCGGTCGGCGTAAGCCGTACTTTCTCATGGGAGCCATCCTCGCTTCGATTGCGTTGATATTTATGCCACACTCCACTACGATTTGGATGGCGGCCGGATTGCTCTGGATTCTGGATGCTTCGATCAATATCAGCATGGAACCTTTTCGGGCTTTTGTCGCAGATATGTTGCCCAAAGAGCAAGTGACGCGTGGCTTTACCATGCAGAGTTTCTTTATTGGTTTGGGAGCGGTTCTGGCGGCTGTATTACCCTGGTTCTTCACAGACATCATGGGAATGGCAAAAACTTCGGTAGATGGTGTGCCGGCCTTCCTCAAAATCTCATTTGCCATCGGTGGTATTTCATTTTTATTGGCTGTGTTATGGACCGTCTTTCGTACCAAAGAGTATCCGCCAGCCGATATGGACGCGTTCCGGGAAATGAAGGCGGAAGGTGGTGGCTTTCTGAATGTGATGAAAGAAATTTTTTCCAACATCTTCGGGATGCCTAAGGTAATGAAACAGCTGGCGGTCGTCCAGTTTTTCACTTGGCTGGGGATGTTCCTCATGTGGTTTTATCTTACGGTTACTATCGCCAACGATATCATGGGAGCACCTAATCCCCAATCGGAGCTATACGCTGAAGGTGTCGCTTGGGGCAACATTTGTATGGGATTCTATTCGGCAATTACCTTCTTATTTGCCTTTTTTATTCCCAAGCTGGCCCAGCGGATGGGTAAAAAATACTTACACGCCATTTGTCTATTGATCGGAGGACTCGGATTGATCTTCGTTAGTATGGCACCCAATAAGTATTGGATACTGTTGTCCATGACCGGGGTGGGTATTGCGTGGACCAGTATTTTAGCGATGCCTTATTCTATTCTGGCCCCTAAACTTCCCGCTGAAAAGATGGGGATCTACATGGGGATTTTCAACTTTTTCATTGTTATCCCCGAGATTATGGCGACGCTGTTTTTCGGTTGGGTGATGGAAAATTGGTTGGATAATGATCGGATGATGGCTATTATCATCGGAGGTGTAATGCTTTGTATTGCTGCCGGATTGAGTCTATTGGTAGATGATAAAGAAGAATGATAACTTGTTAGACAATTGTTTTAAATCAGCTCTTGCGTAATCTTTAGTGCTTTTGAAGCAATCCAATCTCCGATAGATAGGGAGGAGGTCGCCGCGGGAGATGGTGCATTGAGAATATGAAGTATATTTTCTTGTTGAACTAAAATATAGTCATCGGCTAATTCTCCATTTGCTCCACAGGCTGTAGCGCGTACACCCGATCTACCTCGAACGACATCTTCGGCCGTAATTTCGGGAATAAGGCGTTGCATAGAGGTCACGAATTTCCTTTTGGAAAAAGACCGTTGTAGTTCCATCCATCCTTCCCGCCAATATTTACGAGCGATGCTGTGAAATCCAGGGTATTGAAGCGTTTGAACTAACTCTGGAATATGAATTTGCCAACGATTATACCCTTCCCGTTTGAAGGCTAATACGGCATTAGGGCCTGCTTCGATACCGCCGTGAATCATGCGTGTGAAGTGAACGCCTAAGAATGGGAAATTGGGATTAGGGACGGGATAGATTAGATGTTTGACCAGATGGTTCTTTTCTGCTTTAAGCTCGTAATATTCTCCTCTGAAGGGAATGATTTGTATTGGAACCTGATCTGAACTCAATTTAGCCAGTTGATCCGAATACAAGCCTCCGCAATTGATTAATTGTGTGGTTTTAAATTCTCCTTTTGTCGTTTGGACAATCACGTTCTGTGGGCTTTGCTCAATATTGACCACCTTATGGTTGAACTCAATCTGCCCACCTTTAGCCTGAAATAATTCAGCATACTTTTCGGCTACCAATAGATAGTCGGTGATACCGGCTTGAGGCACACGAATGGCCGCTACGGCATTCACATGTGGTTCTATTTCCTTGATAGCTTCTTGACCAATGATTTCTATTCCAGTTAGCCCATTTTTAACGCCTTTTTGATAGATTTTTTGCAATTGAGGGCGCTCACTTTCATCACAAGCGACAATCAATTTTCCACAAATTTCAAATGGAATATCATGTTCCTCACAAAATTCAAGTAACCATTTATAGCCTCTTTGACAATTAGTGGCTTTCAAACTACCGGGCTGATAATAGATGCCGGAATGAATGACGCCACTATTATGACTACTTTGATGCTGGGCCACCGCTGACTCTTTTTCTATAATTAAGATTTTACGGTTGGGGGTTTTTCTCAACAGTTGTAATGCAGTTGCGAGCCCAACGATGCCGGCACCTATAATTATCGTGTCGAATGCAGTCTGATTTTTCATTTTCCAATAGTCATTTTCGTATCTTAGCCATCACAAAAATAGTGCTAGTCCATGCAAGATAAAATCCAAATTTTAGAAGATAAAATTCAACAGGCCCAATTGGGAGGAGGGGAAGCCCGTATTGTCAAACAACATCAAAAAGGGAAGCTCACCGCCCGCGAACGCATTCACTTTTTCCTGGATAGCGGTTCTTTTGAGGAAATTGGGATGCTGGTCACGCACCGCAGCCGTGATTTCGGTATGGAAAAGCAACAGTTTTACGGAGATGGAGTCATCACTGGTTACGGTACTGTCAATGGTCGATTGGTGTACGTATTTGCTCAGGATTTTACCGTTTTTGGGGGTGCTCTTTCGGAGACACACGCCGAGAAGATTTGCAAGATTATGGATCTGGCAATGAAAAATGGCGCGCCGGTGATTGGCTTAAATGATTCCGGTGGTGCGCGTATTCAGGAAGGTGTAAAATCTCTTGGCGGCTATGCGGATATTTTCTACCGCAATGTGATGGCCAGTGGAGTGGTCCCCCAAATTTCGGCGATCATGGGCCCCTGCGCGGGTGGTGCTGTCTACTCGCCAGCGATGACTGATTTTACGATTATGGTGGAAGGGACTTCCTACATGTTTGTCACTGGCCCCAATGTAGTGAAAACAGTAACCAACGAAGAGGTGAGCGCCGAGGATCTCGGTGGCGCCACCGCTCACGCCACTAAATCCGGTGTTACACACCTAACGGCTGGCAATGATCTGATCTGCCTGGAAAAAATTAAAACCCTGCTCAGTTATATCCCACAAAATTGCGAAGACAAAGTCCCGATGGCACCCTACACCATTGGTGATGAAGTCCGCGAAGAACTGATGAATATCGTCCCGGATAATCCGCAGCAGCCTTATGATATGCGTGAAGTTATTCATGGCATTATGGATACGGAAAGCTTTTTTGAAATCCATGAGGCTTACGCCGAAAATATTGTCGTTGGTTTTGCGCGGCTGGCAGGCCGCAGCGTCGGTATTATCGCCAACCAACCCGTGAGCTTAGCCGGTGTACTGGATGTCGAAAGCTCAAAGAAGGCGGCGCGCTTTGTTCGTTTTTGTGATTGCTTCAATATTCCCATGCTGGTGCTGGTCGATGTTCCAGGCTTTTTGCCGGGCACCGATCAGGAATGGAATGGCATCATCGTCAATGGTGCAAAATTGCTTTACGCGTTTAGCGAAGCGACGGTACCTCGAGTAACTTTAATTACTCGCAAAGCTTATGGTGGGGCCTACGATGTAATGAACTCCAAACATATTGGGGCGGATTTGAACTTCGCTTGGCCAGGAGCCGAAATTGCCGTAATGGGTGCCAAAGGCGCCTCGGAGATTATCTTCCGCCGGGAGATTGGTGCTGCCGAAGATCCTGTAGCCAAGTTAGCGGAGAAGGAAGCGGAATACGCGGAGAAATTTGCTAACCCCTACAGCGCAACCCAAAGAGGCTTTGTAGATGAAGTGATTATTCCACGAGATAGTCGCCGTAAACTGATCAAAGCTTTTGCAATGTTGGAGAACAAAGTCGATCATTTGCCGAAGAAAAAACACGGCAATATTCCCTTGTAGATTTAAGCAACATGAAAAAGATTGGATTACTGTCGGATACGCACTCGTATCTGGATGAGAAAATCTTCGATTATTTCTCGGAGGTGGATGAGGTGTGGCACGCTGGAGATATTGGAAGCATGGAGGTCGTTGAGCAATTAGAGCAATTTCGGCCACTCAAGGCGGTCTATGGGAATATCGATGGTGGGGTGTTTCGACGCGAGTTTCCTCTGGACTTACGCTTTGATTGTGAAGGGATGGATGTTTGGATCACGCATATTGGTGGCTATCCCGGTCGATATAACAAAAGAGTGCGCGAAGGTATGGCCGCCAATGCGCCTGACTTATTTATTTGTGGGCACTCACATATCTTAAAGGTGATGCCCGACCGAAAACACGATCTGCTGCATATTAATCCAGGGGCCTGTGGTCAGCATGGATTCCATAAAATTCGTACTGTCGTACGATTTGGCATTGATCAAGGACAGCTATCCGGCTTAGAAGTTATTGAGCTCGGGAAGCGGGGACGCTTGACATAGCCTGTTCCAGATCATTGATAATGTCCTCTACATTTTCAATACCTACCGAAAGACGAATTAAGCCATCGGTAATGCCATTGCGCAGGCGAACCTCGCGATCTACATTTAGATGTGACATGGACGCCGGATGTAAGATCAAAGTATCTACATCACCCAGGGTTGGGGCCAAGGTACAGAAGCGAATTTGATTCATAAAGTCAATGCCGGCCTGTAGCCCGCCTCGCAACTCAAAACTCAGCATGCCACCGAAGGCCCGCATCTGTTTTTTCGCCACAGTATGATCGGGGTGGTCCGGTAAGCCATTATAATTCACCCGCTCGACCTGCGGATGTTGATCGAGATGTTGAGCGATCACCATGGCATTTTCACAGTGGCGATTCATACGGAGTTCAAGGGTTTTGATTCCATTATTCGTTAGCCAGGCATCCCAGGGATTGCAATTAGTACCCGTCAGCTTCATCACTTGCCAGACTTTTTGTTGCATAAACTCTGGATCGCGACCTACAATCACTCCGGCAATGGAGTTGCCGTGACCATTGAGATATTTAGTCGTGGAGTGAATCGAGAAATCTACGCCAAGACCTAGCGGCTGCTGTAAATAAGGCGTACAAAAGGTATTGTCGATGGCAGTCCAGCAATTGTACTTTTTACCCAACTCGGCCATCAGAGC
The DNA here is from genome assembly GCA_028285085.1 of Saprospiraceae bacterium. Classification (GTDB taxonomy): domain Bacteria; phylum Bacteroidota; class Bacteroidia; order Chitinophagales; family Saprospiraceae; genus JAHDHW01. Next base: position 50,230 of record JANQQI010000031.1, on the reverse strand, counting down.
AATATCTACACAGGCGAGACTGGGATTCGCCGGGGTTTCAAAGTAGAGCAGTCGGATAGCCGGATCATTTTTAAGGGCTTGCTCCACCGCCGAGGGATCTTGTAAATTACAGAATACGGTCTCGATACCTAATTGCCCGAATACCTTGAGAAAAAGCTCCGTGGTGCCACCGTAAAGATTGCCTTGGGTCAATACTTTATCACCCGCTTTGAGGCAAGCCATTCCAAGGGTTGAGATGGCGGCCATGCCCGAACTGACCATGATGGCACTAGGTTGCATATCTAGCTGGTAGCCTTCGAGGCGGGCAATCTTTTCCGCAACGGCCTCGATGGTCGGATTACCATAACGGCCATAGACATGTCCTTCGGCGCGACCAGAGAAGATATCTATACCTTGATCGATATTTTCGAATTCAAAAGAAGAAGTCGCATAAATGGGTAACTGATGCGGCTTGGTCGTTCGAGGATCGGGCATTTCGTGCACACAAAACGAGCCTATTTGCTGTTGTTCTTTCATCTTAGAGTATTCAGTACAATTTAGATAGCGTATGAATTGAGGATTCGTTGATGATCCTATGGCTTTTTGTCGTCAATTTCGGAATTTTGTGGGAAATAAAGTGACGATTAAACGGATAGGAAGAAAACTATTTTTCTAAAAACATCCTATGATCTCTAATCGTTTTTTATAATATAAACCACTAAACGCACAATAATATGGGGCTGTTCACAAAAGGCTCAAAACCTTACAGCATTTTCAATTTGAAATGCCCGCGTTGTCATGAAGGCAACCTTTTTGAAACACCAACCTTTTCTTTCCAGAAACCATTTGATATGCCCAAAAAATGTCCCCATTGTGGGCAGTCTTACATGCCTGAGCCGGGATTTTATTATGGTGCTATGTTTATCTCTTACATTTTTACTGGCTGGTTTTGTATTGTATTCATTGCCTTTTTTCATTGGTATTTAGGGTGGAGTACGGGGGCTTCTTTTGCCCTGTTAATCTTTGTAATGGCTATTTTATTTGTTTGGATTTTCCGGCTTGCTCGGGCGATTTGGATCAATATTAACGTCAAATACAGCCCTGAGGCTTAATTCCCACGCCTTTTTCCGTTTCAAGGTGGATAAATTCGGTAGGTTTTGTCGATTAAACTTCCGTTTCCGTTCAGATGTTCGTATTATTAGTAAAGTACCATAATTGAATCATCTGATAATGACGACGGTTGACAGACTAAAACTTATCTTTTGCAGTATAGCCCTAGTGCTATTCACGGCCAGTGATTTACAGGGCCAGGATAATACCATGGGAAAAGATAGTCTGTACGCTAATTTTATCTTCGACTCTAAGTTTCTAATTGGTATCCCGATCAATGAGTTTCGGGAAAACCTCGATCAAAATGCTTGGGGATTTGGCGGGACATTGCTGTGGCGTTTGAAAAAACTAAGATCTCCGGTTCATTTAGGTGCTTCCTTCTCCTGGTTGACCTACGATCGGGAAAGTGACTGGATTTGGCTTCTCGACGGTGATGGTTTCGAATATGAGGTCGAACGGGTTACTCGAACGAGTATGTTTATGGGGCATTTGACCCTGCGCATTGTACCTATTCACAATACCACCTTCCAACCTTATTTTGAAGGGAAGATCGGATTTAAAAATTTGTATACACGTACAAATTATATTGATCACGAAAATCCTGATTTCTCCTTGGTCGATACTGATATCGAGGGGGGCGATTTTGCCTTTAGCTATGGCGGCGTAGTTGGCCTGACAATTAGTGAGGATCGGCGCTGGCCATTGATTAAGTTTGATATCTCAGTGGCCTTCCTCAAAGGTTCCGCTGCGGATTATAATGTGCGCAGTGAAGATCCACCTCGCCCAATCATTGAACCGGTTGATGCATTTGAAGAGCGCAATTCCGTTACAGATCTGCTAGTTCCACAGATTGGGGTGTCCTTTATGTTCTAAAATACTTACTTCTAATTTGCTATGATTTGTTCTCCGCAAATCATACCCGTCGTACTACCCTAAAACACGGATTTTCAAGTATATTTGTCAGCAAAAGACTGCAACTGTCATGAGCGAAGAACTGCCCGATGAGGTGTATAACGACGATGATGCGCTCGATCCGAAAGAATTATTCGAGCATTATCGGTTCACAGCTGATCCTAAGCAAAGCCCGGTACGTATTGATAAGTTTCTACTAGACCGACTGGAGAGAGTATCCCGTAGTCGTATTCAGGGGGCTATTCGCGCCGGTATGATTCGGGTTAACGGGCACAATACCAAGCCAAATTACCGCATCCGTCCGGGAGACTTGGTGACAATTGCCTTGGCCAAGCCGCCTTACGAAAACACTCATGTCATCCCCGAGGAGATGCCGCTCGATATCCGTTACGAAGACGATGATTTGATGATTGTGCATAAGCCGCCGGGCTTGGTGGTGCATCCAGGAGTGGGGGTTTATTCAGGAACCTTAGTCAATGGATTGGCTCATTATTTCCAACAGCTTAATCTCCCCGTCAAAGAAGGCAATTTTTCTGATCGCCCGGGATTAGTGCATCGCATCGATAAAGATACTTCTGGTTTATTAGTTATTGCGAAGACGGAATCGGCTATGACTCATCTGTCGCGCCAATTTTACGATCACATTACCGAGCGGCGGTACCTGGCTTTGATCTGGGGAGAACCCAAAGAGGATGAGGGGACGATTATCGGTCATATCGGTCGAGATCCCAAGTATCCCATGCTTCGCAAGGTATTCCCGGAAGGAGACCAAGGAAAATACGCCGTGACCCATTACAAAGTTATCGAGCGCTTGTATTACGTCAGTTTAGTTGAATGTCGTCTAGAAACGGGGCGTACACATCAAATTCGGATCCATTTTAAATGGCAGGGCCATCCCTTATTCAGTGATTATCGCTACGGTGGTGATCGCATTATGAAAGGGACGGTATTCTCAAAATATCGACAGTTTGTAGAAAACTGTTTTAAGATGATGCCGCGCCAAGCCTTGCACGCCCGGTCATTAGGTTTTATTCATCCCAGAACGGGGGAGAAGGTCCATTTTGATTCCGAGTTGCCCGAGGATTTTCAAGCCGTCTTGGATAAATGGCGTAGTTACGTTTCCACTCGAAAAACAATTATAGAACAAGAAGTTGATCAGGAAGATGACTGATGCAAAACAGGTGATTGCTCAAACACGTCATTGGATTGAAAAATTGGTTATTGGTCAGCGCTTGTGTCCTTTTGCTGCCCAGCCTTTCGCAGCCGAGAAGATTCGTTATCGAGTGAGCGAGGCAAAAGATCCCGAAGCATTAAGTGAGCATTTAGTGGAAGAACTGTTTTACCTCCGAGACGTGTCCGTCGAAGAGGTAGAAACAACGCTACTGATCCACCCAGAAGCGCTTACCGACTTTTCATCTTATCTAGATTACCTATCTTTGACCGAATTTTTGCTCGAGAAATTGGAATTGACAGGCATTATTCAGCTAGCGTCTTTCCATCCGCATTATCAGTTCGCGGACACAGCGATTGACGCTCCCGAAAATTTTACTAATCGCTCGCCTTATCCGATGCTGCACCTGCTACGCGAAGCCCAAATGGCTGAAGCCTTGGAGCATTTTCCGAATCCCGAGCAAATTCCCCAGCGGAATATTGAAACCATGAACCGCCTGGGCTTCGATTTGTTAACGCAATGGTATGATGACATTACAGGAAAGAATTGATGCGCTGAGCGCACTTGGACAAAGCCTTCTACAACCCGATGAATTACTGGAAGCAGTAGTGCTGCGAACCTATCATCATAATGGCTGGTTTACCAAAGAAAATACATTTCAAGCACTGGAAGCGATTGCAACCCATTTTCTTGACACCGAAGCTTTACAAACTTGGACAGCTAGCTACACTTTGGGAAATCCCCAAAGTTCTCGTACCGTAGGTTTGATTCTGGCGGGAAATATTCCTTTAGTCGGTTTTCACGATCTATTGTGTGTATTCATCGCGGGGCATCGCGCTAAGGTGAAACTATCCGATAAGGACAAATTTTTGTTGCCACATTTGATCAAGATGATGACGGCTCAGGACGAAAGAGTAGGGGCGTATTTTGAATTTGTTGACAAACTGGAGCAATTTGATGCCGTTATTGCGACAGGAAGTAATAACTCAGCGCGCTACTTCGAGGCTTATTTTGGAAAATACCCCCACATTATTCGCCGCAACCGCAACGCCGTAGCCATTTTAGATGGCCAAGAATCCAAGGATCAGTTAATGGCCTTAGGAGAGGATATTTTTCAATATTTTGGGCTAGGCTGCCGTAATGTAGCGAAGATTTACGTCCCCAAGGATTACAAATTTGATACTTTACTGGAGACGCTACATGCTTTCAATGACATTGTCCTCCATAATAAGTACAAGAATAATTTTGATTACAACTACACGCTTTTGTTGTTAAATCAGGTACCGCATTACGCTAATGGATGCATCTTGCTCACCGAAGATGAGGCCTTGGCTTCCCGAATTGCGCAATTGCATTACGAGTATTATGAGAATGAGACGGACCTGCGGGCAAAATTGGAGCAAAAGCAAGCGGAGATTCAATGTATTGTCAGTAGCGAGATATTGGAGGGCGTTGCTACCTTGCCCTTTGGAGCGGCGCAGCAACCGGAATTGAGTGATTATGCTGATGGCGTAGATACCTTACAATTTTTAAGCGACCTTAACTAGTATGACTAAGAAAGAGAAAGCAGCTGAGATCATGGCCATTCTGGAAGATCTTTATCCGGAGACACCAATTCCACTCGATCATCAAGACAACTATACGCTGCTGGTAGCTGTATTGCTATCCGCACAATGTACAGATGAACGTGTCAATAAAGTGACGCCGCACCTCTTTGAGCGAGCGGATAATCCGGCAGCCATGATCGAACTGGAGGTCGAAGAGATCAAATCCATTATTCGTCCTTGTGGATTATCTCCCCGCAAATCCAAAGCGATCTACGACCTATCACAAATCCTTTTGGATAAACACGGAGGAGAAGTACCACAAAGCTTCGAAGATTTGGAGGCACTGCCTGGTGTGGGGCATAAAACAGCTTCTGTGGTGATGTCTCAAGGTTTTGGCGTGCCGGCTTTCCCGGTTGATACGCATATCCATCGCTTGGCGTATCGTTGGGCGTTGAGTACTGGTAAAAATGTAGAGAAAACAGAGGCGGATTTAAAACGTCTATTTCCCCGTGAGCGTTGGAATAAATTGCATCTCCAGATCATTTTCTTTGGTCGACAGTATTGCCCGGCGCGAGGCCATGATCCTCATCATTGCCCAATTTGCAGCAAATTCGGCCGCAAAAGCCTACTTAAGTAAGTCTACGTTTACTACTCTTCCTCATCTAAGTGATCCAGGAGTTGGCGTGGCAATCGGTACGATGCCCGGGCACCTAAGGCACGAATCTTTTCGGCCCGGCCGATGAGGGTATCTCCCGGCCGCTTGGCTTCAGTAAGCTTATGCATGGCTGCCTGATAGGCCGATTGTGCCTGATCGAGTCGTTGACCTACCCCTTGAAGATCTTCCACAAATTTGCAAAAGCGATCGTACAGTAAACCACTCTGGCGGGCAATTTCTAGCACACTACGTTTTTGCTTTTCTTGCTTCCAAATGAAAGCCACCGTTCGCATTGTAGCGAGTAGGGTAGAAGAGGTGACGATTACAATATTTTTATCGAGTGCATCGAGAAATAAATTCTGATCTTCTTGCATTGCCAGCCCAAAGGCAGGCTCCAAAGGAATATAAAGCAAGAGATAATCTGGGCTATTGATTTGATAGAGCTGCTGGTAATTTTTGCTGCTTAAATCTTTGATATGCCGTTTGACACTTTCTAGATGGGCTTTGCGGTGTTTGCTCCGTTGCGCCTCGTCGGGATCATTGTAAAACTTCTCGTAAGCCACTAATGAGACCTTGGAGTCGATAATCAAATGTTTTTGATCGGGTAGATGAATGAGACAATCGGGACGTTTATCTCTCCCTTGTGCATCCTTAAAACTGGTCTGCGTAGAAAAGTGAATATCCCGACTCAAGCCCGCTTTTTCCAGCAAGCGTTCCAGTTGGACTTCGCCCCAATCTCCTTGGGTTTTGGACTCTCCTTTGAGGGCATTGACGAGATTATTGGCATCTTGACTAAGCTGCTGATTCAGATCACGGAGCTGCTCAATTTCTTTTTTCAAAGAGATGCGGTCTGCCGATTCTTCCCGCAAGCGTTGATGGATGCCGAGCTCAAAAGCATTGATTTTCTCTTTCAGAGGGCTGAGGATTTGATCGAGCTGCTGTTGATTTTGGCGGGTAAAACGCTCGCTTTTTTCTTCTAGTAGTTTATTGGCAATATTGGTGAATTCCTGCCGAGATTGCGCTTGTAATTCTTGCAAACTGGCTTTTTGATTGTTTAGCTTTTCTTCCAGATGCCGATTTTGCTGCTCCAGGCCCGCCAGTTGCTGACCAAGTTGTCGCAGCTCTTGTTCCTTGTCTAATAAATCATCCCGGAAGATATCGGCCTGTCGCTGGAGTGACTCGTGTAACTCGCGATGGACGTAGTCTACCTTGAGGGCAGCTTCAATTTGCTGGTGCTGTCGGGCGGCGAGCCAATAGCGGGTAATCAACCAGGCGGCGAGCGCGCCGAGGCACAGGCCAAGGATTAGAAAAAGCAAGGCTTGCTCCATAGGGTGTCAGCAATAAGGTTAAACTCTTGTCGCTATAAAGTTATAAGAATTGATCATATTGTAAAAATTTGATTTGTGTTTAAATAAAATAGTGAGGAGGGGAATACCTAATTTGGAAGTAGGAGATCAGCGATTAAGGGTTAAATAATTGTCGGCTGTTTGTAATTTTTTGTCTTGACTACTGACTTCTGAAATCCAGTAAGTTATATTTGTATGGTGAAAATTAGTATTTCTATCTTTTTAACGGTCCTAATCTGTCTGGTTAGCTTCCAGGAGCTAACGATCTTTGGATTGTTTAAATTGAATCAGGAATACATTGCTTCCAGTCTGTGCGAAAACCGAGATGAACCTGTTAAAGTTTGTAATGGAAATTGTCATTTAACGAAAGTCCTGCAAGCTCAAAAAGAAAAACCGGCTGAAAATGTACCCATGCCTACTTTCGAATTTGTGAAGGTACACCTACTGCTCAGCCACTTGAAATTTCCTCAAGCTTCGCTATTCTCTAATCCTTTCATTTCCCCTTTCCACACTACTCATTGGTACGGTAACAATTATCGGCCTTCTATTTTTCATCCACCGCCCCACCTTGGTTAATCTATTCTACGGCTTCAAGGCCATTTTTTAACTATGTGATCGACATTGGGTAGGATGCTTTTCTGTACGCCTATATATACACCGATTACTATCCTTCAATGCTTTCTGGTGGACACAGAAATCTCTGTGCCCTTGGGAAGACTTAATAACTATCATTTTTATGCAAAGGCAAATATTTTTGGCCCTTGTCTTCGTCTGTTTACTACCAGCAGCCCTTTGGAGCTGTGATGCCTGTGGGTGCAGTGCGGCCGGTAATGGTATCGGTCTCTTGTCGGATACGCGATCCAATCTGGTGGGCGTACGTTGGCAGCGTATTGGTTTTCAGGGGGGACACTATGACCATGGCGGGGCTTTGACCCAAGATCTGGTACAGCGGGTAGAATTGTGGGGACGCTATTTTATCAGTCCTAATCTACAAATCAATGCCTCGATTCCCTATGTATTTAACGAGCGAAGTGGCGAGGAAACCATTCCGTTTACGATTGATGGACTAGGTGATGTGCAGCTTTCGGTTGTTTATACCTTGCTGAATCGTAGCCCACTGGGTACCGAATGGGGACATCGCGTGGAGCTTGGTGCAGGCGTGAAACTACCTACGGGTGATTATAATCCTATTCAGGATGATCGCTTACCGGATAACATGAATCTCGGTACCGCCAGCCTCGATTGGTTCTTCAATGCGACCTACATCTTATCTCAAACCCGCTTCGGTTGGAGCAATAATGTCAGTTATCGCTTGAATACTGAGAATAAATATAATTATCGTTTCGGCAATCAATTCATCGTTCAATCCTACGCTTACTATCGCTTGAAATCTAAGCAGTGGCAACTAGTGCCTTACGCAGGGGCTTATACCGAGTTGATTAGTCAAGATGAGCTCAGAGGTAGTTCAGCGCATGGAACGGGCGGTGAAGGCTTGTTCGCAACGGTCGGCATCGATATTTACTTTGATCAACTGAATTTGAGTGCAAACGGACAAATACCTGTTTTACAGCACTATAGCGATGGCGAAGTTGAGGCGAATAGCCGTTTCAATATCAGCTTGGCATTTCTTTTTTAAAATGATTATTAAAAAAATTAAAATAATAATAACATGTACAAGAATTTTTTTTCCCTTTTGCTACTCGGCGTAGTTCTCGCATTTTCAGCCTGTAATAAGGACGACGATGATGATCATGCTCACGATGAAGATAGCTATGACGTAACCATCAACATCATCTCACCGGCGGATGGTGATATGGCCACAGTTGATGCAAACATGACCATTGACGTTGAGTTTACGCGTCCCGACAATAAGATCATCCACAACATCAAAGTTTGGATCGAAGATGCAGATGGCAACGAAGTTGAAGTCATCGAAGATGATCACGTGCATACCGAAAGTAAGCACACAGTGTCAGGTGAGTTTAAGCCGACAGAACACGGTGAATACACTTTGAAAGTAGAATCATCCACTGATGATGGTGAAAAAGTCGTCAATGCCGAGCGTGGTTTCATGGCGATGCATGCGACTTATCCGGTAACCATTGATATTCAGAGTCCAACCCCGGATATGGTAGCTACAATCAACCAACCAATGGATGTTAAAGTAGTCTTCACCCACGATGATGGCGATGTGATTCACCACGTTACGATCGTTGTTCTGGATGAAAATGATAATGAAGTAGCTACTTTGGATTCAGGACACAAGCACGTAGAAGGTTCTTATACTTTCGACGAGCAGGGTGCATTCACACCAGACACTGCCGGTAACTATCGCGTACAAGCACGCACCATGAATCATAATATGTCGATTATGGAGTCTGCTATGCAATCATTTTCGGTACAATAAGCAGTTAACACTAAATTCATGTTGCCATTAGCCAGTTAGATTGAATTATCTTTTGTGTATATGAAATATTGTGGTACAATAATTGGTTGATATTCAATGAGCAATAGTTAACTGATTCTCTCTCAAACAGTTTAAGTTTCATTAACGTGATGCAGTCCAGGAGCTCTCCTGGACTCTTTTTTTTGCCCATTTTGGAGAATATCGATCAGTGTCCTCTTTTTTTAGATGTTGGTTTTTACATTACCCGTAGAAAAGTGCAAATTTGTGGGACAACCATAATTACGTATGACCATCAATATCCCAGATACGGATCAAGCCCGGGTCGTCATTATCGGGGCAGGATTCGGTGGCTTGATGTTAGCCCGAAAACTAGCGAGTAGTAACTTCCAGGTCGTATTGATCGACAAGAATAACTTCCATCAGTTTCAGCCTTTATTTTATCAGGTCGCTATGGCCGGTTTAGAGCCGAGTAGCATCGCTTTTCCCCTGCGGAAGGTCTTTCACCATCGGAAGAATATCTTTGTGCGTGTCACTGCTCTGGAGGCGGTAGATACCGAAAAACGAGAGATTACTACGCCGCTTGGTACCCTGGCTTATGATTATCTCGTACTGGCCTACGGTGTTGAAACCAATTACTACGGCAATAAGAATCTCGAAGAGAAGACCATCCCCATGAAATCTGTGGCGGAAGCCCTGTATTTGCGTAATGCTATCCTCAACGATTATGAGCTGGCTATTACTACTGCAGATTACGATATGCGCCAGGGATTGATTGATATCGTTATTGTTGGAGGCGGGCCGACCGGGGTAGAAGTAGCTGGTGCTTTGGCCGAGATGAGAAAATATATTTTGCCCAAGGATTATCCGGAGCTAGACTGCGATGAGATCGATATTTATCTTATTCAAAGTGGTGACCGGCTGCTCAAGGGCATGAGCGAAACCTCCGCCACCGCCGCGGAACAATTTCTCAAGGAACTAGGCGTGCAAGTGATCCTGAACAAGCGCGTCGATGATTTTGACGGTGAGTTTGTCTTGATGAGTGATGGTTCGCGTATTCAGGCCAATAAAGTGATTTGGGCCGCTGGGATTAAGGGAAAACGCATTTCAGGCCTTCCCGAAGACGTTGTCGTATGGGGCAATCGACTCAAAGTAGATCGACATAATCGTGTAGAAGGACAGGAGCGAGTGTTTGCTCTGGGAGATATAGCTTATATGGAAGAAGAAGCCTATCCACAAGGACATCCGCAGGTCGCACAAGTAGCGATTCAGCAGGCTAAAAATCTCGCTAAGAATCTACGTAACGAGCTAAAAGGAAAAGCTTGGCAACCGTTTAGTTATAAGGATTTAGGATCGATGGCTACGATTGGGCGGAATCGTGCAGTGGTGGATTTACCAAAGCGTCATTTTCACGGGTTCTTTGCGTGGATCATTTGGCTGATAGTGCATCTCTTCGCTTTGATCGGCATTAAAAACCGGCTCTTTGTTTTCATCAACTGGGTTTGGAATTATTTTACTTACGACCAATCGCTCCGTTTGATTATCCGACCACGTATCAAGCGGCATCCTGAAGGCTACAAAGTAAAAGAGCAATAGCATCAATCGATACTATTGCTCGTCAAAACCACTTTAAACTACCAATTTGTTTTCTAACACTAGTTTTCAGAAAAGGTTTAAAGTTTCTGAAAAAGAATGAGGAGATTATTTGCTAGTGACTAACTTAATTGTCAGATCGAACTCATCGTAGATAGTCTTGTCACCCAAGTTGTCGAAGAAGCTACCGGAACCGTAGCGAACGTTGAAGTCTGAGCGGTCCACTTTGATATCTGCAGTAGCGACTGCGCCATTGGCAGATTCTTGTACGTTAGCCAGGAAGCGAATTTCCTTTGTGATATTTTTGATGGTTAAATTTCCTGTGATTTTGTAATCACCCGGCGTACCGCGTGAAACAACCTTAGTAATAGCAAATGCTGCTGTTGGATGCTCATCTACGCCGAAAAAGTCTGCTGATTTCAGGTGCCCTTCCAGTTTGTCTTTATAGCCGCCGTCCAAATCTGTACAGGTAATACTGGCCATATCAATTGTGAACTGACCACCGGTTAGTTGTCCATTGTCAAAGTCTAAAGAACCATTTTGGATGTTGATATTGCCAGTATGTGAGCCCGTTACTTTGTAACCTTTCCAAGTCACTGAACTCTGACCTGTATCAACCGCATAATTGTCAACAGCAACTGGGTTGGTAAAGGCTAAAGCTAGCAAAGCGACGAAGGAGAAGAATAAACCTGAATTTTTCATTTTTTTAATGTTTGATTATTTTAAGGAATATGGTTTAAACAAGTATTTAAATTTAAAGTTTACACAATTAGTGTATATACATCTAATTTTTCAAAAAAAATCTTGGTTACCCGCGCAGACGGTCCAAGATGTCGTTTAGCATCTCCGCTTCTTGTTCCGAAATTTTATCAAAAGAATATTGCTCGGAATCTTCTAGCGCTACCGAAGCGTCTTCAATTAACTTCAGTCCCGCTTTGGTGATAAAGATATCTACCTGGCGTCGGTCCTGAGGACAGGAATGGCGTTCTACCAGCCCTTTACTCTTCAGCTTTTCTACTAAGCGTGAGGCATTAGACATCTTGTCAAGCATACGCTCAGTCAGCAGCTTTATTGATGCTGGTTCGCCTTGCATACCTCTAAGGATACGTAGGATATTGAACTGCTGGATTGAAATTTTAAATGGCTTGAGAATCTCTGCACTATTTGTATTCATCCACGAAGCAGTAAAGATCAAATTGATCGCTGCTTTTTGATAAATACTCTTGAACTTACTCTGCTTAATTTCATCTTCAATGCGCATACAATAATCATTAGTTACAGGACAAATGTATGTATATACAATTAATGTTGCAACATTTTAACAAAATATTATTATAATTTTTGATAAAAATACAAACGGAACGACCCTAGATAGAATCGTTCCGTTTGTAAAAGGAGGTAAGATTTATCGGAGTAGGGTAGAGTTCCCTTTGAAGGTACCAAGCTCCCCATCATCGAATTCTACTTCGACGTACCACACGTATACTCCAGGATTCATTGGTTTGCCTTTGAAGTTACCATCCCAACCTCGGGATAAGTCATTAGCATCGAATTCACGATCTTCGTAAACTAAATCCCCCCAGCGATCATAGACGCGGAATAGGAGGACTTCGGCAACTTGTCGACCGTGTACAACCAATAAATCATTAAGGTTATCATCATTAGGACTGAAACCCGTTGGTACGGAAACCAGTCGTTCTTTTTCAACATAAACCGTAATCCGATCTTCCCCAATACAGCCGTTCTCATCAATTACCACCAGTTCGTACTGAGTCGTATATTCTGGTTGGGCAATCGGCCGTGCGCAATCAACACAGGATAGGCTGATAGTATCGGCAAGCGTGTAGTTGAATGAAGTTGTGCCCTGTGTATTCTGAACATCTGGCGTCAACTGAACATTTTCACCGTATTGGATGACAATGTCTTCACCCAAATTCACTTCGATAGGATCCGGTTGATTGATCGTGTACATTCCCAGATCAACCTCACAACCACGTGCATCGACCATAATGGCATTATAATCGCCAGCGACTAGGCCGATTTGCGTTGAAGAGCCATTGAAGTTTTCACCGTCCAAGCTATAAGTGTAAGGTGCGCTACCACCGAAAGGCACAAAAGTCAAACTACCGTTGCGGCCTTCGTAGCAATCAATATCGGAGGTCTCAATAACGGCACTCAATTCCGTTGGAGTCATTACTGTTGTTACATCTACATGAGTACAACCGTTAGCATCAGTGATCGTTACTTCATAATCACCCGCTGGAATATCCATTAGCTCGTCTTCAGTTCGGCCGTTTGACCATTCGTAATCGTAATCCGGGGTACCGCCACTGGCAACAACACTTGCTGCGCCATTTGAATCACCAAAGCAATCAACTGGTTCGCTGGTAAACTGTGCATCGATGCGTGTAGGTTGACTTATGGTCACGGTATTGGTCGTGAAGCAACCGTTATCGTCCGTAATGGTGACACTGTAGTTTCCGGCAGCAAGGTCGATGGCTGTAGCATCGGTTTGCGCATTGGCGTTAGCGTCCCAGAGGAAGGTATACGGTGCTACACCACCTTCACCATTAACGGTGGCGCTACCATCATTTCCTCCAAAGCAATCTGCGTCGTCAATCATATCTACACGGGAGCCAATTTCGTCGGGATTTCCAATCGTGATACTTTGACTGGCAGTACACCCAAACGCATCAGTGGCGGTAACCGAGTAAGTTTGTCCGCCGAGCAAGCTAGATACACTAGTACCAGTTTGTCCACCAACGCTCCAGAGTAAGTCATAATCATTAACATCAACAATTTGACCGCTGACTGTAATGCCAGTGACTTCCGCAGTACCATCATTGCCATCGTGGCAAAGTGTAGGTGTCTGCGTTAAGCTGATTGCAATTTCTCCCGCTTCGTAAACGTAAGCTGTATCTACGAAGGTACAGTTACCACTATCTGTGATGGTGACATAATAAGTACCACCGTCCAAACTGGAGATGGTCGGCGTCGTTTCACCATTATTGCTCCACTCGTAAGTATACGGTCCGGAGCCTCCTCCAACGCTCACCCCTACAGAGCCACTACCCGCCTGGAAGCAGATGGTATCCGTTTCCGTAACGCTACTCATAATTCCCGTAGAAGGTTGATTGATGATATAAGTATCGGTATAGGTGCAATTGTTTGCATCCGTGATAATCATGGTATAGGTTCCTGCAAATAAGACCGCGATATCTTCGGTGCCAGCGGTATAACCGTTCGGTCCGGTCCAACTAGAAGAGTAAGGGCCGGTACCTCCCGTAATATCGATATCAATTGATCCAGTACTATTACCAAAACAAGCAACGTCCACCAAACTTGGCGTGCCGATTAATTCATCGGGCTGCCCTACGGAGACTTCTCCGGTGGCAGTACAATCGTTCAGATCAGTGACGGTGACCATATAGGTCCCTGCAGTTAAGCTGGTTGCTAATTGTGTATCTTGATTACCAGCATTAGCGTCCCATTGGAAAGTGTATCCTCCCGCGCCACCGCTTGGATTGACGGTAGCGAAACCATCATTTTCGCCGAAGCAGGTCGCATTATTCATCGTGAAATCCAACTCAATAGGATTTGGTTGGGTTACTTCTTCGATCAACTGAGTACTACAACCGTTAGCATCTGTCACTTCTGCTACGTAGAGTGCAGCCACGAGGTCATTTCGGACCGAGTCTGTAATGGCGGCATTATCTGACCAGCTAAAGGTATATGGACCGGTACCTCCCGTTACTTCAAGGATGATGCTACCGTTATCGTCACCGTTACAGAAAGCAGGAGTACTTTGTGCGGTCATGACTAGCTCTTCTGGTTGGCTAAGATCAATTTGAGTGGATGTAAAACAACCGTCACTGTCCGTCACCAAGACGGAAGCTGTACCAGCGGGCAGATCAACTGCCGTGGCTGTTGATTGATTCATTGGATCACTCCATTCGTAGGTGAAAACATCTGTACCGCCGGAGGCGATAACTGTTGCTGTACCATCACCAGCCTGGAAACAACTTAAGTCGGTGGCAGATATTTGGAGATCAATCGGATCATTTTCAATAACCAGTGCTTGGGCACTAGCTTGACAACCATTGAGATCAGTTACAATTACGTCGTAGGTACCGCCTGCCAGACCAACTGCAGTTTGCGTTGGTTGGTTGCCGGTATTATTATCCCAAGCGTATTGGTAAGGGCCAACCCCTCCGTCTACCGTAACTGTAGCTGTTCCATCTGCAGTGCCCGCGCAACTGACTGACTCGGCCGTAATGGTCAAAGACATCACAGGTGGCTCAGTCACGGCAACGGTATCGACTGCAGTACAGCCATTCGCATCTGTAATGACAACGGGGTAATCACCAACCGCCAGACTAGTAGCGATAGAGTCACCTTGTGCACCATTGTCCCAGTTGAAGGTATAAGGCCCAGTACCGCCAATGACAATCACCGTAGCACTACCATCAGTTCCGCCATTACAGGCGGCATTATTGATAAGCACGCCCTGGGAGACCATCGTATCGGGCTGACTGACCACAATTTGTAAGCTTTGTGGACAGCCAAGGTCATCTAATATCTGCACGGTATAGGTATCGGCTGGGAGATTGGTAAATATACCTGTAGAGTTGGTATCAACATCTGCAATCATGTATTGAAATGGTGGGTTAGCACCACTGGCGACCACCGTGATACTACCATCGTCGAAGCCGAAACAACTCACGTTAGCTTGATCAACCAACGAGCCATTCGGTGGTGTACAGGCAGGCGTCCAACATATGGCCGTATCAATTTGACCGTTGCATTGCCCTAGTCCACGTACTTCGATCATCACCGTATCCTCCAGCGTTAAGCCGAAAACAGTATGACAAAGTCCTCCATTTGAGGTTACCCAACCACCGCCATCGACATTGACTTCATAGCCTGTGGAACCAGCAAGTGGAGGCCAGCAAAACTCGATACTATTGTCCGTAATTGTAGAACAATCAACATCGGGAGGTGGCAGTGTTTCTAAAACATTGATCGTAATCGTATCATATACTTCACAACCGTAAGTATCGGAAGCTGTGAGATAATAGGTGGTCGTTGTATCCGGGGTGGCAATTGGATCGGGACAATCGTCACAACTTAGCCCGGCACTAGGTGTCCATGCATAATTGATTTGATAAACAGGGTTGAAACAAATGGACCAGCCGAGTAAAGTACCATTCAGACCAGATTGATCATCTTTCAGCTGCAAGGTCCAAGTACCGTTCGTTTGAGGATCCTGGATATCCCACAAATCGGACCAGACCCCTTCCGGTTGCCAATCGCCGGTGAAAGGCGCTGCGGATGGAGGAGCTTGTGATCCAAAATCAATTGGATCGGTAGCGAGTGGTGTAAAACACGTCTGGGTGTAATCATCACCGGAACCACCATTATCAGTAGTCAATTCGATGAACTGCCCATTGGGCCCAACGAGGAATACATCGACATCACTAATCCAGATATGATCCACATCTATACAAATCCGCTTTATTACCCCTTCCTGTAAGGTGACCGGTTGCACCCCAAAGACTTGAATATCGGACAGGGTTGGCTGCGTACCCGGTGGTGGTGGATTATTATTGGATATAGTTACAATAGGCATATCCGTTTCGTTAGAAAACGTTGGAGGATCGGGAAGAGGGATAGGTAATGTACCATCCAAAAACACCGAATCTCCCTGACAAATAGTTGTATCGGGACCTAATTCTGGAGGAATTAGTTCATTATCACGAATAAAAATGTAAAAAGTATCTCGAGTACAAACATCCAATTGAATATCAATACCAATTGATTCTGTACCTTCATCCAGACCATCTTCAAATCCAATGAAAGGGATTGTAATCGTACTATCTCCAGCAGGAATAATGAGATCTAGAGGAACTGCTTGATAGTCAACACCATTGATGGCATCACCGATGATCGTATAATCCAAGGGGTAATCACTTTCTACCGGGCTAGGTAAAGACAGTGTAAGGGCGGCATCCGCACAACCTTCTGTAATAGTACCATCCAAACTTACCGTAACGACTTCTACGTCCAGAGAACCAGTTCCAAAACTCTTCGCTTCCAAAAATACACCGGTATCAAAGGCTGCATCACCAACATCTGATACTGCCAGTTTCATAGTATATTCCTCACAAGGAATGACGATGGCCTGAGCAATAAACACGTTAAGGTAGGCATCGTAGGTCAGAGTTGTTGAACCAGCATTATCATTGTAATATTGACAGAAATCATAATTACAACCAGCTCCTGGGTTGATCCCATTACAGTTTACATTGTTAATGGTTACCGGAATATTGGTGAAGGTGGTTCCTGACGGATCAACGGGGTCGGGCACCAAGGCAACGTTTAAGCCATTGTAGGTCCCACCCATAGGATCAGGACCGGAAATGAAGAAGCCGAAGACATCGTTGAAACCAGAGCAGGCGTATTCTGGATATTCCTCAGAGGCGAAAGCATAACGGAATTGCAGTGTATCACTAGTTGGAATGAAAGTGATTTCGTAGCGTGCCATATCGTTAAGTGGCCCGGAGGAAATTGGATCGAGATCAGGATCAGAACTCGGCCCAGAAGTATTTCCCGTCGTTCCACCAGCAGTATTCGCTGAAGCGGCGGTAATTGCTTGACCGGAGGACATGATAATTCCTCGATCGATACCAACGTCGGCAGTACCGTTTGTGAAAAGTCCAACCGCATTATCCGTACCACTGTAAGTGATATTAGTGACCTCCACACCTTCACCGAGGAAGACGTTGGTAACGAGGTCTTGAGGGCTAAATAGCGGCCCTGCGGGTTCAACTTCAATTTGGGCAGTAAGTGTGGCAGCAGAAAGCAATAGGAATGCACTTGCCAAAAACTTGTAAATCAGGTTTTTAGTCCAATTTTGAATCATAACAAAGTCAAGGTGAATGGTTCGTTGAAACAATTAACCGTGGGAAGCAATATAATCGCACATGCTTATAATCGTAACAAGATACGGAAACTTTGCGATAATGGTGGCTTTTGTCCGGGCTTTCCCTGAATTTGTCATCTTATTGTCGCCGGGCTCAAAAACGCTCTGATCTATCTAACGAAAGTGCTTTTTTATCTAATTTTTACTGGTTTTTATCCGGCTCCAGCTATTTTCGCTATGAAATAAATTAGGATTAACCTTAAAATGATAGGGAGAGAGTAGTTCGGTTCTTTTAGGGAATAGAACTCAACGCAAAATTCTAGTCGATTTGAGCATAACTTTTGCAGTCAGCAAAACGGCTAAAAGCAAGATTTATAAGTGAATTTTTCACCTGATGGATTTTGATTCGTTTATTGGAGCTTGTTACTGTAAATCGACAACTAATTGTGACTTTCTTTTCCTTTTCTTCACCCCATTTTTTGAAAGACCAAATTATAAAACCGGTGGTGAGCAGATCAACTAATTCAAAAGATTGCGAATAATGAAAAACTTCTTTCAATCCTTTTTGGGGTCATGCTTAGGAGTATTGATAGGATTAGGTTTACTCTTTTTCATTGGAGGTACTTTAATTAGTAAGCTGGTGATGAGTCAAATTGAGGAACAACCAGAAATAATGGCGAATAGTGTTTTGAAGTTAAACTTCGATTCCGCGATTCCCGAAAAAACAAATAATACCCCTGTCAATCCCTACAGCTTCGAAAATAATAGCATTATTGGCCTCAGCGATATTGTCAAATCAATCGAAAAAGCGGGAGATGACGATAAGATCAAAGGGATCTACTTAAAGCTAAGCAGCACGATGATCGGTCGCGCAACGGCATCTAGTCTCCACCGCGCCCTCCTGGATTTCAAGCAAAAAGGAAAATTTGTTGTCGCATACTCTGACGGTTACTCTCAGGGCGCGTACTACTTGGCCAGTGCTTCGGATGATATCTACCTCAATCCAATCGGCGAGGTGGATTTTCGTGGATTTGGGGTACAACTCGCCTTCTTTAAAAAGATGCTCACGAAACTCGGGATCAAAATGCAGATTTTTTATGCCGGGCAATTCAAAAGCGCTACCGAACCCTTTCGCTTAGATCAAATGAGTGAGCAGAATCGCCTACAAGTCCGTGAATACCTAGAAGATCTGTATGGCCTCTACTTGGTTGATATCGCAAAATGCCGTAATATTCCCGAAACGGAGCTGCGTCGCATTTCTGATAATATGCTGTTACGTGAAGCTGAGGATGCTTTGCAGTATCAGCTGGTTGATCAGTTGGCCTACGAAGATGAGGCGTTGGATTTGGTTCGAGAAAAATTGGGGGTTGAGGCAGATGCTAAAATCAGCTTCGTTAACATTAACAAGTATGCAAAAGGGCTCAAGTCCTCTATTGACTATAAAATAAAAGATAAAATAGCCGTTGTTTTCGCCGAAGGTGAGATCGTCGATGGACAAGGTGAAGCTGGGATGATCGGAGGCGATCGATACGTGGAAATCCTACGAAAAGTGCGACGCAATGATCGCATCAAAGCCGTTGTATTGCGGGTGAACTCTCCCGGAGGAAGTGCTCTGGCTTCAGATAAAATCTGGCGTGAAGTTAAGCTCTTACGCGATAGTGGTCGTCCGGTCATTGTTTCCATGGGAGATTTGGCCGCGTCGGGTGGATACTATATTTCCTGTGCTGCCGATACGATCTTGGCGGAATCCGGCACGATTACCGGCTCCATTGGTGTTTTCAGCTTATTCCCAAGCCTGGAGGAGATGCTGGAAGATAAGGCCGGGATTACTTTTGATACGGTGACTACTGGTCGTTTCTCCATAGGACTGTCTCCATTCTCGGATTTATCGACCGAAGAGATGGCCATTTTACAAGCTTCTACCGAGCGCCTTTACGAAGTCTTTCTGCGTCGCGTTGCCGATGGCCGCAAGATGTCGCGTGATGAAGTGCACGAAGTCGCCCAAGGGCGTATCTGGACAGGCAATCGCGCTAAAAAGTTGCACTTGGTTGACGGCATCGGTGATTTGGATGATGCTCTGGACATTGCCGCTAGAATGGCCGGCCTCGATGCTTATCGAACCGCTGAGTATCCCAAAACTAAAGAGCCACTTGAGCAATTGATTGATCAGTTTGCCAATAGTGGGGGAGAACAGGTTAACGCGGTCGTAAAAGAAGAGCTACAAGAGGTATATCCATTGTATAAACAACTTAGCCGTATCCGCCAAATGAAAGGCGCACAAGCGCGTCTACCTTTCTTTCTACAATTTGATTAAATAGAGGCGAAAATCTCCGATTTTCATCGACAAAGGTGGCTTTTTATCGAATTTCTCCTTGTATTTGCCGAGAAATGATGTTTTGGATGTGACCAGAATATAATTTTGTAAGTGTAGTTCAAAAGCAATTATCCCAATAATAATTCTGAATTACGCAATAGTTATAAAATTTTAACAACATCTAAAACAACTCTTACAATGAAAACGGATTATCAGAAAAGTCAACCCACTCAATGCAAAAAATGGATCGCCACTGGTTTTGTACTTGGATTGATTTTTACTTTAGTTACCACCAATCCCGGACTGGGTATCGCTTTAGGATTGATCCTATCTTTCCTGGTCGCCATTGTAGTAAAAAGGTTATCGCTGGCAACAGCTTAATAAGATATAGAATTCTCGTTTGATCGCGTAATAGTTAACGCCGCTGGACTTCGGTCTGGCGGCTTTTTTTATTCTAATATTTGCAAGGCTTGCTCCAGGTCTTCGATCAGCCAATCGGGATTTTCTAACCCAATATAAAAGCGTATTAATCGCCATGAATAGGGCGGAGCGTCACGATCCGGGATATTGTGAAACGCGCAGAAAGGCATCACCAAAGATTCATATCCTCCCCAACTCACGGCAAACAGGAAGCGTTTTAACCGATGAAAAACATCTTCGACTTGTTCTATCTTTTCTGCTTTTAGCTCAACGGAGAATAAGCCACCATTACCCCGCATCTGCCGCTGGGCAAGTTCATACTGCGGAAAATCAGACGAAAAAGGGTGATAGATCTTTTCAATAGCAGGATGCTGGCGCATCCACTCCACAATTTTGGCAGCGCTATCATTGGATCGTTGTAAGCGAAGGGGTAAGGTGCGGAGCCCACGGATCATCAGTGATGCATCATTGGGCGAAATAATGGCACCGAGCGTCATGTATTCGATATCAAAAATTTGCTTGATAATGGCTTTAGTGCTACAAACTACACCTGCTACCACATCGCTATGTCCGTTTAAATACTTAGTGGCCGAATGGAGTACGATATCAATACCCATTTCGATGGGATTTTGATAGATCGGACTACAATGGCTATTATCTATGATTGATATCAGGTCATGTTTTTTAGCAAGTTGGGCACAAGCACGGAGATCTTGGAGTTGCATTGTGATACTGAGAGGGCTTTCGAGATATAATACCTTGGTTTCAGGACGAATCGCAGCTTCGATGGCTGCCAGGTCACATCCGTCTACAAAAGTGTGCGTGACTCCAAAGCGGCCCAGGAATTGAGTAAGCAACTTGGTGGTCCAGCTATAAGGAGCTTCTACACAAACAATATGATCGCCCGCCTGAACTTGACTGACTACTGCTGCAGAAATTGCGGCACTTCCACTACCAAAAATTAGAGCATCTTCCGCTTTTTCTAAGGCGGCTACTTTCTCTCGCAAGATAGCTACCGTGGGATTATTTCCGCGCGTATATAAATGGCTGGCTAGTTCATCCTGAAATGCTTCTCGAAAAATATTCAATTCCGGGAAGGCAAAATTGCTGCTTTGTACGATGGGTGGAGCAACTGCTTGGAAGTATTTTTCCCGGTGTTC
Source organism: Saprospiraceae bacterium (assembly GCA_028285085.1). GTDB lineage: Bacteria > Bacteroidota > Bacteroidia > Chitinophagales > Saprospiraceae > JAHDHW01. The sequence continues at coordinate 28,697 of JANQQI010000031.1, read as the reverse complement.
ACCGAGATGAGTAAGGATGAAATCTTGGTCCATATGCTAGTTTAAATTTTCTTGGGAAAGTACAATATTTTTTGAGAAAAAACTGTTGTACTCAAATCTTAGTGCCAACCAAATGAAATCTATAATCGGCTTAATGATTCTGCTCGCGGTTTATCCGATGACTGAGATGCCTTCGGCTAAGATTAGTGTGTCACGGCAAGCTCAAAGTCAAGGGAAAATTAAGGCAGGGTATTCTCAATTTTACCAAGTGGCGGCCACTGAAGTGTTGGCCATTGTTTCTCCCGAGATGTTACGTCATTCGGATTTAAGAGATTTTTTGGAAACGAGTTGGTTAGAAAAGGCATATGTACAGGGTGGGATTGAGTCGGCTGATTTTTCAATTGGTCTTTTTCAGATGAAACCCTCTTTTGTGGAGCAATTGGAGCAAATTGTGCAGGAACATTCTGAAGTGTTTCTTGTTTTTAAACCAATTATTCAATTTACAGCATCGACTCCCGAAGAAAAGCGTCGCGCCAGAATTGCTCGGCTAAGCCAGTTAGAATGGCAAATCAAATACGCTTTTTGCTTTTATAAAATTATTGCCAATCGCTATCCAGCAACCACTTTCGAAAGCTTGGAAGCGAAAGTCAAATTTTATGCCTCAGCTTATAACTATGGATTTTTAGCGCCAAAAGCAGCTATTGCGAACTGGGCTAAACAAGCAGCATTTCCCTACGGAAAGATGTACGACAGCAAAGGCCAGGCACCTTACGGTGAATACGCCTGGACCTTTTATCAATATTATAATCATTCTAAAGACGTCCAATGAACTTATCAAAACGGATTAATTCTATCTACTTTTTGCTGATGCTCGCTGGATTAGGGGGGACCCTGATTGGCTGTCAGCAAGCTGGGGATGAAGAACAAGAGGTGTTGGAAGCATTACTCCGTCCACCGTTCGAGGATTTGAATCCCGAATTCCAATCTTTCTCTATCGATAACGCCTTTGGTGATACCATCCAATTTAAAACGGGCAGTACCATCTGTATTCCCGCGGGTATATTTGTAGATGCTGCCGGGCAGGCGGTATCAGGAATAGTTGATTTTCAATACCGCGAATTGCACGATGCTGTGGACTTGTATCTGGCTGGTGTGCCTATGACTTATGGTCAGGGCGCCTTCCAAACGGCAGGGTCTTTTGAAATGCGGGCTGAACAAACCGGACAAACTTTACAATTGGATTCCACCAAGATGATTGCCGTCCGAATGGCTTCTTTTCGGGCAGGGGATGATTATCAGTTTTACTATCTGGACGAAGACGTTCGGGCTTGGGATAGCATTGGTACAGCAGCGGCCGAAGTCAATGTTGAGCGCGTCAAGTTGGGTAAAGCTATTGAGCGACGCAAACCTCGCTTGAAGTTTCCGCTGAATCGTCAATTTTTCGCATTCAACTACAAAGGGATTTTGGATGTGTATTATAATAATAATCTGACTAATGTAAATCATAACTACACCCAGAAGAAGATGAAAAACTATGGATTGGGCTGGGAGGATGTGTTTGTGCATAGCATGGTCGATTATCAAGGTAAATCCCAACCAGCAGCGCTAATGGTTTGGAAAAATGTCTCTCGGAAAAAATTTCCCAAGTGGACCGAAAAGCTTAGCGCCAGTTTGGAGCAACTACGTGGAAAGCGCTATCGGTTGAAAGTGAGCTTACCGGATAGCAGTCAAGTGTTTAGTACCCAAATAGAGTTGATTATGCCATTAAAGGCACTGTTTGCCTACGGACCGGGCTACTGGAAGAAAGATTATGAGGCTAAAGTGAAAAAAATCGAAGCGGCTTACGCACAAATGCAGGATATGGCCGAAGTCTATCGAGAATTCAGAGTGCAAAAACTGGGGGTTTACAATTGGGATAAACTGATTAAGGATGAAAAAAGCCTGCAATTGGCCGCATCTTTTCAATTTCCGGCAACGGAGGACCCCGCACCGGCGGTCACATTGCACCGTGAAGAAATTATATACGTCACCGGAGATAGCCGAGGAATTATTTATTTTCCAAAATCAAAGTGGCATCAAATGGCTTTAATTCCCGACGACAAAGCCAGGTTATTTACCATCTTGCCAGAGCGCAAAATCGCCATCTATCCTGCAGATAAGTACGCTGAAATCGAGTTTGATGAGCTGCGGACGCAAGCGCAACCCAGCTACACTTTTGATATGGAGCTGGCAGAAGCTAAACTAGAGTCCGCTGAGCAGCTACGCGCTTTGTTGGAAATGCAGCCTTAAAGCAGTAGGCAATAAGACCAGATTGGTTGTTCGGCTAGTATATCTATCTGGTCTTATTGTACATTGGGAGAACAGGTATCTACTGCTTAGCTATTCATCTTCAACTTTGACGTGACTCCAATATTGGCCCTTCTCGATACGACGCACCAAAGATTCACTGACGTCGAACTTACGCGCAATGATCTTCCGCTTGTTCTGTTTATTAGCCAGCATCTTTTTCATAATGCGCACCTTGGCTTCCGTTAGTTTGTAGCTTTTCGCCCGTTTTTCGCGCCCTTGCTTATACTTAGGCGATTGCTGGACGTGTGCTTTCCACTCCGCTTCGGTGACCCATTTCAGGTTATTCCACTTATTATTGTCCTTATCAAAATCGACGTGAATCACACAATCGTGTTCTTCGGACGGCCTGTCCAGGAATTGTTCCGCTACAAAGCGATGAACATAGGCGTAGCCCGTAGAGCTGTCGGCGAGCTTGACATTGAGGATGCGTAAGCCTCGATTGACAACGGCTCCTTTTAATAAGTTTTCACGGCCAGTTTTCTTATGGACACTCTTAATGCGTCCAAAATTCGAAATGGCGTAGGTGCAATTTTTAGTCGGCCCCTCAAAAGTCACTGGCGCCCATTGCTCATTCCAAAATGATTTTACTTTGTTGTCACTCATATTAATAATGCTTTTTACTTTTTAGTGTACAATTGGTAGTTTGTATTTTTAATGTTAAATAAATAAAAATTAATACCCTAAGCGCTAAACGTACTCGCACAGAGTCGTTATGCCCTTGGTTATTCCCTACCCAATAGTCTTATCCCGAAGAAGATTATAGTCGTTGATCCATTGGACCGAAATGTGGACTGAGCTGGTTTTAGCCCAATCTTGACTAGCTCTGCTTAAGAATACGACATTAACTTCCCCGGAAGGAAGTTGGTCAATACTCATTTGTCAAAGCTGTAAGTTTTCGATCTCTCTCTACGTGGTATATGAGTTACGTAGAAAACATCGTACTGCGTGTTTTTTAGGTGTTTGGATCAAGTCTATCGTGAAGTGCTGAGACTGATGTAAAGCGAAGAAATTCAATTGAATAGTTGAGTTTTCATCCCTTTCGCTTCGATTAATATACGAATATTACGAAAAAGGATTCATTTTGCATCAACTTTTATTGAACATTTCATCCTGAACCACTGATCTCATAGTATTACACTACGCGACAACAAATGACATAACTATACGTGTCATCATCTGTTCCCAGTCTTTTAAGCAATCAGCTTAGTGGTTTATACGCTTAGGCATATAACCCCCGGTGTTTATCGGAGATTTTAATTTAAGAGGAGAGTTTGCATTTCAAATGTAATGAAAAAATATCAGTTGCACAATGTCAACAAGTATGTTTATGCCACAATTACCACATATTTATTTTTACGGCCATTTTCAATAAACAAGTATTTACCATGGAGCAAATGGGTGGTATCGATGTTCGTTTCGTGTGAACTGATCTTATCTTTATTAACGGCAATCGCATTTCCTTTGATGGCACGACGGGCATCTCCTTTGGAGCCAACAATCTGTGTAGCTTCAGCCAGGAGGTCAATAATATTAGCACCGTTTTGCAATACTGCAGGAGCCACTTCAAAGGTATTATCTTGGAGCTCAGTGGCAATCGTTTGCAAATCAGACTCGGTGAGTGATAGCAAGGTAGCCTTATCTGTTTTCTGGAACATCAAACGCGACACTTTTTGAGCACCGGCAAAAGCTTCTTCACCGTGGATACGAACGGTTAGTTCTTCTGCTAAGAGTTCCTTCAAGCGCTGAGGTTGATCCGCAAATTCGGCTTCCAGTGATTCCACTTCTTCTTTCGAGCGGAGTGTAAAATAGCGCATAAACTTTGGCACATCGGCGTCGTTGGCTCGTACCCAAAACTGATAGAATTCATAAGGCGAAGTCATATTCGGATCGAGCCAGAGGTTCCCTTTTTCGGATTTACCAAACTTACTGCCATCTGCCTTGGTCAGCAGGGGAGTGGTAATGGCGTAGGCTTTACCTTCGGTATTCCGTCGGATAAATTCTGTACCGGAAGTAATGTTACCCCACTGATCGGAGCCCCCCATTTGCAACTGGCAATTGTGCTGTTCGTACAGACATTGAAAATCGTAAGCTTGCAGTAATTGGTAACTGAATTCGGTAAAAGACAGGCCAATATCAATCCGTTTTTTTACCGATTCTTTGCTCATCATATAGTTGACCGTCAAGGTTTTTCCAACATCACGCAGGAAATCCAGCACGTTCATATTTTTATAAAAATCCAGATTATTGGCTAGAATCGCTGGATTAGGAACGCCCTCAAAATCAAGCAGGCGCTTAACTTGTGCGACCTGATGAGCGAGGTTGCGATCTAGCTCATCGTAGCTTTTTAGTTCGCGTTCTTTATCTTTACCAGAAGGGTCTCCAATACGACCGGTTGCTCCTCCCATCAAGACAATGGGTTGATGTCCTGCTTTTTGGAAGAGCTTCAAGAGCATGATTTGTACGTAGTTGCCAATCGTGAGTGAAGGTGCTGTTGGATCGAAACCGATATAGCCGGTAACGGTACCTTTTTCCAATTCTTGCTCAATTCCCGGGGTTAGTTGGTGAAGCATTCCCCGCCAGTTTAATTCATCTAAAAAGTTCATAAACGCGCTAGTTTTGAGGCAGCAAATTTATAACTTTTTCCCATTGGAGAAAGTTTCATTCATGAGTTTTTCCAATCACTTTAATTTAATTCTTGCCGAACCTATGCAGAGAAATCTATATTGACATTTTTAAAAAGAAAGTGTTTTCATATTCCCCCTTGAAATCCTCAAGAAAATAGGGAAAGGGAAACTTTACAATTATTCAATACATATATCGTTAATGATACGTCTTACGATCAAAGGAATTAGCGTAGATTTTACGTATTATTGCGCTTCGAATTTTTCTAAATTGATGATTTGAATCTTTCCTATTTCATAGCACGTAAAGTAGCCGGAGCCGGACAGCAATCCTTCTCTCGTTTGATTATTCGGATCGCCATCATTGCGGTGGCTCTGAGTATCACGGTGATGATTGTCGCGACCTCTCTGATTCGGGGATTCAAAAATGAAATTAGTAGTAAGATCTTTGGTTTTTGGGGGCATATTCATATCATGGATACAGGGGTGGCACACAGCCTCGAAATTTATCCTGTTTCTAAAGATCAGACCTTTTATCCCTCACTGGATAGTCTAGGGCAAGTTACTTATCTGGCGCCTTCTGATTATGATGACGGTGAATATGTGGAGCGGCAAACCTATGGAGGCATCAAGCATATCCAGGTATTTGCCAATCAACCGGGAGTCATCAAGACCAAGGATCAGTTTGAAGGGATCATCCTCAAAGGGGTAGATCGCGATTTCCACTGGGAATATCTGAATGATTACTTGCAAGAAGGGGAGCGCTTGGAATTGGTGGATACGACCTCCCGTGATATTTTGATTTCTCGGCAAACCGCTAATCGATTACGACTCGAGGTAGCAGATCGCATGATTATTTACTTTTTGCAGGAAAATGAGCAAGTTCCTCTGCGTTTTCAGGTAAAAGGCATTTATAAGACCGGGCTGGAAGAGTATGACCGTAAGTTTGCGATTGTTGATATGCGCGTACTACAGGAACTTGCCGGCTGGCGATCTGATGAGGTGGGCGGTTTTGAAGTCTTTTTGGAAGACATTCGGGACATTGAGGCAATCAATGAGTATATCTACATGGAGGAACTACCTAATGATTTGTTCTCACAGACCATTCGCTCTAAATTCCCGAGCATCTTCGAATGGTTGGCGCTGCAAGATATCAATGAAGCCGTTATTCTCAGTTTGATGCTCATTGTGTCGATCATTAATATGATTACCGCTTTGATGATCTTGATCCTGGAGCGAACTAATATGATTGGTGTTTTGAAGGCTTTGGGGCATACCAATTGGGGGATACAGAAGATTTTCCTTTACTACGCCGGTTACATTATTTGCATTGGCTTATTATGGGGGAATCTAATCGGTTTGAGCCTTTGCTTCCTACAGGATTATTTTGAAATTGTTCGTTTATCCGAAAAAGATTACTACTTATCTGTGGCGCCCATTGAAATCAATTGGTGGAGCATTTTACTACTCAATTTGGGGACACTTGCCATTACCTTGGTGTTTTTAATTATTCCTTCTTATCTCGTGACCCGTATTACGCCGGTTAAAGCAATCCGATTTAAATAATTCGGACTCAACGGGTTACTAAAATGAAGTTTTTCCTTGTGGAAATATTGTGGAAAACTTTAATGATAGCACCCGATTATTTGTACTACATTTGTCTTCACGTTTCATGATTACGACACACCTGACGTGCCCCAAAGTTTTACATGAGATCGTGTAGTTTCCTTTTGCGAGAAAACCCACATCACTTTAAGCATTGCCTGGAGGCAGCCCACTATAGAAACACTTCCGGGAATCGATTCAAGGTTCCCTTAATCAGCACTATGCTCGAATGAACTGGATCATTATTCAGTTAAGCCAGAAAGTCAAAGCCATTTTTTATCGATGTCTGGACTTTTTCCAATGGTTTCCCCGACGTGCGCAGCGATGGAGTCGCCACTGGGTTACAGGTTTGCGCAGCCTGATGAGCCGTGGTTTTAACTGGCGCCATTCTGCTTATTGGTGGACCGAGCTAAGCTTTTATACCCTAGATGTACTAGGAATAGCAGAGGTTTATGAAACCTGCATGGACTTCGTGAAGTTCAATGCCCGATCCCTAAGCGACGATGAGATCAAATTGGCCCGGACGGTCTTTGGTCATTCGATCAATTATAGACGTGTTCGGATTGATGCCTACAGCTTTTTTGGCCCAAAGCAACACCATTTTTGCTATGTGAGTTTCCATTTCATTAACAGCTGGGGACCAATGTCTAACAGCGTGTTGTTGCATGAATTGGTGCATGTGTGGCAATACCAAAATTTTGGTGCGGTGTACATGCCAAAAGCGCTGGCAGCTCAGCGAAGTTTAATGGGCTACAACTACGGTGGCGTGCAAGCTTTGTACTACCATCGGGAGCTCGAAAAAAGATTCGATGCTTTTAACTTTGAACAACAAGGAGATATCATTGCCGATTATTATCGCATCAGAGAAGGCTATCAGCCACAATGGGGGAAAGGGCGTCCCAGGGACTTGCCAGTGTATGAGTATTTTGTGGCACAGCTTCGTCCTCCTGGGGAATGATGAATTGAAGTGATCGAAGACTTTCTCAATGGCAGATTTGTCCTAAATGCTTTTTAATTGTAAGTTTGCAAGGGCCTGAAATCAAGCCCATTGATCCGGGAATTTTCCTCGCGTTTCGACCTTCAACTCACCAAACAATAAAGCCGGCAATGATTCGATATTACGGAAAAGTCAATACGCAGCTACAAGCGTTCTCCGAGCCGGAAGAGGCCAGATGGGTGAATATTTCTCCTCCCTTCAGTCATGAGGAGTTGGAGGAAGTGGCTCAGCGTTTTGATGTGCCGCTTGATTTCCTTACCGATTCTTTAGATATCGATGAACGCTCACGTTACGAGATTGAGGAAGATGTACGGCTGATTGTCGTTAATACACCGATTCTCAATGATATAGATAGTGAAAACGAAGCGATTTATATCACCGTTCCGATTGGGATTATCTTAACCCCGGAACAAACGATTACGATTACTTCGCATGACAATCCGGTCTTGCAGTTGTTTTTAGATAATAAGGTGAAAAACTTTAGTCCGAACAACGATAACCGTTTTGTGATTCAGATTCTAGAGCAAAATGTATATCGCTTTCTCACCTGTTTGAAAAAGCTCAACCTCAAGCGCAATCTGATTGAAAAAGAATTGTACGATTCGAGTCGGAACAAAGAACTTAAACAGCTGCTGAGTATCGAAAAAAGTCTGGTGTATTTTGTGAATTCTTTAAGCTCAAATGAGTTGTTGAAGATGAAAATGAAGCGGACCGATTTCCTCGGTATCAAGCACGATGAAGATATGACCGACCTGTTCGAAGATATTATCATCGATAACAGTCAGGCACTGGAAATGGCCAACGTCTATACCAATATTCTCAACGGGACGATGGAGGCCTACGCGTCGATCATTTCCAATAATCTCAATATCGTGATTCAGCGTTTGACTTTGGTCACCATTATCTTGATGGTACCAACTTTAGTCGCGAGTTTGTATGGAATGAATGTCAATTTGCCTTTTCGGAATCATCCTCACGCTTTCGTATACATCGTTATCTTCTCCGTTGTTGTCAGCCTCTTTTTAGCGTGGTGGTTCCGCCGTAAACGCTTGTTCTAGGCGATCTTATCATTGATTTGCGTAAGTCATGCAAAAGTTATCCACAATAAGTTATCCACATTGTGGAAAAGTAGTTAACAATTGATTGGTGTTGAAAATCAATTGTTTATCAAAGTTATTCACATAGTGTTAGTAATTTACCAAGATTCAAAATAATTTCATTTGTATCTTGTGTAAGCAAAAGGAAACTACTTATGAGTGAAACACTATATCCTCACACATTGCCTTGCACTGGCAACATATAGGAAGGGAAAATCACTCAGATTTCAATTTTACTTAATGAAAACAGCAGGACAGTTGAACGTCAACTGTTGCTTTTTTTTGTCGACTTCATAACCACAATAAGAGCAGCACTTGGCGGTCATCGCTGTGTGATCTCGTATGAGACGTGAGAAGTAAGTTTAATAGTTTCATTTTTAAAAGTTAGAATTATTATGAGTGCAGTTGTTGAACCAATCCTAAAAGAAAACCCCAATAGATTTGTTCTTTTTCCTATTCAACACAATGACATTTGGGCTTGGTATAAGAAGTCTGAAGCCAGTTTCTGGACCGCAGAGGAGATCGATTTATCACAAGACCTGAATGATTGGGAAAAACTGAACGACGATGAGCGTCATTTCATCAAGCATGTATTGGCATTTTTCGCAGCGAGTGATGGTATTGTCAATGAGAATTTGGCAGAGAACTTTGTGAGCGAAGTGCAATATACTGAAGCCAAGTTCTTTTATGGTTTCCAAATCATGATGGAAAATATCCATTCGGAGACCTATTCTTTGTTGATCGATACCTACATCAAGGATCCAGAAGAAAAGAATTACTTATTCAATGCGATCGAAAATCTGGAGTGTGTACAAAAGAAAGCCAATTGGGCCTTGCGCTGGATTGAAAATGGTTCTTTTGCCGAGCGCTTGATCGCTTTCGCTGCCGTGGAAGGTATTTTCTTCTCCGGTTCATTTTGCTCTATCTTCTGGTTGAAGAAACGTGGCTTGATGCCCGGATTGTCTTTCTCCAATGAGCTGATCTCCCGTGATGAAGGTATGCACTGTGACTTCGCTTGTTTACTCTACAATGATCACGTAGTTAATAAGCTGTCTAAGGAAACTATCCACGATGTCATTATTGATGCAGTGAACATTGAAAAAGAGTTTGTCTCTGATGCTTTGCCGGTCAAACTGATTGGTATGAATGCCGATATGATGTGTCAATATATCGAGTTCGTAGCGGATCGCTTGTTATTCGCCCTCGGTAATGAAAAAGTATTTAATGTAGAAAATCCATTCCCTTGGATGGATATGATCTCACTACAAGGAAAAACGAACTTCTTCGAGAAGCGCGTTGGTGATTACCAAAAATCTGGTGTAATGACCAACCGCGATAAGCAGGTTTTCTCCCTAGACGAAGATTTCTAGATTAGCAATGATGGTGCAAGCGAGTAGCAGTTTGTCGACTGTTACTCCCTTGCTATCAATATACACTGTGAAACACGACTGAACATATTATTGAGTACGCACGAAGAATGATAGTTTACTAGTTTCCCAAACTCCTCAAACAAAATCAATTATGCAAGTAGTAAAACGAAGTGGAAAACGTGAAGACGTTAGCTTTGATAAGATCACGGCGCGAGTAAAGAAACTCTGCTACGGTTTAGCCCAGAAGTATGTCAGCCCTATTGAAATCGCTAAAAAAGTGATTCAGGGTTTATACGATGGTGTTACGACGACCGAACTGGATAACCTCGCCGCAGAGACAGCCGCTACCATGGCAACTCAGCACCCTGATTATGCCTTATTAGCTGCTCGTATCGCCGTTTCTAACTTACACAAAAACACAGACAAGTCCTTCTCACTTACGATGGAGGCACTTTACAACTACATCGATCCTAAGACAGGTGAATCTGCTGGCTTGATCGGTGATGATACCCACAAAATTATTCAAGACAATAAAGATCGCATCGACTCTGCTATTATCTACGATCGCGATTATAGCTTTGACTATTTTGGTTTCAAAACGCTGGAACGTTCTTACCTTCTGCGCATGAATGGTAATGTGGTTGAGCGACCACAGCATATGCTAATGCGTGCAGCTTTGGGTATCCACGGAACGGATATTGAATCAGCCATTGATACCTACAATCTGATGTCTGAAAAGTGGTTTATCCACGCGACGCCAACGCTGTTCAATGCGGGAACACCTAAGCCTCAACTCTCTTCTTGCTTCTTGCTGTCGATGACTGAAGATAGCATCTCCGGGATTTTCGAGACGCTTTCTCGTTGCGCCAAGATTTCTCAATCGGCGGGGGGTATTGGTCTGAGCATTCACAATATCCGTGCTCAGGGTAGTTATATCAAAGGTACCGGCGGTACTTCTAACGGGATCATTCCAATGTTGCGCGTATTCAATGATACGGCGCGTTACGTAGATCAAGGTGGAGGGAAGCGTAAAGGTGCTTTTGCGGTCTATCTAGAGCCTTGGCATGCAGATATCAAGCATTTTCTGGATTTGAAAAAGAACCACGGTAAGGAAGAGTTGCGTGCACGTGACTTGTTCTACGCCATGTGGATTTCAGATCTCTTCATGGAGCGTGTGAAAAATGATGAGGAGTGGTCACTGTTCTGTCCGAATGAAGCACCCGGTCTACACGACTGCTACGGTGGGGAATTCGAGGCTTTGTATCACAAGTACGAGAAAGAAGGTCGCGCACGTAAGGTCGTGAAAGCACAAGATTTGTGGTTCGCCATTCTGGAATCACAAATTGAGACCGGTACGCCTTATATCCTTTATAAAGATGCTGCAAACCGTAAATCCAATCAGAAAAACCTCGGTACCATCCGTTCAAGTAATCTCTGTACGGAAATTATTGAGTACACTTCACCGGATGAGGTCGCAGTTTGTAATCTGGCTTCTATCAACTTGTCAAAATTTGTACAAGAAGATGGCACTTACGATTTCCAACGCCTTTACGAAATTTCACGCGTCGTTACACGCAACCTGAATCGTGTTATCGACATTAACTACTATCCAATTGAGGAAGCGCGTAATTCAAACATGCGCCACCGTCCAATTGGTATTGGTGTACAAGGATTGGCTGATGCCTTCTTGTTGATGCGTCATGCTTTCGATAGCCCGGAAGCGCGTCAGTTGAACCGTGATATTTTCGAAACCATTTATTTCGCAGCTCTGACCGAATCTTGCCAAATTGCTAGTGAGGAAGGTCACTACAAGACATACCCTGGCTCTCCAATGAGCAAGGGTGAAATGCAGTTCGATATGTGGGGCGTTACGCCAAGTGATCGTTGGGACTGGGATGGTCTGCGTAAGGATATTAAAAAGAGCGGTGTCCGCAATAGCTTGCTGCTAGCGCCAATGCCGACAGCTTCTACCTCGCAAATTCTGGGCAACAATGAGTGTTTTGAACCTTATACATCGAACATTTACACCCGTCGTACCCTCTCCGGTGAGTTCATCGTCGTGAATAAGCACTTGCTGAAAGATCTTATTCGCCTGGATTTGTGGAATGAGGACATGAAGCAACGACTGATGGCGGCGAACGGTTCTGTGCAAAACATCCCGGAAATTCCGCAAGAATTGAAAGAAATGTATAAAACAGCCTACGAATTGAGCCAAAAAGTTATCATTGATATGGCGGCTGATCGTGGTGCTTATATCTGTCAAAGTCAGAGCTTGAACCTCTTCGTAGAGAGCCCGAACTTTGGTAAACTATCTTCTATGCACTTCTACGGATGGCAGCGTGGATTGAAAACGGGAATGTACTATTTGCGTTCGAAAGCCGCCGTCGATCCGATTAAATTTACACTTAAGCAAGAGCATCAGCGCGTTGGCCAAAAAGCTGCTGTTGGTGCCACCGCTAATGGTACTACTTCTAATGAAACTACTACACTAAATCAAGTAGAGGAAATGGACGCCGCACAAGGTCAGGTTTGTAATCTGGATGATCCGGATTGCCTGATGTGTGGTAGTTAAAATTTTCAACAACTGTAAACTTGGATTGGTGAACTGGCGCGAGTTGGTTCACCAATTTTTTTTGTGAGGAATTTGAGTAGGAGATGAAATAGAGTGTGGGGTGATATTTAAAGTTGGGATAGAAATTGGGGCTTTGAGGGTGGGACCCACCCTAGCCTCCGCCGCCCCGACCCATCTTTGGGCCGGTCATTTTACCCATTAACCTTCAGCCTTTGCTAAGGTCATTTTTGCAAAGAAAACAATCCACGTTTTAAGTATTTGGCCAATGCTGCTTGCGCTTATTATCTATAGATTCCGGAGAAGTCCAAATTCCATAAATCAAGTTGAAAAATGTGGGTTGGTGTCGGGTTTTTGACACGATTTTGGCCTGAAAAGCTATTTTATCGCAAAAAGTATAACCTATCGCCCATAAATTCCTTGGTACTTCTCCCGGGCATAATCCATGAAATAACGGAAATTGAGTGGCTCGCCGGTGATTTGAGTACATAAGTCGTCCGCGCTGTGCAATTGCCCGTGGCGATGAACCTTTTCGCGGAGCCAGGCGAGTAAAGCGCTATTATCACCCTGTTGAATTTGCTGGCGAAGCTCAGGGATATCTTTTTGGGCTTGCTGGAAAAATTGGGCGGCATAAAATGAGCCCAGCGAATAAGTCGGAAAGTAACCCAAGCTACCATAAGACCAATGAATATCCTGCAAAATGCCTTGCTTGGCATCAGGGACATCCACATCAAGATATTCTTTGTACTTACTGTTCCAGTAATCCTCCAGTTCGGCGGCTTCAACTTTGCCTTCGAGCAATGCTTTTTCAATTTCGTAGCGAATCAGAATATGGAAATGATAATGTAGCTCATCCGATTCCACACGAATCAAGCTAGGACTGATCCGGTTGATGCCTTTGTAAAACATCTTAACATCGATGGCGCCCAGTTGCTTCGGAAAACGGGTCTGTAAGTTGGAATAATGGGCTTCCCAGTAGGGGAGACTGCGTCCGACATTATTTTCCCAAAGTCGGGATTGCGACTCGTGGATACCGAGTGAGAGGTATTTTCCTGCGGGCAGCCCGTAGTATTCCACTGGAAGACCTTGCTCGTAAAGGGCGTGGCCCCCTTCGTGGATACAACTCCAGGTCATGCTGCCAAAATTCTTCTCATCGATTCGAGTGGTGACGCGCACATCGCTGGCCCCAAAGGAAGTTGTAAAGGGATGCGGAGAGATATCCTGACGGCCATTCTCGAAGCGATAGCCCATATTTTCCAGTAGATGCAGGCCGAAATTCCATTGATCGTCTTTGGCAAAATGCTGGCGCAGGAAATTATCGGCGACCTGCGGGCGCTGCCGTAGTTCGCGGACGAAGTCAACGAGTTGGCGGCGAACGTCGGAGAAAAGCACATCAAGTTGGGCGACGCGCATGCTGGGCTCATATTCATCGAGCAGCGCGTCGTAGGGATGGTCGTCGTAACCCACAAGGCTGGCTTCCTCGCGCTTGATCTCAATGAGGTTGGCCAGTGCTTCGCGGAAGACCTGATAATCATTGGCTTCGCGGGCCTTGAGCCAGGCATCGTAGGCCGCAGAGACGGCCCGCGATCGTCGGATGACAAAATCTTGGGAAAAGGACTGCGCGCGTTGGTAATCGTGCAGGGTTCGGACAATGTTTCGGCGTTCAAAATCACTGAGCTCCGATTCATTTAATTGCTGCAAAAGATCTCCAAATGCGGCATTGGTAAAAATATCGTGAGCGATACCGGATAGCGTGGCGATCTGTTGGGCGCGTAATTCGGCGCCACCACCTGGGGCATTTACTTCTTTATCCCAGCTCAGGACGGCCATTGCATGCTCGACATCGGCTAATTTTTTAAGTGTGGTGTGGTATTTTTGGAAATCCGTTTGCATTTATGGTGCGGTTTTAATCAATTCTGTTTTGAAAATTAAAAATACGGGTATACGGTGAAATTATTGATTTTGAACAAGAATAGTCTATTAGAAAATTTGCTGAATGCTCTAAAAAAGCAAGGCTAAACGTATTGAAAGCCGCTTTATTCCTTTTTCAAATAATTCCAAAATATACATCCCCATCCAATAATAAAAAAAGTGCCTCCAATGGGCGTAATCGGCCCGAGCCATTTCCAACCAAAAACAGATAGCAAATAGAGTGAACCAGAAAATAAGAACATCCCGAGAATGAAAAACCAGCCAGCGTTGCGGAGCCATTTCGTATACCGTTGTTGCAAAAGCAGAGCGACAATGAACAGGCCGAAAGTATGATAAAAATGGTAGCGCACGCCGGTTTCGTAGGTAGCTTGTCCGGAGGCATCTAAGATGGCTTTAAGACCGTGTGCCCCAAAAGCACCAAGTACTACGGCTAATAAAGCTGAGAGGCTGGCGATGAGGAGAAATTTTCTAGCCATAGGTTTATTTTATATAATTGTGGACGCATTAAATTATCCGAAAAAAGTCGCTCGATTATCATGCACAAACTACGAAAAATCTGGTGGACCCTGCCGATGTTGATCGTCTTTATAGTGGTTCTAAATTACGGCTGGCGAGATCGTATCGATCGCTTTTCAGCCTTACCTCCAGAGAGTGGAATCGTCGTAGATTGGCCGGAGCTATCAAGCTTGGAAACTTGGTTTAACCACTGGGATACACAGATCAATTGGCGCAGCTTGCCCTTGATTCAACAAATGGAGGCAGACCTTGATCAAATTGCGGCTTCTTGCTTCTCTGACACCCTCTTATGGCAACGCTTTCGTCAGCAACCGGGCTTAGCGGCGTGGCAGTGGCAAAGTGCCGAGGATCAGCATTTTTTTTATGTGTTTGAAGCGAATGATGATCTGCTGAATGCTTTTTTCCAACAGCTTGCCACGGAAGCACTAACGCGTACCAGTTTTCGTAACCTGGATTTATATCAGCTACAACTTTTAGATGGTCGACACTTGACCGCTTGCCGATATCAGCACTTACTCCTGCTGGCGCCATTGCCATTACTCATCGAAGATGCCATCAAACAATTACAAGGACGTGAAGTGCAGTCGTCGCCCTCTCGGCAGTTGGATCGCCCGGGAATATATCTTCAATTCTCGGCGCTGCCCAATAACTTGAATCCTCTGATTAAACGCCAATGGCGCCCCTTGTTGCAGCAATTTTCATCTTTAGGAACTTGGTGGGGCGTACAACCCGGAGAGCAGAGAGATGAGCTACTCGGCTTTTTTACATCTCAGACAACCCAACCTATGGGAGACACACTGATATTCAAGCAATGGCACGAGCGATTGGGGCAATTACTACCGGACAATACGGCGATGTACTACACTGCGGCTGTGCCGCCCGAATTGCCATTTCAACTCGAAGGATGTGCTGGTCCTTGGAGCAGTGTGTGGGTAGAAGCCGTTGGTAAGCCAGTCGAGGAGCAACAATTTGTGCTTTTAGACATCGCAGATGAGGTAAAGCTGAGAAATAGCCTTGAAGCTTATGCCTTGGAACGCGGTGAGCTGGCTTCGGTAGACTATCAGAGTTTTCGTATCGGGCAATTGTTGGACGGGCAATTGCTGGATCCTTTTCCGGGGACGTATACTGCGCCCTATTATTGTTTTTTGGATCAAGCCCTTTTATTTGCCAATGATCGGCAAGCATTAGAATTGTGGCTGGATCGCTACATCGCCGGAGGACAACTTGGGCAACAAGCGACACTAGCGAATAGAATCGTACAAAACCATAGCTCTGCCTTTTATTTTGATCAACAGCTCCTAACCGAAGCGATGTTGCAACTCAGCGCGCCGGAGCGCGCGCAAAATTTGCGCGGTACCTGGCAAGCGTTTGGACCTTTACAAGGCTTAATGGCCATGCATGGAAAAGGTGAAACGACGGCATTTCGTTTATGGTTACAATCCACGAATCAGCCCGTCAATCCGTTGGCACTGTCTTGGAAAACTCAGCTAGCGGCGCCTATATTGGGCACTCCTCAGTTCGTACTAGATAATCGTCAGCAATTAGATCGTGTATTTGTGCAAGATGAACAGTTTAAGCTTTACTGCTATTCTCCGAAAGGGAAGTTACTTTGGCAACGTCAATTAGAAACCCCAATCCTCTCAAGCATTTCACCGCTATATCAAGATGGTAAATCGTGGTTGTTTAACACTAAAAATCGTATTTATCGTCTCATGCCTTCGGGCAAAGATATACCCGGCTACCCCAAACACTTATTATCGCCAGCGACAAATGGTTTGGTGCAGTTGTCGTTTACGGATCAACCAGAGCCACTCTATTTGTTGGGTTGTGAAAATGGTAATGCGTACGCCTGGTACGCTGATGGAGTCCCCGTAAATGGCTGGAACCCGCAAGAAGGTGTTGGGCGATTAGGGCAACCCATCCAAAAGCTAGCGATAGCCGAACAGGATGTGCTGTTATTACAAAATGAGGATGGACAATTACAATTACGCAACCGACAGGGCATGTTGCAGCAAGCCGTAGGGGAGAAGACCTTAAGGGCAATCATCCAAAAAGTAGAGGATGAGGTCCTGCTCTGGTATTTGACCGCAATGGGGGATAGCTATTGTATTACCTCCGGTGGGCAGGTGAAATCTTCAATGTTGCTTGATCTACAGACACCTTTAAAGGCGGCTCATTACTATATTGATGAGCAAAATCAACTCTGGCTAGCGATACTAGATCATGCATCGGGGCTACATTATTTTCGAGAACAAGCCGGAGAGTTGAAGCCTTTGAATCATCTCGTACTAGATAGCTCCGCGGCGCAGCTTTCCCCTCTTTTACTTACCACTCAGCGTCAACCTTTGGTAGCTACTTTTGATAAAACTCGAATGCGTTCTTCCATTTGGGGAAAGATTCTGTTAGCAGAAATGGCCGCTTCGGCAATGCCTGCATTGCAATTAGATGTAAGTCAACGTATTGTTTGGGTTGCGGTGCCCTTGAGTGACGAAATGTATTTTTACCAATTGTCGCTTCGGTAATATTTTATAAGGTGAATTTGTGAAAGGTCAAAAAATAGTTAGTCTATAAAACTGCCTTGGTACAGTTTTTGCCATTAATTTGTTATCCCCCTCTTTAATTTATTCGTTCAATCTATCCACTATTCTAAAACAGAATAGGAACACACTATTTGTCCTCTACCTTTTAGTTCAATCGAACATCAGTCTACAAATCATTTGCTTAGGTAAGTGTAAGATATGATTTGTATAACTATAAAATTTTATCCTCTCCTCTACGATTTTAATCTGATTTCCAAACTTTTAAATCATATAGTATCCATGAAGCAACCAATGAAAATTCAAAAAATTCTTGCTGACATCAATGTCAAAACAGTTGAGCCACGGCAGCAAAGTAAATTGAAAGGAGGTGGACCATACATTATTGATATGGGCTGTCCACCACCGATTAAAGATGATTAATACTACCACCTTTGGATCGCTTTCATTTCGGGAGCGATCCAAAAGTTTTGGGTTGTAATGACTTACCTTTTGGAACAATCGCTACAAATTGATCGTATGGTATAATTATTGATCATAATACTACAAGAGTTGAGGTTGAAAAGGCCTCGAAAATGAGATGATAATGATTACAGTCAGATAAAGCTAATTCGGCCCATTACCCGCATTAGCTTTATGTGTATACACACAATCCCCTAGGAATATGTCTCACTATCGGTTAATCAGGCTAATTTTTTTGCTATTCTTCTCAGGAATAGTCTCGAACGCCTCCGCTAATTCGATCGATAGTCTATTAGAAACCATCCAAACTTCTAAAAATCACCTTTCGGATCTGGAACTGGCCAATTTGTATATAAAAATTGGTTCGCAACTGCACGATGATGAGAAATACTCAGAAGCCCTGGTGTATCGACAAAAAGCTTGGGAGTTGTTGCCTCAGGATCACGAAAGTGTTGAAAAATACAAATTGATTGCGGATATGGCCTCCGCGCAGCGTTGGTTAAATAACTTTCAGGAAGCGCTGGAGTTGTACACTGAGTTTATCAGTTCACCGGCAGAGTACACGGAGCAAAGTGAAAAAGCCAATGCTTTGAGCCAAATGTCGGCCATTTACAAGAATCTCGGTGATTACGAACTCGCCTATGATTACTGCCTTAAAGCGATTGGGCTATTTGAGGCCATGAGAGATACCTCAGGTTTGGCCACATCGCACTATGAATTGGGGAGCCTGTTTTATTACCAAGATAATTTCCAGCAGGCCCTGGAGCAATACCGCATCGCCGAGAAGTTGTTTAATCAGGTTGAAGGATCTCGTGGGGTCTATTCCTGTGCGGCGGCTATTGGTACGACCTACGAAAGCCTGGGCGATCTCGAGAAGTCACTAGAATATAATAAGCGCTCGTTGCTATTGGCGGAGAACATGAATTACCGTACGGGGATTGCCTATTCACTGACCAATATTGGTACGAATTATATGCATCGGGGCGATTTTGAACGGGCCCGAAACTTCTTACGACGCTCGATTACCCTGAAAAAAGAAGCCAACGATCGCTGGGGACAAATTGGGACTTTCCGACATATGGCGGATCTCGAGTTGAGGGCCAGTGATCCTGAACAATCACTGATCTATTTGGATTCTGCATTTATATTGGCGGAAGGGATTGGATCAAAAACGCGGATGATTAGTTTGTTGGAATTGTACGCAGACATCCATCGTGATTTGGGCAATTTTGAAAAAGCACTTGACTACACGTACACCTACGTTCAATTGCGTGACAGCGTTCTCAATGAAACGACCTTGCGGGAAATGGGGCAGCGGCAGAAGCGTTTCGAAATTCAAAAAAGAGAAAAGGAAATATTACTCCTCAAAAGGGAAAATGATCTTTTAGAGAGTAAAAAACAGATCGATAAACTCTACAATGCGATTTTCTTCGCTACGGCGGTCTTTTTGCTCATCATGCTCATCATGGTGATCAATCGCTTCAGAACGCAGAAGCATACCAATGAGCTGTTGGAGGATAAGAACAAAGAGATTAATCAGAAAAACGAAGAACTCCAGCAGGTCAATGAGCTGGTAACGGCGACCAATGCCTTGCTGGGAGAGAAAAATATTCAGATTGAGCAGCAGAATAAACGGCTCGAGGATTCCAACGAAGACCTGCGCAACTTTGCTTCGGTGGCTTCACACGATTTGAAAGAGCCACTGCGGATGATCAATGCCTACACCAAAATTCTCAATAAACGCTATCAGCATCTCTTTGATGAAAATGCCAACGAATTTATGGGCTATATCGTTGATGCGGTTTCACGGATGGAAGGCTTGTTGAACGGCCTACTGGACTATTCGCGGGTATCGATTGGCAAAGATGCTCAAAAAGCCATCATTCAAACTCGGGACATCATCGACTTAGTCAAGGGTAATCTCAAGTTTTCGATCTTGAAAAATGAGGCCGAAATCAAAGTCGATTACGATGTCTTGCCACCGATCCGTGCGAATCAAACGCAGATGGTCCAGTTATTCCAAAATCTGATGAGTAATGCGATTAAATTCCGCGGTGAGCGCAAGCCAGTGATTACGGTCAACTGCTGCCGCCGCAATCAGGAATACCTCTTCACCATTCAGGACAATGGTATCGGCATTAGTGATGAAAACCGCGAGAAAATCTTTGAGATGTTCCGTCGCTTGCATACCAAAGAAGAGTACGAAGGCACCGGTATCGGTCTGGCGACCTGTAAGAAAATCGTGGAGCGTCACGGCGGTCGTATCTGGGTCGAATCGGAAGCGGGGCAGGGGAGTACCTTCTTTTTCACCTTACCGGTGGTAAAGGAACTGGAGAATGCGCCTTCGGCTTAGTCTAACCTCAATCATTTAGTCCACCGTCCAATCTATTGTCGTTTTTCCTTGTTGACTTAGAATTTCATTTGCTCGTGAGAAATGCTTGCAGCCCTGGAAGCCATTGCCGGCCAAAGGAGATGGATGGACCGACTCTAAAACATAATGCTTCATCTCATCGATTAGCGCCTTTTTGCTACGCGCGAAATTGCCCCACAGCATGAAGACCACGCCTTGATGATGCTCGGAAATCACTCGGATGACTGCATCGGTAAACTTCTGCCAGCCAATCTTCTTATGTGAGCCCGCTTTGCGCGCCTCTACGGTGAGCATGGCGTTGAGCATAAAAACCCCTTGCTGCGCCCATTTAGTCAAATCGCCGTGCTGCGGAATTGGTAATCCCAGATCATTGTTAATCTCTTTATAAATATTCTTCAGCGAAGCTGGAACGGCTACTTCTCGCGGCACCGAAAAGGATAATCCCATCGCCTGCCGCGGCCCGTGATAAGGATCTTGCCCCAGAATAACGACTTTGACCTGATCGAGTGGGGTCGTGTTGAAAGCATTGAAAATCAGGGAGCCAGGAGGATAGATCGTCTTGCCGGCGCGTTTTTCTTGCACTAAAAACTGCTTGATGGCGGCGAAATAAGGTTGTTGAAATTCGGCCGCCAGCGCTTGCTTCCAGCTCTCCTCAATTTGGACGTTGGTGATCTGACTCATAGTCTGTTTCAATTTGCTCGAAGATAGCGAAATTTGTCGGAGTCGTGGAACTCGTCTTTCGCATTTGTGGTTCAAATAGTTGCTGCAAGTGCAAAAAAAGCTATAAATTTGCGGCAGACGCCCAATCGAGGCGTTCATATCCAGATTTGGTCTCGTAGCTCAACTGGATAGAGCAGCTGCCTTCTAAGCAGCAGGTTCCAGGTTCGAGCCCTGGCGGGATCACTAGCTTCTACAAAGGAATTCACGAATGTGGATTCCTTTTTTGTTTCCAGCAACGTATTATTTTATTCAACACTAAAATGGTTTTGCCTTCTTTTTGACTAAAAGCATCTCGGCATTGCTGAAAGCCATCCAGGCATAGTCATAGATATAATGATATGGCTTTTCTTGATTGTTGTGATAAATCAGAAAAGATCAGCAACGTGTTTTTATCAAAGGCGGCAAAGGGGAAAAACATCGCTACAGCTTGTTATCTACAAAACTCTTCGCTATCTTAACAGGGTGCATTCGGTAGTACAATCCCAGCTATTGGTTGTTCGAAGGTCAGGACGGAGGATGGTGGTCAATACAGTAAGTGCAGTGTTTAAGCTATATTTAGACGATCAGTTGCCACACACTGGATCGAGCAAGGTGTTGATACACGCTATGTTCAATCGCTGTTAGGGCATCATTCAATAAGAACGACGATGATTTATACCCATATTACCCAAGCTAGCCTAGCTCAAATTGTGAGCCCTTTGGATCGGCTGGAGGAATAGATATGAGAGATATACGCAACTGGTTGCGTATATCTAGACGTTGTAGCCAAATAAGAAAAAAATAAAAATGGACAAAAATTCAATTCATAATTTAATTGCTTCAAATAAACTTGATGCTGCATTTAGCGAATTGTTATCTATAACAGCTAATTATGGAGGAGATGCTAATACTTACAAAAAGAGTTTGATTGTTTTATCGAATCAATTCAATGAATTAAAACAAAAAAAAATTATAGGGACTTTAACACCAAATGAAAAGAGCATTTTAAACAATCAAATACTTGATAGGACTCTAAACTTGATAGATGAAATTTTCAAATTAATAGAAAGCACTTCTTCGATAAATGCAAAAGAACAATCGCACTCTGAAAAGATAGTTTATAATAGCTCTGATTTTATGCTCTATGACAACAAAGTAACCTTTGGAACAATTGGTCATAAGTTTCATGAATATAATGCTCAATCTGAATTTGATTCTAATAAGAATATCATATGGAAGCTATTTGCTAAAGATGAAGAACAAGTTGGATTAAATATTTTTCTCGATACTATAAAAGGATATGTCTCTTTTGATTATTATCCTACTCATTTTAACACCACAAAGGATAATTTGATTTTCTTCATGATTCCGATGAAATCAAATGACTCTGTAATTGAAGTCGGGGCAGAAATAAGAAGAGACCCTAAGAATGGTTTTTCTCCATTTAGAATAAGAAAAGTTGCAAAACCCTTTTCAGACAAATGGATAAGCGAAAAAATTTACTTTGACTTTTCGGAGACTCCAGAGGCTAAAGAATCTGTATTTGCACCGAGAATTAATGAAGGATGTCCGAGAGTAGGAAATGGTGGATTCAAAATAAGAAATGTGAAAGTGTTTTCAATTAAATAAAAAAATAGAACTGGCTACAACAAAGCATCAGCATTCATTGCCAGCTTTTGCTGGCAATGAATGCTGATGCAGGCCGTTGCAGGCAATAAAAAAATAATAAAATGAAGATTGAAAATTTTGCAATTCTTAAAGGAGAAAACACTCAAATAAAAGATGGAGTAATAAAATATTTGCCAGAATGGACAGGAGAAGATGAGAAAAAAGTACCTCTATCAGCTGACATTAGGTCAGATAAGTCATTTTTTCAGGGAGTGCTTGAATTCAAATTTAAATCGAAAAAGAATGATGCAGGTATATTGTTGTTGTTGGAAGACAATGGAAAATTTATTTCTTCAATAGGATTAAGTAAAATGTCTAATTCTTTTGAAATTGACGATCGTTTAAGTGGCACCTTAATTCAGGCTGGTAAACTGAAAAATTATAAGCCCAATTCAGAAATACATGTGAAAATTGATTGGCGAGGGTCAAATTGCCAATTATTGGTTAACAATGTAATTATTTGCGAGGCTAAAAATTTTCTACCAAAGTCTATGCCTGTATATTTTCGAATTACTTCTTCCGATACAGTTACAGTCTACGATATAAAAATAACCGAGGTTAAGCCACGCCTATTTGTAGTCATGCAGTTTTCTGAAAAATACAATAAACTTTATAATGAAGTAATAAATCCAATATCAGAAGAATTAGGATTTGAATGTATCCGAGCAGATGAGTTTCACACAAGCACTCCAATTTTAAAAGATATTATCAATTCAATTGTTGAATCTACGGCAATTGTTGCTGAAATCACTCCAGATAATCCAAATGTCTTTTATGAAATTGGATATGCACATGCTATCAACAAACCTACTATCTTGTTATGTGATAATAAACGTGAAAAACTTCCATTCGACATTTCTGGTTTTAGGACACTATTTTATGAGGATTCAATTTCGGGCAAATCAAAAATTGAAAATAGCTTAAGAAAATATCTTGAAAATATAAAGAAATAAAACTCGTAACATTGTGTATGTATTCATGGCGAGCAAAAACTCCCTACGCCATGTACACAAGACCGTTGCATGACATTATGAATAAAGTTTAGCAATTGATTAAATAATTAATAGAATCATGATATATTCTGAAGAAAGATTTCCGGAACCTGAAGAGATATGTACGATAGCAAGTGTTGAAATGCATAAGGTAGCATCATTACTTTTTGATCGGGTTTACGTTTCTCCTTCAAACAAAGACAGGCCTGAGTTTAATATCCCTAAAGAATTTACATTTGGTTTTGAGAGTGCGAATAAAAGGATGATGGAATTAATACTAAAAGAGAAAAGCGAAAACCAAGATTGGGAGGATCATATTGTTGATATTGCATACAAGAATATAATTAGAGCATATCAAGAAGAAGGGCTGAATGTAGTTCCTTCCTTTGGAAAGTATTCATTGTTCGAAAAAGAATATTTAACTGGTTCTGAGTTAGCATTTGAAGCTGTATTGAGAAATATAAAAACCGTAAATAAGGGCAGATTAGAATGGGATCAAATAATAGAATTTAGAAAAGACTCTGAATCTGTTAGAAAATATAGAGATTTAAGAGTTTGGATGAGGAATGGGCTGAGAGCAGCATCTATTGCAGAAGCTGTTGATATTATTGCAGGTAAGATTGAAGACTATGACTGGGCATTAAAAAAACACGGACTTGAAACAATTAAAGGAGCTTTGACTGTATTATTGGACTATAAGAAAGCAGGTTTATCAGTATCAGCTATTGCAGGGGGAACCGCTGTTGCGGGGCCAATTGGTGGAGCTATCGCAGGTGGACTTGTAATAGTTGGGCAGACTTCTGCTTGGCTATTAGATAGGTATATAGAGAAAAAAGATATAATTCGAGGTGACAACAGCGAAATTGCAATCATTACAGATATCAATAAAAAATTTGGTAGTATCCGATAAAGGTGTTTACACACTTTATCGGATACTACCCAGAATTGAAAGAGTTATTGATGTACGATGAATTAACCTTGAGCGAGTTTGCGTACAAGCTTAATTACTCTCCTCCAATAGTTTTCTAAGTATTTGAAAAAATGCAGTGCGAGATGTTTGGTCACTTAAATCCTGGCTTCGTTCTCGCAATTGCTGTACTTCTATTTGAGCCGCTTCTATCAAAGGCCCTGATTGACTTTTCCAGATCTGCATTTCTGGCTTGACTAGATATAACTGATGATGCGTTTCTCCAGTAGCTAATACTTTGTCCTCTACATCTAAATCCTTAAAACAAGACAGCCGAAAAGCGATTGGCCGTTGATTAAAGACCGATTTGTGACTTTCTTCAGTCATCCATTCCAACTTTTCGTAGAACTCTCCGAGCTGTTGGTACAAACTGGTGGCTTGACTTTGCCCGATGATCTCATGTTGTAATGCATGTTCAATTTGTAATGGCGTATCATCGGCCTTCCAAAACTCAACGCTTGGTAAAGAGCGATAGATGGCTTCTATCTTTTGGAGCATACCATCAGTTTTCTTTCTTGAACGCTGATCATTAGAAGTAGCCCGTACGAAGGGAAAACGACGCATAATGAATTTCAGATAAGCCAAGTCAGGGTAGGCTACAAAATGAATCCAGGGGATGTTATTGGAGAGAACATAAAGATAAGTACCTTGGGTGGATTGTAGGTGTTCTAATTCATCTATCAACCCCATCAAGTAAGCTTCAAACGATGGCATCGCCTCTTGGTAGATGGACTGAAAACGAATATGCTGTTCTGCTTTATTATCTAGGGATAGTAACTCATCCAGTGAAACCTGGAAATGTGAGCAAAGCGTTTGTAGTTGTTGTAAAGTTAGAGGCGTTTCTCCACGGATACGTCGATAGGAGGCATCTCTTCGCGTAAATAGAATTTCACTAACAATTTGTACGAGTTTTCGTTCTTCTCCAATTCGCGATGCAATTAATCGGAAGAGCTGTTTTTGCAGTTCACAGGAAGTCATAGACCTTAGATTTCTCTATTACACATCAATAGATACTGAGCGAGTACTAGCTAGCATCTTTTATTTTTCGAAGAAATCTAAACTTATTAAAATTGATGGGATAAATATAATAAGATGCCAACCGTTAAAAAACTGACACTTTACATGTAATTCAACAGATGACTTTTTATAGCTTATAAAGAAATAGGAATAGTAAAATATTGGAAGCCAGAATATTGGAATTATGAAAAGGCATGATTTGAAGATATTCTTCCACTAACCGAAAATAGCCGGAATATGCAAGCCCAGCTATTTTTCGTTATGTTAGTGTTGAAGAAATCTAAACATCGTTTAGATATGATTCGGAAGGGCGCTTTTGGGGGCCCTTCTTTTTAAGTTACATCAATGTCCGGGATAATGATGGACAGAATTACTTCAAGTAATGTCATTTTGAGAAGGTTTTAAATTTTACAAAATCAAGTCGATTGTAAAACTAGACCTTCACAAAAGGCATCACTAAACTAACATTATTCCCGTTCAAAGTCAAATTCATTTATAATATTTTGACTAATAGTATTAAACTACACTTAATCAAATACTTATAGTGATGAAATTCAATATAAGACAGCTTGAAGAACTTGTTAGTTTTTTGTCTAATCCTCAGATCGAAAAAATTGGAGAAAAGTTAATTACTCATCAGCGGTCTCATAAAACCGTTCAACTACTTGACCGAATTGTCGCAAGAGATTATAATTCAGAAGAAGAGCTTAAAGCAGAACTTTGCAGAGGAGATCATCAAGACACTAAATTCAAGTACCTCCAGAATAATTTAGGTAAGAAGCTAGTAGATACTTTAATTACTTCAGCAACGACACGGGATAGAAGTTACCGTAAGATTTATGATGAATGCTATAAACAATTTGCCACATTTAAGGTGCTGAAAAGTAATGGAATAAGAAATACTGCGATTGGTTTGGCAATAGATGTTTTGAAAGTAGCGAGACGGTATGAAATTACCGAGCTTGTATACTTGTTGAGTTTTGAAATTGCCAGGCATTTTGCAATGACCAATGATTCACGCAAGCGAACTTACTATCATAAGATATACAAGCGCTATTTCTCAATTTACCAAGCGGAACAATACGCATTAATTCAATACTCCGACTTGTCTCTACTGCTTCAGAAAAGTAAGAAATTACAACCTCAAGAGTTAAAAGAGGTACAAGAAATTATTCTTGACATCTATCAAACAAATAATGAAGTTCGTTCTTATAAGCTTAATTTTTTGAGGTATTCGACAGCTATCATCGGTCATCAATTGAGAGATGATCATGATAAAGTAGTTACTACGGCCATAAATGCTATTGAGTACTTAGACAAATTGCCTTTCCCTGCGCATAGTTCATACTATTTCAATTTCTTCTATTATATGATTCCAACCCTTATCTGCAAGAAGGATTTTAACAATCTTGATATATTAATTAGTCGGTGCTTAGAAATGTCGGCGATTGGAACCCATAATTGGAATATTTCTTTGTTCAATAAAATAGTATATGGCATTCATTCTAGCCAATACCAAATAGCACTAGATGCATTTAAGCAAGCCATGAAATACAAACAAGAAATTCCAGAGAATATCATAGAACAGTGGCGAATCATCGAAGCTTACTTATATCTGCTGAGTGGTCTTGAAAAACTTCCCGAAAATAAAACGCGTTTTCGCATCCAAAAATTTATTAACGACGTCCCTGAATATTCAAAAGACAAAGCTGGAGCTAATGTCACCATTCTCACCTTACAAGTTTTGCTCCTCCTTTTACGTAATAAACGAGGTAGAATCCTTGATCGAATGGATGCCCTTAAAATGTATACCTATAAGTATTTGGTACGCGATAACACTTATCGCAGCCAATGTTTTATCAAAATCATTTTACAATTAGAGCGCAGTCATTTCCATCCAGTTGCATTTAAGCGCCATGCTGCACCATTGCTGAAAAAAATGCAAGAAATGCCACTCCGATTTTCTGATTTGGAAGTTGAAATCATCCCCTACGAGCGGCAGTATGAATTTATTTTGCAGTTGCTGGAGAGGTAATACATCATTATTGTTGCATAAAATGCGAAAAATGAAAGTACTTTTTGCAACGTTATAAGCATCAATTGTAGTAAGATTCACTACTCAATAGTGTAAGTCGCAAAAAATGCGATAAAACAATATTATTGTTGCGAAAAACGCGACACATTTAATCTTTATATCGCTTAACTTTGAAGCGTTTACAACATCAAGTCAAGAAGCAAACATTCGGTTGGCTTATGGGCGTTTTGCAATGACGCTGTATACTAGTATACCATCAATCGACATTTTGCTTCGAAAAAGCTGGAGTTGATCTTTCAACTTTAGCAACACACTTTACAGCCATTTTGCTTTTGAGCACAATGGGGAGATGAGTATTTCTATCCGCCCAAGAGGATAGGTTTGCTTTTTGTATTTAATGTGTTGTTTAATTTGGCAATTAACCTATAATCTCTTATATTGAATCGAGTGACTAAAGCTATTGTTGCTCTTCTAGATAGAATATATTTACAATATCCTGGCAACCATCTTGTCGGGAAATCCATGATTTGCTCTTCAAGTTTATTGGTGTTTTTTTACTCATTATTAGTACTCACTTTTTGATTAACAAGAAGTACGAAACTAATTTGGGCTAAATTTTCAAATATTCACAAACTTGATATTGTGCTATGAAAAAGACTATTGTCTTGTATTGCCTGTATTTTGTTCTGTTATCTCTTTCTAATCCTGTTCACCTGAATGCGCAGGAAGAATCGGATTCTTACGATCCAACAACTTCTATTCTACCACCTTCACCCAATGCTGCTGCTTTAGGAAAGTTTGGTGAGATTCCTGTGTCCTTATATACCGGGACTCCAAATATTAGTATTCCGTTGTATGAATTGAAAGGGCGTTCAATGTCGGTGCCCATTAGCCTGAACTATCACGCTAGTGGT
>JANQQI010000020.1 GCA_028285085.1 Saprospiraceae bacterium | reverse complement strand
AGCCTGATTGTAGCCAGAGTTCCAAGGCTGCCCGCCGACGAAGAGGCCAAAAGAAAAATCTAAGTCCCAGGTCATCCAACGCCACTGCTCGCCCTCGTCACGCTTTCGCCAGCGTCGGTCATTGTTACCGGGCCAGTCGTAATTATCCACAAAGAGATTAAAGACGATGTAATCGCGGTAATGATCCAGATCAACCTGATCGGCTACTTGCTCAAAATTGGATTCAGAAGCCAAAGAGTTATTTTCTAAAAAGGCAGTTAATGATTGCCAAGCGTCTAAGTCGCCTTCTCGGATTTCATTCGCATTTTCTAAAAAATCTATTTCATTTTCATCTAAATCAAAATGCACTTTCAGGTAGCGCTTATCCATACGCTCTCGCACATTGTGCAAGCCCCAGTATTCCCCATTGATATAAACGACTCCCGGACGAAAGCCTTGGGTATACAATTTCGGTGTTTTAATCATTTCACCTACATCCGTAAGGTCACGAACCAAGCTGGTGACCATCGCGTCGCGAAAGAAAGTGACGGCCCAATCCTGACCGGAATTACGTAAAGTTAGACTCCGCATTTTGGTGAAAGGTAAATCCGGGAATACCTGATAATCAATGATTGGACTGCCTAAGCTACCTTTGGCCTTTAACGCTAGTGATTTTTGTGGATTGGAAGCACTACCGGTACCCTGAATTTCTGATTCTAAATATTGATTGAAGCCAAGACTTCCATCGGGTTCAAAAAATTCAGCATTGACGTTGATTTCAATATCTTCTTCAAAATTGGGATAAATACCAATCGTAGGATCGAATAATTCATCGGGATCACCAGAATAGGCGATAACGGCGACCGAGTGATCAATATTATAAAGATAAGATTCGGTCATTACCGGACTGGGACTGAGCGGATCTTTAAAGGCACGGGCCCGCAAAGTAGTATTACTACTGAAAGTCAAAGTGCCGGTGTATTCCATATCATCAGTCGTAGGCTCGCTACCATCCGTAGTGTAATAAATCACCGCATCGGGGGTAATGGTGTTCAGGTCGACACTAACATTGCTGGAGTAAAATCCACCGGCCTGGCTGGCCATGGGCGGCTCGACCTCACCGAGGCCAGGATCAGTATTATTAGTAGCGCCGGGGGTAGGAGAGACGTAAAAGTCCCATGTAGAACCACCATCGGGAACGCGACCTTCCGAAATATCAGTTTGTTGGGCGTCGTAAGTATAAGTATCAACAGCATCGCTACCATTAAATAAGCCAATAGCTTCGCCGGAGCCACTTAGTTTGGCATCGATATGTAAGGGCCCTTGCTCGGGCTCTCCGTCGAACCATAAGATTAAGAATCCACCGGCGGGGATTGTTGTGCTCGCCGGAGCATCGGCCGGGATTTGCCATTTATCCGTCTCGTCCAGATCATCGGTGGCAAAATATCCGCCGATATCAACGGCAGATGATCCCGCATTATATAATTCTACCCAATCATCAAAATCACCGTTTTCGTCGGCAATGGTGGCGTCATTCGAAGCCATGAATTCATTGATATAAATTTGACCATAGAGATTGGGAGTGATCCAGGCTAAGCTGATGAGTATGCACCAAATCAGTTTTAGCCTGAAGTGAGAAGTAAGGTTGAAGTTTTTCATAACGTAAGATTGGGTTAAAGCATTTCGACTGAAAACATTCAGCCGAGTGATAGATTCGTTTATAATTATTTCGGTTTTGCAGGATAAGTTCTTGGGGTAAGTAAATACGCTGGTTTTGATCCGGTTTACCGAATCAATTCTAACCTGTTTCGTTCGATTTCAGCTTTTAGGACAATGACGAAAGAGTACAATAGCTAGAATAATGCTCTGGCCTGAGGCGAGAAGAGGGCCTCAAGTTTTGTTGTTTCGATAAGAAAAATACAAAAAGATTATTAAATGGAGGTATTTGGAAAAGATTACTTGATGACGAGATATTCTCCTACCAATTCGTTGTTTGCACTAATCGTCAGGAGATAGCGACCATCGGGGAAGCGGCGCATATCAATTGACTTGAGATATGAACCAACACGGTGATTTTTGTAATCGGCCCAGGCGATGACTTTATCCGTGACATCCACCAGGCGAATTTTGATATCTCCATCCTGCCGCAGAGCATATTTGGCTTGCAGAATACCACTTTCCGGGTCGGGAGATAAGCGAGGATAATTATTCCACTTTAAGCTTTTCCAGGGAATAGAACGAGTCGTGAACACTCGGACTTTTCCTTCCGGGCTAATTTCTTTCAGGCGATAACTGAGCTGGTTACTGCAAGTCGGGATTTGATGATCGTGCAGGGTGTAAGCATAGTCACCACAGCCAATGGCCGTAGCACTGGCAATCGCTTCGAATTCTCCCTTGTCAACACTACGTTCGAGTTGGAATAGGGCTCCAGCATCTGGCTCATCTTCAGTTTGCCAATTGACTTGAATCCGATCAATTTCGGTGACGATGGCAAAGTTGAGCACTTGCATCGGTTTTCTGGTTGTAGGCGTTGTGACATTCCCCGCCAGCGTTCCATAGCGTCGCTTGATTTTTACTACCGATCCATTATCGGGCTGCCAAAGCTGTAGCCCCTCCGGTGGGTGAAAGAGCTCTTCTGGTTCCAGTGCGGCCACCTGCTCCGCATTGTCAGTCATCACGGTGCGGACTTCGATTTGATCCAGATCAACGAAAATCCATTTGAACTGATTAAAACTGCCGCTATTCCGGGTCCAACGCTTATCGTCATTATTCCGGCGTAAGGGCGCGCCCCAGCAACCTTCTCCCACATAAACGGTGCCCGTCTCATCATCTCGGATAAAACCTTCATCACTGCCCGAAGCCTTCGACGGACGAATCGGATAGGTCCATTTAACGACATGGGCATCCGATTCAACCACCAAATTGACCTGGTGTTCGTGGAATAATTTGCCCCAATGGCGCAACTGCCCATTGCGTTCTGTCTTACGGGCCGTATGCGGACGAATGGCGAAGTGGTACTGCGCCATTTTCCAGATATAATCCTGAGATTGTTGCAAATCTTTTTCTAACCACTTCTTTTGTTGGCCACCGGCCGGGATCAAAGAGTTGAGCGTATAAACGCGTAGTAGATTATCCGCAAAGGATAAGGCATAATAGCCGTCACTTTCCGCCACATCAAACAAATCAACGATGGTTTTATTGGAATATTCGTGATTGCCTCGAGCTACTACTATCGGGCAGAGCCGACCGTCCGCCGTTATCGTTTCTTGCCAATCATCAAACCAAGCTTGCCACTGCTTAGCATTATCGCCTCCGGTCATATCGCCTCCAAACAAGACGAGGTGCGGGCGCAACTTGCCAACCAATTGATTGGCTTTGCGGCGCGCATCCCGATAGTTGCGTGAGTCACCTCCGGCAATGATCGATAATCGTTCGAAGGGATGATCCGGGATGGTACGGAACGACATTTGTCGACTGCAGCCATCACTATCTTTAATGACAAAATAGTAAACAGTGCCGGGCTCCAGGTGGCGCAATCGAACGAAATGATTACGCATACCTCGGCTATTGATAATCCGATCTGGATGCTGGGAATAACGATAAGCATCGGTGTTAGTACCGTGATCGACTACATCATAATAAAGGGTGGGTTGCGTCCCCGAGATTTGATTCCATCCGATAACCATGCTGGTTGCCGGATCTTCTCGCCACATACAGCGGTATTTATCGGTCGCGCTATGGCTTACTACTACGACGAGCAGTAACAACAGGTGAAGGGTGATTTTGTAAATAGGACGCAGCGGCATATTGCAATGCACGGTTTTTGTTCAGACTTTTGTTGTTGCTTGGTGTCTATTTTACACCAAAATACCTTAAAAAAGAAACTTCAGTTGTATTTTTGCACCACATAAAAGTACGGCATAAACTTTGCCAAATATTACAAATTCTCAAATATTAACAATTATGCAGAAGGATACCGCAATTCAGGCCTTGATTCAGAAAGAATTGGAGCGGCAACGGCATGGGATTGAGTTGATTGCTTCGGAAAACTTTACAAGCCAGGCCGTCATCGATGCGATGGGGTCATGTTTGACTAATAAATACGCGGAGGGTTATCCCGGAAAGCGATATTACGGCGGCTGTGAAGTGGTCGATGAAATTGAACAGCTGGCGATCGATCGGCTTAAGGAACTCTTCGGTGTAGAATATGCCAATGTACAGCCTCACTCCGGGGCGCAGGCCAATGCGGCGGTCTTTTTGGCGGTACTACAGCCAGGAGATACCATTTTGGGTTTTGACCTGGCGCACGGTGGCCACTTATCGCACGGCTCGCCGGTGAATTTTTCGGGTAAGGTATACGATGCTAACTTCTATGGTGTCGAAGAAAATACAGGGATTATTGACATGGATAAAGTAGAGGCGAAAGCCCTGGATATCCGTCCGAAGTTGATCATTTGTGGTGCTAGTGCCTATTCGCGGGATTGGGACTACGCTCGTTTCCGGGCCATTGCGGACAAAGTCGGTGCGCTTTTGCTGGCGGATATCGCGCACCCAGCGGGATTAATTGCGACTAATCTGCTGAATAATCCGGCGGAGTATTGTCATATTATTACCTCAACGACGCATAAGACACTGCGCGGCCCACGTGGCGGAATCATTATGCTCAGCAAGAATTTCGAAAACCCTTGGGGGCGCACAACTCGGAAAGGTACACCGATCAAAATGTCGGCGATCATGAACAGCGGTGTCTTCCCCGGGATGCAGGGCGGACCATTAGAGCACGTCATCGCTGCAAAAGCCGTTGCCTTCCACGAAGCACTACAACCTGAATTCCGTACCTACGGTGAGGAAGTCATTGCCAACGCGCAAGTGATGGCGCAAGCCTTTGTGGAGCGTGGCTATAAAATCATTAGCGGCGGTACGGATAATCACCTGATGCTGATTGATCTGCGCTCAAAAGGCGTGACTGGGAAGCAAGCGGAAAATGCGTTGGTCCGCGCGGACATCACCATTAATAAGAACATGGTGCCTTTTGACACACAATCTCCTTTCGTAACCTCCGGTATGCGAATCGGTACGGCAGCCATCACAACCCGTGGATTCAAAGCGCAAGATTGCTTGAAAGTGGTCGACTGGATCGATGCCGTGATCAAGGATATTGAAAATGAAGAGTTGATCCAGCAAACACGACGTGAAGTCAATGCTTATATGGCAGATTTTCCACTTTATGCGCCTGCGGCGGTACCTTCTTAACAAAACAAGGATATGATTTGAGCGGTGTCCTCTGTACTCGTTGCAGAGGGCATTGGTATTTTTAGTCCTTAGTTATAATTTTTATAAGAATGCTCTTCGTGCTCTGCTGCGAAGGGCATTTTAATTTATGAGGTTGTAAAATTTTAAATAAAACATAAAAAATTTTATGCAAAAGGGTAAAATTGATTAGTTTTGAGAATAATATTTTGGAATTGGTATGGAATGATCGACTTACCTGAAACAGGTTGAGTCGAAACCCTAGAGCATTGCCTAATCTGGATCATTTGAAATAACCAGAAAATATGATGGGATCTAAATTCAAAATCATTCTGACTTGGACATTGAGTATTATCGGAGCAGTCTTGTTTTTACTAGCCGGGTCGGGGAAATTCAGCTTCTCCGGTAATCTGTACGATAACTTCATTGATTGGGGATACAACGGGACGATTTTAATTCTAGTTGGTATATCTGAAGTATTAGGTGGAATTCTGCTTTTGTGGCCGGCTAGGAGAGGATACGGTATTTTTTTACTTTCTGCCGTAATGCTTGGTGCGATAGTTACTCATCTGCTGAATTTTCAGGATTTAGGCTGGCCACTTTTCCCATTTTTAATCTTAATGGGGTTAACTGTCCTGTATTTTATAAATAAAAAATAATTTCCAAAATATGCGTACCACTTTTTATACCAACCTCTTTTTCAAAATATTAATACTTTTCTTCTTACCATTTTTTATTTCGTGTAATAAAAATATCCAACCCGAAGAAAAACAAATAAAAGAACCAATTATTTCTAACTGTGGCTGTGATTCTCTCTGGATAAAAAATGAAGCAAAAGCCTTTGTTAATATACTCGAAAAAACGACTAGAGTAAATCATTTAATTTGGCCCGGTTATCAAATTGGGGATGGTACTTATGTTTTAAATGCTGGACAAACCGCAGATAGTACTTATTGTCTAGGACTGTGGCAAGGAGGTAGAGCTTTATCTTATAAATGCTCCAAGGATATCCCCAAAATGTTGACGCCACTTTATTCTTATTATCTAAATTATGGAAATGAAAAAAAGAAAGAAGATATATTTTTTAATACACATAAAGGTGCGCCCGACTTTACCGCTTGGATGCAGCAGAATAGTATAAAAACTGCTGTTTATATGCCCGTTAGCTTCCCTGATTTTCCGTTTGAGATTCCGCCGAAAACGAAAACGCAATTAGCTATACACGAGGCATTTCATATAGAGGTGATGCTTGAATATTGGTACACAGAGCAAGGGCATTGGCCCGCCTGGGACCAGCAACCTGACCGGAGTCAGCTTAATTTATGTTATACTCAAAATGATATTGTCGCAGAGCTCATCCAAAAAGAACAAGAGCTATTAGTACAGTTAATTGAAGCTTTGTTGGACAGCAAAAAAGGAATAGCTAAAAAACTTGGTAATGAATTTTTAAAAATCCGCACGCAACGTTATCAAGAATTAGAAGAGGTAAGCATTAATGCCGACGAAGAAAATACAATTGATTGCCAAACGGCCGAAACGATTATGGAAATTGAGGAAGGCATTGCCGACTATGCAAGCTGGGTGCAAATGTTTGAATTAGAACTATTTAATCGCCAAGATTTAATTAAACGCTACCGTGCTTTACAAAAAGATAAATTTTATCTCACGGGGTGTATGATGCTACAAGCGGCTACTTTAATGAACAATGGAAATGACCAGGAAATTATTACAAAAATAATAAATGCACCTTCTGTAGTTGAAGGCAACTTGACGACTATTTTTAAATATTATTTAGATAGGTACGGTGAATAATTTTATTAAAAATATTTTATACTGAAAATAGTAGGTATAAAAAACGCTCCGCTATCTGCATGGATAACGGAGCGCTTTTTATAATAAAAATTATCTTTTAACGTCGACTATAGTTCGGTGATTCCTTGGTGATCGTTACATCGTGAGGATGACTTTCCACTACACCCGCAGCGGTGATTTTTACAAAAGAGGCCTTTTTCATATCCTCGATTGTACCGGCGCCGCAGTAGCCCATACTGGCTCGTAGTCCACCGATATACTGTACCATCACTTCTTGGAGCGATCCTTTATAAGGCACGCGCCCTTCGATGCCTTCGGGCACCAATTTTTTAATATCCTCTTCAACATCCTGAAAATAGCGATCTTTGGAACCGAGTTGCATGGCGCCTAAAGACCCCATACCCCGGTAAATCTTGAATTTTCGACCATCATAAATAATCGTTTCTCCGGGGGCTTCTTCCACTCCTGCAAAGAGCGATCCCGCCATGATCGTACTGGCACCAGCCGCCAAGGCCTTAGCAATATCTCCAGTGTAACGGATACCACCATCACCGATGATCGGCACGCCAGTATGCGCAATGGCCTTATAAGCTTCGTGGATGGCGTAGAGTTGTGGTACACCAACACCGGCGACGACACGCGTAGTACAAATACTACCCGGGCCTACACCCACTTTGACGCCGTCTACGCCGGCTTCGACTAAAGCCAGGGCGCCAGCTCCGGTCGCTACATTACCACCGATGACCTGCAGATCAGGATAGTGGGTTTTAACCTTGCGAATCGTATCTAATACACCTTGGGAATGGCCATGGGCGGTATCTACGCAGATCACATCAACATCTACATTGACCAAGGCTTCTACTCGATCCAGAATATCCTGTGTGACCCCCACTGCGGCACCTACGACCAGACGGCCGAGCGAATCCTTACAGGAATTAGGATAGTTCTGCACTTTCATAATGTCCTTGTAGGTGATCAAACCAACGAGTTTGTTGCCGCGATCCACTACGGGAAGCTTTTCAATCTTGTGGCGCTGCAGAATTTCGCGTGCTTGATCCAAATTAGTACCTACCGGTGCCGTGATGAGATTCTCACTGGTCATCAAGGTAGTTACAGGCTGATTGAGCCTGGTCTCGAAGCGAAGATCCCGATTTGTCAGGATGCCCAACAATTTATGATTTTGATCGACGATGGGAATACCGCCGATTTTATAACGACTCATCAATGCCAAAGCATCAGCGATGGTGGCATCTACGGTCAGAGTCACGGGATCGATGATCATACCGCTTTCTGAGCGTTTTACACTGCGGACCTGGTCGGCCTGCTGCTCAATCGTCATGTTTTTATGAATGATTCCAATACCACCTTGCCGCGCAATTGCAATCGCCAGTTTGTTCTCCGTTACGGTATCCATAGCGGCAGACACGATCGGTGTATTGAGCCGTAATTCACGCGTTAACTGGGAACTGATATCAACTTCGCGGGGAAGAACGTTGGAATAAGATGGGACGAGAAGGACGTCATCGAAGGTGAGTGCTTCACCTAAAAATTTGTCCGGTACAACTTCTGATTTTACTTTTACTGTTTCCATGCGCAAAGTTATGCTTTTTGAAAAAAACATCTAGTGAAATGTGGATTATTTTTTAATTTTCCTTTTTGATTCGTGCAAAATTTCTCAATTCCATTAGTAATATGATCGAAGTGTTTTCGGATGACCATTTTATGCGACAGGCGCTTTACGAAGCACATCAAGCTTTCGAAAAGGGAGAGATCCCGGTCGGAGCGGTCGTGGTGAGTAACAATCGTATTATTGCCCGGGCGCACAACAACACGGAGCAACTGACCGACGTCACTGCCCACGCGGAAATGATGGCCATCACCGCTGCAGCTTCCACTTTGGGGAATAAATATCTTAGTGATTGTACCCTCTATGTTACCTTGGAGCCCTGCATCATGTGTGCAGGAGCACTGGCTTGGGCGCAATTGGGGCGCCTGGTTTACGGTGCCAGTGATGAAAAACGCGGCTTCATGCAATACGGCAAGGAGTTGCTCCATCCGAAGACCAAGGTTGAATTTGGTGTTCGGCACGAAGAATGTAGCCAACTTATGCGTGAATTCTTTGCTGTACGCCGTCGTTAATGTTTAATGATGCCTAACTGTTAAGGTTCTTACTACAGCGTACTGATACCTTTCTTTTAAAGTAGTCCTCAATTGGCGTTAAAATATAACCAACCGGAATTCTATTCCTTAAACGCTTTCCCTTTCTCTTTCCGCTTAATTCAAGTTGAGGATATGTGATATAATACTTTAATGCCTATAAGCCTGAGCTATAAAGTCAACGCATCCAAAACTTAGTCATGTGTAGTGCTCAAATCCATTGATTTGTTGTATAAAGTTTTAATTAAACAAAAAATGACAAACGATTTGTTTTATAAAATATTTTGTGTTAATTTGTGGGCGAAATACTATAATTAGAAATAAATACACATAGTCTTATGATTCGAGAAGACCGAATTCTATTAAATGAGCGATTTATTAAAGTGTTTAACCTGCTGCAAGAGCGTGGAGATATTGTATTGAATGACCGTAATGGTAAAGGAATGGGCGATTTTGCGGAGCGTATTCTGGGGAACCGTGCCTACGGGCATATCATCCGGGCTTTTCTAAACACCGACGATAAGCGGGTAATTGATTATCGTCACGCGCGATCACTTTGCCACGAATACGGTGTCAATGAAGCCTACATGATCGATGGCGAAGGCACGCCGTTTGGTTTTGATTTACCACCGAATGCACAGGGAGTGGATGGAATGACTGGTAATATCCTTTTTACCAGTGTACAAGCCTTTGCGGGTTCTGGTGTAGACTCTAATGAGGACGGCCGGGCTTCTTCTGAGGATAATGCTTATTTCGCACTACCGGGTGTTAGTGGTACTGGTCTGGTCGCTTTTCCTGTTGAAGGGGATAGTATGGATCCGATCATTCAAGACGGTGATATCGTTATCTGCCGTGAAATTAGCGGCGTTTATGAAATCAAGAATAACGAAATTTATGCAGTTAAACATGACGGTTCGCTTTGGATCAAATATGTTAAGCGAATCGAAGATCAGCGTGGACGGATCAAGTCTTTGCGATTGATTTCTGCTAACTACTTAGAGTTCGATCCGATTACCGCTGAAGTCAGTGAATACACGCGTTTGTATAAGGTGATTAAGCGTGTCAGTAACCTCTGATTTTTATAAATTATTTGTTTTAAAAACTTTGTTTGAAAAATAAATTGTTTTATCTTTGGATTGTTGCTCGAGAGAATGATCATGTGGTGAGTGAGGGATACTGCCGAAGAGCCGAAAAGATAAAACAAAATGCAAAAGGTCAATCGACAAGAACTAAACCGACGATTCTCCGAAGTCTATCAGCTCTTATTAGAGCGTGGAGAAATTGTCAAGAATGATCGGCAACGCAGTAAGTCCGCTTTTGCGGCCAAGCTCGGAACCAAAGGTCATATTGTCGATTTGTATCTAAGGCACAAAAGGCAGATCACGTACGAGCAAACTAAAAGACTTTGTGCATTATACGGCGTGAGTGAAGCCTTTATGTTTCAAGGGATTGGCACGCCTTTCGAGAACCATAAAATTCCTGATTCGGAGGGAAAATTAGCTATGGCCTTGGGCATCAACTTTTCACCAAACATACTTTTTACTAATGTAGAAGCTTTCTCCAGTAACACCATCGGTGTGGATTTGCTGGAAGAGAATGAGCGCTTTCATATCCCCGGAGTACAAGGGGATTTAGTAGCGTTCAATATTAATGGCGATAGCATGTCGCCTACGATTCTGTCGGGAGATATGGTGATTTGTAAACCACTGGAGGTGAAGAACGAAATGATTGACAATGAGATTTATGCCGTGGTAACGAGTCACTCCGTTTGGGTCAAACGTGTTCAAAGATGTCTGGATCGTCATCAAAATTGGACTCATCTCAAGTTAATCTCCGATAACTACGCGGAGTTTGATCCCTTTATCATCGAAATTAATGAAGTACGACGCTTGTTGAAAGTGACCCGGCGATTGACTGGGTTGGCCTAGAAAAGTATGGCTGAGCGTAATGGCTTCGCAACAACTTATTGGATAGTCTCTCTAATCATATCCTGCTGTTTTTTGATTCTGACTCCTGAATGTTCCATTCGGGAGTTCTTTTTTTGTCCTTTAAGCTTGATCAACACGTTGTCGCATCACTTCATAAAGAATAATACCCCCTGAAACGGCAACGTTGAAAGAGTTAGTCGTTCCGATCTGAGGAATCTTGATACACTCATCCATTTGAGCTAACACGGCTTTACTAATGCCTTCTCCTTCAGCGCCAAGTACAACCGCCAAGGGAATAGTAAGATCGGCCTCATAAATGAGCTTGGACTGCTCCAGCGCTGCACCGGCGACGTGAATCCCGGATAGCTTTAAGTATTCTATTGCGGTGATTAAGCTGGATGCACGGCAAACGGGAATCTTACTCAATGCTCCGGCAGCAGTTTTTAACGCTTCTGAATTGATCTGAGCGCTGCCCTTCTTGGGAATCACGATGGCGTGTACGCCGCAAAGCTCCGCCGAGCGGGCAATAGCCCCGAAATTGCGGACATCGGTGACGCCATCAAGCAAGAGGAATAATGGGGTCTCTGAACGTTCGTAAATGGTAGGTAGCACATCCTCCAACTTGTAATAAGTAACCAACGAAGTGATGGCAATTACCCCTTGGTGGTTACCACGAACAACCTTATTGAGCTTTTCTTTAGGAACGACTTGCATCGGAATATTGAAATCCCGGCAAAGATGGCGGATCGTTTTTTCAAACTCTCCGTGAATACCCCGTTGTAACAGTAATTTGTCTACTGCTTGACCAGCCTGAATAGCATCTACCACTGGGTGCCGGCCGTAAATATATCGCTGCTTTTTTAAAGACTGCGCCATGCCGCAAAAATGCGGAAAATAATCCAGTCAACCAATGCTAAGTCGTTTCAGATGAATGTTTTGTGGACATTACCTTTTCGAGGAATAATCATAAACTGGTCAAAATGTCGGAAAGAATAAAATTCTAGCTTTTATCCGACAATAAGAATGAGCTTTTTTTAACTATTTTTACAGACAGTTGTTCAAACTTTAATTTCTTAATCATAGTTAATAGCAAGCCAGTATGAAATGTAAATTTACGCAAGTACTGCTCACCGCAGCTCTTGTACTTTCGGGTACGATGTTGTGGGCGCAGTCTCAAACTCCATTAAACATTGCTGTACGGCACGTCGAGCAAAACTTCAAACACTGGGAATTGACCCAGGAAGATGTTTCAGATATGGTCGTAACAGACAATTATCGCAGCAAGAAAAGCGGCGTAACACATATCTATTTCAATCAGCGTCATGCTGGGATTATCGCACAAAATGCGATTATCAATGTCAATATCCTGGAAAACGGTAAAGTAGTTTATGCAGGAAAGACTTTCGTGCCTAATCTAGCTGAGAAAGTGAATACGACCAGCGCACAGCTGGCGGTAGAAGATGCCATGAATATCGTTTTGCAAGATCTGGAACTGGGAGTAGAATTACCTCGACCAGAGCAAACGGGTGATAATAAATATCGCTACCAGGGCATTACCACTAATACCACCTTTGCTGAACTAAGCTATTATCCTTCTGCGGAAGGCTATCAGTTGGTTTGGCATGTGATGATTTATGATGCAGGCCAGGAAAGTTGGGGCTATCAGATTGATGCATCGACTGGACAAGTTTTAGCTAAGAAAGATTTAGTGATTCGTTGTGCATTTGGGAACAACCCATTCCACAATCACGATGCACATTGCCGCCATGATCACGGTGTTAAGCACCAACACAAAGCTGCGCCTACCGTTAGTGAAGCACTGATGATGGGAGGGACTTACCGTGTATTCCCATTTACAGTTGAGAGCCCTGCTCACGGCGATCATGAGCTGATTTCTGATCCTGCCGATCCTACAGCTTCTCCTTTTGGCTGGCATGATACTGATGGTGATGATGATCCGGATTATACCCATACGCGCGGTAATAACGTGTATGCTTATTTAGACCGTAACTCCGATGGTATTTCCGATTTAGGTAATTTGCCAGATGGTGGCGCGGACTTGATCTTTGATTTTCCTTACGATGGTGATCTTGATGCAGATTTCAACCAGGATGCTGCAGTGACTAACCTCTTTTTCTGGAACAATACGATTCACGATTTCACGTATGCTTATGGCTTCGACGAGCAAGCCGGTAACTTCCAGCGTAATACTTATGGAAATGGCGGTACAGGTAATGACGAGGTGCAGGCACGTGCTCAGGCCGGTGCGGATGTAGGAAGTCTCAACAATGCCAACTTTGCGACACCACCGGATGGCGGTAGCGGTACTATGAATATGTTTGTTTGGAATCAAGATAGTGGTTCTAAA
This sequence comes from Saprospiraceae bacterium, assembly GCA_028285085.1. Taxonomy (GTDB): domain Bacteria; phylum Bacteroidota; class Bacteroidia; order Chitinophagales; family Saprospiraceae; genus JAHDHW01. The sequence goes on along the minus strand of JANQQI010000020.1, from coordinate 8,683 downwards.
CTGTTGACTGTTGATGCACCAAGTTCAATCGGTGGTTTGTATGATACAGGAACTGCAGACTATGGTCCTGCGGTAAGTGAAGTGCCCGTAAGTGGTGAAGTTGTAGAGGTTAATGATAACACCTATGATCCGTTTATCACTGATGGTTGCGAAGATTTCGTCAATGTAAGTGAAGTAAATGGTAAAATTGCCTTGGTCGACCGTGGTGGTTGCTTCTTTGAGCAAAAAACAGCTAATGCTGAAGCTGCTGGTGCGATTGCCATCATCATCTGTAACTTCGAAGATGAAGCGATGGGAATGGCTGGTGTACCTGAGATTGATGATCCTACCATCCCAACTGTCTCTATCGGTGCTATTGATTGCCAAACGATCCGTCAATTTGTAGGTAATGGCTTGGAGGTAACCATCGTATTACCACAAAATACAGGACCTGAATTTCTAGACGGTGACTTTGATAACGGTATCATCGCTCACGAGTATGGTCACGGTATTTCTAACCGCCTAACTGGTGGACCTAGCCAAGCTGGTTGCTTGGGTAATGGTGAGCAAATGGGAGAAGGCTGGAGTGATTTCTTCGCCTTAGTAACCTCAGTTAAGCCAGGCGACACTGGTGACATGCGTCGTGGTGTTGGTACCTACGTGATTCGTCAAGATAATGATGGTCGTGGTATTCGCCGCTATCCTTATTCTACAGATATGAGTATTGCACCATTGACCTACGGTGATGTAGCTGGTAACCCCGCGGTGCACCCGCTTGGGGAAGTCTGGTGTAATATGATTTGGGACCTCTACTGGGCAATGGTTGAGGAACATGGCTTCGATGAAGACCAGTGGTTCGGTACCGGAGGTAATAATATGGCGATTCAGTTGGTCATGGAAGGTATGAAAATGCAGCAATGTAGTCCTGGTTTCGTATCTGGTCGTGATGCCATCCTCGCTGCTGATGAAGCCCTATACAACGGTGAAAATCAGTGCTTGATTTGGGGTGTATTCGCTCGCCGCGGTTGTGGTGTTGACGCAAGTGAGGGTTCAACGGCAAGTGGTACGGATCAAATTGAAGATTTCGAATCATTACCAACTTGTATCAAAGAATTGCGCATCAGAAAAGCGGTTACGCCGCTGATTAACGCCGGTGATAATATCACGGTAACAATGACTATCAACAACTACAAAGATGAGACAGTAACTAATGTAACAGTTACTGATGAATTGCTTGACGGTACGGCTTACATTGAGGGTAGTGGATCTACCGCTGCTACAGTAGTTGGTAACACGCTTGTTTTTGATCTGGGTGATATGGCTACTTTGGATGAAGTAACAATTACTTATGAATTAACAACAGATCCTTCTAGCTTCTCTGTACGCAGTTTCTACAACGATGTCGAAAGTGTAGATAATACGTTTTGGGTATCTTTCCCAGTTGAAGGAACTAACTTCTGGGGCGTGAGTACGGTGAGCTCAAATAGTGGTGAGACGTCTTGGTACGTACAAGACGTAGCTACTGAAAGTCAGCAAATCTTGCGTGCTGGTTTTGGTGCAAATGCTATCCCTGTAAGTGGAGCAAATCCAGTATTACGTTTTTACCACCAATTTAATACTGAAGGTGGCGCTGATGCTGGTTTGGTTGAAGTATCTACTGATGGCGGAATCATCTGGAGCCAATTGGGTGAGACGATGTTCCGTAATCCTTACAATAATAGTGTACAGTACGCTACGTTTACGATTCCTAATCTTGATGGATTCTCTGGCGATAGTGATGGCTGGATTGCATCCTACCTTGATATGGGCGACTACGTTGGACAAGATGTCCTCCTGCGTTTCAACTTCGGTACTGATGATAATACCGTTATTGGTGGAGGTTGGTTTATCGATGATTTGGAAATCATGGATATGATCAACTACGATGCAGAAGTTTGTATCACTACTGATCAGGGTGACAACATTTGTACAAGGGCTCCGGCTCGTGGTACGATCGTTGAGTCTCAAGCTTCTACAGTTTCGACAAATAATCTCATTGACCCTGCTGTTGATCTGAGTATTTTCCCTAATCCTGCGGATGATCAAATCAATGTGACCATTAGCGGAGAGTACGATGAAAACGTTACCGTTAGTCTCGTTACTTTGGAAGGTAAAGAAGTATACAGCAAAGTGATTAATGTTAATCAGTCAGTACAGACTTATCCAATCAATACGTCGAATATGCCAGCTGGATTCTACATCGTGAAAGCGAGTACGGATCGTGGTATCGCACTTCAAAAAGTAGTGATCAAATAGTAAGTATTCGATTAGATAATAAATAGCCAAAGGGCCCGCTTCGTATGAGGCGGGCCCTTTGTATTTTTATGATAAAATGTAGTTGGTTATTGTTTTAAAAACCGAGTAGTCCATTCTTCTGCTTCCCAACCTAATTGTAACGTATATAAACCTGTCGGAAGATGAGCGACGGATAATTGCTGACTGCCTGTTTGAACGACGACCTGAGATTTTCCAAGTTGATCGGTAATCTTTATTGTTGAACTGGACAAATCAAATGGCCACTTTATATTAAGAATATCTGTAGTAGGATTGGGGAAGACCTTGATTATTTGAGCATCTAGAGCGACTTCAGTAGCAGTAGTGATGCACTCCAAGTCCATTAGCTTTTCCCAAAGCTGGTTGTCAAAAGAAGATAGTGCCAAAGGAGAATCCCCGGATGCTTCGCCTTGTCGAACCACAACCATGTCCAAGCTTGGAACGACGTAAATCTTTTGATCATTCTTACCCAGCGCAGCGACCATATCTGAGGGAGCTGCTGGTGCCATTGGCCCGTCAAAGACTAATTGTAATTGCGGCAGCATATAAGAATCTTGCCCATTTAACCACCACAAGTAACCATAAGACAGGTTTAAATCCTGAGAGGGGGTAAGCATTTGCTCAAGATAGACTTGATCATGAAGTAGCGTATCGCCATCCCAAACTGCATTACTCAAAATGAGATGCCCGAAGCGAGCCATATCACGAGCGGTTCCAAACATGATATAATTGAACCAAAAGCCATTCATCCCAATCTCATTGTTCAAGCGGGTGAGCGTATAAATGTTTTTGTTTAAACCCGTAGCGGCCTCGAGTACGTCTTGACTTAAACGATAAGGCGCATTATGGTAAGCCCATCTTTCGTTGGCATCCACTAAATATTCAAGGCAATCGGGCTCCAAACAATTAGATGGGTCGGGTACCTCTGAGGTGGGAGGGAGGCCATCGTCGAGACCGGAAGTCATGGTCAATTGATTACGGACGGTGATCAGGGCTTCTTTTTCGGGTGGGCAAGCGGTCCATTGTTCGCCGAGGTAGTCGGTAGTGGGATCGTCAATATCAACATAGCCTTCTTCCTGAGCCATACCCATTAAAAATGCCATCACACTTTTGCTTACTGAGGCGAAATACCAGATAGAGTCCTGAACGTATTCATCAAAATAATATTCCAGGACAATCTTCCCGTTTTTGAGTATAATAAATGATTTGCTGTTTTTCTCATCTAAAAAGTCGTGCAGTGCAGTGAGCTTCTCCGAGCACCATTGCAGAGAATCCGGCGAAAGTGTGCTCCACTCATCACTATCTTGAGGCGGGTAGTAGTAATCCTGAGCATTATTGGTTAGACTGAAAAGAAAAGCCAAGCAAAAGGGTAAGATTGTTTTCATTGAAAATGGTGTTACGACTCGAATCCGAGCAGATCAAAAAAAAGAATTTGTACTTAAGACTTTCCGATAGGTAGAAAAGTTTAATGGAGAGGAAAGGATAAACGACAAAAGTCACCCCAAATTAAATTGAGGTGACTTTTGCTAGATAAAATATAAGGTTGAGGATTACTCCTCCTCGTCTTTTTTGGTTATTTCGTCTATAGCCTCATCAATTTTATCTCCCACGACTTCGGCGACGGCTCGGACCGTATCCACGACATCTTCCAAGGCTTCTCCAAGGGTGCTACCAAGCGCTCCAAGAACAGAATCAGAAGCTTCCGTTTTAGGCGGCGGTGTACTAATTGAATCAGCAGCGGCTTTGAGCTTTTCATCATCATCTTGGCGTGCAACTTTCTCGGATTCGATTTTAGCAGCGATCTTATCGCGTGCTTCTAGCTTCGCCGCTTCAATACGCTCTTGCTCAGCACGTTTTGCATCACGGCTTTTCTGCTGCTCCATGCGTTTTTCCAACTCGGCTTTAGTTTGCATCATTTCACCGAGTTTCTCCTCCTTGGAGCGAATCCGTTCGCTGATCATCTTGATCTTTGCTTGCCGGATTTGCATTTCCAATTGCCCATCGGAATTCGCGATGCGGCGATCCTGGAATTCTAGCTCATCCCGATCCCGCTGAATGGATTTCTCCATCTTTTGGATTGCGTTAATCAACCCGTCGTAACGGCGTTTTAGGCGCTCGCCGGGGCTACTTTCGTTATAAGCATTGCTGCCAAAGCGTTTTTCTTTAACTTTCTTGAAGGTACCGTCAAGCTGTTCCCAAATCTTGGAACGATGCTCACGAGTAAATTTACTATCCCGAAAACGGCGTTGCAATTTCTTGAGCTCATCAAAGATCACCGTTAGGTTCATCCCTTCTTTGATACGATTCTCAATATCGTCCAACTTTTCCGCAAAGAAATCCAGGTGTTCCTTGGACTTGCGCTGAAATTCTTCGTCTAGATTGGCGCGCAGTTCTTTCAATCGAGCAAACAACGCATTGGTGTTATCGCGTAGCGAATTCGCGTGCTCTCGGAATAAATTTCGATCGCGTACCTGAGTCTGTACCTTAGACCAAAAGCCTTTAAGACTATCCCAAATTTCGCTATCGTATGCTTTAAGTTGATCGATTTTCTCTTTCAATTCGTTCAACTCGGATTGGTAAGCTTGATTGAGTTTGGCAGAGAGGACCACAAAATGCCACTCGGTTTGCGCACGTTGAATGAGGTCTCCACGTTCCACTCTGAGATTATCCGGCAATAAGCCTTCGGAAACGGTCAACTCTCGTTCCAGCTGAGTGTAGCCTTCAGGAAACGGAACGTCTTGATCATTTCGCCATTCATTCATCATCTGTTTCCCGAAATCTTCGGTAACGATTTGCTCCGGGAAATGCCAAATATCCACCTTGTTTTCGAGTGGTCGAAGTCGTAATGCGATTAGTACTTTATCGTTCTCATCTTTAGTTCCCCAGAGTACAAGCTTGGTCTTCATAAGTCAGGAATCTTATCGGTAAATGTCTACCTGTAACAGTTAAAAATCGGTGTGCTTCGAGTGTAAATTACTTACAAAATAACGATTTGCGATTTAATCATCAACTTTTGACCTTAATTTTCCCTTTAGGAATTGACCGCCGGAGCGTTCACTAAGGCCTTAACAACGAGATGTTCAGCAATTTGAACCGCATTTGTAGCAGCCCCTTTGCGGAGGTTATCCGACACAATCCAGAGGTTTAATCCACGCTCAATGGAATCATCCCGACGGATGCGTCCGACGAACACTTCGTCCTGATGTTGCGCCATCAATGGCATGGGATAAACATTGTTTTGTAGGTCATCTTCTACCACTACACCAGGTGTTTGACGTAATAAGTTGCGAATGTCTTCTACTTTGAAATCTTTTTCGAATTCAATATTTACGCTTTCCGAGTGACCACCTTGTACAGGTACGCGAACCGCCGTAGCTGTAATTCGGATTTGGTCATCTCTCAAGATTTTTCTGGTTTCATTAACCAATTTCATCTCCTCTTTCGTATACGCATTATCTAGAAAAATATCACAATGCGGCAAACAATTATTAAAAATGGGATGTGGATAAGCGGCCGCTTCAACGGTTTGTCCTTTTTGCTCTGCCTCGTATTGATCAACCGCTTTTACTCCGGTTCCGGTGATGGATTGATAAGTCGATATCACCAGGCGACGGATGCCAAACGCACGGTGCAATGGTGCCAGGGCAACGACCATTTGGATCGTCGAACAATTAGGATTGGCAATAATCTTATCGTTGGCTGTGAGGATGTCTGCGTTAATCTCTGGAACAATCAAACATTTTTCAGGATCCATGCGCCAGGCCGAAGAATTGTCAATCACAGTCGTACCAACTGCTGCGAAAGCTGGTGCCCATTCGAGGGAAGTGCTACCACCAGCCGAAAAGATCGCAATATCAGGCTGCATGTCAATCGCGTCTTGCATGCCGATAACCTGATGCGCTTCACCCTTAAAGGTGACCGTTTTACCTACGGATCGAGCCGAAGCAACGGGAATAAAAGTTGAAACAGGAAATTGACGTTCTTCTAAAACGCGGCACATAACGGTTCCTACTAAACCAGTGACGCCGACTACAGCAACTTTCATAGTGTAAAATTATAGTTAACTAATAATGGTTCTGGGGTTAAACCTGACAGTTACCCGACTTTTAAAGTCCGGCAAAGATACAGGCATTTCCTTTTTATTGCTATTTTTGAAATATGCAAAGGCTAACTTTTTTTCTCCTTTTTTTTTGCCTACTGAATCCCCTTTTGGCTCAGTTTCAAGATAACTTCGATGATGGCAGTTTTCCCAATGATCCAAGCTGGTTGGGAAACACCGATATTTATGTAGTCAATGCCGCCAACGAGCTGCAATTGATGGACGTGGATGCTGGAACTTCTCAGATTTACACCTCATTATCCGTGGCAGACAGTGTCGGCTGGGAATTTTTCTGCCGCTTAGAGTTTAATCCCTCCACGTCTAATCAACTACGTATTTATCTGCAAGCAAGTTCCCCGGATTTATTTGGAAATCAACAAGGCTATTTTTTACAAATCGGGGCTTCTGGTTCTGAGGATGCACTTGAGTTTTGGCGACAGGACGGTAGCTCGGAAACACTTCTGTTCAGCGGATCATCCGCTGGCGTTGCCGAAGAACCTGCCATTCGCGTAAGAGTGATCCGCGATAATAGTGCCAACTGGACCCTAGCCGTCGATTATAGTGGTGGAACAAATTTCGTAGAAGAGGGCAGCATCATGGATGACACCTATGCTACCGGCAATTACTTTGGCTTTACCTGTGAATACAGTGCAACTCGGCGGGATAAATTTTACTTTGATGATATTCTCATCGGTCCTTTGCAATTGGATGAAACGCCCCCAGAATTACTCGCTGCCGATCCTGTGGATCCTACCAGTTTGTTGCTGACTTTCAGCGAGCCCTTGGCTGAGGCACCGGCCGAAAATCTGGCTAACTATCAAATTGACAATGGCATCACCATCAATAGTGCAACGCTACAAACCGACCCTACTCAGGTGTTGTTGGATTTAAGTCCAATGACCAGTGGTACCACTTATACTGTCGGCGCCATTGACGTTGAAGATCTGAGCGGCAATGCCAGTACCGGCCAGCAAATCACCTATACTTATTTTCTGCTAGAGAATGCAGTCGCTTTCGATATCCTGTTCAACGAAATTTTCCCGGTACCCGATCCGGGCATCACCAACTTACCAGATGCAGAATTCATCGAGTTGTTCAATCGTAGCGACAAGGCCATCTCCTTGGAGGATTTTGAAATCGCAGATCGTTCAGGGAGTAAATTTTTGGATGCATTTATTTTTCCTCCGAATACATATTTGATTATTTGTGACGCGGCGGACGTTGATTTATTTTCGGGCTTTGGCGCCGTGCTGGGCGTTCCGTCATTATTTACGTTGAATAATCAAGACGATGATCTTCAGCTATTCAATAGTGAAGGTATCCTTATTCACGAGATCAATTATGATGAGAGTTGGTATCAGGATGCGGAGAAATCTGACGGCGGCTGGTCGATCGAACAAGTGAATCCCAATTTATATTGCCAGGGCGGCGCCAATTGGCGCGCTTCTGTCGCCGTAAATGGTGGTACCCCCGGCCAACAAAATAGTGTTTTCGAAGACGAACCGGATCAAACTGCGCCGGCTATGCTCGAAGCTATTGCTCTGGCGGAAGATCGATTGTTGCTCCGCTACAACGAAACGATGAATATTGCGGCCGGCGACCCTTCGGTTTACGATATTCCGGGAGCCGGTGCAGTGATTGATGCTCAGTTGGATGCCGCCGCACAAGAGGTAACCTTGATCATCGAAGCTCCCTTTTTTGTAGACCAAATGGATTATACTATTTCAGCTAATGATCTGGTAGCGGATTGCTCGGGTAATACGATCGGGGCTATGAATAATGTGACTTTTACTTATTTGGCGACTGCTCCGGCGGCACCCTATGATATTGTAATCCACGAATTTTTCCCTGACCCTACCCCCGCCATTGGTCTGCCGGAGCAGGAGTTCATAGAATTGTATAATCGAAGTGATAAGGTGATTAATTTGGATTCCTTTATTATTTCCGATGGAGATAAAGAAGTACGTCTACCCTTTTTCTTACTGGAGCCGGGCAATTATGTATTGTTGTATGAAAGTAACGAAGCCAGCTTTGGCAGCTATGGAGATACGCTGGCCCTCGATGATTTTATCAGTCTGGGCAACGAAATAGGAATCGTAGGACTATTAGATCCACAAGGAGATGCTGTACACGCCTTGCTGTATGATATAAGCTGGTATCGAGATGCTGAAAAACGCAACGGTGGCTGGACCTTAGAAATGATTAATCCCGAAGCACCTTGTCAAGGAAGTGAAAACTGGCGGGCTTCCGAAAACGGTAGCGGTGGTACGCCCGGCCGCGCGAATTCGGTAG
>JANQQI010000123.1 GCA_028285085.1 Saprospiraceae bacterium | reverse complement strand
GACGATCTACGATGTATCAGGAAAAGTAGTACGCCTAGTTAAAGGTCAGTACGCTGCCGGTTACAACCAAGTAACCATCAACCGTAGCGAATTGTCTGGAGCTGGTGTAATGTACTACCAGTTGGATACTGAGAATGACTCAGCTACAATGAAGATGATCTTGATCGACTAATCCTCGATTGATCACCGAATATAGCTCAAGAGCCGGTTTAAGAATGCTTTAAAATCGGTTTTTGGGATGGCCTCTCTCCGTGCGAAGTTGGAGGGGGGCTTTTTTTATGCCTTGAAATAAGGAGCTGAAAAACGCTAAGCTAAATGACCTTGGCTACAAGATTTTAACCAAGGGAATAGCTATTGATTTGTCTTTCAGATTCTAGACGCGATAGTAAGAAATGAGTTGCAGTCATTATTGATTGCAACTCATTTGTATTCAATGAATTAGAGGTCTTTTAATAATTCGAATCAGAGATGTTAGAGGAAGAGAAAAATACCCGATTTAGGGTATGTGTGGTGCGTGATATATATTGTATATTTGTGATGTAAGCAAGTGAAAAAAGCTTTGCTTATTTAATAACAAATTATAATTCCAATAACCGAACAAAGACCTTCTATGATAGGATAATCATTTACTTTATCTAAGTAAAAGGAGATTCCAGAACGCCTGAACATATCACCATTTTCAACCAGCCTTTTCTAGCTTTCTCTCTTCTTTTACCGTCCTATTTCAAATTGGCAAGGTACTTCTATTCAGGTGCATCCGCATCGAATTTCCGCGTTATTGGTTAAGATGGCTCTTAGCATATGCTAGGCCTATATAGACTTGAATTAAGAATTTGGGTAATTATATAATGGTAACTGTTTAGAGATTTATTTTAAAACGGTTTTGGGATAGTCCCTCTCCGCTAAAGTGCGGAGGGGGATTGCTTTTTTATGGAGCTTGCTCAATGCTGAATAAGTCATTCTTAAAGGCGATTGAGCAAGCTCTAAAACGATCAGCGATAAATGCCCAACTTACCACTTTGGATCGATCGACCGTTCTGTGAAAGTTGGTAGAAATAAATACTTGAAGACCAATCGGGAATCGGGAAAACCATGTTCTCAGTATAAGCAGGTAATAAATGCTGAGCAATTACCTGCCCCTGAACATTGTAAATCGTAATTTCGGTATCCTTGGTCTGAGCGGTAGCTTCTACCTGAATTTGCTCTCCGTTATTGAACAAGCGGAGTGACGCTTCTTCGGATACTTCCTCAGTGTTAACGACTATACCATCAAATGGAGAATAAGCCATGTGATTGATTGAAAACTGTTCCATACCAATAGATGTGAAATTGCCAGTTAGATAAAGCTGGCCTTGAAAGCTAGCAGCAGCATCAACAGTACCATTTGTAGCAGTTCCTTCGTGAAAGGCTCCTCCGGGTTGTATCGGCAAATAAATACCCATAGAGATATCGAAATTAGCGCGGAAGATATTGCCATAAGCAATAATACGATTATCATGCTCAATGAACCCTCTAAAATGGTTTAAACTATCAGCCGAATCAATTAGAATAAAATCATGAACAGTACTGACAATGGTATCGTTTTCAAAGATACACATTGAATAATCAAAAGAGAACTCTTCTACTGCTCGGCCATTTCCAACTATGATTTTGTCCTCCTGGACAGTTACGCAGCTGACATGAGATAGAGTGGATTCAAAAACATTGACCCAGCTCCCGGGGACATTCGGTGTGGCTAATTGCCAAATACCCAAACCACTGGTGGCTGTAGGTGGATTATCTGGATTACTACTCTCCGCAGCCACCTCAGAGAAAAAACCAGCGACATAAAGCTGATTTTCATACCATAATAAATCTTTTACCGGACCATCTACTGAAAAATCACTGGTTTGGTTTTGTACACTTCCAGTTTCCATATTCACCTTGGCCAAATAAGCAATGCTATTGTCATAAATGAAATCACCACCTATATAGATCAAATCTGATTCGATAACCTCAATAGTATATATTGGACCGTCAAAAGCAGTACTATTAAAGCCATGCCATTCGCTATTTTCCAAATAAGCTAAATTTTTAATTTCTGGCGATCCGGGAACAGTGAATTCGCCTGCTGCGTACAAACGGCCATTGGTGTCAAAATCCAGATCGTAAATTTCACCATCTAAACCATCACCAAGTGTATTCCAGACACTACCATCCCAAGCAGCGATATTTTGGCAACTTTCGCCATCAATAGTACTGAAAGAGCCTGCATAATACAACCAAGTATCGGTTGGGTTGGCAAGCATTACGTTGACTTTACCCTCAACACCACCGTTATTTCCAACTTGGTACCAAGTTTGGCTAATTGGCCAGTAGCCCGGTTGAATCCAAGCCAGTTCATCCGTCGTAAAGCCATGTTGCTTGGACCAGGTGTGTAATTCAGAATAATGCAAAAGCTCTCGGATGTAAGCAAAATTTGCCTCCTTCTGAATACGGTCCACTAAAGCCGTGTTCCCGCTTAACCGTATCAGATGTCCTACCGCACAGGCTGTATTGAGATGATCTACAAAGTAGGGTTGGCGGTGAGCGTGACCAATATTTTGAGGAAATTGTCCCAGCTCAGCGTAGTCTTGTAGGCCATCGAGCAATTGTTGCCGGGCGGCCAATGCTGAGGCAGAAAATCCATCTGGTGTATGCTCTCTTAAGGTCTTAATCACCAGACTCAGATGGCATTGAATGCGTTGTTGGTCATTTTGAAAATGTACTAAGGCATTATGAGGAAGATGAGTACGATACTTGGTCCACTCCTTATTGATTTCATAAAGATGTTCATAGAGCGGCGCGGGTGAATCCGGGGCAAGCGGTATGGCATTTAAAGAAAAGAAACTAAAACAAAAAAATAGAAAGGTAAAGGTTGTTTTCATGAGGCTCTGTTTAAAGTGAAAAAATAACTCTAGAAATATAAACCATATGGACCATATGAATTGGCGTCTACTAATCGAAAGAGGAGAAAAACAGCAACGCATTTGCTATCTTTGCGGCATGGCGCGAATTATTAGTATTGATTACGGTACAAAGCGAACAGGGATTGCGGTGACCGACCCTTTACAAATAATTGCCAGTGGCTTGGATACCGTGCCAACTGAACAAGTTTTTACGTTTTTAAAACAATATTTTCAGGAAGAAGAGGTCGAGTGTATGGTAGTGGGGCTACCACTTTATCCTGACGGCAATCCCGCTCAGATTACTCCCCAAATTGAGCAATTCGTGGCTCGGGTAAAGCAACTTTTTCCCGACTTAAAAGTTGTAAGACAGGATGAGCGCTATACCTCGGAAGATGCTAAGCGGATCATTCTCCAGAGTGGCGTACGCAAAAAGAAACGGCGCGATAAATCTCTGGTAGATAAGGTCAGCGCAGTACTCATTCTTCAAGATTATATGGAAGCACAACGAAATCGATTCGAATTATGATTTTACCAGTATATGCATACGGACAACCCGTTTTGAAAAAGGTAGGAGAGGATATTACCAAGGATTATCCTGATTTGCAGGATTTGATTGAAAACATGTGGGAGACCATGTATCACGCTCAGGGGGTAGGACTGGCTGCTCCACAAATTGGCAGAGCCATTCGCTTATTTTTGGTGGATACTGTGCAGATGCAAGAGGAAGGAGAAGAAGACAAAGGCATCAAGAAGGTATTCATCAATGCACATAAAATTGAGGAGGGAGGAGCTGAATGGGAGTATGAAGAGGGCTGCTTGAGCATTCCTGATCTGAGAGGCGATGTATCTAGACCAGAGCAGATTCGTTTGCGCTATATGGATGAGAACTTTGAGGAAAAAGAAGACATCTTTACGGGGATAAACGCGCGGGTAATTCAGCACGAATACGACCACATCGACGGTATTCTCTTTACAGAGCACCTCAAACCACTCAAGCGTCGCTTGGCGCGTCGTCGTTTGGAAAATATCAGAAAAGGTAAGATTGCTACCAACTATAAAATGAAATTTGCTCGCCTTAAATAACCGTTGTGCAACTAATCAAAATACGTCTACCCATCAAAGTTGGGCTTGTCTGACTTGGTAGAGGGAGGCTTTTCTTGTAGTTGTTCCAATAACCAGCGTCGTTCCGTTAGAATCTCTGTTTGTTCAATTTCCCGGATGAGCATCGCCCGTTTTTCCGGGGCGTAAGCGGCCAAGCCGAGGAGTTTCCTCGTCAATCGTATGATGTTATTGTAATTGCTTTTATGGTAGCGGCCAATCTTGCCGCGTCGGATATATTGCTGAAAACTATTGAGATGGGCTTCAAGCAAGTCCAACTCGCCTAATTCAAAATAGACCCTGCTCAACATATTCTTGGCGATTAAATTATCAACAATATCTCGGAACGCTACCTTTTGTAAAAGGTCAATTACTTGGTCATAATCTTTTTGTGCAAAATAAGCCAGTCGAGCCCGCGCAAAGTAAACAATGGAGTCACGGTCAGCCGGATCGAGATAGGTTTGATAATCAACAATGAAGTGCTCTAACCACGCAAACGCCTCCAGATTGATTCCCATGCCAATGATATTATTGAAAGTGAAACGAGATAGTCGGTTGTTTTCTAAAAAAACACCAGCTTCTAGGCCACGTTGGTACAGCAGCCAAGCTTCTTGCATGAAATAAGTGTTCCCTTGATTGGATTGGCGGATACAAAAGTTCAGGCCTAACAGATAAAGATCTTTAAGCATCTTGTCTGGGAAGGGATGGTCTGCTCCCAGCAACAAATCTCGGAAGTTATCGAAAGAAGATTTGTCTTCGGCCTGTGATAAAAAACGAAAGCAGTAATAATAAATAGCAATGGCCGCCCGATCCATAAATTTGCCACTCTCGACTTGTACCAACACCTCTTTCAGTAGGCCAAAATCATATTGTGTTTTGTAAACCAACTGATGACTCAATTGAGTGCAAGCATGCTCTAGTTTCGCAAGAATGAAATTGGCGTCGAGGTGATCCGAGATACTTTGTAACGGAAGATCAGCGGTTCGCTTCTGTTGCGCGAGATGTTCCATTTCGAGTCGTTGGAGTCGGAGCTGATACTGCCAAATATCTAGTGCCTGATCCGCTGCTCGATCCAATAACTGCTGTACTTTACTAAATTTTTGCTTGAATAATCCAGGAAGCTTTCGTTCTGCGTAAAGTTCCAGCAAGGCCATTTCACGTCGGATGCGATCCTGATTAAAGTGGCGTATGGTCAGGAATTCTTCCAGCATCTCTTTTAGATCGCTGATGGCTGCCCTGAGCTTCAGATCGTGGAAAGCCTGGGTAGGGTAGGCCTTTCGGAATAAATTAGCTTTATCAAGGCCCTTTTTCCGGTTAAGCTGTTGGAGTATGGTCTCGAACAATACGGGGAAGTCCGTTCGGGTAGAGAAGTAGGCTGACCGCAAAAACTTACGAAATGCACGGATTTCGCTTTTATTCAACGATTGGATAAGGACTATGCATTGATTTTGATTCACGAATTTTTATTATAAAAAATTGATTATTAGGTTTTTATGGTTATTTACAGGCTATTTAGATTCACATTTTACTAAAATTGTCTTTTAAATTCAAGTAGAAAAGCTGAAAATTTGTAACTGTAGCGATTAGTCCGGCAGAACAACTTAAATTGAAGCCATTATGAAACGGATACTGTTTGCAGTTTTATTAATATTATCAACCATTGGATGGGGACAAGCTCAGGGCATATGTGATTCTGTAGTGACGATTACACCTATCCCGGATCAATGCCCTAATACCGGCTGGGTCTTTCTGGAAGCATCTCACCCTGGAGGTGTATTTAGTGGTCCCTATGTTTCAAATGGCATCCTCTTTTCGGAAGGTGCCATACCCGGTAATTACCAGGTGACTTATACCATTGAAGATCCTAATTGTACTATCGTAGTGCAAGAGGATTTTACGATTAATACGGTTCCCCAAGCCGATGCTTATGCCTGGGGCAGTATAGATTGTGCGGCGCCTGCCGGCTCCTCTAGCATTGATCTCTGGGGAGAATATACGGGCAATGGTTTTTATTATTGGAATGGGCCGGAAGGGGAAGTTTGGGATGAACAATTTATCACGGTAGACTACGGTGGGACATATTATTTCCACGTCTTCGAACCTGGGTTTGAATGTGAAGCAATTATCCCGGTTGAAATTCCTCAATTCAATGATCCACCTCTTCAGATTACCGGTTGTTCCGGCTGTGGATTTCAGCTAAGACTAGGGATTGAGAATCCTCCACCCAATATCGGGCACATCTCCTGGGGAAATATTGAATACAATATTGGAACTGGTACTTTCCCAGACGGCTGTGCGGCTATTCCTCAGAGTTATCCCGGACAATGGCAGGCACGTACGATTGATACCTTGACGGGCTGTGTGTTTACCGGGAATTATAATGTTCCGAGCTCTGGTGATCATGTCCCGAGTATCAATGCTGGAACCACCATTATTTTTTCTTGTACGGATACAGCAACCTTGCTGGGGGCTCACAACAATACGAATTGGGATTTCGACATTCTGTGGACCACAGAAGATGGCCAACTGGTCGGAGATGAAGACTTGTTGACGCCCAAATTTATTGGCCCCGGAACGTATTACCTCAATGTTACTAATCCCTTCCTGGGCTGTACGGTTACGGACTCCGTTACTGTTCCGCCACCAACGACGCTTTTAAATGATACGATTTGTCAGGGAGAATCTCTTTTTGGGTATACCGAGACGGGGACGTATTTAGATACCTTTCCGATCCTTGATGGCTGTGATAGTGTACGCATCTTAGACCTGTTGGTCTACGATTCCGTGGCGGCTACAGTCGCAACGATTGCGGATAATGGTGATGGAAATGGTGCGGTGGTGGTTAATGTCTTTGCGGGAGAAGGGCCATTTGATTTTGCCTGGTCGACTGGAGCTAGCAATACCTCTGCGGTTTTATCCGGCTTGGCCGCTGGGCCTTACAGTGTGACCATCACAGGTTCGCAAGGTTGTGATGCGGTGTATGATTTCGAAATTTTGCTGGATTCACTCAATGGGGGCGCAACCGCTCAACTAGATGGTTTGGTCTTTTTTGATGAAAATAATAATTGTGTATTTGATACCGGGGAGATTGGTCTGAGTGGTGTAAACGTGTTGCTGCAAAACGAGCAAACTTTGATTCAGGGAACAGATGCCGCAGGGTTATTTGCCTTTCCGGCTACAGCCGATGACTATTATCTCTCGGCGATTCCACCGAGCGCCCTTTGGACGACTTGTTTTGATAGTATCCCCGTCGACATACCGAATGATTTTGATACGCTAACGGTTAATTATCCCCTTCAGGCCCTCGTCAATAGTCCGCTCTTATCGGTTGAGGTAAGTGCGCCGAGCCTACGTCGTTGTTTTGACAATATTTATACAGTGAGCTATGAAAACAACGGAACGGCCACTGCCATTGATGCTTATGTTGAGCTGACTTTCGATGAGGACCTGAATGTGCTGGATGCTTCAATTCCTTGGTCAACGGTCGATGGAAATACCTACACCTTCAATTTAGGAGATATCGGTGTAGGGCAGAGTGCGAGTTTCACCATTGTGGTACAACCCGATTGCCAGACCACAGAATTGTGGCAAACCTTGTGCGTAGATGCTCATATTTTCCCGGATACGATTCCCGATGGCCTCGGCCCCGATTGGAATGGTGCTTTGATTAGCGTAGCTGGAGAATGTATTGATGGTGAACTCAATTTCCGTATTCAAAACATTGGAGAAGGGGATATGCAAATGCCATTGCAGTACATCGTAATTGAAGATGCGGTACTTAATGCGACTGGCTCATTCAACCTAACGAGTGGCACCGAAGAGTTGGTCACCATCCCAGGCAATGGATCTACCTTTTGGTTAAAAGCGGAGCAGGAGAACGGTGCACCAGTCAATCCTTTTCCGGGCTTTGCCATCGAAGGTTGTGTCGATAATCCGGATTCAACCATTAGCTACGGCTTTTTGAATGACTTTCTTTTCAATGATCTCGGACAAGCCACCGACACGGAATGTCGAGTCGTGACGGGCTCCTATGATCCCAATCAGAAGCAAGCTGATCCAGGAGGGTTTTTGGCCGCAAACTTTATTGAGCCCAATACCCCACTGGAATACACCATCGATTTTCAAAATACCGGAAATGATACGGCTTTTACGGTAGTCCTGGTGGATACTTTATCGAACTTGCTGGATATCAATAGCTTGGAAGTATTAGGCAGTAGCCACACCTATTCCTACCTTTTAGCGGCAGACCGGCGGTTGATTTTTACCTTTAATGATATTCTATTACCAGACAGTACCACCAACTGGCTCGGTTCACAAGGCTTTGTCAAGTTTAGAATCGATCCCGTGAACGATTTGCCTCCGGGAACAGTGATTACCAATTCAGCGGACATCTATTTTGATTTCAATCCGCCTATTTACACCAATACCGTATTTCATACCATCTGGGAAGGGAGTGCCTTTGATATTTTACTGTCGGAAAATCGAGTGGCTAGTACGGGAGTTGATATCCGCGTCTTTCCAAATCCTGTTGATGAAAACGCTTGGGTAGAGTTAGAGGGAGATTTTGGTAAAACGATTGATTTTACGCTCTACGATAGTATGGGGCGGGTCATATACCAAAATACGTATTCTGCGAACCGTTTTGAGGTACAACTACCGGAGCTGGTACCAGGTATTTATTTCTTTTCACTAACCAATGGACAGCAATTGTTTGGCAGTGGTCGCCTGATGAAACGATAATTTACGTCCCCGATTTTAGACTGAGATCGAGTGGCGTGACAATAACGTGCAAATACAGATCAGTAATTAGATCAAGTTGAGGTTGATAGGAGAGAATGCGGATGATTTACACTTACAAATCGGACGACAAATCTCTTCTAAAAATTAATCGCAGCTTGCATTAACGAGAGTTGGATGGGGCTATTTTCGGCCAAAGTCGGCTGGGATTTCGCCCCATTCTTCTGTATTCCATTTGAGAATCGGATTGCGGTAAGTATTGGCCTTCAACCATTTTTCGCCACGTTCGATCAATTCAAAGAGTTGAGCGTTAGCACTTGAGCGCTTCAGATTGGTCTTCACTCTTTTATGACGCACCCAGCTCATGGCGGTTCTGGAATCTGAATAAATTGGTAAGTCTGGCTGGTTGATTTTTTGTAAATAGGCGAGACCGTGCACTAAAGCCAAGAACTCTCCGATATTATTGGTGCCTTGCCGAAAAGGACCGACATGAAAGATTTGATCACCCGATTGGGTATCTACCCCTCGATATTCCATAGCCCCCGGATTCCCACTGCAAGCTGCATCTACCGCAATGCTTTTCCAGACAATATTTTGCCGGGCCGCTTCACTGATGGCTTTTTTCTTCGGAACACCGCTATGGCCTTGGCCGATAAAATCGGAAAAATTACCTCGATAAGCAGCTTCTGCTTCTTCCCGACTACTGAATGATTTGTATCGAGCGTTGGGGTATCCTTTGATTTGTAGTTGACACGCATTCCAACTATCAAAAACACCCGTTTCATTCCCTTCCCAAACAACGTAGTACTTTTTCTTTTTCGCCATGCTCGCAAAGCTACACAAATTCACCCATTCACCCACTTAAAGTTAGAGTTCACTCATTGAAAGCCCTTAATTACAATTCGGCACAACCAAATGAAGCGGTGGACGCATCTTTACATAAAGATTAACCCGTAGAGTGATTTTGATGGTTGTGGAATTAGAAAAGGAAAAGTCCATTTTCTTTGGTGGTAAAATTGGTTAGGCCTGGAGAAGTTCGTCGGGAATAGCTAATTTTGCGCGCTCAACAATTGACATAAAAATATGCTAGTGGATACGCATGCGCACCTGTACGTTGCGCAATTTGATGAAGATCGCGAAGCGATGCTCGACCGCGCTCGCGCGGCCGGCGTAGGTCGCTTTTATCTGCCAAATATCGATAGTAGTTCTATTGAGTCGATGCTGGCACTGGAAGCAGCACATCCCGAAGAATGTTTTGCCATGATGGGGTTGCACCCTTGCTCGGTTAAGGATAATTTTCGGGAGGAGTTGGCGATTGCCGAAAAGTGGCTGGGCGAACGTTCTTTTTGCGCTGTCGGCGAAATCGGTACAGACTTGTACTGGGATAAAACGCATTGGGCCGAACAGCAGGAAGCGTTTCGAATTCAGGTGAATTGGGCCAAGGATCTTGGTGTACCCATCGTGATTCATTGTCGCGAATCAATCGATGAAACGATTGCGATGGTAAGTGATGAACAAGATGGTCGACTGCGCGGTATCTTTCACTGTTTTGGGGGAAGTCCCGAACAGGCACAGGCTATTATTGATCTTGGATTTTATTTGGGAATCGGTGGTGTGTTGACCTTCAAAAAATCAAACTTGCGAGAGACTTTGCAATCTGTGGCTTTGGAGCATTTGGTACTAGAAACCGACTCGCCTTATTTGGCCCCAAGCCCGAATCGAGGCAAGCGTAATGAGAGTGCTTACATTCGGCTAGTTGCTGAAAAACTAGCCGAGGTCAAGCAGACTTCTCTAGCCGAAATTGAAGCAATT
Organism: Saprospiraceae bacterium; assembly: GCA_028285085.1. Taxonomy (GTDB): domain Bacteria; phylum Bacteroidota; class Bacteroidia; order Chitinophagales; family Saprospiraceae; genus JAHDHW01. Next base: position 6,671 of record JANQQI010000123.1, on the reverse strand, counting down.
ACAACACAGAACGCAGGACATATTTTCGGTGTATCGAATTGAAAATCAGAACAGTATTAGTGTACGTTTTACACCATAATAAATGTAGCAAAGGGGTTTTGACCGATAAATATTACCTTTGAAATGTTTGATTGTTCAAAAAATTTTGAAAAGTTACTTTTATTTACAATTTTTGTGTCGTTAGGAGAGGTGCTCGAGTGGCTGAAGAGGCACGCCTGGAAAGCGTGTATACCCCAAAAGGGTATCGAGGGTTCGAATCCCTCTCTCTCCGCTTAAATCCTTCTGACACTCCTCTAACTTGAACTAACTAACTAATTCTATTACTTCAAAAACATTCGTAAAACCTTATTGATTATGCGAAAACTATTAGCACTTCTGCTTGTATCAGGTATCGCCATGATGATCGGTTCCACCGAAGTGATGGCCCAAGACGGTGGAGATTCTGCTGGTGGCTATCAAATCCTGAAGCAATATTTCATCGACGGTGACTGGCGCTTCATGAGCTTTGTATTGATTTGTTTGATTCTTGGTCTTGCCTTCTGTATCGAGCGCATCATTACGCTGAATATTGCTAGTGCAAATACGGACAAGCTGTTGCAACGTATTGACGAGAATCTGAAATCTGGTGACCTGAACGGTGCCATGGAAGTTTGTAAATCTACTCAAGGACCTACTGCCAGCGTATTGTACGAAGGTCTGAAAAACGCGGACCAAGGTCCCGAAGCAGTAGAGAAAGCAATTGTATCTTATGGAGCAGTACAAATGGGTCTTTTGGAAAAAGGATTGATTTGGATCTCTCTTTTCATCGCAATTGCACCGATGCTTGGGTTTATGGGTACGGTAATCGGTATGATCCAGGCCTTCGATGAGATCGCCCGTGTAGGTGACCTTTCTCCTGCAGTTGTTGCCGATGGTATTAAAGTTGCCCTTTTGACAACAGTATTCGGTCTGATCGTAGCCATTATTCTACAAATCTTCTACAACTACATCATCTCTAAAATTGATGGTATTGTCAACCGTATGGAAGATGCGTCTATCGCATTGGTTGACGTGATGGCTTCTAACAATGTTTTCAAATAATAAACAGTAAAGATCATTATGTATAAGTTTTTAACTAAAAACGGGCAGCTGATCGCTTTCGGCCTTGGTCTGTTCATTGTACTGATCTTTCTGGGCATTGTCTTCGGAGGATTGGAAGAATTCAACATGATCGAAGAAGATAAGCAAAATCAATCCAACCTGTTCAATTTCGGCTTGACGGCAGTACTTATTCTAACGGTAGTCTGTGCGTTAGCTATGGTTGCCTTTGGTATTATCCAAGTGGCGACAAACCTGAAAGGCTCTCTCAAAGGGCTAATTGGTTTAGGTGTGATTTTGATCGTTTTCTTTATCGCATATAGCAGTGGTGCCGGTGCGGAGGAAGTTGGTGCGGTAAAAGCATCAATGGACAAAGCAGGTATTGACGCTGTTGGAGCGGATTGGCGTAAAGGCTTTATCTCTGGAGGAATCATTACCACCTTGGCGCTGGGCGCTTTGGCAGTTCTGTCCTTCGTAGGCTCCGAGATTCTTAACTTCTTTAAATAATTCAGATTATGGCCAAGAGTAGCAGAGACCGAGTGTCTAATGAGATTAATGCAGGTTCTATGGCCGATATCGCTTTCCTTCTACTCATTTTCTTTCTGGTAACTACCCAGATTGTAGAAGACAAGGGTATCCGGGTGAAACTTCCACCATGGTCTGAAGTAGAACCAGATATTACTAAGCTGAAAAAACGTAATGTATTTTCAGTACTAGTGAATGCCCAGAATCAACTGCTGGTGCGTGGAGAGTTGGCAAGTGTCGAGGATCTGCGTGAACGCGCTAAAGATTTTATTGCTAATCCTACTCGTCGCGAAGATCTGTCCGAGTCACCATTAAAAGCCATTATCTCTCTGAAAAATGACCGGGGTACAAATTATAAAACGTACCTCGAAGTTTATAACGAGTTGAAAGGGGCTTACAATGAACTTTGGGAAGAACAGAGTCAGCGTGACTTTGGAAAGCCTTACGAAGAATTGTCCATACAAGATCAACGATCTGTGCGGTCAAAGATTCCTTTAGTACTTTCTGAAGCAGAGCCAACGGCATTCGGTGAAGAATAATCGGTGATTTCCGATAATAGAGTCGAAAACTACCTTTTGCTTCATCAATAAAAATTTAAATTATGTCAAAATTTAAAAAGAAAAGAGGAAAGGGCTCCCCGGCGATCTCTACTGCATCGCTGCCGGATATCATCTTCATGCTGCTTTTCTTCTTTATGGTAGTTACCGTACTACGGGACTCGGAGCTTAAGGTGAACGTTAATACACCTAAAGCAACAGAGTTGACCAAACTAGCAGAAAAGTCTTTGGTGAACTACATTTACATCGGTAAGCCAAAGGATAAGTACAAAGAGCAGTATGGAACTTCTCCGCGGATGCAGCTAGGAGATAAATTTTCTATCGTAGAAGATATTCCTATCTTTTTGGAAAAACATAAGGTCAAAGTACCTGAAGCTAAGCAAAAGCGAATTACTTCTTCGCTGCGTGTGGATGGTGAAGTGACCATGGGAATTGTGCAGGATGTGAAAACAAAACTGCGTAAGTCCGGCCAGTTGATCGTAAACTATTCAGCGAAAGCTCGCGAACAAGAATAGCATTTCACAAATCACTGGATAAAAAAAAGTCATTGTGCTCGAAGCGCAATGACTTTTTTGCTTTAAGAAAGATTACTTAACGTAGACGATCCATGGAACCGACCAGCTTTTCATCTTTACCAATAAAACGCATTGCGAGAATAGCGAAAACTAAAAATGCTATAGGTAGAGAAAAGCCTAAGATGTTTTCCTGATCCTGGCCAGCTTGCAAATCAGCTGCATTATTCATGTAAAAAATAATGACCATAATAAAGCCTATAACATTAGCAATAATCGCCAGTCGAGCGAGTAGTAATTGTGTTTTACGGTTCTTAAAAAGGAAAATACTAATAAACGCTAGACCTCCAGCCACACAAAATAATGCTAACAGAGCCACGCTATCGTGGATATTATACACACTATCCTGATATAGCTCCGATGCAGCCACTGCCTCAGTGGTCGTCCCAAAAGGCACCGCGAAAAGTGCAAAAGCACAGGCCGCCGCCAGGAATAAAAAAATCGATTGTATGCGTTGAATCATAACTTAAAAGTTTGGATCAATGTGATTGATTTGAAATAGCCCCGCTAAGATAGTACTCTTGTGGGAAAAGCACCAAACTGGGTCAACGATCTGTTGGTTGATCTAGGAAAGGCTGATACATCATGATGGCGTGATTTTCTGTGACCAATTCTTCCTGGATTAAATGATTTTCATCAATCGAGTAGACCTGCCGAAAAATTTGATTGTGGCGGGAGTACCCCCCCCAAGGCTCACCCAGAATTTGGTGGTTGCGTTCTTCAATAACGTAGCGGTGGGGGATAGGGGAATCACTATAAATACCCCCTTCAAGATGCGTATCACTCAACCAAATCTGAATTTGGAAATTCTGCTTTGTTGAATTCGTTAATTGCAAGTCAATATAATTATAAGCCAGAGTTGCTCCACTACCAAAGGGTTGGCTACGTTTGACATCGGGAAAAACATCATAGCTGTGTCGCCAGCGTTCACTAACCTCCAAAGGACTATGCAATGCCATCCAAAAAATCAAATTTCCCATCTGACATAAACCGCCCCCGGTACCACTGACGACCTGACCATTTGATAACATCATACCGGGCAGGTAGCCTTTGCGCTTAGTGGGCTCTCCAACCAAATACCAAAAAGAAAAAGTCTCACCGGGTTGAATGCGGATGCCTGATATGCGATTGGCGGCGAGTTGGAGATTGACGACCTTATTGTGTTGGAGGTACATATCTACATCCTTCAGCTTGCGTAATAAAGGACTACGGTGTTGAAAAATTTGGTGGGTTAACGGTGCTTCAATACGTTGACGCGCCAGTTTCTTTGACCCAAAATACCATTGCCATTTGCGTCTCAACACAAAGAATTGTTTGCCGAGCCATTTGCGCAGCGGAGATCGATATTTAGGGCGAGGGATGTGCATTGGGTTCTATCGAATAGTCCCTAAATTTAGCTAATTTTGACGCTATGCATTCTGTTCTGAATCAAAAAAATGGACCATCGCTTAGCTTTTGGGAGCAGACCTCTTTTCTGCCATCTGCTGACGTGGCTATTGTGGGTAGTGGGATTGTTGGCCTAACGGCGGCTATCGGGCTTAAGACGGCTCGGCCTGCCTGGCACATTACGGTCCTTGAACGCGGAGTGTTACCGAGTGGCGCAAGCACTAAGAATGCTGGCTTTGCTTGCTTTGGCAGTATGACCGAGCTGATGGATGACTTGCAGCAGAGTTCAACCGATGAAGTGTTCTCACTGGTTGAAAAACGTTGGCGCGGTTTACAACGCCTGCGTGAGCTGGTCGGTGATGCGGCGATCGATTATCACGGGTGGGGAGGTTACGAGTTATTCCCTGCACAAGACGAAACTTATAGAGCTTGTCTCGATGCGTTACCTGATTTTAATCGACAACTTTCGACAATAACTGGTTTGTCAGATACTTTTGTGGTTAATGATTCGGGCATGATTCAGGGCTTTGGCTTTCAAGGTGTTAATGGCATGATTTGGAATCAAGCTGAAGGACAAATTGATACTGGAAAAATGATGCAAGCTTTACTGAAAAAGGCGCGTAGTTTGGGCATCGAAATTGTCACCGGATTGGAAGTCACCCATTGGGAAGAGGAAAGCGGGAATCTGAATTTGGCTTTTTCCAATGGGTGGCGCCTAAAGAGTGAGCGTTTACTGCTAGCTACCAATGGCTTCACGACTCGTTTTTTTCCTGAACTGGATATTATGCCGGCTCGGAATCAGGTTTTGGTTACTGAGCCTATTGCTGATTTACCTTTTTCGGCTTGTTTTCATTATGATCGGGGCTATTATTATTTCCGTCGGATCGGAGATCGAGTGCTACTTGGTGGCGGTCGACATTTAGCGAGTGAGGCCGAGCAAACTGCTGAGTTTGGTACCACGCCACAAATTCGGGAAGCTTTACTCCAGATACTAAATGAAATGATTCTGCCGGGGCGAGAAGTCCAAGTAGCCAGTTGGTGGAGTGGTATTCTGGGAATTGGGCAGCGTAAACGCGCCATTGTGCAAAATAAAGGAGGAGGTGTATTTTTAGCCGCGCGTCTGGGAGGTATGGGAGTGGCCATTGGAAGTTTGGTGGGAGAGGACGCGGCGGAATTGATTTTACAAGCCTAGAAGAATATAGATTGAACTGTTATACAATTTTTAAAAGTAAAATATACCGCAACGCCTGCTGCATTTGCTGCGTTAATGAAAAGAAACTGCAATAACGATTGATGTATCGACTAGTCCGAATAGCTTTTATTTTCCTATTGAGTTTGGGGCCAATACTCTTGAGTGCACAGATCACGGATACCACGACGGTTGAAAATGATACGAGTAAGATTGAGAAGGTTACGGTGGATAATTCAAATCTCGCCGAAGGAATAAAAGAAAATGATGAAGAAATTCGTATCCTGAAGGGAGATGTCCGCCTTCGACAAGGAGATGTGTTCATGTCGTGCGATACGGCTTATTTATATGTTTCAACCAATAACTTAATTGCTTACCAGGATGTCCTGATTCAGCAAGGGGATACTTTGGCGATTTATGCAGATTCTCTGGTGTATCAAGGGAATGAAAAAATTGCTGACCTATACGGTGAAGTAGTTTTAGAAAATAAGGAACAACGGCTATTCACCAATCATCTCACCTACGATCTCAATACGAAGGTGGCCACCTATTTTAGCGGAGCCTTACTAACGAACGATTCGACACAGCTAACGAGTCGGCGCGGTTACTATTATGTTGATTTAGATGAAGCATATTTTAAAGACACCGTTTATGTAGTTGATCCCGAGTTTTCTTTGATTTGTGACACCTTGAATTACAATACGAAAACCCGGATAGCTACCTTTTTGGGGCCTACGAGAGTAGACCAAAATGAAGGTAAAATCTACTGCGAGCGGGGCTTTTTTAATACCAAAACCCGAGATGCCAAGCTTTTTAATAATGCCCAATACGTCAAGGAGGACCAGCAAGCTACCGCCGATACTATTTTCTACGACGGGGCGCTAAAACAAGTCATCTTAGAAGGTAACGCTCAGTTTCAGGATTCGGTGAAGAATGCACAGGCCGATCGGATTCGCTACGATGAAGAGGCTGAAATTATTTATCTGGAAGGCAACGCTTCTTATTACAGTGATACCCAATCGACAGAATCGGATACCATCGTTTACGATCAAAAACAGGATCGTTTCCGAACAACTGGAAGAGCTACGATAGTGGAAAAGAATCAAATCCTCCAAGCAGATATTGTAGATTTTGATGATCAGCTTGGATTGGGGCACGCCGAAGGAAACGTGGTCTGGGTAGATACTGCGGAGCAAATTACCATTGTTTCTGAAGTGGTAGATTATAATAAAAAAACAGACTATATTCTGGCTTACGGAGGCCGTCCCATGCTTATTACGGAGGTCGATGCGGATTCTATGTGGCTGACCTCGGACACCCTGGTTTCTTTCATTGAAAATCCGGATGACAGCCTGCGTACCTTAC
>JANQQI010000082.1 GCA_028285085.1 Saprospiraceae bacterium | reverse complement strand
GGGCGAAGTACTACGCACAATTTCAGGGCTACCCACGCTGCGAAGGTGACGTGGTCGTTCGACCACGCTACGCGGAATGGGAACTGGCCAAAGGAGCTGCCGAAGAACGCCGTAATGCCATCTATTTGTCCTGGCATTCCAACGCTCGGGGCGGGCGCGGTACAGAGACTTATATCCACCCCTCGCGTGCCAAGCGGGGTAGCCACCAGTTGCAGCGCATGGTCCACGAGCAAATTATCCGCGACATTCGCGCGGGCTACGATCCCTACTGGCGAGATCGCGGTCGCAAAGCCGCGGATTTCGGTGAGCTACGTGGTCTACGAACTATGCCTGGCCTCCTCATCGAGATTGGTTTTCACGATCAGAGTGAAGATGCGCGGGCTTTGAGTGAGCCCGCTTTCCGGCAGCTCGTGGCTCGGGCGACCTACAAAGGCATTGTGCGCTATTTTGCCGCCCGGGACGGGCGTAAACCGGTATTCTTACCCGAACCACCAACGCACGTACAAGCTAAAAATCAAACGAATTATGCTATTGAAGTTTGTTGGCAAGCACCGCCTTTCGGTGGTGTATTTGGTGATCGGGCGCGTAGCTACGCCGTTAGTATGAGCGAGCACCCGCAAGCTTTTGCCGCCGGTCAGAAAACCCGTGATTTGTGCTATACTTTTCGAGATTTAGACCCGGGGAAAACCTATTACTTTCGAGTGACGGCCCTAAATGCCGGGGGCGAGAGTTTTCCAACGGCGGTTGTGGCCGCCCGCACCCCGGCCCGCAATGAGTCACTATCTCCGTTTTTGCTGGTGGATGGCTTTGATCGCCTGGACCGAGGGCTGGCCGTGATGGTGAAAGACCGCTATCCACTGGGGCAGACTCGTCGCCTGTGGCTGGAGCAGATGAACAATTATGATTACGCCGGACAGCACGCGGAAGCGATGGCGGCGGCGGGCCTGCACTTTGATGGTGCTACCAACGAGGCCATTGCCGATGGGAAGATACGACTGGATCGTTATCGGGGGGTGAATTGGTACCTCGGGCGCGAGTCACTACGGGATGCCACTTTGGACGAGCGGGAGCAGGGATATTTGCGGCGCTATCTGGATCGTGGTGGGCAATTGATTATTTCCGGTTCGGAACTGGCTTACAGTCTGGATCATAAAAGGAAAGGGCGGAATTTTTACCGCGAGTATTTGAAGGCCCGTTATCGGGGGGATGATGCCGGGCGTTATCGGATTACGAGCTTTGCCCGCCGCGATGAGTTTGGCGGATTACGGGCAGTTTTAGAGGCAGATTATTTCGGTGCGTATCCACTATTTTCACCGGATGTGATTACCGCGGCTGAAGGGGCGCGTCCTATCTTGCAATACGATCGTGGTCAAACGGCGGCGGTGGCGTATCGCGGGCACTATGGCTTGGTACATTTTGCTTTCCCGCTGGAGAGTGTCAGCGATCCAGAGCTTCGGGCTGCCCTATTTCGGCGCTCGTTGGAGTTCTTGGAAGGGCAAGGACAATCCAAGCGTATCAAACGCCGTCAATCATCGGGTCAAAGCTTCCTAGATTGAGACAACTTTCTTTGGCAAAGCGTGTTATAGGCTTGTATTGTCAAACACAAAAGGTTTTAAATGGCAAATCAAGGAACGACCGCTTTAGCGACTTTAGGAACAGGCTGTTTTTGGTGCACGGAAGCAATTTTTCGTGAGCTAGAAGGTGTACATAGCGTCGTGTCGGGCTATTCCGGCGGACACGTGGAAAATCCAACCTATGAACAGGTATGTGCAAAAACGACAGGACACGCCGAGTGTGTGCAGGTCACTTTCGATCCTAATGTGATCAGCTTCGCGGAACTGTTGGATGTATTCTGGAAAGTACACGATCCAACAACGCCTAATCGTCAAGGTAATGATGTCGGGCCACAATATCGTTCTGCAATTTTTTACCACGACGATGAGCAAAAGCGCATCGCGGAAGCTTCTCGTGCGGCCGCCGAGTCTATCAAAATTTGGCCGAATCCCATTGTGACTGAGATTACCGCCTTTACTATTTTCTACCCTGCGGAGAATTATCACCAAAAGTATTTTGAGCGGATTGGTACACGCAATCCTTATTGCACCTACGTTGTTGCACCCAAGGTGAGCAAGTTTCGCCAGGTCTTCAAAGATCGATTGAAAGCTTCTTCCTGATTCATCTGATCTGCTAGCTGGTTTACGTTTTTTTTGGAGGTATTCACTCGGTAGTACTTGACAATGCGGAGGAATACTACTATTTTGTGTACATGTTATTAAGACAATAAATGCTATGAAAACGAAGGCACTTCAGCTTATCGTTTTCCGATAAAAATTCCATTTCGCGTAATTACTCTGATTGATTGAATGCAACTTAACGAATGGCTTCGTTAAGCTGGTCAAGATATTTTAGTGTGCTTTGAGCTTCGTTCAATGTGTTCCGAATGAAGGTCTGGTCTCTATATAAGAATTAGATTACAGGGCAGTTTTTTTAATTGGTAGAACGACAGTCATTCTTCTGAAAGAGGCTGTCGTTTTTTGTTGTTTAGTGATGAGCAGAACGATGGCAGTCCGACCTTGGATTTGATGCTTACACACCAAAATAACACTATGGATTAGTATCAAAAAAAATGGTAGAACCCCTTTGAAGGAGTTCTACCAAAACCAATTAACCAGTAAGACTGGTTTACACTCTTAGTTCAAATATAGATAATTTTGGCTTACGAGAATGTGAAATTTCTGACATTGAGGGCATTAGCAGGTGAAATTTGCCAATTTTATTTCCTCTCAAAAGATGAACGAAGTCAAATTTGAACACGAAAGGTTTAATCTCTTCTTAATTTTCTAAACCCTCATACAACCAATTCGCCAGAGCTTGACGGTTATTTTCCAGAATCAGGCGCTGCTGGTCGAAGCGATTGCGAATGTTACCTAACTCGATGAAAACTGAAGTCGGTTTTGGCTCACGGAGCATATGCAGATCGCGAGGGGTGACCGTTCCTTTATACTTGCGGTGTTTATACTTGTTCTTGAGGGTTTTCTGAAGTTTACGGGCGAGTTGTCGGCCATCACGTGAGCCAGGAAAATAATAGAAAAACACATCTGTTTGTCGGCTCTGATTATTGGAATCAATGTGGACAGTGACCACAGTTTGGTCTTTGATGCCTTGTTTTTTATGCCGCTCGTAGAGTTTGTTAATCACGTTTGATCGTTGGAAAAGGCGGCGTTTTTGATTACGCGGGATTTTGAAATTCCCGTGGCAGAATTCATCCTGATCACAGGGCAAATATTCACCCGAGCGTAAGCCATCATCAGGGTCTTTGATCACCATATAGGCAATGGCGCCGTGCTCAATCAAATTTCGGACGAGGCGCAAGCAGACATCATAGGCGTACTCGTCCTCACAAAGTTGGTATGTCCCCTTTTTACCGACGGCACCGGGATCTGGGCCCCCGTGGCCAGCCACGATATAAAAGACCTTACCGCGCAATTTGTAATCCTTGATCTTAATGGTGCGATGCTTGCCACCAAATACCGGATATTTGTTGACCCCTTTATTTTTATTAAACTCCCGCAGGGTGGCGGCGTCGATGGTTTCGTATTGTTCCTCTTCCGCTGGGGTCGTGGTGGTCTTACTCGGAGAAACATTGGTGAGCGCATCAGCCTCCTTTTCGGGCTTAGGCTCAGGAGCCTCTTTTCCTTTTGCGCAGTATAATTCGTGGTGGGGTACCCAAATGATATTGCTTCTGACCAGGGTGCTGCGTCGAAGCTTTTTGCGGTGAATACGCTCGTTATATTTCTTAATGCGGAGCGCCTGCTCCCAAGTTTCAATCTTTAACGAAGTACGAATACTTTTGCCGTTATAACGGTAAATCAAGATTGGGATGTAGTACTTCTTATCTTTGACCAGACGGGATTGTGCGTTGAGTTTATTGAGCTTGTAAAACTGATCGAAATTGCATTGTTTGGTATCTAGCTCGTATCGCTCCAATAGCGTCCCAATCCGATCGCCCGCTTTAGCGGCTACCCGGTGATAGTAAGGTTCATCGTCTAAATCCAGTGGAGAGGTGGTCGCAAGAGTGAATGGCAGACACAGCAGGAGGATTATTCTATACATCATAAATCGGTTCATGCCCCAAATGGCATCGTTTTCTCGAGAACGAAGATATTTAAATTGGCTCATCTTTACAAAATTATGAAAGTGCATACCTGCTATTTTCCCTATTTTTACGCCTGAATGATGGCATTGATTCAAGAAACGGCTTTTTTGATTCGTAAAGAGATCAAAATAGAATGGCGGCAAAAGTACGCTATCGGTGGGATTTTGCTCTACGTTTTATCTACCGTTTTCGTTGTTTATACCGCGTTTAAAACACTGGAGCCTCAAGTGTGGAATACGATGTTCTGGATCATTGTGCTCTTTGCTTCGGTTAATGCAATCGCCAAGAGCTTTGTCCAAGAGAACAGTAGTCGACAGTTGTACTACTATACACTCGCCAGTCCAAACGCCATTATTTTTTCAAAAATTATCTACAACACTGGATTATTATTGTTACTCTCTGCTCTATCATTTGGTGTTTTTAGCCTGGTGGCGGGCAATCCGGTAAAATCATCCTTAGAGTTTTTCGTGGCGGTGTTTTTAGGTAGCATGGGGTTTTCCATCACATTTACTTTTATCTCAGCTATTGCAGCCAAGGCCAGCAACAGTGCTACGCTGATGGCGATATTGAGTTTCCCGATAGTCATTCCGATCATTTTGACCTTACTGAAAATTTCGGCCAATGCACTGCGTCTTATGCAAGATAGCTCGGTGTGGAAAGATATGCTTATCTTGGTCGCTATCGATTTTATTTTGCTGGCAGTGACCTTTATTTTATTTCCGTTCTTGTGGCGAGATTAATCAAGGTCAATAGAGTAGGGGATGAAGATGTTTTTATTAAATAACCCAGATTGTGATTGATAGAAGAATAGGAGGAGAATTTTTTAAAAAACCTCTCTTTAGAATTGATCACAACTTGCATTAAATAAATAACCATAAAGATAATGCGTAGCAATTGGTGGAAAATACTCGGCGTCCTCATCTTACTTTATGTTTTCATTGTAGGGATGCTGGTACCGCTCAAGCCTGGGATTACCAGCGCGCAGCCCTCAGTTTTACAAGCGGGTGAAGTGGTGACCATGACCATTTCGGGCTATAATACGTTCTTTACCAAGTCCACCGACCACCGGGCCTGGATCAAAGCAGATGATACACACGCTCTGGCCGCCAGCGCTATAAAAGTGCTAAATGATCAACAATTAGAGGCCAGTTTTCGCCTCCCAACATATCTGCCTTCGGACGAAAAACGACTTACGGCCTCGCTCTTGATTGATAATAGCTTCGACGGGGCCACGGTTATTCCCGGCAATTTATTTTTACAGCAAGACTCTACTAACCAAGCGATGGGCTCACAAGCTTGGCAGACCAGTTCCATTGGAGAGTTGCACAGTAAATCCGGCATGTCGTTTCCGTTTCGGGCTATTCTTTACGAAACCATTCGAAATACTTACTTCCACGTCTCCCTCTGGCTGGCCATGGTGATTTTATTGATCACCTCTCTGGTATTCAGTATTCGGTATCTGTCGACCACCAATCCTATTGATGATTACAAAGCGATGTCGTTTACCTCTTCGGGCTTACTGTTTGGTGTCATGGGGATTACAACGGGAATGATCTGGGCCAAGGATACCTGGGGGACTTATTGGACCTGGGAGGAAGTGAAAATGAATATGACGGCAATCGCCTTACTCATTTATATGGCTTACTTCGTACTGCGTTCCAGTTTTGAGGATATGGAGAAGCGTGCGCGGATTGCGGCCGTTTACAACATCTTCGCCTTTGCGGCGCTGATTCCGTTGATTTACGTGGTGCCCCGCCTGACCGATAGCTTGCATCCGGGGAGCGGCGGGAACCCGGCCTTTGGCGGAGAAGATTTGGATAATACGATGCGTATGGTATTCTATCCGGCGGTGATTGGTTGGACCTTAATCGGGGTGTGGATCAGTAGTTTGATCTATCGGGCTCGAAAGCTGGAAGAACAATTATATGATGATTAAAAACTGATATACAGAAGCGGTTGTTTAGCATCTGATTTCCTTAAATGACGGGGGCTTCACTTTTCGTTATACTCTTCTTTCAAAACATTTGTTTAAATAAAAAAAATAGTCGAGTTTTAGCCCGCAATTTCACAACTATGAAAAGAATTATCGTTACGTTTTTTGTGGCCTTGTTTTTCCTAACTAATACGCTTTTAGCTCAGGGGGCAGAAGTCGATTTTATGCGCTCGATTGGCAAGATTTATGTCGTCGTGGCGGTAATCGTAGCCGTATTTCTTTGCCTGGTTGTGTTTCTATTTTTCCTAGACCGAAAACTAACTAGATTAGAAAACCAAATTAAAGATAAATGAGTAACGCTAATAATGGCGGCTTTCTCGAAAGTGTAAATCGTAACTTCGATAAAGCGGCTCCCTTTACCGGTCTGCACCGTGGTTTGCTGGAGCAGATTAAGGTGTGCAACTCCGTCTATCAGATGCGCTTTCCGGTAAAGATCGGAAGTGAATATCGTGTGATTGAAGCCTACCGGGTACAGCACAGTCACCACCGTCTACCTACCAAAGGTGGTATCCGTTACAGTCAAAAGGTGAATCAGGAAGAGGTAATGGCCCTGGCCACACTGATGACCTACAAGTGTGCCATTGTGGATGTGCCTTTTGGTGGTGCCAAGGGAGGAGTGAGAATTTCTCCTCGCGATTACACGCCCGCGCAGTTGCAAAAGATCACACGTCGTTACACCACGGAGCTGATCCGCAAAAACTTCATTGGCCCGGGGATTGACGTTCCGGCACCAGATTACGGCACGGGCGCGCGCGAGATGGCTTGGATCCTGGATACCTATACGACTTTTAAAGGCGGTGAAATCGATGCTGCAGGTTGTGTAACGGGTAAACCGGTCAACCAAAGTGGTATCCGGGGACGTACCGAAGCCACTGGTCGCGGGGTATTCTACGCCTTGAAAGAAGCGGTGAGCTATAAGGATGATATGAAAGCATTAGGACTGGAACCAGGCATGGAAGGTAAAACCATGGCGATTCAAGGTCTGGGTAATGTGGGCTATCATACGGGGCTAATTTCCCAAAAAGAAGGTGGTGCTAAGATTATCTGCGTAGCAGAATACGAAGGCGCCATATATAATAAAGATGGCATTGACATCGAGAAGTTGTTCAAACATCGTAAATCAACCGGTTCGATTCTTGACTTTCCCGGAGCAAAGAACATGAAGCAGCGTAAGGAAGTGTTGGAGGTTGAATGTGATATTTTGGTGCCAGCGGCATTGGAAGGTCAAATTCGCAGTGATAATGCGGATCGCGTCAGAGCGAAAATCATTGCCGAGGCGGCAAACGGCCCGGTGACTGCAGACGCCGAAGAAATCCTGCTGAAAAAAGGCGTGATGATCATCCCTGATATGTATATCAATGCTGGTGGGGTAACGGTATCTTACTTTGAATGGTTGAAAAACCTGTCGCATATGCGTTTCGGGCGTATGGAAAAACGCTTCGATCAAAACACCTATTCTAATCTGGTGGATTTGATTGAACGTATGACGGGTAAGACCGTCGGTTTGAAAGAAAGAACCTTCCTGACACGCGGTGCCGAAGAGATTGATTTAGTCCGCTCTGGTTTGGAAGAAACCATGGTGACGGCTTATCAGCAAATTCGCGAGATTAAAAAACGCCGTAAAGGGGTGGAGGATTTGCGTACAGCGGCCTTCATCAACGCCTTAAAGAAAATCGGTAGCGATTACGAAACACTGGGGATTTTCCCATAGTTTTTTCTCGCTTTCCAGCACAAAAAACGAGTGGTTGTTCAAGAATGGGCAACTACTCATTTTTTTTGAAAATACCGAATTTTATTATTTTTTCTTTTGTAAAAAAGCTTTCACATAAAATTAACACAGGTATTTTTGCGATTCATTTGCAATTTATTCTTTTGCGCAATATATTTGCCGCTAATTTAATCGATTCTATATCGACACGTTTCAAATTCATTTTAAAAACCAACACCCCACCTCACTAACCCAATCTCATATCAAAAGAAATTTCAATCATGACAGAGAAGCTTGACAAGATCGATCTGAAGATTCTGAAGATTTTACAAGAAAATAGCAAAATTACGAACCTAGACCTTTCGAAAAAGATTGGACTCTCACCTGCACCGACCCTGGAGCGGGTGAAAAAACTTGAGCAAACCGGGATCATTAAAAGCTATCATGCTAAGGTAGATCCTCAATCAATTGATCTCAACGTAAAGACGTTTGTGCTCGTATCATTAGCTTGGCAAAAGGAGGATGCACTCAATCAATTCCTTGAAAAAATCCTGGCTATTGAAGAGATTACCGAATGCTATATCATCACTGGCGAAGCTGACTTCTTGATTAAGATTGTTTGTAAAGACATTCCAACTTACGAGCAGTTGTTGTTCAAGACCTTATCCCAAATCGAAGAGATTGAACGCCTGAAAACGCTGATGACTTTATCCACGGTGAAGGACGCAAAAATTCTGCCCTTCCAGTATGAGTAAATCATCGCTGCTGTGGCGGCTTGAAGCTCCTGATCTTCCTTTTGTTTCTTATTTATTCGGGACGATGCACGTGCGCGACCAAAGGGCCTTTGGGTATCTTGACCTGTTAGACACGCACTTGCAGAACTGCTCCGTTTATGCCGCGGAGATGAATCTGGATGAGATGAATCAGTCTGTGTTGGCCTCTTCGATGGATTTGCCGGATGGGCAGCGACTTTCAGATTTATTACCCGAAAAATGGCAGAAGCGTTTAAATAAACTGCTGCAACGCCAGCTTGGGATGGGATTACCATTTTTTGACCGCAATCAGCCGATTTTAGTATCGAATCTACTGACGGAGAGCTTGCTATCGGCTGAAATGCCTGCTTCGCTCGATATGACGCTTTGGCAAATGGCCAAAGCTAAAGACAAGATTACGCTCGGCATCGAATCTTTCGAAGAGCAAATGCGCATCCTCAAGCAAATCTCTCTGGATCAACAACTCAAATCACTGAAATGGCTGGTGAAAAACTTCAAGAGTTTTCGTAAGCAGTTATTCAAGCTGACCCACTACTACGAAAAGTCCGATATCAAGGCCTTGTATAAGGCGACACGCAAGCAAGCTAAGGGCATGCGCAAGCTAATGATCTTCGACCGAAATTACTTGATGGCGGACCGTATCGGACAGCTGGCTCGCGAACAGAATGCCTTTGTCTCCATTGGTGCGGGGCATTTAGCTGGCGGCAAGGGCGTGCTTCGTTTGCTAAAGCAACAGGGCTTTAAAGTGAAGCCGATTAAACTCGCAACGACCTGACCTAGCTCTTAAAGTTTTATCGATTGCTAACAAAATGAGATAGAACTCGTTTAATACTTTGTATCTTAAGAATTGCACCAAACCCAACCCTTTCCTGTCTTCGCATTCGATAGGAGGGATCAGAATGACGCTATGATACAAACTGGACGTTTATTTTGTCTCTATTTCTTGCTTTCCTGGCTGGCCAGCCCTCTTCTGGCACAGCAATCTTTTACAGTCAGTGGTTATATTAAGGATAAAGATTCGGGAGAAACCTTGATTGGCGCAAATGTGTACAATGTCGATCGGGCCTCACAGGGAACCACCTCCAATGTTTATGGATTCTATTCTTTGAGCCTGCCCGCAGGGCAGTACAAGCTAAATTTTTCCTATCTGGGCTATACCAGCGAAGAGCGAGAGATCTTACTGGATCAAAATATTCGTCTCAATATCGATTTGATAGAAGGAGTCACCATCGAAGAGGTGATCGTCACTGCCGAGGAGAAAGATGAAAATGTATCTGGCACGGACATGGGAACCATCGACCTGCCCGTCGAGAATATTAAACTATTACCGGTTTTATTTGGGGAAGTCGATATTCTGAAAAGTCTACAACTTCTTCCTGGCGTGTTATCGGCGAGCGAAGGCAATGCAGGTTTTTATGTGCGTGGCGGTGGACCTGATCAGAATTTGGTCTTATTAGACGAAGCCGTGGTGTACAATAGTGGTCACATGCTGGGCTTCTTCTCCGTATTTAATGCTGATGCGATTAAAAATACCACGCTGATCAAAGGTGGTATGCCGGCCTACTACGGTGGACGACTATCATCCGTAGTTGATATTCAAATGAATGAAGGCAACAATCAGCGCTTTGGAGTCAAGGGGGGGGTAGGCCTAATTGCTTCCCGTTTGACGGTGGAAGGTCCTATCGTCAAAAATCGCAGCTCTTTTATCGTGTCGGGGCGGCGTACCTATGCTTTTGACTTGGCGCAGCCGTTTTTGAACAGTACGAGTTTTGCCGGAACGAATTATTACTTCTACGATCTCAATGCCAAGGTGAATTATCGTTTTTCAGATCGCGACCGCGTGTATTTGAGTGCCTATTTTGGTCGCGATGTTTTAAACTATGTGTCGAATGAACGGGGATTTAGTTTTCGTTTGCCCTACGGCAACGCTACCGCTACCTTGCGTTGGAACCACCTGTTTAGCGACAAGCTGTTTATGAATGTCTCGGCGATTTACAATGACTATGATTTTTCCTTTGGAGGAGAGCAGCGCGAATTTACTGTGAATGTCTTCTCCGGCGTGCGCGACTACAATACCAAGATCGACTTTGATTATTACGCTAACCCTCGGCATCATATCCAGTTTGGAATCAATTACACCTATCACCGCTTGACGCCCAATATTGCGCAAGCTACCTCCAATGATGTTGAGTTTTCCAATGATCTGGAACCCAAGTACGCTCACGAAGCGGCGATCTATATCCAGGATGATTTTAAAATCAACGACCGATTGAGCATTAATGCCGGCCTGCGTTACAGCTATTTTATGCAGGTCGGGCCTTACACTTCTCCAATCGACGGGGTACGATACGAATTGGGAGATCCGGTAATTGATTACCACGGATTAGAACCACGAATCAGCGGTAAGTTTAGCTTGGATGAAACCTCGTCCCTGAAAGCTGGCGTAACGATAAATAATCAGTATTTACACCTGGTGAGCAATTCTAGCAGTACGCTACCAACCGATGTTTGGGTGCCTAGTTCGGAGCTAGTACGTCCCCAGCGGGGAATTCAATATGCGCTAGGCTACTTCCGTAATTTTGCGGATGACCTTTACGAAACTTCGGTTGAGGTGTATTACAAAGATTTGCGCAATCAGATTGATTACGGAGAGACCTATGTGAATGATGTGACGGTCGATGTGGAGAATGAATTTGTCTTTGGAGACGGCCGATCTTATGGTATTGAATTATTTATCAAAAAGAGAAGAGGGGATTTTAACGGTTGGATTGGCTATACCTTGGCACGTACCGATCGTCAATTCCCGGATATCAGCAACGGGAAACGTTTTCCGGCGACTTATGATCGAACGCACGATTTGTCGGTTGTAGCCAACTATAAGCTAAATCCCAAATGGCAATTCGGAGCCGTATTGGTTTACGGGACCGGGAATACTTTTACACCGATTAAGAGTCTTTATTTTATTGAAAACAACTTGAATGTGGAATACGGTGAGCGCAATAGTGCCCGGATTCAACCTTATCACCGTCTGGATTTGTCAGCGACGCTAACGCCTAAACCCAACAGTCAGCGTAATTTTAAATCCAGTTGGACGTTTTCTATTTATAATATTTACAATCGTCGCAACCCGTTTTTTATTTACTATTTTACGGAAGTTGATCAGCAGGAACTGCGTGCCCGATCGACGGCCTACAAAATATCATTGTTCCCTATCATTCCTTCGGTAACCTGGAATTTCACCTGGCAGCAGAAGGAAAAAGGACGTTAATTTTCGCCTATGCGCTTTATGATACGCCTGAGTTTGATGTGCCTTTTCGGGGTAGGCTTATGGGCCTGCGAAGAAGAATTCATCCCGGAGATTTCGACGGACCCTTCAGAAATAGTCGTGGAAGGGTATATCGAAAGTGGTGAATTTGGCTTACCACCTTATGTGCTATTGACACGTAGCCTGCCGTTTTTTTCTACGATTAGTTTTGGTGATTTGGATGATTTATTTGTCCACGATGCGGTAATCACCATTGATGACGGTGAAGGGATAGCCACCCTGGAGGAGCTATGCTGGGCGGACTTAGATTCAATGGAGCAAGTATTTGTGTCTAGCATATTGGGCCAATCGGGCTTACTGGATATCGATACGATTCCGGGAAACTTTTGTGTCTATTTTGACCAACAAAACCAGATGCGTGGTCAGGTCGGACGAACTTACGATTTACGCATCGAGGTAGAAGACAAAGTCCTGACGGCAACGACTACCATCCCCGAGCCAGTACCTGTGGATATCCTAGCCTTCGTAACTCCGGCCGGCACTCCCCCCGATACTTTGGTCGAAATGCGTGGATTTTTTATGGATCCGCCGGAGGTGAAAAATTTCTATCGCTATTTCACCTCCGTGAATCTGGGGCGATTCATTCCTGGTTTCAATTCAGTGGCCAATGATAACTTTTTTGACGGCCAAGTTTTTGAATTTCCCATCCCGAAGGGAGAAGAGCGAAATACCGATGTCGACCCGGATGAGTTTGGCCTATTCACCGTTGGTGATACTATTACCTTGAAATGGACCAGTATTGATGAGGAACATTTTAATTTTTGGAATACCCTCGAATTCAATTCGATCAATCAGGGCCCTTTTTCCACCTATACCCGGGTGGAATCCAACGTCAACGGTGGCCTAGGGGTGTGGGGTGGCTACTCCGCACTATATTACACCGTACGAGCCGAGCGCTAGTGCTGGGATAACCGTTCCCATTCGGCTCGATCCATGGCCCAAAGATTAGCTTCCTGCTCGAAATTCAGGCTACCGGGAATCGTTCGATGGGTTTTGACGAAGCGGAACCCAACTTTAGCCACCGTTTTATTGGGGGCAGGATTGAGGGCATAGGGTTCGCAGAAGAGCGTCTGCAGCTGGAAATGCTTAAAATAATAAGGCAGAGATAATCGCACCAATTGCTGTCCCATTCCTTTTTGGCGAGTAGCCGAATGCCAGAGATGCAAGTGCATGTAAGCCTGTTTCCCAAACTGAATTTGATTAATATTCGTATGTCCAATCGGGCGCTCGTCCTGTAACCAAATCAGACAATAAGCTGCCTTATCTGGGTAATCTTGGGTGAGCTGTTTTGATATATTTTGGTGCATATCCGCTCTGGCAGGGAATTTTGCCGGATCAGCGCCCATACCCAAGAGATGCTCTGGGCTGGAGTTGCTCCAATAATCACAAACTAGTTCAACATCGGCAGCTTGTATTTCTCGTACTTTTAACATTATTTAGCTAATGGGGTAAAAGGATGAAATTGATCTGATAATGCTCCTAAATTGGCATTATCTTCGTGCCAAATATCTTATTTTTATTTTACAACGAAAGCATATCTAAGTCTATGAAAAACGCAATACCTATTTTTCTCATCTTTTTTGTTTTTGCCGAGTTATCCGCACAAGGTATTCTTTTTACCGACCCTATCGTTCCCCGGCAAGCGGCTAAGACCCAAAATTATCGAACTGCTGTCCTTTTTGATTGGGACAACGACGGGCAAGTCGATCCGTTGATTGTTACCACGGAAGGAGGACTAATGGTTTACACACAGGATGCCACGAACCCTGGGCTTTTTTTCGATGCCAAGCCTATTGCTTCGTCTGTAGTAATTAGAGAAGTACACGCTAAAATGGATGTTGACGGTGATGGACTGATCGATCTAATTGTAAGAGAGGACGGAACCTTTGAAGTTGGCTGGATAAAACAAACCGATAATGGACCAGGAGAATATACCCAAATATCGAATAATAGCGTTTTTTTTGGCAGTTTTCAGGCTGCAGCAGATATTGATCAGGATGGAGATTTAGATTTTGGTTTAAATAGTGGTTGGGCTGAAAATGCCGACGGAATGGGGCAAGTTTGGACTTTGCATCCCTTTGTTCCCATATCATTAGGAGGGAATTATGATCTGGTAGATGTTCATGGAGATGGTTTCCCGGATATTATTAAGACAACTGGAGGAGATGAAGATGAAGTTGTTTTGTATACGAATGATGGTAATGGGAACTGGACAGGACCGATAGATTTGTTTGATGGACCAGGATCGGGTATTAATCCCACTTCGGTTACCGGAGATTTTGATGGAGATGATGATCCTGATCTGATTGTATTATTTGGAAGCGAAGCGTGGTTTTTAAATAATGATGGTACTGGTGAATTTTCTTCCGAAGCGATTGATTATCTGGATTTTGGATTTTCGCATATTGTCACAACATTTGATATGGATAACGATGATGATCTCGATATCATCAGTTATTCTTTTCCTAGTTCTTTTCTCGAAATCGCATGGTTTGAAAATAATGGTGATGGCACCTTCGAGGTAGATCCAAGGGTAATCACCGAAAACTATTTTTTTGACTACGTGCCGGATACCGACTTGGGAGATATTGACCAAGATGGGGACCTTGATATTTTAATTCATACTTCAGGGTTTGATGATCGATTGGCTTGGTTGGAGCAGCAAGATAACCCCTCTTCGGAATATTATTTTCATTCCATTGAAGATCAACCCAGTGATGCTGAAGTCATGGTGCTAGATTTCGATAATGATGGTCTACAGGATATCCTATTGTCCAATCAGATGGATATTTATGAGAATCGTGGTCAACTACATTGGTTCAAAAATATCGATGGAACATTTTATAACCCACAGACCATTTCTTGGGCGGATGAAGATTGTGGCTTACTATATCCGGGCAATTTTAATGGCGATTCAGTTACGGACTTACTCTTAGTCGCCAAATTTGACGATAAGATGTTTTGGTATCCAAAGGTGGAGGGAGAAGCGAATTTTTCGCAAAAAATATTTCTGGGTTATGCTCATGCTGGAGATAAAGTCTTGATTGCTGATATGGATCAAGATGGAAAAGATGACATCATTTCATTAATATGGGGGCCAACTTTGGACTTAGATTGGTTTCATGATTTAAATGCAAATGGCGATTTTATCCAAGAAGCTATTGCGACTGATTTGGGAGGCATTGATGCTCTGACAACAGGATATATTAATGATGACGAATACCCTGATGTGATCGGAATTACTGCCGATGGACAAGTTTTTTGGATGCCAAATGATGGAACTGGCCAACTAGGGACGCCTTCCGATATTTTTGGTCTACCTGACGGTACGTATTTTATCAAATCCGGTGATGTTGACTTTGATGGAGATGATGATCTTGCGATTGCTGGTAATAATACGTTCTACTGGTTTGAAAATACGGATGCTAATGGCAGTTTTATTTCAAACGTCATCGGTACTGATTTGTACACCTACGGCATGGAACTAGAACTAGTAGACGTAGATCAGGATGCTGATTTGGATATCTTAGGCGTGACGGCATCAGAGGATATTTTTTATTTTAAAAACCTCGGAAATGGTAATTTTGAACGAACACTTTGGGGATCGTTACTACCTAATAGCTTCAATGATGTAGCTCTGGGGGATATTAATGGAGATGGTTCTACTGATCTGGTGCATTCAAGTACCAGAGGTGTAGAGGTTATCTATAATTTAATTGGAGAACCTACTGTTAGAGGGGCTTGCTTTTTTGATGAGAATGCTGATGGGATAAGAGACCCTAATGAGATAGGCTTGTCTACCTTCCAAATTGCTATCTCTCCTGAAGATGCATTCTCTTACAGTAACGGTGCCGGTGAGTATCAATTTTACCTCTTTGGTGGAACTTATACCCTAACCCCCCAAGCTCCTAATCCCTGGGTGCTGACGACCACACCCGAGAGCTACGAAGTCACTATAAGTGATACTTCTGCAACCACGCCCTTTGAATTTGGGTTCTATCCCTCAGAAGAGGTTCTGAGCACAGATGTTTATGTAGCTTCCGAGCCTACTCGCTGTGGCTTTGACGTGGATTTTTACCTGACCTACAATAATCCGGGAACGACGATCAACGATGGCTATCTGAAATTTCTGATGGATACCTTGACGTCTTTTAATTACGCCACACCAGCTCCGGACTCAATAGCAGATAACTGCCTGTTTTGGTTCTACGAAGACCAGTATCCCAGTCAATCGGAGCAAGTGGTTGTCAACCTGACCATGCCCGGAGTAGAATACCTCGGCGAATCGCTTTACTTCTTAGGGACCTCGAATGTAACCGCAAATGGCCAAATTATCTTCAGCGATGGCTTCCGCTATGATCCAGTGATCAATTGTAGCTACGATCCGAATGATAAATTAACTTATCCTGACTTACCCGGCGATGACAACTTCATTTTGCCGGATGATACTTTGGTTTACACCATTCGTTTTCAAAACACAGGAACGGATACAGCCTTCACAGTGCACCTCGTTGACCAGCTAGACGACAACCTAGATTGGAGTACTTGTCAGCCCGTCGCGGCCAGCCATCCTTATCAAATGTTCCGCTCCGATAGTGGCGAACTGGAATTTCTCTTCGAAGATATTTTATTGCCCGATAGTAATGTCAACGAACCGGCGAGCCACGGTTTTGTGCAGTATCAGGTGCTGCTCCGTGAGAATCGACCCGAATTTACGGTGATCGAAAACTTCGCCGAGATTTACTTTGATTTTAATCCGCCCATCATCACCAATACAACGATCAATACCTTGGTGTATACCTTGCCGCAATTGACGATAGAAAGTATTGCACCGGCTTGCGCCAACGAAGCCTCGGGGAGTATAACGATTACGCCTGTTGGGGTACCGCCTTACAGCTACGAGTGGTCCAATGGAGATACGACAGCCACCGTTGATGGACTACCTGCAGGCATATACACAGTGACGATCACCGATGCGGATGGGCATATCAATAGCACTGAGGTAGAATTAATCAATCCCGATCCGATTGTCCTCCAGACGGATACCAGCCCGGAAACTTCCGGTGAAGCTAATGGCACCGCGAGTGTCACCGCCTCCGGCGGCACGGCAGATTATACTTATCTCTGGAATACCACACCACCGCAGACTACGCCCGAGGCCACAGGCTTAAACTCGGGGACTTACACCGTCACGGTAACGGATGCCAATGGATGTACCAAAGAAGCTGAGGTTTTCGTCAGCTTCGTTACGAGTGTTGATGAATTGCTTAATGCGGCCTTATCAATTTATCCTAATCCTTCGAATGGCCAAATCTTCATTGAATTCCAATGGCCGCAGCCGGAGTCCATTCAAATTGATTTGCGCAATGCACTTGGGCAGCTGATCCTATCCCAAGGGTATTCTGCTAGCCGCCGTTTTGCGCTGGAGCAGAAAGATCTGGCTGCTGGTGTTTACTGGTTGCAGTTGAGAGTAGGCGATCAACAACTGAGTCGACGGATTGTCGTGCAGTAAAGAATACTCTAGCAAGTATCTCGAAGGCTCATGCTGTCATTGAAGATAGCATGAGCCTTCTGGTTTTATTACCATATCATGGATTATGAACACTGTGATTTCCCAAAGTAATAATTGTAAATGCGAAAATTCGCTAAATTTTCATTGTTGTTTTTTGGGATATTGAAAATATTCTCTATGTTTGAATTCGCTTCCAATATCTCAAGAGTAAAAAAGAACAATCGCTCTCTCCGCTATCTACTTTGAGCATTTTTAAAACTTTTTCTATTTCAACCTAAAGCTAAGGGCTATTCATTTGAATAGGCCATTATAGGTTTTGCTTTTCCTCCGCTGTTATTGAATTGGTCAATGGCGGCCTGGTATTGCTATGCCCACAGTTTTACAAATGCTTAAAGAACTATTATAAAATCAAATTAACTGAAAAAGGATCGTTGGCTATTGCCCGATTCATTCGTTTACTTAAAACTGTTTAATGTATGAGAAATGCTTTATTTCTTACCCTAACCTTATTATCATTCGGCTGGGTGTCAGCCCAAACGCAACAACAGCCTGTCGATGCAGAAGGTGAGCCGATCATCCGATGCCACACGATGGAGGCACACGAACATTTGCTCGAACGCCATCCCGAACATGAATCTTTAGATGAATTTGAAGATTGGCTAGCCCCCTTACTGAGAGCTTACGAAGATGAGGTGGAACAACACGGCGCTCGAATGGCCGTGACTACAATTCCCGTGATTTTCCATGTTATTCACGACAATGATGCGGTGGGCAGCGGAGTCAACCTCAGTGCCACCTATATTAATGCTCAGATTGATCAGCTGAACAATGATTTCCGCCGGATTCTCGGTACTTCTGGCTATAACACGAATCCAGTTGGTGCAGATTCAGAAATTGAATTTTGTCCCGCAACGGTGGATCCTAGTGGTAGTACCTTAGCGGAGCCTGGTATTAATCGAATCAATCGCAATACTGTCGGCTGGACCGCACCACCTTATGGGGTTTGCTGTGGCACAAACTGTTTTGATGATTCTTACATCGAGAATACGATCAAGGCCCAATCACAGTGGAATCCTGATGACTACTTCAATATTTGGGTAATGGATATCAACTGTGGTATTCTGGGGTACGCTCAGTTTCCTAGCTCTTCGGGCCTCTCGGGTTTGAATAATAATGGCGGTGCAGCGAGTACCGATGGAGTAGTTGTTTTGACCAGTTCTGTTGGTAGTACGGGAACACCCAATCCTGCGGGAGGCAGCTACAATAAAGGGCGTACGGGTACGCATGAGGTGGGCCATTTCTTTGGTTTGCGTCACATCTGGGGTGATGGTGGTTGTAGTGTAGATGATTTCTGCGGAGATACTCCTACTTCTGATGGACCTAACTTTGGTTGCCCTAGCACGACTTCTTGTGGTTCGGTCGATATGGTCGAGAATTATATGGATTATACGGATGATGACTGCATGAACATTTTTACGGTAGATCAAAAAGCAAGAATGCAAACTGTCTTGGCAAATAGTCCCCGACGTGGCGCTCTGGGCGCTAGTACCGCCTGTGGTGGTGGAGGCCCCGGACCAGATCCTTGCACCAACACCATTTCTTCTTTCCCTTATAGTGAGAGTTTCGAAAGTAGCCTTGGTGCCTGGACGCAGGAAGCCGGTGATAACTTTGATTGGTTACGAAACTCAGGAACTACGCCTTCCAACGGTACTGGACCATCGGCGGCAGCTGACGGTACGTTCTACGCCTATGTAGAATCCTCCAGCCCGAACTATCCTAGTTTGACGACCATCCTGAACGGCCCTTGTTTTGATCTCAGTAGCGCATCAAATGCCACTTTCACTTTCCAGTACCATATGCTAGGGTCAGCAGTGGGCACTTTGAACCTGGAAGCACGTGTTTCTGGTGGCACCTGGGCAAGTGTTTGGACGCGTAGCGGTGATCAAGGTAGTAGCTGGCTAGCGGCCAATGTGGACTTGAGCAGCTACCTTGGCAATACGGTTCAACTACGCTATGTTGGTACAACATCAACTTCTTGGCAAGGTGACATGGCCGTTGATGATTTGTCCTTATCGACGGGCACCACCGGAGGTAGCTGTACCGCTACGGTTAACGGCTTCCCGTATACTGAAGGCTTTGAAAGTAGCTTTGGCTTGTGGACACAGGACACCGGGGATGATTTTAATTGGTTGCGAAACTCCGGTAGTACACCTTCCAGTAATACAGGACCATCGGCAGCTGCGGAAGGCTCATTTTATGCCTATGTGGAATCTTCTAGTCCAAACTACCCCAGCCAAACGACTATTCTCAATGGTCCTTGCTTTGACCTCAGCGCAGAATCTAGTGCGACCTTTAGCTTCCAATACCACTTATACGGCGCTGCAGCTATGGGGAATTTGGTATTGCAGGCCCGTGGCAGCGGAGCTTGGTCAAATGTATGGAGTGCGAATGGCAATCAAGGCAATGCTTGGTTGGATGCCAGTGTTGATCTCAGTACTTACCTAGGAGGAACTGTAGAACTTCGCTACGTCGGCACCACGGGAACAACTTGGCAAGGTGATATGGCCGTTGATAACCTGAGTTTATCTACTGGTGGTGGAACTGGCGGTTGCGGTGACGTCAACATTTCTATTACGCTCGATAATTATCCCGAGGAAACCAGTTGGCAGATCACGGATAGCGGTGGAGCCGTAGTGGCCTCCGGGGGTACTTACGCTGCCCAACCTGATGGTTCGACCGTTAACGAGGTGGCTTGTCTGGATGATGGCTGCTACACCTTTACCATCCTGGATGCTTATGGCGATGGTATCTGCTGCGCATATGGTAGTGGCTCTTACACGGTGACCAATAGCTTGGGACAAGTATTGGCCAGCGGCGGTTCTTTTGGAGCCAGTGAGTCCACGAATTTCTGCTTAACGAACGGGAATCGTACCGGGGATGCTGTAGCCACTCCGACCACAAGTACCAGCAAAGTGTTAGTTGCAGATTTGGAATTGGCACCCAATCCAGTGCAAGATCAATTGACCGTTCGTTACGATAGCAAATGGGAAGGCACTGCGCAATTACAAGTACTTGATTTGATGGGCCGAGCGGTACAGGTGCAATGGGCGACCGTAACGGTTGGTAAGAACCAAATTGAGTTGTCAACGACAGTCTTACAAAACGGGACCTATGTACTCTTGATAACTTCTGATGATGTGGCGGAGCCGCTTCGCCAGAGTCGTCGCTTCGTCGTTGTGAAATAGGCAACGGATAAAACAATTCACACTTAAATAGCATTTAAATAAACAAGAGGTTATCCAATAGTTATTGTTGGGTAACCTCTTTGCAATGCATAAATCGGTCATCAAGGATGGTCGTTGACAAACTTAGGTTACAAAGTATTTAGCTACCTTTGCGCTTATGGAAATTCAGATCACCAAAGACAATAAAACGGCGCTGTTGTTTGGCGGGAGCGGACTGGTCGGGCGGCATTGCCTGGACTTTCTGTTGATGTCAAATGTTTACAGTAAAGTTGTGGTTTTTGGACGTCGGTTACTGGATGTCGAACACGAAAAACTGGTGCAGCATCAGATCGATTTCGACCGTTTGCCTGAGTTCGCAGAGCTTATTCACGGAGATGACCTTTTCTGTTGCCTCGGTACTACTATGGCCAAGGCTGGTAGCCGAGAGGCCTTTCGTCGGGTTGATTTTACCTATTCACATCAAATCGCAGAAATTGGCGTAAAAAACGGTGTGAACCAATTTTTGCTCGTGTCGGCAGTGAATGCGGATAAAGAATCCCTCTTTTTTTATAATCGAATCAAAGGCGAGCTAGAGGAAGAGGTCAAACGCATGCCGTACTGGGCCATCCACATCTTACAACCTTCCGTATTGCTGGGAGAACGTAACGAAAATCGTTGGGGCGAAGAACTCGCCGGGAAAATCGGTCGGGGGATTGATCGTCTGACGGGTGGCCTGCTCAGCAAATATCGCCCCGTCGAGGCTGATGTGGTCGCTAAAGCAATGGTAGTCGTTGCTCAAGGTGTACAAAAGGGCGTACAAGTATATCCTTCACACTATTTACAAAAATTGGCTAACGGAGAGCAGGCTCTGAAGTTATTTTAAGGAACTTAATTCAAAATTCAATGTCAGTAAAAAAACAGTCATCTATCAAGATCAATGTTGGTTTAGATCAAGATAATGTCCCCGTTCATATTGATTGGGCTGCAGAAGACCATCCTCAGGGTGGGCAGCCCCAAGATTGCAAGGCGATGCTCTTAGCCTTTTTTGATAAAGAGAGCAGAGATACCATGAAAATCGATTTGTGGACTACCGAGATGCAAGTTGTGGAAATGGATCGATTCTTTTTTCAAACGCTTCGTGCGATGGCCGATACTTATTTCAAAGCGACTCAAAATGCGGAGCTCGCCAGTGATATGCAGCGATTCGTGCAGTACTTTGGCGAAAAAACCGAAATCATTCCTAAAGGTTAATCGTC
>JANQQI010000079.1 GCA_028285085.1 Saprospiraceae bacterium | reverse complement strand
ATCTGTTGCTTGTCGGTCAGGTCTCCCCTCTTACGTCGTTGATAGCCATCTGCAGAAAGGTAAAAATTTTGGTGAGCGCTTCACCCATGCCATCCAATCTATTTTTGATCGGGGCTACGAGCGTGTCATCGCCATTGGTAATGATTGCTTGTCTCTTCGAGCGGATCAATTGCGTAAGACAGCCGATTTACTCTCGCGACACGATTTGGTTGTCGGTCCAACGGAAGACGAAGGCATCTATTTACTGGGAATGACCAAAGCTGGTTTTCAGCGCACTCCATTTACGACTCTGCCTTGGCAAACGGTAAATCTACGCGCTGCCATTTTACAACTGGCGGAGCAAAAAGCGATTCCACTCTATTGGCTCTCTACGGCCATTGATGCCGATGATTTACGCAGTTTACGCCAAAGCTTGCGGTTTATTCTCAACCGGCATTTTTACAAGACCCTTCTTCTATTTTTATTTTCTATAAAACAATATTTCTTCTTTTTAAAAGAAAATATCACTCCGCTCCCTCGTGGTATTTTATCGCTCCGCGCACCTCCAAAGTGCTTTGCTTGATAAGTGAAGAAATAGGCCGAAAACTATTGTAAGACCAACTTTTCTTTGAGATGGATTAGAATGCTGAAAATCATCAACTTCTACTCTACAATGACTGGAAGGTCTCCTTTATCTTATTTCTTCGTGCATTTTCAAAAACCCTTTTTCTAAAATCCTTCAAGTTCACTATTCCAACATTGTGGCTTAGTTAATACCGTTGCCGTGGTATTGAATCGGCCGATAGTGATGGAGTTCAATTTTGTTTTATGTTTAAACACCTTACCCTCTTACTAATCTTGCTCTGCGCAACTACTATTGGTTTGGTCGCTCAAAACACCTTCTCAGGGACCGTGCGAGATGCCCAAACTCAGGATGTTTTACCGGGAGCGACGATCAGTTTTACCGATGCGACTGCCGCTAGTGGCACCGTTACCGATGCTAATGGTAACTTTCAATTTACCTATCGTAGTGCTGTAGCCAAGGTACAAGTCGATTATATTGGTTACTTCAGTTCGGTGATTGAGCTGAGTGCCGATCGCGAAAATACGATCTATCTTACAGCTGACGCTCAACAACTCGATGAGGTCGTAGTCACAGCACTCGGTATTGAGCGAGATAAAAAAGCCTTGGGTTACGCCGTGCAGGAAGTCGAAGGTAAAACGATCTCTGAGGTTCGCCCCAACAACTTAGTAAATAGCCTTTCAGGTCGTTTAGCTGGTGTACAGATCAATAATGGGGCCTCCGGCGTGGGGTCTTCATCCCGCATCATTATCCGGGGAGAGTCTTCACTTTCAGGTAATAATGAAGCCCTTTTTGTAGTTGACGGTGTACCTATCAGTAATTCCTTGTTTGCTAATGCGACTCAGAATGATGCCACCGGCTTCCAGGAAGTCGACTATGGTAATGGTGCCGCTGAAATCAATCCCGATGATGTAGAATCCGTTACCATTCTTCGAGGTGCAGGTGCTACCGCGCTTTACGGCGCGCGCGGGGCGAATGGTGTTGTGGTGATTCGTACCAAAAGTGGCAGGGGCACCAAAGGGATTGGGGTGAGTGTAAATTCCAGCCTAACCTTTGAATCGGCTCTGACGATGCCGCAATTTCAAAATGAATACGGCCAAGGGAGCGGTGGTCAATTTGCCTACGAAAACGGCAACGGTGCCGGTACATTTGATGATGGTATTCGTAGCTACGGTCCAAAACTAGACGGCCAATTGATCCCACAATTCAATAGCCCATCAACGGATGTAAATGGTAATATCGTTCGAGCCGGGGATGTCATCGCACGTAACGGTGCAGCCATCACTGCAACCCCCTGGGTAGCTAACCCCAATAATGTCGAAGACTTTTTTCAAACGGGGCGGACGTATATCAACAATATTGCCCTAAGTGGCGCTAATGATTTCGGCCATTTCCGATTTTCTTACACCAATTTAGACAATGAAGGGATCATCCCCGGTACCGACTTGCAGCGCAATAGTATCGCGTTAAGTGGGGGCTACGAATTGAGCAAAAAGTTGCACGCGCGAGCGTTTATCAATTATATCAATTCGAGTAGCGACAACCGACCAGCTACCGGCTACGGCAGTGAAAATCCACTTTATCTGTTCACATGGATGGGGCGTCAGGCCGATGTAAATGCTTTGAAAAATTACTGGCAGGCCGGACAGGAAGGATTACAGCAATTCAACTACAACTATACCTGGATGGACAATCCCTATTTCGCAATGTTTGAAAACCGTAATGGTTTCGACAAAGATCGCTTGCTAGGAAATGTAGCCGTCACTTACGATATCCTTGATAATCTTAGCCTGACCCTTCGATCTGGCATTGATACCTATGATGATACCCGTCAGTCGCGTAGAGCATTTAGCTCACAGCGCTTCCGCAATGGTGCTTACCGTGAGGACTTAGTAGATTTTCGAGAGATCAATACGGATTTCCTTTTACGTTACGACAAGCCTATTAATGAAGATTGGGCCTTCAATGTTTCCGTTGGTGGCAATCGTATGGATCAACGTTTAAATTACAAAATGATCATGGCGACGGAGTTATCTGTTCCAGGCATCTACAACTTTGATAATTCTCGCGTGCCGCTTGAAGTCGATCAGTACAACGAGCGAAAGCGGGTTAATAGCTTATACACGCTGGGGCAGCTAAGCTATAAGAGTGGTCTCTTTCTAGATTTATCTTACCGCAATGATTGGTCGAGTACGCTACCTCCAAATGATAACTCTTTCGGTTACTACGCAGTTTCACTTAGTGGTGTTTTGACTGAATTTGTAGACCTCGGATCAACGATTGATTTTGCTAAAGTCCGCCTGAGCTATGCGGGAGTGGGTAATGATACCGATCCGTTTAATTATACCAATAGCTTCGTTTTTGGCCAGCCGTATGGTTCCAATCCTACGGTGAGCGGATCCAGTACGCTGCGAAGTAGCGAATTCCTGCCGGAGTTCACCCGCTCGTTCGAGGTTGGTACTGATATTCGTTTATGGCGTAATCGCCTTCGTTTTGACATCACGTATTATAACAATAATAGTGTGGATCAAATCGTCAGTCTACCCGTTCCTTCACCGAGTGGTTTTACCAGTCGAGTGGTCAATGGAGGAAGTATCCGCAATCAAGGTATTGAAATCATGGTCGGCGCTACGCCTTGGCGGAAAAACGATTTCGAGTGGAATATTTTTGCTAATTTTTCTAAAAATGAGAGTCGCGTTGGTAAACTACCCGAAGGAATTAACCAGTACGTAACGGGTTTTGCACGCGTATACGGCCGATCCGATCGCAGCGTCTTTTATATCGCCGAAGAAGGTGGCCGCATTGGAGACATGTACGGTACGGGCTTACTTACCGTCAACGGTCGGCACGTCTATGATCAAGCTGGAAACCCAGTCAAAGATCCTAACCTCAGATTACTCGGCAATTACAATCCCGATTTCATCCTCGGTGTAGGGAATGAGTTTCGTTGGCGCAATCTTTCATTTGGCTTTCTATTCGACTTCCGCTACGGTGGTACCATTGTTTCCCGTACCTATGCTATTGCCAGTACTTCCGGCGTGTTAGAAAATACACTCGTTGGTCGTGAAGAAGGTGTCGTCGGTGATGGTATCGTCAATATGGGTACTGCAGACGAACCTCGATGGGTTGAAAATACGACAGCCATCTCCGCCGAAAGTTTCTATAATCAATTTTTCGATCGTGATAATGAAGCGAACTCATTATACGATGCCACTTATCTGAAGCTACGCGAAGTACGCATTGGCTATAGCTTGCCACAGAGCTTGCTCAAGCGCACCGGCTTAGGTGAAGTGCGCGTCTCGCTTATTGGCCGTAATCTGGCTTTATGGACTGAGAACCCACATTTTGATCCAGAATTGAACGCCATGCAAGGTCAAAATTTAGTACAAGGTGTGGACGATATGTCCTATCCCTCGAGCCGTAGTTATGGTTTGAGTATTCAGTTGAAATTATAGTAGTGTTTAACATTTATGCACGTAATTTCAAGAACAACACAAAAACCATTAACCACATTTCAGTTAAAACAAGACATATGAAACTCAAAATACTTTTCTTCTTTACTCTTTTAATTGGCTTCAACAGCTGTACGAAGGATTTTGAAGAAATCAATACCAATCCTAATGTTCCTACCGCGGTCAATCCGCAGTTTTTGCTCAGCAATATCATTTGGAATACGATGAATAATCAGGCTGTTGACGCCTGGAATGCCGGCAATTATCTGGGACAACTCATGGCTCGAAAAGACTTCAATGAAGTCGATCGCTGGGACTTACGATCCAACCAAGAACTCTGGGATCAATCCTATTTACTTTTACGGGATATTCAGACACTCATTGATCTTGGACAAAGCGATCAACCCACCTACGCAGGTGTAGCCTTGGTGATGCGTGGTTATCTGGCCGCAAATCTCACTGATCTCTGGGGGGACGTACCTTACTTTGAAGCTATCCAAGGTGAGAATCAAGGCAACTTCACACCAAGGTACGATACTCAGGAAGCGATTTACACCGCAGAAGGCGGGATCTTGAGTACTCTGGAAGAAGCAGTTCGTATCCTGGAAGAGAATCAAAGTGGATTAGCTATTCAGGGGGATGTGCTCTATGATGGTGATTTGGAGCAGTGGATTCGTTTTGCTAATTCACTACGCATTCGTTATCTACTGCGTATTTCCAATCGGCAAGACGTGGGTGAAGCCATTCAAGCGATAGTTGACGACGGGCGTATCATGACTTCGAATGCAGATGATGCTCTGGTCCCTTACTTATCCACCGCCCCAAATCAGTGGTTTGTGCATAATATCCGCTCCGGTGACTTTGGTGATGTCCGCATGAGCACTACGATTGAAGAGGTCTTGAATAATTTGGATGATCCACGTTTGATGACCTGGTTTCGACCGACTGAAGCCAGCCTCGCAGGTGGCAATCCGGAGTATACCGGCATGCCCAACGGGATTGGCCCGGCCACCCGATCCAATTATGATTTCAGTGAAGTTTCTCAGCCTGGTCCCATGTTTCGCGATGTCCCCGATGGTGTTGACGCAGTGCTCATGCACTACGCCGAATTGCAATTTGCTTTGGCGGAGGCCGCAGAACGTGATTGGATCAATGGTGCCGCGGCCGATTATTATGAGGAAGGGATTCGAGCTAGTTTCGACTATTTCGGCACCACTTTACCTTCTGACTACCTAGAGCGCACTACCGTTGCCTTGACGGATGACACCACCATCGAAAAGATCATCACCCAAAAATGGCTGGCGTCAATGCTCGTTGGCTACGAGGGCTGGCTGAATTATCGTCGTACAGGTTTCCCCGCCTTGCAAATCGCGGTGGAGAACTTAAATAATGATGAATTTCCGGTGCGTTATATCTATCCGGCAACGGAGCAAGCCCTAAATGCGGCTAATTACCAAGAGGCCGTAAGCCGCATGGGTAGTGATAATCACAGCACCAAAGGCTGGTGGGAACAACAATAAAATATCTGGCACCCTGAATTTACTAGCCCACGATATCGATATCTACCAATGGGGGCTCGTCATTGTGGCGAGCCTACTCTTGTTTTTCATCGCCCCCTGGTCGCGTACCAGCCAAGCCTTTTTCAAAGCAACGGTAGGCGATCGACAGCCCAATTTTTGGGTGCTTACCAGTAGCTTGGTCATTAGCTGGATATTCGCGAAATCCATCACGAATGCAGCGAATCTGGGTCTGAGTTTTGGGATGGTCGGCGGGGTGGCTTATGCCGCTTATTATTTGTCTTTTATAGTAGCTGGCATTGTCATCTATCGCATGCGGACCAAAGGCGGTTTCAAGAGTATTCACGATTTTTTGTACACCCGCTTTGGGCGCAGTGCGGTTTTGCTATTTTCCTTCCTGATTGTTTTCCGATTATTCAATGAAGTGTGGTCGAACACTATGGTCATCGGCACCTACTTCGGGGAGCAAGGCAGCACCCCGTATTTCGTTGCCATTGTCATCTTCACCTTGCTAACACTGGCCTATTCCTTGAAGGGGGGGCTCCAAAGCTCGCTGCTCACGGACGTTATTCAAATGAGCCTATTCGGCGTGTTGCTCTTTATCATTCTGGGCATTCTCATCCCCCGCGAGCAGAACGATGTTAGTCGTTTTATTAGCTCCGGCGAATGGAGTATGGCGGGTGGATTGAATCTCCTTTTCCTGGCTTTAGTACAAGCGTTTAGCTATCCCTTTCATGATCCGGTGATGACAGATCGGGGGTTTATCGCGCCGCCGCGAACGACGCTGCGTAGCTTCTTGTGGGCGGCGGTCATTGGTGCTATTTGCATCATCCTGTTCAGTTTCGTCGGGATTTATGGCAGTTTTCAAGGGCTCAAGGGGCAGGCGGCTGTAGAAGTGAGCGCTACGCTCGGTGTAGGGATGATGCTGATGATGAATTTAATTATGGTCACTTCGGCGGCTTCAACCCTGGATTCTACCTTTTCGTCATTCGCCAAGCTCACGGTACTCGATCTGCGCATCGGTCGCCTTCAGCCACTCAGCGCAGGGCGCTGGGCTATGGTCGTCATTACCATCCTGGGGACTGTGCCTATTTTTCTTGGTCCGGAGATTTTATCCGCGACTACGATTAGTGGAACGATGGTGATTGGTCTGGCCCCGGTCTTTGTGTTCTGGCATTGGCGCGTCCATCGCTTGGCTTTTCACTTATCCGTCGGAGTTGGTTTAATCCTTGGCAGTTGGTATGCTTTGGGAAGTATCCCACAAAGCTGGATATTTTTTGAAGGTAAATATGGCGATCTATTATCTCTCAATCTGATCGGGAGTTTGTGTTGTTTTGGTATTTTTGGAATAATAAAAATATGGTCGAATGGCAAAGATTAAGTCTTTGGGGGCGTTAGACGGTCCGCTACTCCTTTTCGGAGGGGTGTACAGTAATTTACAAGCATTGGAAAGTTTGCACGCCATTGCAGAGCAACATGCTATTCCGACCAATCAGATTATTTGTACCGGCGATATTGTTGGCTATTGTGCCGATCCTGAAGGCTGTGTACAATTCGTCAAAGATTGGGGGATTCACACGATTTTGGGAAATGTAGAGATACAATTAAGGGATGGTTTAGAAGATTGTGGCTGTGACTTTGCAGAAGATTCCCGCTGTGATTATTTCTCTCGTCAATGGTATCCTTATGCCCAAAAACAGGTAAGTCCTAAGTCTCTGGACTGGATGCATCAGCTACCAGAGTTTATTCAGTTTGACTATTACGGTCGAAAATGTACTGTTGTCCACGGTTCTTATTTTCATACCTCAGAATTTGTTTTTCGTTCTACCCCTTGGTCCCAAAAGCAGCCCAATTTCGACCATACGAATTCACAAATCATCATTGCGGGGCATTGTGGTTTGCCTTTTCACGACGTTCAAAACGACCACTACTGGCTTAATCCCGGCGTCATCGGTATGCCTGCCAATGATGGTACGACCAGAGTTTGGTATATGCTGCTGCAACCCGGCGAAGGGCCTTTACAATTCGAGCATCTCGCCTTCGAATTTGATTACGACGAAGCCTTCGCGCGCATGCTGGAAGGCATGCTACCCATTGAGTACGCCCAAACGCTCAGCTCAGGGCTTTGGGATAATAATGATATTCTCCCGGAAGTTGAAACGGCAGAACAGGGGGTGGCCCTAGCATTTTAAACATTCCTATCCATCTTATTTTATCCTAGAAAGATCACTCAGCAAAACCTGAGCGACGCGAGCGGCGTTTAGCTTACTGTATTAGATTTTAAAATCTAGTCTTTCAAACAGAATTCTTAAAATCCAAACTTCTTTTTATGTCCAAAAAGCTCTTCTCCCCCACTCGACTCGGCAACCTTGAGTTAACCAATCATATTGCCATGGCACCGATGACACGCTGCCGGGCTATCGACAATATTCCCAATGATTTGATGGCGACTTACTATCGCCAACGCGCCGGTGCGGGCCTGATCATCACCGAAGGTACCGCCCCTTCAGCTAATGGTTTGGGGTATGCACGCATCCCTGGAGTTTTTAGCAATGAGCAAGTCGCTGGCTGGCGCAAAGTAACCGACGCCGTTCACGCCGATCAAGGCAAAATATTCCTGCAAATCATGCATACTGGCCGGGTCAGTCATCCAGCCAATATGCCAGCTGGCGCGGAGGTGCTTGCTCCTTCGGCAGTGAATGTGGAAAGCAAAATGTACGTTGACGGCCAAGGTGAGCTCGATATGCCAACTCCGCGGGCAATGGAAATCACCGATATCGAACAAGCGATTCAGGAATACGTTACCGCCGCACAAAATGCGATTGCAGCTGGCTTTGACGGTGTGGAATTGCACGGTGCCAATGGTTATCTCATTGATCAGTTTTTACACCCCGGCCC
The DNA here is from genome assembly GCA_028285085.1 of Saprospiraceae bacterium. Classification (GTDB taxonomy): domain Bacteria; phylum Bacteroidota; class Bacteroidia; order Chitinophagales; family Saprospiraceae; genus JAHDHW01. The sequence goes on along the minus strand of JANQQI010000079.1, from coordinate 88,377 downwards.
GAATCAGCGAACCGACAATTACGGCGGGAGTATCGAAAATCGTTGCCGCTTCCTACTTGAAGTTGTTGAGCGTGTTACGGCGGCCATTGGGGTCGAGCGCACCGGCATTCGCTTATCGCCTTACGGCGTGTACAACAATATTCCGATGCACGATGAGCTCGATGCAACTTACAATTACTTGGCTCAAGAACTGAGCGGAAAAGTCGTCTATCTGCATTTGGTAGATCACTCTACGATGGGCACACCGGAGGTCCCGCTAGCGATTAAACAGAGCATCCGCAACCATTTCAACGGAACGATTATTCTGAGTGGAGGCTACAATGCAGAACGCGCCGAGGCAGATTTACAAAGTGGATTGGGTGACTTGGTCGCTTTTGGCCGGCCATTTATTGCAAATCCCGATTTAGCGGAGCGTCTTGAAAGTGGCGCAGAATTACAAGCACCGGATCATAGTACTTTTTACATGCCAGGTGCAGCCGGTTATACGGATTACCCTACCTTGGCCGCTTCTACAAATTAGATTTTAGACAACAAGCTATCACAGGCTATTTTCTACATCATAAACGAAGACCCCCTCTACTCGAATAGCAGAGGGGGTTTCGATTTTTTGGAGTTCCAAGTACGGCTTTAATTAGCCGTCAAATAATCAAACCTTATTGTAGTATAGTATAAATGAGTATGAACCTATTTGGCGATCATCACTTTTTGATAGAAACTACCTTCAGACGCATCCATCTTCAAGAAATAAGTTCCTGGAGATAGTGCCGATGTATTGATGGTATTCATACTATCGCGAAGGACACCTTGCTGAACGATTCTACCGTTTAGATCGTAAAGTCCAAACTGAACCTCTTCTTGCAAATCTTCCGGTAATTCAACAAAGAAATGCGTACTAGCTGGGTTAGGCATCACTTTGATATTGCGCTCAGCGGCATTAACGATGTCTATACCTACGAAATTCGGTGGCAATAAAACAGCATTGATGACGTGCACCACACCATTATCTGCTTCCAAATCAGCTAAGGTGACTAAAGCTTGGTTGATCATGACATCACCACCAGTAATTGAAATAGTAACGTCTTCTCCTTGCAATGTGGCTCGCATTTCACCATCGGTCATATCCGCCGCATACACCTCATCACCCAAAACGTGGTACAAGAGAATTTGTGCCAAGTTACCAGTAGGATTCTCCAGCAAGTTAGCCAAGACGTCTGGATCAACAGCGTCAAAAGCTTCGTCCGTTGGTGCAAATACCGTGAATGGTCCAGCACCACTTAGATCATCAGCCAATTCAGCCGCGATGACTGCCATCTCTAGTGTTTCATGATCCGGGCTATTTACCACGATATCAACTACAGTTACTCTTGGTCCAAACTCTACATCGTCCCAGTAGTAAGTCTTTTCGCCAGCATCTGCACCAGTCGTACCGAAGTTGAAGAAAATTGAAGCTTTATCGTAGGTGTTCGCTAGATCTAAAGCAGATGTACCAGCAGCTTCGTTGCTGAAGTCAAACTCTAAGGTTTCCCAAGCCATCGCTACGGTAGTTGTCGCATCAGTTTCGACACTGATTGCCCCATTGGTAGCATCTTCTACTTTCAAACGTACAGTGATGCCAGCATCAGGAGACCACACCCGGACGGTCATTTTAGTATCTGTATCCGTAAAAGGAACTGCATCTACAAAGCCGTTCCCTCCCATTGTAGTACCCGCAAAGGTTTCAGCCATATCCGTTTTAATGGATTGCGCTACGGTATTTGCCGGATCAGTAGGATCAGTTACAATCGATGAAGCATTGCCACCGAAATCTGTCAAGTCATAGTCAACGTTAGATGCCTCGAAAGTCACCGGCAAGTTGATTTGTTCGAGTGGCGGACCTTCCACGAAGATGACGTCATCCCAGTAGTAAGTTTTTTCGCCCGCATCCGCACCAGTGGTACCGAAATTGAAGAAAATCGTGATCTTATTATAAGTACTCGCTAAATCTAAAGCGGGCGTACCGGCCACTTCATTATCGAAGTCGAACTCCAACGTTTCCCAAGCCATCGCTGTCGTCGTCGTTTCTTCGGTTTCGACACTAATGGCGCCATTAGAAGTATCTTCTACTTTCAAACGAATTGGAGTACCCGCATCTGGCGACCAGACTCGTACCGAAATCGTCGTTGAGGTAGCGGAAAATGCAATTGGATTCACCAGACCGAAGTTACCCATAGTCGTTCCGGCAAAGGTCTCTGCCATATCCGTCTTGATCGCTTGACCGACCATATTACCGGCATCCGTGGGGTCAACCACGATAGAGGAAGCATTTCCACCAAAGTCCGTTAAACTATAATCCGTATTCGCATCTTCGAAGGTAATCGGTAAGTCTACCTGATCGAGCATTGGCCCTTCAACGAACATTACATCATCCCAATAATAAGTCTTCTCACCTGCATCAGCACCAGTGGTACCAAAGTTGAAGAAAATCGTAATCTTATCGTAAGTATTCGCCAAATCCAAAGCGGCAGTACCCGAAGCTGGATTTGCAAAATCGAAAGTCAGCGTATCCCAAGCCATCGCGTTCATCGTCATCACTTCCGTTTCTACACTAATTGCAGCATTGGTGGCATCTTCTACTTTTAAACGCACTGGTGTACCCGCATCCGGGGACCACACCCGTACCGAAATTGAGGTCGAAGTTGGTGTAAATGGTACAGGGTTCACCAAACCAAAGTTCCCCATCGTGGTTCCGGCAAAAGTTTCGGCCATATCCGTCTTGATCGCCTGTCCGACCATGTTCGTTGCATCCGTTGGATCAACGACGATAGAAGAGGCATTTCCGGCAAAGTCGGTCAGACCGTAGTCTACATTCGCATCTTCGAAGGTAATTGGCAAATCCACCTGATCGAGCATCGGGCCCGGAACAAAGGTGACATCATCCCAATAGTAGGTCTTCTCACCTGCATCAGCACCAGACGTACCGAAGTTGAAGAAAATTGTAATCTTGTCGTAGGTATTCGCCAGACTCAAAGCAGGGGTACCAGCAACTGGATTCGCAAAGTCGAAAGTCAAGGTATCCCAGGCCATCGCATTCATCGTGGTCGCTTCCGTCTCTACACTAATCGCGGCGTCCATTGCATTTTCTACTTTCAAACGCACCGGCGTACCGGCATCCGGTGACCACACACGTACCGTGATGGAAGTAGAAGTGGTATTAAAAGGCACTGGATTCGCTAAGCCATCATTACCCATTGTGGTTCCGGCAAAGGTTTCCGCCATGTCTGTCTTGATTGCCTGACCGACCATGTTAGTTGCATCCGTTGGATCAACTACAATGGAAGAAGCATTTCCACCAAAATCAGTCAAGCTATAATCAACATCTGCATCTTCGAAAGTAATTGGCAGATCCACTTGATTCAAGGTTGGCTCTCCTACAAAGGTGACATCATCCCAGTAGTAGGTTTTTTCACCCGCATCAGCACCAGTGGTGCCAAAGTTGAAGAAGATCGAAATCTTATCGTAGGTATTCGCCAAATCCAAGGCAGCAGTGCCTGCCGCTTCATTATTAAAATCAAACACTAAAACTTCCCAGGCCATTGCCATCGTGGTCGTCGCCTCCGTTTCTACACTAATGCCGGCATCAGTGGCATCTTCTACTTTCAAACGTATGGGCGTACCGGCATCTGGTGACCATACCCGTACGGAAATCGTCGTCGCAGTAGCGCTAAATTCAATTGGATTGGCTAAACCGCTGTCACCCATAGTCGTTCCGGCCCACAATTCGGCAATGTCCGTCTTGATGGCTTGTCCCACCATGTTATTGGCATTAGTAGGATCAACGACAATGCTGGAGTTATTCCCACCAAAATCAGTCAGGTTATAATCTACGTTTGCATCTTCGAAAGTAATTGGCAAGTTCAATGGGGTCATACCAGTCCCTGAGTCGAAAATGACATCGTCCCAGTAGTAGGTCTTCTCACCCGCATCAGCACCAGTGGTGCCAAAGTTGAAGAAGATCGAAATCTTATTATAAGTATTCGCTAAATCTAAAGCAGCAGTTCCCGCAGCAGGGTTGTTGAAATCAAAGGTTAGGGTCTCCCAAGCCATTGCCATCGTCGTCGTCGCTTCCGTTTCCACACTAATACCGGCATTGGATGCATCTTCTACTTTCAAACGTATGGGCGTACCCGCATCCGGTGACCAGACCCGTACGGTCATCGTGGTTGCCGAAGCGCTAAAAGCAATGGGATTCGCCAAGCCGCCGTCGCCCATGGTCGTTCCGGCCCACAATTCAGCGATATCTGTCTTGATGGCCTGACCGACCATATTGCTCGCATCGGTGGGGTCAACCACGATGCTGGAGTTATTTCCACCGAAATCCGTCAAATCATAATCTGTATTGGCGTCTTCAAAGGTTACCGGTAGGTCTACTTGCGTCATACCACCGCCACCACCAACAAAAATCACATCGTCCCAGTAGTAGGTCTTTTCACCCGCATCAGCACCAGTGGTGCCAAAGTTGAAGAAAATGGAAATCTTGTTGTAAGTATTCGCTAAGTCCAAAGCCGCAGTTCCCGCAGCTTGGTTGTTGAAATCGAAGGTTAGGGTCTCCCAGGCCATCGCCATTGTGGTCGTCGCTTCCGTTTCTACACTAATGCCCGCATTGGACGCATCCTCTACTTTCAAACGTATGGGCGTGCCCGCATCTGGTGACCATACCCGTACCGTCATCGTGGTTGCCGAAGCACTAAAAGCAATAGCATTAGCCAAACCGCCGTCACCCATGGTCGTTCCCGCCCATAATTCAGCAATGTCTGTCTTGATCGCTTGACCGACCATGTTACTGGCATCCGTTGGATCAACTACGATGCTAGAGCTATTACCGCCGAAATCGGTCAAATCATAATCTGTATTAGTATCTTCAAACGTCACCGGCAGGTCCACTTGTGTTACACCTCCGCCAGCATCAAAGCTCACATCATCCCAGTAGTAGGTTTTTTCACCCGCATCGGCACCAGTGGTTCCGAAGTTGAAGAAGATGGAGATCTTGTTGTAAGTATTCGCTAAGTCTAAAGCAGCAGTTCCCGCGGCTTGGTTGGTAAAGTCAAAGCTCAAAGTCTCCCAAGCCATTGCCATCGTCGTCGTCGCTTCCGTTTCTACACTAATCGCAGCGTCGGAAGCATCCTCCACTTTCAGACGAACCGGAATACCCGCATCTGGTGACCATACTCGTACGGTCATCGTCGTTGCTGATGCGCTAAAAGCAATAGCATTAGCCAAACCGCCATCACCCATAGTCGTTCCAGCCCACAATTCAGCAATATCTGTTTTGATCGCCTGACCGACCATATTACTAGCATCGGTGGGGTCCACGACGATGCTGGAGTTATTACCACCAAAATCCGTTAGATTATAATCTGTATTGGCGTCTTCAAAAGTCACTGGCAAGTCTACTTGCGTCATGCCACCGCCACCACCAACAAAAATCACATCGTCCCAGTAGTAGGTTTTTTCACCCGCATCGGCACCAGTGGTGCCAAAGTTGAAGAAGATGGAAATCTTGTTGTAAGTATTCGCAAAATTTATAGCAGCGGTACCCGCAGCTTGGTTGGCAAAATCAAAAGTTAGCGTTTCCCAAGCCATTGCCATCGTCGTCGTCGCTTCCGTTTCTACACTAATCGCAGCATCGGAAGCATCCTCTACTTTCAGGCGAACCGGAATACCGGCATCTGGTGACCATACCCGTACGGTCATCGTCGTTGCTGATGCACCAAAAGCAATAGGGTTGGCCAAACCAGCGTCACCCATGGTCGTTCCGGCCCACAATTCAGCAATGTCCGTCTTGATCGCCTGACCGACCATATTGCTGGCATCGGTGGGGTCGACTACGATACTGGAGTTATTACCACCAAAATCTGTTAAATCATAGTCAATTCCCATGTCCTCGAAGTTGATCGGCAGATCAACCTGAGCAAAGCCCGTCAGACTAATCAACAGACTTAGAATTAATGTAAATGCTTTCATATTTTAAGAGTTATTATGAACTGATTAATTGTTTCTGTACTATCTATTTTTTCTCGTACACGCGTACGTAGTCAATCACATATTTCTGAGAGGTCATATTTTCATCCATACCTTCGGCACCGCCCCAGCCACCGCCCATGGCGAGGTTGAGAATGAGGTTTTGTGGTTTGCTGTAAGGCCAAGCCAACTCGGTAGAAGTATCATTGTATTCGAAATAGGTTTCTCCATCCACTGAAGCCGTAATTCCTTCCGGCGTCCAGTCGATTGCGTAGACGTGAAATTCTTTCTCCATGTTTTTTACCGGCGTATTAGCGGTAGGTTGGTTGCCAAGTTTAAAGTAGTAAGCACCACAGTGAATAGAAGCGTGCGCTTTTCCATCACCTGTAGCATCGTCCATTTCGTAGCCAACGGTCTCGAGGATATCGATTTCCCCGCAGTAAGGCCAAGACAGCTCATCGACGTATTCATCGCCGAGCGTCCAACCTGCGGCCCAGTTACCGCGCTGAGCGGGTACTTTTGCTTTTATCTCAATGCGGCCGTAGAGGAAGCTGGTTTTCCCACGCGTCGTTAAGCGGGCAGAGCTCCATTCGTGCGGGCCGTCGTTTTTATGTGCTTCGATGATGAGGTGGCCATTTTCCTGGCGTGCATTTTTCGAAGCATTTTCAGTGTAGTATTGTAATTCGTTGTTTCCCCAGCCCCAGTCACCGATGTCGTAAGTCCACTTATCCATATTGGGAGAGCCATCCTCATCAAATTCATCTGCCCATACTATTTCCCAATTCTCGCCATCCGTTTTTTGGGTAAGCAATTGAGGGGTTTTCTGATGCTTTTTGAGCAGTGTCAACTTGATCCAATCGATCTGGGCTGCACCGCCTTCGACGTGCAATTTCATCTGATGTTGTCCGGCATTTAGTGGACTTCCATCTTTGTGCTGCACCGTAAAGTCATTGGTGGTACTCGTTAAAGGTATTTTTCCAGTGATGTTGTAAGTACGATCATCTTTATTATCAACGTAATCCTCTATCCATGCGCTTACTTCGCCCTCAGCCGAGGCATTGATCTCAATTTTGTAGCGGCCTGCTTCCGGGACATCTACATTGAAGGTCAACCAAGCGGGTGCAGCAGCAACGTTGGCGTAAGATTGATCATCCTGATTGACTTTACTAACGCCTTCCGAAACGGTGCTGAAGTCTTCAGCTTGAATGAGCACCGTCGGAGGTGTTTCGGCGGGTTGCTCTTCGGCAACTTGTGTGGGGACCTCCTCATCGGGGGTTTCGCCACAACTCGTAAATACGGCAGTACCTAAAAAAGTCAGGACTGCGAAACCAGTAGTAAAAACTGATTTTTTGATAATTGAACAGTGATGCATAATTAAATGAGATTCTTATTTGACCAAGCGTTTTTCTAATTCTTCGAGCGTCTTTCCTTTGGTTTCTGGCACTTTCATGATGATAAAAATCAAGCCCAGAGCCGCAAAAACACCATAAATGAGGAAAGTGGTGGCACTACCTAGGGTATCCAACTCCCAAGGGAATATCAGCTGGACTAAAAAACTGACCGCCGAGTTGACCAGGCCAACAAAGGAAATCGCCAGTCCTCGAATCCAGAGTGGAAATAATTCCGAGAAGAGTACCCACATCACCGGCCCTACCGAAATGGCAAAGGCTGCCACAAAGCCTAAAATACAGCTGAGGACCAACCAGGAATTCATGCTGACGGCAGCGGTAATCAATTCTGACTCAAAGCTCTTTGCCGTATCTTCACCGAGGGTCTCGCGTAAGGCAGTCTTGTAACTGACGTCATCTGTATAGGTTTGATCGATGAGCGGTGTCAATGTCGATTTATCTAGCTTTTCCGGTAAGGTCTGCACCGAAGCTTCTGTCAGCGTATAAGTAGCTTCGCTGAAGGCATAGGATAATAAAAACATACTAACAATAATCCCCGCCACCCCAAAGATCAGAAGCGGCTTACGCCCCAATCGGTCAATGAGGGCAATCGCAACCAATGTAAATACTAAGTTGACGATCCCGACCAAAATGGCCTGCACGAAGGAAGCATCCGTTCCAATCCCGGATTGTTCGAAGATCATCGGTGCGTAGAAAAATACGGAGTTGATCCCCGTGATTTGTTGCAAAATCCCGATAACCAAACCAATGGTGAGCACTAGGCGTAAAGCCGGTTTGAACAGGGCACTTAATGGTACTTTTTCTGGTTTCTCTTCTCCCAAATTCTCTTTAACAGATGCTAATACTTTTTCAGCTTCTTCCGCAGAGGAGTTTTGTTTCATAATGCGTAAAGCTTCATCGTACTGTCCTTTCATAGCCAACCAACGCGGGCTACGTGGTACAATAAACAAAGCAAAGAAATAGATAATCGCAGGCACTGCTTCGAGTCCCAACATCCAGCGCCAGTTGTATTCCGCAAATTTCAAGCTTTGCGCCCAAGCTGCGTCTGATTCACCAAGTTGTAAGATGAAATAGTTGGAAAAGAAGGCCGCAGAAATACCGATCACGATATTCAGCTGGTTGAAGGATACGAGTTGGCCACGTCGATTAGGAGGAGCAATCTCGGCGATGTACATCGGCGCAATAATCAAAGATGCACCAACACCGATACCACCAATCATACGTGCAATAACCAGCAGTAGGAAGGATGGTGCTACTGCTGAACCCAAAGCCGAGATGGTATACAGAATCGCCGCGTAGGTCAATACTTTCTTTCTACCGATTCGATCACTAACTGGTCCGGCGACCATCATCGCCAAAGTCGCGGTGAGCGTCAAGGAAGCGACAGCCCAACCCAGTTCAAGTTTTGTTAGGGCGAATTCAAGTTCGATGAATTTATTCACCCCGGAGATGACCGATGCGTCGAATCCCATTAGGAATCCACCCAGGGCGACAATAAGCGCGATAAGAACTATTGAGTTTTTCTTGCCCAGATTATCCTTGCTCATAGTACTGGATTTAAGTTGGTTTTGAAAATGGTGTATTAAAGCGTTTGAGGAAGTGTATTCGATGGTTTCAAGTAGCAGGTATTTTTCGCTAGTAGATAGTGTATTCTACTCTGTTGCCCGAAGGCAATCAGCCAGAAAAAAGTCAATAAAATATGCAGTTGGATACGTCGTGGTAGATCTTGTCTCTAATCGGACCCCCTCAAAAAGTAAAAGTTTCTTTGTGTATCGTTTGGGCTAGAGCCCTTGAAAGCGCTGTGGAAACCAGAGGGACTCAAGTCTCCACAGCGCTCGTATTTTCAAACAGTGATTAGCTTACTTATTCAGCGTAATTTTACCCGAAGCAGCTTGTCCATCTACTGTCAGGGTGTAGAAGTACAGGCCATTTGCCAAACCACTTGCATCCCAATCGATGGTATGATTACCAGCAACCTGGCGAGCGTTAAGCACTTGATCCACTTGCTTACCAGTGATATCGAAAATAGCCAAATTCACTTGTGCCGCGTCTACCAAATCATACTGGAAAGTCGTTTGACCTTGAGTTGGATTTGGGAAGACCTCAAATGATGTTACTTCTGCAAGATTAGCTACAGATGAAGCCATCGTCAGACCAAAATTGTCGAAGAAGTAATTATCGGAAGTGTTAGAATTAGGATCGAAGAGAATGACAAACTTTGCAATATCCGTAGCTTCACTTACTGAACTAGGATCGAAAATCAAAGTTTCCCAAGCACCACTATTGGATGTCGTCTGTGTCATTTCCAAGATCACATCATCATCCACATTTTGGAGTGAAACGATAACATCGGTCGGCGCACCAGGATCCCAAACATCCAGTTTGATTCGATCCTCCGCCGTAAGAGATAGGTTGCCATCAAAAAATCCAATGATTACATCATTAGTCTCACCGGCATTACGCGTATAAGATGCCACGTAATCAGAAGGGTTACCACCCATATCCGGGTTGACTACTCTTCTGAAGTTTACACCAGAGTGCGAGAACGTGAAGTTGGTATTTTGATTACACTCAAAATCATTCAAGACATCAGGATCAGCAGTTACACCATCACAAGGGTCATTAGCTAATTCTGGGCCATTGAGATTATCCCAGTAGTAAGTATCACCATTGTTGGAGTTAGGATCGAATAACAACACCAAACGATCGACATCCGTATTAGCAACGCCAGGGTCAGGTTGATTATCAAAACTGAAGGTCAAGGTTTCCCAGCCCATCGCTACTGTCGTCGTTGTGAGGTAAACACTGTGACGTCCCGTAGGGAAATTAGCAGGCATAGCTTGTGTACTATTTTCCAGCGTGATTTGTACGGTCTTACCCGCTGCTGGGCTCCATACATCAATACTAATTTGCTTGGTGTCGGATAAATAATCTGTCAAATCTGCCATTTGAGCATCCAAAATCAATACATCAAAGGTCTCCGCAGCATTGCGCGTATAAGATGCCGCAACCTGACTGGTATTTGCTCCAGATTGGTCCGGGTTTTCGTTGTAAGGAATAAAGGCACCGTTGATGAAGCCGTAAGTCCCCTTACGCACATCTTCGAAGTTTTCCCAAAGCTGCTGAGCCGACAGGCTCATGCCCAGAAAGCAAAATGTAATTAGCGAGAAGTAAAGTTTTTTCATAATGAGAATGATTTATTTTTTGAGATTTAGTTGGTTTGGTATACCCGGACGTAATCAATTTCCAACGTCTGTGGAAAAATAGTTGTGGCATCGGGTGGTCCAGGTAAATTACCGCCAACTGCAAGGTTGAGTATAAGGTGAAAATCTTGATCGAAGGGGAAAGTAGTGGGTAAGGTTGTAGAACGGGTATTGGGTTCTCCGACATCTTCACCGTCCATTTTAAACTGAATACAGTTCTCAGTCCAAATTACAGTGAACACGTGAAATTCATCGGCGAAAGTCCCTTCTTCCAATTCAAGCCCCTGACTATTGAAACGCCAGCTATCGTGACCATAGTGAATGGTGCCGAACATGCGCTCTGGTTCATGGCCCAGATATTCCATAATATCGATCTCCCCTGAGCGTGGCCAGATACCATATACATTATCGGTAGGGAGCATCCAAATCGCTGGCCACATGCCCTGTCCAATCGGCATTTTTGCACGAACGTCAATACGGCCGTACTTCCAGTCACCTTTGTTTTTGGTCACCATTCGAGCGGAAGTATATTCATGCTCCCCCATAAAGAAAGGCACCTCTTTACGTGCGGTGATAGTCAGAATCCCATCGGAAACGACAGCGTTTTCAGGTCGCTCCGTGTAGTATTGGAGCTCGTTATTACCCCAACCACAAAGCTCCTCACCGAGTTGGCAGCCATCTCCCAGATCGTAGGACCATTTGTTTTCATCAATGCTGGAACCATCAAATTCATCGCTCCAAACTAACTGATAACCATCAAGAGAATTGTCAAATTCACAACCACTTAGCTCATCTACTTGTTTACAGCCAGTGGTCAAAGAGAAGGTCAATACTGAAAAAAGAACTAATATTTGGTAATTTTTCATTGTGCTTACGATTTATATTCAAACTCAATGACAACAACAAATATAGTATGGTGTTGAAAGGAGATGTGAATTTATCTATACATCTTATTTACATCGCGTGTAGAAGGGTATACATCACCACTACATCATTTAGAAATTATTTTTTTGTTATCTTAACATAAAACTTTTATTTTCAGCCTATTACGGGTGTACCGGAAATTTAACCAACTACATCTTCTGATAAAAGGCACAACCCATATCTATGACACCATTCCGCCCCAAATCTGACTTGCAATTACTTGAACTTTTGTTCTTGCTATTGCTTTTTGCCCCGGGAATGGTATTGGCCCAAAACCAATGGAGTGGCTCGCCTACTGTTACTAATTTTTCTCGTTCGGATTACCAGGCCGGTACCCAAAACTGGACCATCCGCCAGGATCAAAAAGGGTTGATGTACTTTGCCAATAATAAGGGGTTGTTAGAATTTGATGGTACTAACTGGCAGATCTTCGGCTTACCTAAAGGAACTATTGTCCGTTCTGTAGCTTTCACCGCCAACGGTGAGCGGCTTTACCTAGGCGGACAAAGTGAAATAGGATACATGGAGCGGGACGAAAAAGGCCAAAATGTTTTCCACTCCCTCGCTCATTTAATTCCCGAGTCCTTACAAAGTTTTGAGGATATTTGGAAAATATTCGTACAGCAGGATGCTGTATTCTTCTGTTCCGAAAAAACAATTTTCCAGCTTAGAGACAATACGATCGAGGCCATAGCGCCAGACAACAGTCGCTTTGAGAACTTTTTTCAGATCGGTGATCAAATCTACGTTCAAGACAAAGAACGAGGCCTCTTTTCTTTAAAAAGTAGCCAACTCATCCCGCTACCAGATGGCGAACGTTTTAGCAATTCACGCATTGTGGCGATGCTGCCCTACACCAATCAGGAAACGCTCATCATTACCCTTACCGAGGGATTATTCCTCATGAATCGCAATAGTATTCGGCCCTGGGAGACCGATGCTTCCGATTTTTTGAAGACCAATCAGGCCTATTGTGGCATCAGACTGCGAGACGGTCGCTACGCTATTGGTTCTGTCCTTAACGGCTTGCTCATTATCGATTCCAAGGGGCTGCCAATGCTTCATCTGAATAAAGATAAAGGCCTGCAAAACAACACCATTCTATGCATCTATCAGGATCGACAGCAAAATCTCTGGCTGGGGCTCGATAATGGCATCGACTACGCAGAAATCAATTCCTCTTTCTCAATTATTCGCTCGGTAGACGGCATCGAGGGAACAGGCTACGCCTCCATTATTCACCAAAACAACCTCTACCTCGGCACCAATCAAGGCTTGTTTTATACCCCTTGGGACAATCAACGAGGTCCTTTGGAAGTCGAAAAATTTAAGCTGGTTGAAAATACCAGCGGTCAGGTTTGGAGTATCAATAGACTACAGGATCGGGTAATCGTTGGGCAGCATCAAGGTGCATTTTATTTGGACGATGCAGAAGTTGCCCCCCTATCCCCGATTCAAGGGGCCTGGAAATTTATGGCACTGGAGGCACATCCGGGCTACGCTATCGAAGGTACTTACGCCGGATTAGCACTTTATCGCAATCGCAATGCTGATCGGCCCGACAAGGCAGCCGATTGGCAGCTCGTTACGCAGTTGGATGGCTTTAACGAATCTGCCCGCATTTTCGAAGAAGATGCAGATGGGCATATTTGGATTTCACACGCCTACAAGGGCCTCTTCAAGGTTGAACTTTCGGACGATTTGAGATCCATCTCTAAGATGACGACTTACAATGTTTCGAATGGCCTCCCTACCGAAATTTTCTTATATGTGGCCAAGATCCGTAAAGAGTTGGTATTCACGACCCCTCAGGGCATTTATCGCCACGATAAAGCGACCGATCGCTTTGTCGAACACGAAGAATTCACCGAAATTTTTGGTAAAGGCCGTAATATTCATCGCTTGCAAGAAGATGAATTGGGCAATATTTGGTTCGCCGTAGATTCCGATTTTGGAGTATTAAAAGTGCAAGAACAAGGGGTTTTTAATAAGCTGGAACTCGCCTATTTTAATCAAATTCAAGAAGATTTAGTAGACGGCTTTGAGCACATCTATGCGTACGATGAACAGAACATCTTCATCGGTACTGAAAAGGGATTCATCCATTACAATTCTCTGCATAACAAGAATACCGATTTCCCATTTCAAATGCTCATCCGAAAAATCACTTCGATTACGGCTGGTGATTCCATTCTGTATTATGGTTTTGAACGCGCAGATTCTATACAGGAGCCGCAAGCTTTCGATTTTAGAATGAATGATTTTCGTTTTGCCTATTCGGCTCCTTATTTTGAAAAAATCAGTCATATTAACTATCGCTATCGCCTCGAAGGCTTCGAAGATCAATGGTCAAAATGGGCTTTTAAAACAGAAAAAGAATACACCAATCTACCCGCCGGAGACTATAAATTCCGGGTACAAGCGCGTAATGCCTACGGGCAGATCAGCACGGAAGCGCATTTCTCTTTTAAAATTTACCCGCCCTGGTACGCCTCTCTGTATGCTAAAATTGCCTACTTCCTTCTCGCCGTCGTCGTTCTGACCGGCTTAGTGAAATATATTTCCCGCCGAGAAGGAAAGAAAACAGAAGCCTTTAAGCGCGAGCAAACGAAAAAGCTGGAAGAAAAGGAAGCGGCTTTCAAAAAAGAGGTTGAAAAATCAGAAGGAGAAATCATTAAGTTACGCAACGAAAAGTTGCGGGCGGATATCAGTCATAAAAATAGCCAATTGGCCTCAGCCACAATGCACTTGGTTCAAAAGAGCGAAATCCTTACGAAGATCAAGAATGATCTTAATAACCTCATATCCGAAGCTTCACAGGATAACAAGAAGAAAATTCAGCAAATCTCGCGGGCCATCGAAGCCGACATCCGCCTGGACAATAGCTGGGATCAGTTTGAATTCCACTTTGATCAAGTGCACGAAGATTTCTTTAAGCGACTGCGCAAGCAGTTTCCTGATCTCACACCAAAAGATCAAAAGCTCTGCGCGTACTTACGGATGAATCTTGCCACCAAAGAAATCGCACCACTACTCAACATTTCGATACGAGGAGTAGAAATCAGCCGCTACCGCCTCCGTAAAAAGCTCAGTCTCGACTCGGAGACTAATCTGGTGGCCTTTGTTCTCGATATTTAATGGTTAATCTTACTCCAATAAAAAAAGGTGAGGCCATCACCTCACCTAAATTGTAAACATTGCAGAACTTGTTTCGAAATGTCTAAAACTGAATAAATCGTTTGCGAAACTAAACTGTTCTCTGGCACGAGGCCAACAACCAATTTGAACATTGATTGGCTTATCACTCGAGTTTAAAACAAAGGATACTATTTTTTGACGTAAAACGGAATGTTCGCCACGGCGGCATTACCATTTCCATCGTAAGCATAGACGAACATACGGTACGCACCTTCTTTTTTAGGCGCACGAAAGTTCAGGGTCCCCCCCTCACTGCCTTTCCCAATATTGATCTTCATCGCCTCCGGTCGAGATTCTGCATCCCCCCCCGATTTGATGTCTGTACTTTCTGGCAACATCTCCCATCGATACTCTAGCGGATCACCATCTGGATCCTCCACATCGGCTAGTACTGTATAAGTTTTACCCGGCTTAACGTACACATTCTCAAATGCCGTCTTATTATTCATCGTTAATGAAGCAATACTCGGGGAGCGGTTCTCCGGCATTTTACCACTCCAGCTATACTCTAGAATATCCATAACTTCAGTTTCAGAGCCGTCTTCGAGGAACAGGCCGTACCAAGTTGGTGTTGTTTCCTGCTTTTGCCCCCAGAGGAAAACATAAGATCCCACACACATCTCCTTATCCGCGAGAATCCCTTTTTCGTAGCGTTTTTTATAGAAGCGAGCTTTCTCCGTACTCGTTTGTTCGATGGGTACTCCCCAGTCGGTTTTTGTTACCTCCCAGTGGCCATCCGGGCCCCACTCGGTAATTACATAAGGGCGATCCCAGCCGTAGCTGCGCATTTCCTTGTCAATCCCGATCAAACCTCCGTAGGTATTAATCCCATAAACATCAATGTGGGGTGCTCGCTCTTTGATCAATTGGACTTCGGCTACGTCCAATCCGGCCGTTACCGTCATCGTTGGATGGTTGGGGTCCACTTCGTGCACCATCTTGGCGATATCATTAATCGCATTCCAAACCTTGAAGTCAGAGTAAAATAAATCTGTTTCATTACCAATCCCCCACATCAAAATAGCGGGATGATCTTTATATTCTTTGACGACTTCGGTAAAACGTTCGAGTTGAGCTTTAACGGCCTTGGTATCGTCATAATCAAAGCCCTGCCGCTCACAACCTACCCATAAGCCAAATAAAACGGTTAATCCTTTTTCGTGTGCTTCATCCAGAATAGCAATGGCCTCACCTACCCCCCAGGTTCGTACTGAGTTGGCACCGTAGGCTACCGCTCGATCCAATTCTGTCTGGCCACCTACACCTTTAATATAGTATGGTTCTCCACCACGATAGATTTGCCAGCCGTTGGCACCTCGCTTCATTTCAACTTTAATGGGGCCAGCAGGTTTTTCCATTTGTCCATGCAGCATAATGCCTGAGAACAACAATGGTAGTATTAGAAAAATGACTCTCTTCAACATGATATATTAGTTTAGGTTCTTTGACGAATTTTGTATTTCGAATACTTCAGTGAGAAAGATTTAAGGTGTTCTAAATCATCTTTATGCCCTCTCCCTGATTAATCACAAGTTTTATCAAAGAAGGTTTAAATTTCAATCTCTTATTAGCCACTCGGGCGTAGATTGAAGTACAAAAGGAATTGTACCGAAAAATTACGCAATACCACGTTAATCCCCCAGCTAAATACAGCAATGATGTATCAATGATGTATGCAAATAAAAAAAGATGTAAGGGTGATGTAGGCTTATTTCTCTTTGACCGGGAGATTATAATATAAATTTGTCAAAAACAAAACGATATACGTTTATGGTTGAGTTTTACAGTATAATAATTCGATTTCAACACAGGCGACCGGTCAGGATACTGCGACGCAAAATTGTAACCCAGTACTTATGCTTATTAATATGTGGTTTGGGATGCAGTGCGGCATTTGGGCAGGACCAATTCGACGCCGGACCGAATGATGTAGTCGAAAACGCCGTCGTAGCCGAAAGTGATTCGCTGACGACGAGCCCCTCCGAAGCCTCTACAACCACAGATGAGGTAGTATATGGTATCCAATACGATTCCAGCTTTGTTAACCGCAAACTACGTAAGCGCGATCAAAAGTTAACGGTCTTCGGTTATTACCGACTGTTTGCTTACGGGCGAAACATGACAGAGCCATACCCCAGCTTAAGGCCATTCGAGCGCGCCTACGGTATCGGTGACGGGTATCGAGAACCCATGTTGTCCATGACGGTTATCGGGCGGCCCAATGGCCGCACAAGCTTTGGTACGGAGTTGTTCATGTTCACTCCTTATCTTGGTACACCCGAAGATAATGTGTTCACTATGAACCTCGGGCTTAACTTCTACGGTAATTTCCGTACTAAGCACGGCAACTTTGGTGTACGAGCAGGAGGTATCCACTGGTACAACCTGAGTCCGTTCACGATCGGTATCTTCCAGGTACTGGATCGCTTCAGTATCTTCGATCGTACGCCTTGGGAAGGGGTCTCACATACTGACAAGTATGATAACTACTACGAAACAGGTGCCACCAGCCCCGGTGACTTGCGCTGGAATAACCAGCCTTTTCAAGGATTCATTCTCAACGGTAATAAACTGCCCGGTGGGTTTGCATTTGATGTTTTCTGGGGTAAAACCCAGATCAATGGGGGCCTACCCGGTGCCATTGACAATCCGGCGGCTTCCATCCCGACTACTCTGGATGCAGGAAGTGTTCCCACCTATCTGGGATTCAATGGTGAGACCCGTGTACTACCCAATATTATAGCTGGTGGTAAGCTTGCCAAAAGCTTTGGCGGCAAAAAATATAACTTCTCTTATAACGTCATTTATAATCAAACGGCGCTGGATAGCCTAGGACGTGATCAACGCACCTTTCAGGTACACACACTCGGCCTGGATTTGAAACTAGGAGACATCAAGGTAACTGGTGAGTTGGGAGCAGGAAGCTACGAAAGTCCAAACTACGAGCAGGCCTGGGGTGAAGCACTCATGCTGAGAGCATACATTCCAAAGTCGTTGACTTATGTGCCTTTAGATGTTCAAATCTATCAAATCAGTCAAAACTTTTTCAATCCTAACGGGGAAATTGCCACCAATTCCAACCCAAAGATTGTCGAAGATCAGGGACTACCCCTCGGTGCCAACGGTGCAGGAGGCCAACTGACCCTCGTGAATCAGTTGGTACACAACCGTAGAGGTATCAATATCAATACGGGCATCGAAGTCGGCCCCGCAAAATTCAACCTCGGTTGGGGCCTCTCCCAAGAGCTTGAAGCGGCATCCGCGCAATTGTCTTATGTCCACCGGATCAATGGATTGGCTTTATCCAGAATTTATAATCCATTCCCGGCTAATGCCACAGGCCCAACCGTTTTTGGCCCTTACAATCGCCAGATTTCTTTCTTCCGTGGAGTATCCGAAATCGTGCAAACCACCGATATCGATCCTCGTACGGCACAGGCTATCAACAAAAAATATTTCAGCGCCGTGGACCTACAAGCGAAAGTAAAAGGTACACTGCTCGATCGACCTTGGTATTTCTTCTATCTGGGTTCTTTTGGCTCTGCTTCCGCGAAAGCCGATCCAGTTCCAGTATATAATGACGACAGCTATTTGTTTGTGCAGTACCACGAGTTTGATCTTTACTACGAAGTGTTTCCAAAATTCTTGTTGACCACTTATTTCGGTATTGAGAATGCCAGAGGTGGCACCTTCACCGAATGGGATGCAGAAACCCAACTGCCAAGAGACCAAATTGGTACAGGTATCGGTCTAGGCTTCGACTGGACGATTTCTGAGACCACAGGTTTTTACTTCCGTCATCGCTGGATTCGTTTTGAAGATCGCAGCTTCGGCCTCGACAAATACAAAGGCCGCGAAGTAACGATCGAGCTAAAAACCTTCTTTTAATCGCTTTTAACCAATCTTTTTAGACAAGTATTGAATAATCATCATACACATGAAATATAATTTACTTAAACTGACCTTGATAAGCTGTATTCTAATCAGTACGACAGCTTTGCTCAACGCTCAAGATGGTTCCGCCAAGGCTACCGAAAAGGAAAAAGAAGGCCCAACGCTTCGCTTCAATGGCTTAGGACGTACCATTCTTGCACAAACGGCTATCGACGGTAATATTCTCGACAGCGATACGACTGCCGCCGAAAGTCTCACAGATGGTGAATTCTTATTGGATCTTGTAGTAAATGCTACACCGAACAAGAACGCGGAAGTGCAGGGTATCCTGCGTCTTCGAAATGAATTTGGTGGATTCTTCGGTGCCGGGATGTCGGTAGAAGTACGGGAACTTTGGGCGCGCGGCATCATCCTCAATGCGGTCAAATATCGCGTGGGTGATATGGATGTGGCAATGACGCCTTATACTCTCTTTAGCCCCGAAGAAGAAGGCAGCATCAACGAAGCCGCCATATTTGCTCCCCAAAGAGAAGTGTTCCACTACGAACAATTCTACACCGATGACAATACGCGACGCCTTCAAGGTGGTAAGCTAGACTTCGGTTTGGATTTCACACAGGGGCTGGAAGATATGGAAGTGTCTGCTTTCATTGCACGTATTCGGGGGACAGACTTCTTTACAACACCAACACGTTTTGTATCCGGTGGACACGCTAAGTTTTCAACGCCGGTGCTCGTCGATTCGCTGGGTCTTAAAGCAGATTTTGGTCTCAATATTGTCCACACTTTCGACGACTTGAAATCCGGTGAAGCAACCACAGGTATTCGCAATACGATCTACACTTTCGACTTCGATGTAACGATCATGGACAACAAAGATTTGGCGGTACATCTGAAAGGGGAAGTTGGTCAATCCAATCTGGAATTAAAAGCGGACTCAGTTTCCATCTTCGAAGAAGATGATTCTTTCCTCGATATTGGAGCGGAAGTAACCTTCAAGCCACAAAAGTTGCGTTTATCGGCGGGCTTTATCGACAATGGGCCTGATTTCTTCAGTATCGGAGCACAAAGCAAACGTATCGATTATGTAGCCGATAAAACTTACTATAACCGACTTGGCCTGGACGATGCCGTCCGTACGCCCACACTCTTTGACTTATCACGAGATCGCGCCTTATACACGTTCCGACTTTCGGATCAGTTGATGGCTTATGATCCACGTTACAGCAACACTCTGCCTTACGGTCAGGCTACACCAAATCGACGCGGTTTCCGTTTCGGGGCCATGTACGGTGAGACAGAAGGTCCGATTGAAGCGAGCCTCAATGGTGCTTTGCTCGAAGAAATCCGTGGCCAAGGTACTTTCGAACTCAAAAGCTTCACCTTAGTACGTGCGGCTGCCAATCTGAATATCCACAAGTTCGCGAATTGGAAGAATAAACTCCGTCTGACCGTGGGCTACCAGTACGAACAAACCACTCGAGGTGGTGTTGATGTAGAACAGGTTGACTTGACTTCAAACCTGATCGATCTTGGGTTGGAAGTGGAAGTATTCTCGAAGTTTGAGCTCTTACTCGGTGCGAAGCAACTGACGTCCGAAGGTACTGAATACGTCCCACAGCTTAGTGGCTTCAACGATGTTCAGGACTTTCCAGCCTTATTTGTCGCCGATGATACGGAAACGCTCATTGGAGCTGGTTTCAAATATGAGTTTAGAGAAGGCATTTACCTGACTTTGCAATACCAGACTTTCAGTGGTGAATTAGGTACTGAGCGTTCAGACGACTATGATTTCAACCAGTTTTTCATAATATACAATATGAATTTCTAAGTTATTTAAATACGAATTGCAATCAGCTTGAGTATTCTTAATTTAAAAGATCTAAAAAAGCGAGCCATAGGCTATAGCATTATGAATAATTTCAAACTTTATCATCTCCTCCCTGTCCTCCTGATCTGCGCGTTGATCTCGGCCTGTGATCACGAAACTGATGAATTTGATGGTCCATTCCTTGTGGATCGATTCGGAGAATTCACCGTTGTACAAGGACTGGGCATTAGTCAACCCACCGTTGATTTTGCTGCGGGTGAAACCGTCTTTTTTACCGCAGAATTTAACAAAAATGTGAATTGGATAATCCAAATCACGGGTATGGAAAGCGGTGCAGTGAAGCGCATTGAAGGTTTTGACCGCTCCATAAACGCCGGAAATGCGACTTGGACCGGCGGAACAACGGACTTGCCCGTTTTCAAAGCCGAAAATTGTATGGTAGAATTGCTTGTTCCCGAAGAACCTGATTTCATGGATGCAGGAGAAGTGGAAGTGATTTCCGCTAAGATTTACGAAGGCGGTTTGGTGACCGATTTCGAAACGGATCCCGGAGCAGATATTTTCTTCGGTAACTTTGAATTCGAGCTCAGCCCGGAGTCCGGCCGTCGAGATGACATTCCGGCTGCCCAGGGTGACACCTATTACCTTTTGCGAGGCACTGACAATTCAGTTCCTAACTTCTTCGTCGGTTTGATGCGAATAAATGCATCCATTACCGGTGAAACGTATATGCCCTTCCCTACCACCGTACCGGAAGAGTTGTACTTCAATTGCTTCATGTACTCTGACGGTAGCCCTCACACCATTGCAGTGATCCAATTCTCTTTTGATTCCAATGATAATGGCGTATACGATGATGGGATCGATGCCAATTTCCAAGTCCCAGGCGATTTCCCACTAACCTGGGAAGGCTGGCGCCACATCAACCATCCACTGAGCGAAGTGGGCATTACACAGGAGCAATTGGAAAAAATCGTCGCGGTTCGATTCCTGTTGATCTCCGATATGAACAGTCAGCCCGATCCACCTGTGCCCGTTGATTACTGTTTCGATTTCGTCACCTTCACTGCAGGTGGGCCCCTAGAATTGTAAGAGCAGATAATGTGTATCAATCAATTGTTTGATCCAGGAAAACAAAATAACATGCGTGGCAAACAACAACAATCGAACAATAAGAGCAGCTGGCTGGGATTAGTGGTGCTTTTAGTACTGAGCAGCTGTGTGCAGTTCAAACCCGCAACTCTCTACGATGGTGTGGAGGCCACTCCGGTCATCCCAAAGCCAACAGATATTGCCTTAATCGTTGAGCCGGTCATTTACAATGACGATGTCTCCGATGTATGGGGATTAGAAAAGAATCTATGCCAAGAAGCCAGTGTCACCGAGACCGTTGTTTATAGTGGCTCCCACTCCCTAAAATTGAACTGGGACCGCAACGCAGAAGGCTGCAAATTTGCGGGAATCGGTATCGGTTGGGATGGCTACGCCGGTAAGGATTTGTCAGAAATCATGGATTACGTAGCGATCCAAATGCATGTGCGTACGCAAGAAGGTAAATCATTTGGTTTACCGATGGTATTGACCCTTGAAGATTATAGCGGCGGGATGGGATTCGCCTATACTGGTAATAAGTATTTCGAACGCACCACGATTGACGAAGAATGGCAAAAAGTAGTCATTCCGCTTAATTCATTTGATATCGAAACGGAAAATCTCAACCCGAGTAATATCAAGCAGCTACAAATCGAATTGCAACAGAGCGGTAGCTTCTATATCGATGATATTAGTCTCGTCTTCTACGAACCACCGGTTCAGGTGCCTTGGATGGAAGAAGAAGTATTACCTAACCCTCTGGCTCTGCCAATCCAAATTTTGGACGATGGATTCATTAACGACAACGGCTGGGGGCTCATTTCGGATGCTTGTCAACAGATCGAGCTGAGCACGCAAGATCGCGCGCAAGGCCAGCAATCGCTTTATGTCAAATGGGATGCTCGCTCCGAAGATTGTAACCTCACCGCCTTCGGTGCTACTTGGAATAAATGGCGTCCGGTGGATCTCACTTCGATTCGCCAAACGGCTGCTTTCCAGTTTAAGCTCAAGTCAATGAGTACACCAAGCGGGAGCCTTCCGATCAACGTTGGTTTTGAGGATTACGATCGTGCGAAGGTCTTCGTAGGATTGAAGAGTGATTTTGTCACTGGTGGTCAATACCAGAATAGTTGGGAGACTGTCACTATCCCGCTGTCCAGCATCCCCGACGGTGTGGATTATACCCGCATCAAGCAATTGTATGTCACTCTAGAGGGTAAGGGCGAAGTGTATATTGATGATTGGCGATTAGTGAAGAAATAGTTTTCCTTCCTTTATAAAAAATTAAAAAAGCCTTGATTCTGTTGAGTCAAGGTTTTTTTAATAGAATGATCTCTTATGCTGAGGGGCTTCAAATTCTGAAAGCTTTTCCAAAAACAACACTAGCACGTTTATCTGTGTTTATAAATACTTAATAGCCTAATTAAAATCAATTTCCTACTAATAAGTACGCAGGAATTAGATTTATTTTAACAAAAAAAGACCTACTCTAAGGAATTTTTAGAAAAAAAGGATGAAGAAAATTTTGACATTTGAAATTCATAGTAATATATTTACAACACATACTTAGTCAAGGATAGTTATATATTTTTCTCCAACTCTCCTTTCTTGTTGCTCCACTTCAAATATTCCAGAGATTAAGCATTTTCTGGAAATATTTCTGGCCTTTTCTACGATCTGCTTTAAGTACAACAAGCAAAACGTTATAAAAGAGGCCTCCGATAATGTTTACAGACGATACGTCTACTCATTAAAACTATCTGTAGTTCTTACAATGCATGGATTAATCGAATGCTTCGATTTGCCAGTCGTGACTCAAAAACCTGATCAGTTTTATACGTCATCCCTATAATCAAGCATTTCAAAGTTTAATTCTAACCTAAATTCATTAACCAACTTAATGAGCGGCATTCCTATTGGCTTGCGTCATGCTCAAGTTATTCCTTACAACAATTAAACGAGTGCCATAAACTCATGAAAAAAATACTGACATTAACCAGCTTTTTACTTTGTATAAATCTTGTGCTACTCTCGCAGGTCATTCCCGCTAATTGGCAAGTCAAGGTTAGCTATGATAAGACACAAACTACACAATTCGTTTTCCCCGAAGGTGCAGATGTACAAGCTTACAAAGCCATTGATCTTGCACGTTTTAAACAAAGCCGCCATACAGAAGAGGTTGAACAGTACATTGATCAGAATGATGATTTGATTACACAAATTCAACGTCTTGAGCCAGATAAATCAATGGCCAATTGGATGACACAACCGACAAGGACATTAATTGATCGCCGCGCTGTTTATCAATATGACGAACAAAACACACTCATTCGATCCATTCCACACGACACCAGCTACCTTATTGCTGCTGCAACCAAAAAAATTTTCCGAGATATTACAACTTTTGGAATTAGCCAGCCAGTTTTAATACCTGATCCTACAGAAATTGTTGATTGGCAAAATCAGGGCTATACTGTAATCATTCAGTCGGATGGAAAGGCTTTTATTACCAATGAAGAACGCGAAATAATAATTGATTCACAAACAAGTAAAGTATCTATAACGCAACTTCGAAATGGTCAACCCTCGATTGAGCTTAACCGCTATTTTCGTACAAATAGCCAAGGTTATTGGGTTCCCTCCTTACAAGAAACACGTTTTTTCGAAATGACTGCAGATAGTCTTTGCTACGAAAAGCGCAAGACAGAAGTATTTACCAACTACTCTGTTCAACAAAATTTTGGTGAGTTATTAACTGAAAATAATGATCACCAGATTGATGCTGTCCGAATTTATCCCAATCCGGTTCATAATTGGTTGAATGTCGAGATGCCCACTACGGATATTCCCAAACAAATAGAACTGCTCGACCTTCGAGGTCGCCTATTATGGCAACGGACGCTTAGTCCCGAAGTAAGCTTTTATCAAATTCCGTTACAATCACTAATCTCAGGCACCTACATCTTCCAATTAAAGACTAGCCTCGACACTCAAACTTTTAAATTCGTAAAACAATAAAAATGAAATTTTCAATATACATTCTTCTACTTTGTTTTTTGTTCGGAACCAGCTTATCAAATAGCCACGCTCAAACTAATAGCTGTGAAGGAAAAACAACTGTATTCATTAACCCTACTAATACCGAAGTACCTACTCCATCAATAAATCCAGCAACCGTTATCCCTAGCAGTGCTGTAACCGCCACAGATGGGTACCGGAAAATTTGGTGGGTGCATGGTTTAGGTGGCAATGATGGTGCTTGGCAACGTGCGGCGGCGGCCACCTCGAATTTTGTAACTTTGCCTACTGGAATGGTCTTCCCTCCTCGTCAAGCAGACTCTCATTTACCTAATTTATCCAGTTTTACTTCTTCCATTGAACCTACCGCAGCTAAGTTAATTGAAGATTATTTAGAAGTACAGTCCGCAGTTCAAGAACCTGAGGACCACATCAAAAATATTATCATCGGTCATAGTCAGGGGGGCATCATCAGTCGGTGGGCAGATTATATTTATGACAAAACTGAAGAACAAATCGGTAGTAGCGACCGGCGCTTTGGGGGAGTGGTAACCTTTGGTAGTGCAAATGGGGGCGCACAGATCATAAATAATAAGGACGATTTACAACAGTTTCTCAATGAATCTTGCGAGGAACTTTCCGCAGGCTTCATCTCAGAAGTAGCTGTCAATCTTGCTAATCAAATAGAAACAACAATTAATCAATCTTTAATCCTAGACCTATTTATCAACGAAGATGAAATTGCCGACCAGTTACTAACCGTGAGTAATGTGTCTATCGGTTTTTTCTGCAATGTGCTCGATGATGTACTTAGAGGACTCGTTCTAGAGGATCTAGATACCCCTTTGTCAGAGGAGTATGCTGTGGGTACTCCCCAAATCGACGATCAACTAAATGCTTATGACAGCCCAACGATCCCCAAGGTAGCTTTTTATGGTACGGAAGTTCCAGATGAAATGATCTGGCGATCGTTTTATTATTTTACAAACAATCCAAACACGGCCGATTACTTTAGTGCTATTAATGATGATCGAGGAGTCGAAAGTGCTGATAATAATCAGCTTTATTATCAAGCAAAGACCATAGCTTATACCTACATGCTGGATAATTCAACTTTCCCCGATATCAATTACTATATCCCCTGCCTTGGGCTGGAAGAGTTTTTAATGGAGGAACTTGGAGTAGATGAATTATCCATTGACTACGACAATTTAATTTGTAGTATCAATACAAATAATACATCATATTGTAATTTAATCAACAGTTGGGAAAAAGGCTTCAACTGGTGGCGGGATGCAAACGATCGCTGGAAAGTCATCATCGGTGCTCTCGAACCTGTCAATGGCAATGTCTATGATGGTTGTGAATGCGCCTACCCTGCTGGCGAAAGTGGTTGGACTCCCTTTATACCGATGGATTTTGAAGTCGCCGATTGTACTAGTGATTTTCCCGACCGATGGTGCCGCACACTATATGCACAAGGACAAATCGGCTGGACCGAAAAAGCAGCCGACGGAGTCGTACTCGCCGAATCAGCGATTGCGATGCCCGGAGCACAGGAGGTTGAAATGCCCGGCTCTTCGCACATGCAGATGCGGAATGATGATCAGTTGAGAGAGAAGTTATTGCTGCTATTTGAAGGAGAATATGGTCCTTTCTTTAAAACAGGTATTCAACAATAAATTAACGAAACAACTCTCCTTTGGCGACTTATTTTCCTTTGGTAAGACTACAAATGTTTAAATAATGAGAATCATTTCTATCCTAATAGTTATTTATTTTTCTGCCTGCCACTCCGACGACTTCCTCCCTATTGTTGAGCCGCCCCAAGCCTGCCTCGTCGACTGTGACAGTAGCGAGGTGGATAATCAATACCAGGTGCTTTGGCAGACCTCTATCGTGCCCGGAGAACTCAACTGGGGGTTGACCAGACATGGTACGCTGCATAACGGCCATTATTCCTTAGTTCGAATGTTTCGTGGAACGGAAAATATGGTTCAAGCGTGGGATATCGAATCGGGTACAAAAGTTTGGGGGTGGGATGATCCTACCGCTAGTCTTCTGGATGGGAGCTCTATTGCAGCACTTGGTGTCGGAGATAACCAAATCGTACTGGGAGGTTGGTCAGATGTTATTATACTTAGTAATGAAGATGGAAATACTTTATGGCAGACGGATGTCCGTCCTGCAGGAGACGGAAATCCAAGACTCTGGGTAGAAAATGAATTCATTTTTCACACGCATCAAGAAAGCACAAGTAATAATGATTACGAAAACGAACATTTAGTTGTTAGTTCTGTGCAGACACCAGCTTGGGATACTTTACTCATCATCTCTAAAACGGCTAATAATGGTTACCTTCCTTCCATCGAATCCACTAAACTCTGGAGGCATCCTAATCGCGATCAAATCATCCTTTTCCAAAACCGGCAGTGGAATTTTTCTATCGGGGACGGCAAAATTGATCTCTACGCCTATAACTGGTCCGCGGATTCTATCCTTTGGCGCATCGATGATGTGGCACCGTCCGGCAACTCTAGCGTGTCAACTATTTTGACCGAAGGAGGTCGGCTCTTTTTTTTAGGCGCACATACTGTATCCTGCATTAATGCCGCTAACGGCGATCTCATCTGGCAATGGCAAACACCCGGTACAAATGGTGAGCACTTTCTCGATCGAGATAACATAGTCTATGTCGAAAATAAAATCATTGTTAAACCCAGCAACGACAATCTCTATGCACTTAACCCAGATAATGGGCAAGTCATCTGGAAAAACGAAGAAGGTGGATCGTCACCCACCGGCTTGACTCATTATAATGGCAAAGTCTATTATACTGGTATTGATTGGGGACAAGGAAAAATTTTCGCCCACGACATTACCACTGGCCTCAAAGTCTGGGAATTTACTACCCCCAATGATGAGCTTAGCGATAATTATTTTAGCTCCGCTGGTATACAGATCGATCCTACCAGCGGACGACTCTACACGGCAGATAATTATTATGTGATGTGCATTCAACTCCCTAAGGATTAAAAAAATACCATTACTATCAAAAACATAATTTTATTATCCATCCTCAGCCTATATTGGATAACAAGCCCAGTGCTTGCCCAAACCTATCTTGGTATCCGAATGGGTGCGCAGCTAACTCGCTCTACTAGCGATGTCGATCATTACAAATCCAGCTATCAATTTGGTTTAACCCTTGAGGTGCCTTTGGGGAAGTACTTGCAGGGGCAAACCGAATTACTAATCGGGCAAAGACAGCTCCAATTGCAGGGTTTTGATGTCGATGCCACCCCGACGACCTTCACCACCGCCAATATCGACATAACGTATTTAGAATGGCCACTACTCCTGAGGTTGAATATCAATCTCCCCGGTAGCCCTCTGGAACTACATACGTTGCTTGGCCCTCAACTGGCATGGGCGCTAAATGGTAATAGCCGAGAAGAGATTTACTTCTTTGATGTCCTGAATAATACGTTCAACACAGAATATCGGAAAATCAGAGCCGATTTTAACAAGGAGCTACACCGTTTTGATTTTGGATTAGCCTTGGGGATTGGGTTAAGCTATCGAAGCGCCGTAGGCAAGCTCTTCACCACCTATCGATTTGTGACCGGCTACTCCGAGATTAATCGCAGGAATCGCTTCCAGGGAAGTGCTAGTATCGTATCCATAATATAGCGCTTGGGCTTAGTATTCCGCTCAACAATAAGAACAGTGATTAAACTCCTCAAATACTAAAGCGTACATACTTAATGGTCTTCCCCGCTTCGAGGTGCATCCGCTCGTAGTAGGTTTTGATCTCCAGCTCGGGGATAGGTAGCGGCTTACTGTAGATATCATCGTCCTGATAATGCAGTTGGCACTGAGGATCTGCCGCCAGCGTTTCGAGCGTAAATTCGTAGAGGCTATCGGCATCCGTCTTGAGGTGGATCAGGCCATTGGGCTGCAGGATTTTGCGGTATTGGCTGATAAAATGAGCCGAAGTGAGCCGGCGGTTCGCTTTACTTTTGCGAATGAAGGGGTCAGGAAAAGTGATCCAAATTTCACTTACCTCGCCGGGCGCGAAAAAATAGGTAATCTGCTCGATGCGCGTGCGCAAGAACGCTACATTAGTCATACTGCGCTCCAAAGCCTGGCTCGCGCCCTTCCAGATGCGCGCGCCTTTGATATCTACCCCAACAAAGTTTTTTTCCGGGAAGCGCTCGGCCAGCCCCAGAGAATATTCCCCGCGGCCGCAGGCCAGCTCCAGTACTAAAGGCTGATCGTTCTGAAAATGCTGCGTACACCACTGCCCTTTCAAGTCGACCTCTACGCCGTTCTGTCCAAGTAGTTGAGGCGCCTTCGCATCGAAGTTTTCGTAGACATTTGGGAAGCTGAGAATTTCCGCAAATTTTTCCAGTTTATTTCGCTTGCTCATGGCGCAAAAATACAACTTCTGCACAAAATGGCCGCGCAAACATTATGGGAATAGCACGTCCATGGTCTCTTGGTACAAATTAAAAGTATCCAATCCTCGGTGACCGCCGTTTTCTAGAACAACGAAGCGTGCTGGATCTTTCAATAAAGGTTTCAATTGCTCCGCGCAATCCATAGGCACGACTTTATCCTTCGTGCCTTGGAAGATCCAAACCGGGTAATCCACCTTCGCCAAGCGACTATCAGTCAGAAAACGATGCTGAAAATCAAAGAGTAACCACAGCCAGGGTACTTTCTCTCGAATTGGACAAGCGATGTGGTTGAAAGGTGTTTCAAGGACTAACAAGCGTGCTGATCGCTGAGTGGCTAGATGGCTGGCGACACCAGTTCCCAGAGAACGGCCATAAATGACCATTTGCTCCACGGGAAAGCGCGCGCTAAGCCAGTCGTAGGCCAGTTCCGCATCTTCGTAAAGGGCCAATTCGGAGGGCACACCTGCACTTTTCCCGTAACTCCGATAATCGATCATGAGCACGGCATAACCTCTTGAAGTAAATTCATGAGCATGCTTCCCCCAACGGTCCAGATTATCCGCATTGCCGTGCAGATAGAGCACGGCGCCTTTAGTCGTATCCGCCGTCGGAAAGTAAAGGCTGTGTATCTGATCGCCATTTTGAGCCCTGAAGTGATGCTCTTGAAAGGGTTGATTAAAAGAAAAGGTATGATCCGCAGCCAACCTTTTGCCCTGGAAGATGATCTTTTTTTGAAAAAGATAAACCAATCCAACGGCAACAAAATAAATTGTAAGAATCAGCAGGAGGTAGCGGAGCACTTTTTGTAATTTCATCGCGATAAGCCAAGATTGGTGAATGAAGACATTGCAAGATAGCCAATCCAGAAAGTATCCAAAAAGTGAGGTAATGTGAAATATCAAATTAGACAAGGTTCCATTGCCGAGGCGGTAGCCGCGAGTCAAGCGATCCCTGAATTCCACGATCCACATGCTGCCGAAGTATACGAGAATCGGCTATCCGGTCAGCCACATCTTATTTTGATCGCTGAAATTGCGCAACAAATTGCGGGTTTTAAAGTTGGATACGAGCGAGATGGTTACTTTTACAGTTGGATGGGAGGTGTATTGCCCACTTTCCGACGTTATGGCTTGGCACGAGCACTCGCTGAAGCGCAAGAAGACTGGGCCAGGCAGCAGGGATATACCTCTGTAACGTTTAAAACGAGAAATCGCCATCGTGCTATGTTGCTATTTGCTCTCCGCCGAGGCTTCCAAATCATTGGACTTGAAGCGCGAGAGGATATCGAAGAGAATCGCATTTTATTGAAAAAGCTGTTATAACAAAAAGAAAGAACTTAAGAATATGAAACGCATTGTACTCCAGTTATTTTTTGTGTGTCTGACGTTGAGCGTCTTCGGTCAGGAATTATCGTATGGTTTTAGAGTAGGACTCAACTTTGGTACCCTGAGAGGACCTTCAGAACAAGGCGCACAAGGGGATTTGGAAAATTTCAATTTCAACTCTGGATTTCACGTCGGTGGTGGATTGATTTACAAATTTACCGACCAATTTGGTATCAAAGGTGAGATCCTGTTCTCCCAGCGAGGCGTTGAATATGGTTATGATGGCGAAGGTGTACAAATATTTCGCGAGGCGGACGGTGATCCTGTTCTAGGCGTCGGTAATCGCCTTTCTTTCATTGATGTTACCAATTCCTACATTGAGTTGCCATTTACCGCTTATTTCCGCTTTGCAAATCAAAAGCTGGAGATTTCTGCCGGTGCTAATATTAATTTTCTAGTTGGTTCGTCAGGATTTGGCGAGTATACTTTTACCGGAGCGATTCCAAATAATCCAGAAGTAGAAGCCACCTTTGAATTGGATCACAGCTATTTTCGCGATAAACTCGCCCAGGATGTTACTATTGATTCCAATACCGAGTTGGTGGAAATCGCTAATGGCTTGAATACCATTCAAATCCCACGTACTATTGGTGCCTATTACCTGGATTACGATGAAAAAGATGGGAAATATTACAACATCATGGACTTGGGCTTACACGCTGGTGCCGCCTTCTATCTCAATGGTGGTTTGTATGTAGGCGTTACCTTTAACTTTGGTCTTTTGGATGTTACGAATGATTTCTACGATATCTCACGTACCGAAGTAGAAGACTTCGAATACGTTTCCCGAGAGGATAAGGATACTAATTTCACCATTCAAACATCAGTAGGATTTAGCTTTTAAGCTACATCCCCCGCAAGAGGTAAATTTTATCTCGAATAAGCAGGCCGCGTACGCTATAATCTTTATTTAAATAAAGAACGACCGGATCGCCTTTGCGTTTGGCTGGTTCCAGCTCCAATTCAAATGGTGCAACACTCGGGTCACCACCTGTCTGGATTTCGTACAAACCGAGTTTTCCTTTCAGGGGAATTTCAAAAGTTTCATCTTGGTTGGTGCCATCTTCGTAGGTGATAATGCTACGGACTTTAGCAAAGTATTCTTTAACGATTTTTACTTTGACCTTTTCCTGTTGCACCGCGGTGCTGTCTAGTGCGGTCTCCATATCTTCTGAGACTTCCACGGGAGGATAAGCGCCGGGATCAGCTTCTGTGATATTTTCGTCCGCCAATTCACGCGTTTCAACATCTTCGACCTCTTCTTCTTTTTTCTTTTTCTTTTTACGACGTTTCTTTTTCTTCTTTTCGATTATCGTAATTTTTTCAATAAACTCAATAGAAGTACTATCTGACATCACCAGTCGTTGCTGTACGCCACCTTGATCTAAATGAATACGTAGAAAAGGAAATATCTTTTGTCCCCAGATCGTGTCGTTTTCGGTCAAAAAGAATTCGTTGCGATCCGTAAAAAACTTTTTCTCTTTTTTGTACAGTTTATCCTTCATAAAAGCCTGGTAAAAGATCATCTCGGGATCTTTGTTTGACCGCTTGAAAACCATGGCTTCTACATTCGCATGCTTGTTGAGCATCAACTTGAGGTGTCCTTGTATCCGGGGATCCCGCGCGTTCATCAGCGTCAATTTATAGCCGTATTCCGTAGGATTGATATTGTTGACACTATATACGCCTTTGATGCCTTCGCCGTCAACGTACAGGTTACTCGAAGAAATACCGAAGGAATATTCCCCGGGCTTGAGTTCACGCTCTACCTCTCCCTGAATTTCCATCGCCTGCGGCCGGAAATCGTAGCCAATCAAATCATTCGGAGCAATGAATTTGCGGTCAGAAATGTAGGTGAAATCGTGCTGCGCCCACAGCATCAAAGGGATACCTAGCCACGCTAGGAATAAGGATAGTGTAGTCTTACTCATTTTTCTCAAGTTAGCTGTAAGACTTCACTCCAATTTTTGTACCAGCGTCAGTATAGTTACGTTAAGGTGAACTTAAAAATCAAGTCTCCCGAGGAAGCGATCAATTATCCATCTTCTCGTTTACGATGGCCATGATCTCCTTTTCCCATGTATCCGCCTGATCCACCATCTGTTGGCCACGCTGAAGAATGTCATCAACAAAACCGCGATCTTTGAGGTCACCGCAATTGATTCTAACGTTCAAAAATGCCCCCTGTACCGCTGCGCGGGCACAAAGCGCACCAACGCCAGCATCCGTTACCGAGTTAGGGTTACCGATTTCAGCCATCGAACGAATGGTCTCAAAAGCATCCATCGTCGCTTCCATCACTCGAAAGGGTACTTCGATCGCATGGCGCGTCGCCGCCTGAATGGCTTCCGCCCGCGCCGCTTTCTCCTCGTCGTTCCCTTTCGGCAAGCGAAAAGCATGCATGATACCATTGAAGGCCTCGGTGTCTTCATCCACTAAATGCAGCAAACGATCTTTGACCTGCTGGCCTTTGTCCGCCCATTCAGAGAAGGTCTCCCAACGTTCATCCCAACCCCGCTTGTGCGCGGATAAATTGGCTACCATCGTCGCTAAGGATACCCCTAAAGCGCCTACATAAGCGGAGATTGATCCTCCACCGGGTGCCGGACTTTCCGAAGCCGTTTCATTCGCAAAACCTCGCAAATTCATATTGAGCAGCGGCGCGGGATGGTCCGCTTCAAGCTGGTATTCGATGATTTTCTTGTGGGGATCAAAAGGTGCTAATTCATCTAAACCTAAAGTCTTGACGGCAATTTTAATGATCTCCGATTCGGCAATTCCGGTTGAACGGCGCTGCTTTTTGAGGAAATATTTACCTGCGTCCAGCATGACGCGGAGCGGTACCAAGCCGACCAGTTCCGAGCCTGTGACGCGCAAACCACGCCGTTCCGAGCTTTTGACACACTCCTCGAATGCAATATGTAAAGGCGTGGTATTGATATCCGTCAAGTTCATCGAAATCTGCGCGATACCGTATTCTTCAATGAACCAGCCAATGCCTTTTACCGCCTTGCAGGCTCCGGGAATACGCACCGCTTCGCCATTTTCATCACGCACGATCGGCCCGGTAATGGGATTTCCTTCGCGCTTCACGCGGCCTTGCTCGCGCACATCGAAGGCAACCGAATTGGCGCGCCGTACGGAAGTCGTATTGAGATTAACATTGTAGGCGATGAGAAAATCGCGAGCGCCGATTGCCGTAGCACCAGCGCGCGCATTGAAGCGGGCGGGGCCATAATCGGGCTTCCACTCGGGTTTATTCATTTTATCCGGAAGCGCCTCGTACTCTCCGACCCGAATACTGGCCAGATTGCGGCGTTCGGGGCGGGTGGCCGCCGATTCGTACATAAAAAATGGAATATCTAGTTCGCGGCCCGCCATTTCACCCAATTGATGTGCATAGCGCGCCACTTCTTCCATGCTGATATTCGCGATGGGGATCAAAGGACAAACATCAGTGGCCCCCATACGCGGGTGCTCCCCACTGTGTTTGCTCATATCGATAAGCTCAGCTGCTTTTTGGATGGCCAAAAAGGCCGCTTGCACCACTGGCTCTGGCTCTCCAACGAAAGTTACCACGGTTCGGTTCGTCGCTTTTCCGGGGTCGACATCCAGCAGTTTGACGCCCTCTACGCTCTCAATGGTATCAGTGATTTGTCGAATGATGTCCATGTCGCGCCCTTCGGAGAAATTAGGGACGCACTCTATCAATTGCTTTGGCATTTTGGCTATGGTTTTGGTGTGCTGAGCACGGGTGAATTTAGAGGCGTGAAATTAAGTGATTTTTTGAAAATGGTGGCGGGAGAATTATTTATTAATCACACTTCATTTTTTTTCCAACTTCCTCTTCTTCCAGACTCCAGCATTCATTGTAGATGGAACAAAAACATGCATCGTATCTAATATCGATACGTTGGATTAAACTCATGGCTGAATCTGATTCTGGGAGTTCAGTTTCCAATAAAAGAATTTGGTATTCTTCTTCCGGGGATAAGACTTTATTGTCCATCAGTGAAAGAGACAATCTTATATTTGAATCTACAGGAAAAAAGGGGGCTAGTGCTTTTTTAATATCTCCATCGTAAAGTTCAAGAGAAGAATCATTGATCATCAACTTCCCATTTTTAATAATGGCTGGCCCCACGCCTTTATTGACCAGAGAATAGGTCATTTGAAAACGATCGCCAAATTGATACGATATGTTGCCATCCACATAGGGCCAGACAGAGGCTTTCTGCTGTGAGATCATGATTTCTTGCTGCTCTTTCATAATGCCCGCCTCATACATGGAAACGATTAAGGCGATAGCACTGATCAGTAGAGCCGATAAGGCCATTATATCCGAACGAGTCAGTAGAGGTTTCTTTTCTGTCATCGGGTATCTGGTTTAGTATGCCTTCAAATCTAATTAATTTTCTGAGGGAAATCACAGTATAATAATCACCTTTGGCTGTTAGCTTTCAATTCATCTTAATAGTCGATAGTATTTCAGCAAAAGTAGATTCGAGATAGGTCAGGCGATCAAACTCCCAATGGTCATTACCCCGCGCTTCTCCAGACGTGCGACAATTTTCAAAAATAAAAGGGCTGTGATAAATGCATCCCCGATCGCGGTGTGCCGGTCGTGGAGGTCGATACCGTACTTTCCTGCCAAAATATCTAGGGCGTAATCCGCAGGATTTTCGACGGCGTAAGCACTCAAAGGCTTGAGACGTTTTTCGAGATGAGCGGTATCGAGGAATTTATTTTTAAGCTTGAATCCGGGGCCAAAATGGCGTTTGAGAGATTGGTTGATCATCCCGATGTCAAAAGCAGCGTGGTGCGCGACAATAACCGCATTGCCGAGATATTGGATAAATGCTTCAACGGCCTTCTTTTCGTCCATTCCCGTTTGAATGGTTTTGTCCCGCAAACCATGAATTTCTTTGACTTTGCTGCCGCCACCGGTGTCTTGATAGACAAGGGTATCGAAAAAATCACGCAACTGTATCGTATTATTTTGCACAGCAACGGCCCCAATCTGGCAAACTCGATCATTTTTCAGGTCAAAGCCGGTTGTTTCTGTGTCAAACACCACAAAGCGGAAGTCACGAAAGGAGCAATTCTTGGCAAAACGATCCTCAAAAAGGGCCAGATAGGTCGCCCAAAATGCCGGCAGATGGTCGGGCTGTTTTTTGAATCGTTTTTTAAAAAAATCAAACATAACGTTCTGCTTTTCGCGAATCGCCACTTAAGTTAATTAGCCTAAAAAGGCCGTTTGAAACCTTACTTTTAGTAACGTCTGAATTTCGTCAATGGGCTTAAAACTATTCCGCAAATTGACGCGCTCCAGTTTATTGAGCTCCGCCGGATCGAAATAACGACCGGTATTCATGTCTTTTAATCCTTGCAAAGCCCGATAGCGCATAAAAATTTCGTAGGCATCCGCCGCCTGCTCGTAGACATCAGCATTCTGCGGCTCAATTTCTGCCATGCGTTGCAGGCGGCGGACCGTGTTATGGACCCCCGAAATCCGATTTTTGAGGATGAGCACTCGGGCCGCGTCGGCCAGCGGCATCATCGCCCGGGATTTGATATCGAATTTATCCTTGTGCACGCCACCGCGCTCGACTACGAAGTTGCGAAAAAAGGATAGCGGTGGCGGATTCTCCAATGCATTTTTGGCAAGACGAGCAAAGAAAATCGTTTTGTCATCCAATTCCTCAAAGATAAACTGCGTCAAGGCTTCCGCTAATTCTGGTGCCCCGTGGAGGGGGCGATAGTCGAAAAATATATTCCCGTGGAGCAGCGCCGCACTAGTACCGGAATTGATCCAACCGCTAAAATTCTTTTTCCACTCCTTTAAAGGTAAGCACCACTGTGGATTACTCGCCATCATGTTGGCCGGGCAATATGCAAAGCCAGCTTGATGCAAAATGCTCGTGACGATCTTTGCATAATGCAGAAAATAGGCCTTGACACTTTCCTCTTGTTCTGCCGGTACGTTTTCGTAAATCAGTGCATTGTCCTGATCCGTTCGGAGCAGTTGTTCGCGACGGCCTTCGCTGCCGAGCCCCAGCCAGCAAAATTTCACCGGTGGCTTAGCCCGACCGTCGCTGATCATTTCTTCTTCGGCCAACTGATTGGCGCGCGCGATGAGCGCATCATTGATTTCAGACATGATGGTCGAAATGAACATGATATTCACTTCCTGATAGATATATTTTTTCAGCAGAATTTCTGCCTTATCCCGGATCACCGCCAATTGCTCCCCGATCCTTGCCCGGCGAATTTCCCGAATTAAGGTAGCGGGGTTATTCGCCTGTACCACCAGAAGATCATGATCCGAAACAACGCCTACAACCGGGGTGCCGTCCGTGCCATCTACGGTGACGCACAGGTGATGAATCTTGTGCTTCACCATTAGGATTTGGACGTCCGCGACGGTCATTTCGGGGGCGATCGTCACGACAGGCGAGACCATGATATTTGAGACTGCCTCGGCCGGATCAAAGGCCCCACCAGCTATTCTCTGCCGTAAATCCCGATCGGTAAAAATGCCAATGGGGCATCCCTCAGGATTTGTAACGAGCATCGACCCTACTCGTCGGTCACTCATGAGCTTGGTCGCCGCCTGGATGGAATCAGAGGGGCGACAAGTCACGGGCTCCTTACTGGCCCGGATGGTTTGCACTTCAATCAGAGGGAAGTCATCGGGCATTTTCTGGCCGTGGTGCAGAAATATTTTGGCCTTTTCGTTGGTATCAAAACGGCTACGCGCCAGAGCAGCAAAGGTTCGAAGCAAATAGTTGGAAACGACTGCATTTTGCTGCATTATTTTTTCAAACTCCTCAATACCAAAAGCGTAGATGATAGATTCCTCCTCGGCCTTGGCCGAAGCGGCGTAGTTGTCTTCCGAAATCAAGGGGCGTAGGCCTACGACATCCCCCTCATCGTGTGTTTCCAGTAAAATGAGCTGTTCGCCCTCTTCGCCGTAGAGATGCAAAGCACCTTCCCGAACCAAGTAAACCTTGGAGTGTGGGGTTTCTCCTTTTTTAAATAAAAACTGATCAATACTAAGATGCTTGACTTCAGCAGACTCACATAGTTCAAGCAGCGTTTCCCGCTCCATGAGGTTAAAAGGCGGAAAATTCCGAGTATAATCGTATATCCTTCGAGCGATGGGATTTTTCATCTTTAATGAATCGCAACTTGTGTAAAAAAAATTGAAAACTATTTGAATCCCTTTGATCTCTCTACTCTATTCATACAACTTCTTTCAAAACAGGATCGTTTTAGAAAATAATGTTTCTATATATTTAAATATCTATATTTTTTAGAACCTTTGTAGCGCATTTCCGTTATCTTAAGCGTTGAAATCGCTCAAAAGCTATATTCAAACCATGATGCTCAGAACAGATCTGGATTTTTTGGAAACAAGTACCGAAACCCTACGCGCGATGGCTCATCCCTTACGTCTCGCGATGGTGGAACTGCTTCATTCCAACAAAGAAATGTCTGTTACCGAAGTTTTCACCGCATTGGATATCCAGCAAGCCGTTGCTTCCCACCATTTGCGGATTATGAAAAATAAAAACATCGTTAAAGTCAATCGACAAGGGCAAAACTCGATCTACTCTCTGGCGGATCCCGCCGTTTACGAAATCCTGCCAATTTTAAAAAAGCTATTAGGCTAGTCCTTTTTAGTATTTATTGCATTTTCTTCGGTCGCTACTAAGCCGACTTTTTCCCGTTGCATTAAGCCCTTCAATTCATCCAAAACCGTGATATCCTCAATGGTGGAAGGTGAATTAAAGGCAGTTTGGTCCGCAATAGCCCGCATGATTTTACGCAGAATTTTGCCCGACCGTGTTTTGGGTAATCTAAGCGTGGGCACCGCACGTTTGAATGATGCCACCGGCCCGATGGTGTGCCGCACCATCTGAATCAATTCCCGTTCAATGGCCTCCTTTTCCTGATTTACACCCTTTTTCAACACATAAAATCCTACAGGGATTTGCCCCTTCAATTCATTATAGATACCAATGACAGCACATTCAGCCACGGCGGGATGTGAAGCAACAACCTCTTCCATTTCGGCCGTCGATAGTCGATGCCCAGCAACATTGATGATATCGTCCATCCGGCCGGTAATAAATACGTAGCCCTCTTCATCCTGATAGCCGCCATCACCCGAGAAATAATATCCAGGATAAGGTGCCAAATAGCTTTTTTGAAATCTGGCGTCATCGAGCCATAGTGTCGGTAGTGCACCCGGCGCTAAGGGTAATTTGACCACGACGGCCCCTTCGGTATTCGGCGCCGCAGGTTGGCCCTGCTCGTCCAAAATTTGAATATCGTAACCGCATACCGGCACCGTTGCCGACCCCGGTTTGATAGGTAGCAACTCCACACCTACAGGATTGGCCAGCATGGGCGAACCTGACTCTGTCTGCCACCAGTGATCGATTACCGGAACATTGAGTAAGTTTTTACACCATTCCAAAGTAGCCACATCACATCTTTCTCCAGCCAAGAACAAATAATTAAGGCTAGAGGTATCGTACTGTTTTCTGAAATCACCCTCTGGGTCTTCTTTCTTAATAGCTCGAAAGGCAGTCGGAGCCGTAAAAAGTACCTTAACTTGGTGTTCCTCGACAACCCGAAAAAAAGTGCCCGGATCGGGGGTTTTGATTGGTTTTCCTTCGAAAAGCACCGTTGTACATCCGTGGATGAGTGGCGCATAGACAATATAAGAATGGCCCACGACCCAGCCGACGTCGGAAGCAGCCCAGTACACCTCCCCAGGTTGCATTCCATAAATATGCTGCATAGAAAATTTCATCGCGACAGCGTGGCCGCCATTGTCCCGGACAATTCCTTTGGGCCGGCCGGTCGTCCCAGAAGTGTACAAGATATAAAGCGGATCCGTAGCATCTACGGGGACACAAGCAATAGGATGATCAGCGATTGTAAAATCGTGCCAATCCAGATCACGTTCGGATTGCAAACTCGTCTGCGCTTGGGGACGGGGCAAAACGACAACCCGCTCTGGTTGGTGAGCGGCCTCTTCCAAGGCCGCATCCACAATGGGCTTATAGGGAATAACTTTGCTAATTTCGATACCACAACTGGCGGTCAGCAGAACCTTAGGTTGCGCATCGTCAATCCGAATTGCTAGCTCGTGAGCCGAAAAGCCGCCGAATACCACCGAGTGGATAGCTCCCAAGCGGGCACAGGCTAGCATTGCAAAAACAACCTCGGGCACCATCGGCATGTAAATAATCACACGATCTCCCTTGCTCACACCAAGTCGACTCAATCCGGCGGCGACCTTTTCTACCTCAATCTTTAGCTCCGTATAAGTAAAGGTTGCTTGTTGTCCCGTGACCGGTGAATCATAAATCAAAGCAGTTTGATGACCTCTACCCTTCATAATCTGATGATCCACCGCCAGATAACAAGTATTCAGCTTTCCCCCCTTGTACCAATGATAATATCCTTCGTCATTTTGACTAAGTATCGTTTGTGGAAATTGGAACCAGCTAATCTCCCTGGCCTGCTTTTCCCAAAAAGCAATTCGGTCCCGAATACTCTCTTGGTAGAACTCTTGATATTTCATGTTTTGCTTTTTTTATTTCAACAAATTTGGTTAGGCATAATAAGGTGTTTGTAAAATCTTATTCGGATTATTTTTTACAAAAATGGAGATTTTTTTTGAAATATATAAACATCTATATACTTTTATGAATAGATAGTTAGATATCTAAACTGTAAACAATCAAAAAACACCTGAAAAAACGAGAAAAAGATGAAATTCCATTTTTTACAAAAAATCGCATGGGGATGGGCTTTTCTCGGGATGCTAACCTGGGGGTCACTTGCCGCACAGGACACATCAACTGAGAAACCAGAAGTAGATCACAGCTATAAACCACTTACACTGAAACTGGATGATAGCGGTCATAAGTACATCCGCTTCATCACCTGGCATCAGATGTGGGTGACCTCCAATAATTTAGCCGATGACGGGAAAACACAATTCTCTGCGTCTATACGTCGGTCTCGCTTCCTGGCTTACGCACAAATTTCCCCAAGATTCTTAATCTTAACCCATTTTGGGTTGAATAATCTAAGTGTTGGTAACCTCGAAGCACTTGGTAATGGGGGCGATGGTCCTCAGTTTTTCCTACATGATGCATGGACAGAGTTTAAGGTGCTTGATGAGCTTTACATTGGTGCGGGACTGCATTATTGGAAAGGGTTGACCCGTTTGGCCAACCAATCGACCCTAAATTTCATGACGATGGACAATACCCGGCCGTTTGCTCATTGGCACTCTCTGGGGGTGACTGATCAATTTGCGCGCCATTTGGGCATCTACGCCAAGGGAAGCATCGACAGATTCCAGTACCGGGTAGCAGTCAATAATCCTATGACCTCAGCAAACGCCTTGAGTGGTGGAGCACATCGTGGTACGCGACCTAGTGACTTGACTTATACGGGTTCAGATTCCCTGAATAGTGATGGTGACCCTGTAGGCAATACTATTCTTGAAGGTTACTTCAACTATTGCCTTTGGGACAAAGAATCTAATAAGCTCCCTTATTTTGTAGGCTCCTATCTTGGTAAAAAGAAAGTGCTGAATGTTGGAGCCGGTTTCTTTTTACATCCAAACGGAATGTACAACAGCACAACTGGCGAGCATGGGAACGTTACTCATCTTGCGGCAGACGTTTACCTTGACATGCCGGTTGGCAATGGCGCATTTAATGCCTATGTCTCTTTTATGAATTATGATTACGGTGACAACTACGTTAGCCGTTGGGCTGGTACTGGGAATGTATTCTACGCACAGACGGGTTACCTGATCCCGAATACCAGATTCATGCCTTATGTCTCCTACCAAAATGCCAATTACGATGGCTACGATGAGACCATTAGTGAGCTCAATATCGGGGTGAATTACTTCCTGAACGGGCATCACGCTAAGCTAACTTTGGAATACCACCAAATTACGAACGATTTGCGTGAAGGAGCTATTTCAGACTTTGGTGATAACAACACCCTGAGTCAAATCAGGCTACAAGCGCATATTTTCTTATAATGGTCATGTTAAAACACAGAATAGTTCTGATGTTTTTAGAATCAACATTTCCAACTTAAACATTTTTAATTATGTCAAACAAGGATCTAAAACAATACTGGAAGACCAATCTGTTCTACTTGGCGATATTACTCGCGGTCTGGTTTGTCGTCTCCTATTGCTGTGGCATCTTCTTCGTAGAAGCGTTGAATAATATCCGACTGGGTGGTTTCAAACTCGGTTTTTGGTTTGCCCAACAAGGTTCCATTTATGTATTCGTCATTCTCATTTTCGTCTACGTCTGGCTCATGAATCGACTGGATCAGAAGTACGATGTCGACGAGAAATAAGCATCGAATGCATTCTTTTCAATTCATTTTCCACTATTAAAACAATTCAATCATGGGTGTACAAACCTGGACCTTTATTATAGTCGGATTGACCTTTGCCCTCTACATTGGTATCGCCATTTGGGCCAGAGCAGGATCAACCAAAGAATTTTACGTCGCGGGCGGGGGTGTTCCGCCTATTGCTAACGGTATGGCTACCGCTGCAGACTGGATGAGTGCCGCCTCGTTTATTTCAATGGCGGGAATTATTTCATTTATTGGCTACGACGGCTCGGTTTATCTCATGGGATGGACCGGCGGTTATGTTCTATTAGCCTTACTCTTAGCCCCCTATTTAAGGAAATTCGGCAAGTTTACGGTTCCCGATTTCATCGGTGACCGCTATTACTCAAATATCGCACGTACTGTGGCGGTGGCTTGTGCCATCATCGTTTCATTCACCTACGTTGCCGGACAAATGCGCGGTGTTGGGGTCGTCTTTTCACGCTTTCTCGAAGTAGATATCAACATCGGTGTATTCATCGGTATGTGTATTGTCTTCTTCTACGCCGTACTGGGTGGCATGAAAGGCATTACCTACACTCAGGTAGCGCAATATTGCGTTTTGATTTTTGCTTACATGGTCCCCGCAATTTTTATCTCGTTGGCTATGACCGGCAATGTTATTCCACAGTTAGGCTTTGGCGGAACAGTAACCGACGGCACTTTCTTGCTCGACAAAATAGACCAATTGCATACGGAGCTTGGTTTTGCAGAATACACTTCGGGGACAAAATCGATGATCGATGTATTTGCCATCACTTTTGCACTGATGGTGGGAACGGCAGGTTTACCCCACGTTATCGTTCGGTTTTTTACAGTTCCAAAGGTAAGAGATGCGCGTAAATCAGCCGGCTGGGCCTTGATTTTCATTGCGATCCTTTACACTACGGCACCCGCTATCGCGGTTTTTGCTCGTACGAATATGATCAATACGATTTCTAATAAAGAGTACACGGAGATGCCAAGCTGGGTGACCAACTGGGAAAAAACGGGCTTGCTGAAATGGGAAGACAAAAATGGTGACGGAGTTGTACAATACTATAATGATAAAAATGAAGCTTATGTCAGTAGCGTAGCAGCTCAAAATGGCTGGAAAGGCAATGAGCTGACGACGATTGATAAAGACATCATGGTATTGGCCAATCCCGAAATTGCCAATCTGCCGGCCTGGGTGATCGCCCTCGTTGCGGCAGGTGGTTTAGCCGCAGCCTTGTCAACAGCAGCAGGTTTGCTACTGGTGATTTCCACAGCAATTAGCCGCGATTTGATTAAAATGCAATTGAAGCCGGACATCAGCGAAAAAGGTGAACTTCTTTCCGCACGTATCGGTGCTGTCTTCGCGGTATTGGTTGCTGGCTATTTTGGTATCAATCCGCCCGATTTCGTCGCCGCGACGGTAGCGCTCGCCTTTGGTTTGGCAGCGGCCTCCTTCTTCCCCGCTATTATTCTTGGTGTGTTTGATAAACGCATGAATCGGGAAGGAGCTGTAGCCGGTATGCTAGTCGGTATCCTGCTGATGCTGTTTTACATGATGAAATATAAGCTGCAAATGTTTGGCGGTGGCACAGCTGAAGATTGGTGGTTCGGTATTTCACCGGAAGGCTTTGGAACCGTGGCGATGATCGTCAATTTAGTGGTTTCACTGGTCGTTTCTCGTATGACCGCTCCGCCACCAAAAGAGGTGCAAGATATTGTCGAAAGTATTCGTATCCCACGCGGCGCGGGAGCAGCCCACGATCATTAATACACCATCCCATGATATTTTTTCGGGAGGGGAATCCCCTCCCACTTTTTAATTCTAAACTTCAGTTTTATGAAACTCCAACTAGGACATATTGCATCTGACATATTCGTTACCATTTACATTATGCTAACGCTTTTCGGACGCATCTACATAGAGCCGCAGTTATCGGGTAATGTCATACTTTCGATGGCCATCGGGGCTTTTTTACTTCTCTTTCTCTGGGCTTTGGTTAAAAGTAAAATCATCAATCCAACCTGGTTTGGACTATTGGGAGAAAGAGAACACGGGTAAACACAGCAAACCATCAAAACGGGCATTGTCGTCTTGGGTCAATGCCTGTTTTTTATTCCGAAGTTGCGAAAGACTTCCTAACTTGCATTTTCAAAGTTGGACACTGCTCAAGGCATGCCATCGTTCACCAACCTCCGCAGAAAATGCACAATGCTTCTCCATTTATGTCAAAAGATAGAACAAGCATGCTTGTCGGGCTTTTCTTTCTTGCAGTTCTGGCTTTTAACTTTCCATTGATTTCTATTTTTGGAAAGGGAAGATCGGTCTTCGGTTTTCCAATACTGTACGTTTATTTTTTTGTGGTATGGGTGGTTTTGGTGGCTATGGTTTATTTTTGGGTAGAGAAAAAAAGTAAAAACCAACGATAATTACGCGATCCATATATGGGATTAACTTTCTTGACCATTGCTTTTCTCGGCTATTTTTCCCTCCTTTTCGTCATAGCCTTTTACGCCGAGAAGCGGGAGCGTAGTAAAAAAAGCATCGTCAATAATCCTTATTTCTACGCTTTATCATTAGCTGTTTATTGCACCGCTTGGACCTACTTCGGTAGCATCGGGCGAGCGGCGACCAACGGTTATGGCTTTCTGCCAATTTACCTGGGTCCCACCATTTTTGCACCACTGTGGATTTTCTTTTTGACTAAGATTATTCGCATCAGTAAGGCTCAGCGCATCAACTCCATTGCTGATTTCATTTCGTCTCGTTATGGCAAAGCTGCTCTGCCGGGTATTGTGGCGACCATCATTGCCATTTTTGGTA
Source organism: Saprospiraceae bacterium (assembly GCA_028285085.1). GTDB lineage: Bacteria > Bacteroidota > Bacteroidia > Chitinophagales > Saprospiraceae > JAHDHW01. The sequence continues at coordinate 43,709 of JANQQI010000079.1, read as the reverse complement.
TCATTCCCTACATTTCTATTCAGCTAAAAGGCATCGCTTTTTGCTTTGACATTTTGTCGGGACAAACTGGGCCACCTTCAGAAGATATTCCGTTTTACGAAGATTCCGCTTTGTACATTGCCATTGCTCTGGCCGCCTTCGCGATTCTCTTTGGTACTCGAAATGTTGATCCAAATCAAAGACATGAAGGACTGGTAGCAGCAATTGCGTTCGAGTCCGTTTTTAAATTAGTGGCTTTTCTGGCTGGGGGGATTTTCATAGTCTACGGAATATACGGCGGTTTTGACAAGCTATTTGATCAGGCTTACGTTGTCCCCGAAATTGCTAAAGTGCTCGATTTTTCACAGTCGGGGATGGAGGGTGAAAGCTGGTTTTTTCTACTTCTGCTTTCTGGCTTGGCCGTTATTTTCTTGCCGCGTCAATTTCACGTCGCCGTCGTTGAAAACACCAATGCCGGATTTGTAAAAAAAGCCGCCTGGCTCTTCCCTATTTACTTGTTGCTCATCAACTTTTTCGTATTACCGATTGCAACGGCGGGGTTATTACACTACGGTCAAGGCAATGTCGAACCCGATACCTTCATTCTGCAACTTCCATTGGATTATGGCTACAAATACTTAGCTCTGTTTATCGCTCTGGGTGGCGTCTCCGCCGCCGCCAGTATGGTGATCGTCGCCGTGACTTCGCTCACCATCATGCTCAGTAATAGCTTGCTGATGCCCTTGCTGGTTCGCTCCCGCCAGATGCGCAGTCCCTATCTGAACGAATTCCACAAAAGTGTTTTGGGGATTCGTCGTGTCGGGGTTTTGATGATTTTATTGCTGGCTTACGGTTACTTCAAATCGGTTGGCCAGCAATACACGATTGTATCAATTGGACTGGTATCTTTTGCGGCGGTTGCTCAATTTGCACCGGCTATCATTGGTGGTATTTACTGGAAACGAGCGACCAAAAAAGGAGCGGTAGCTGGCATGATCGGGGGCTTCATTGTCTGGGCGTTCACCCTACCGATGCTCAATATGATTGAGGTGGGTTTATGTCCCAAAAGCATTATGACCGAAGGTCTCTGGGGATTGTCTTTTCTAAAGCCGCAAAGCCTGTTTGGCCTTGAGATGTCAGACCAGATTTCTCATTCTGTCTTTTGGAGTTTGTTGGTCAATATTGGGCTGTATTTCTTTGTTTCTCTCTCGGGCAAACCTTCCCCGGAGGAAGCCGCTCAGGCGGATTATTTTGTGGACTTCATCAAGTATCAAAAAGAAGGGGCAGATTACGAAATTTTAAAGCGCGAAGCCAATTTCGAAAAGTTACGCTCACTGCTGGTTCGGTATTTTGGGGAGAAAAAGGTGAAAAGTATTTTGAAAAAATTTGAAAAGAAATACCGCTTAAAAACGGAGGGTATGACCTTAGCGCCAACTGAATTGGTCAACTTTGCGGAGACTAGTCTGGCGGGCGCCCTCGGTGCAGCCTCTGCGAAAATTGTTATCAATTCGATCGTCAAAAAGCAGCCGATTTCGCTCGAAGAAATGCTAAAAGTACTGGATCAAACTCAGGAAGTTATTCAGTATTCTCGCCAGCTTGAGATTAGCCGAGCGGAACTGGAAGCCGCGACGGTCAAACTCCGCCTCGCTAACGAGCAACTGAAAGAATTGGACGAGATGAAGGCCGAATTCATTTCTACCGTTACCCACGAACTTCGTACGCCGATTACCTCGATCAAATCTCTAGCAAAAATCATCAGTGAAAATCCCGATTTGGAAACGGCCGAGAAGGACCGTTTTCTGAATATTATCGTCGGCGAAAGTGAACGTCTCGCCCGGATGGTCAATCAGGTATTGGATATTGAAAAGTTGCAGATGCGTAAAAACCGTTCTTTTGATAAAACGGAAGTCAATCTGCGCGAACGTGTTGAAAAGACGATTTCTTCTATCGAAAAGTCAGCCGAGGCCAAAGGCATTCAATTGATCTTTTCACCCGAGCAGCCTGCTTATCCCATGCTTGGTAACCGGGATTATCTCATTCAAATTATTATCAACCTACTCTCCAATGCCTTGAAGTTCTGCCCGGAGCAAGAAGGTGTCATTACCATCCAATTGTCCGATACAGAGGATCGCATCCTACTATCCGTTGCAGATAATGGTATTGGGATTGAAGTGGAGAAACAAGAGCTGATCTTTGAAAAATTTACGCAGGTGCAAGATGAACAGGCTGGCAAACCAGATGGCAGTGGCCTTGGTCTTTTTATCACCAAAAAACTGGTTGAACAGCACGAGGGGGAAATTTGGGTAGAAAGTAAAGCCGGAGAGGGCGCTACATTTTTTGTTGCGTTTCCAAAAGTTTAAACCCGTTCCATAAAATAAATTTTAAACATACTCTAAAATCAAAATTTATTTCAGAATTTTAAGGTAAGCGGCGGATGCCTATCAAGCATGCTGGCCTATCAATAAAAATAGGATGACAACGAGAGCATGCATTCGACAAATCCGTTAATAGAAATGAATCAACATGATTAAATCGAATAAAACTATTTTACTGGTTGACGATGAGCCCAACATTCTGGCACCCTTGGAATTTTTGGTTAAGCAGGAAGGCTATCATACGCTAACTGCTTCGAACGGCAGGCAAGCACTCCAGCTGATCAAAGAGACCAAACCGGATCTTGTGATTTTAGATGTGATGATGCCGGAAATGAATGGCCTTGAAACGGCTCGCGAAATTCGTAGCCACAGCGAATGGGCTAATATTCATATCATCTTCTTAACCGCCAAAGGGACAACCGAAGATAAAATTAACGGCTACGGTGCTGGAGGAGAAATCTATCTAACCAAACCTTTTGATAACGATGAACTGATCGGAACAGTCAATGAAATCCTGGAATTTGGTTAGCTCTTTTCCAGTATTCACAAAATAAAATGCAAATGAATAGGCGGAATTTGGAAAATAGTTCCGTTTTTTCTATTTTTATAAATATATTTATCTAAATATCTATATACTTTAAATTGCCAAAATTTCGATTATGACTTTACAGATAAAAAACTTCAAACAATATCAAAAAGAATACGCGCGGTCGGTCAAAAACCCCGAACAATTCTGGCACGATCAGGCACTCTCGTTCTACTGGCGCAAGCCTTGGAAAAAAGTGGTAGAATGGGATTTTAAAGGACCGGATGTCAAATGGTTTATTGGTGGCAAACTGAATATTACGGAAAATTGTCTGGATCGCCACTTAGCCGAAAGAGGCGATAAAGTCGCTCTGCTCTGGGAACCGAACGAGGCGGATGGTAAGACAAAATCTTATACTTACCGACAACTCCACGCTGAAGTTTGCAAAACCGCTAACGCCTTGAAAGCAAATGGTATCGGCAAGGGAGATCGGGTAATTTTTTATATGCCCATGGTCCCTGAACTAGCCATCGGCGTACTTGCTTGCGCACGTATTGGTGCGGTCCACTCCGTTGTTTTTGCCGGCTTCTCGGCTCAGGCGCTAGCGGACCGTGTCAACGACGCCACGGCGAAGATGATCATCTGCTCGGATTTTAATAAGCGCGGGAAAAAGAACATCCCCGTCAAAAAAGTAGTCGACGATGCAATGGCGATGGGCTGCCCATCGGTAGAAACCGTACTTTGCCACCAGAATACCGGGCAGGAAGTAGATTGGAATCCAGAGATCGATAAATGGTGGCACGAAGAGTTAAAAGGCCGCCGTACGAGCTGTAAGCCAACCATCATGGATTCAGAAGATATGTTGTTCATTCTGTACACCTCCGGCTCAACTGGCAAGCCAAAAGGCGTAGTCCACACTTGTGGCGGTTACATGGTGTACACCTGCTACTCTTTCCGCAATGTGTTCCAGTATCAGGAAGATGATATCTATTGGTGTACGGCGGATATTGGCTGGATCACGGGCCACTCTTATATCGTGTACGGCCCACTTCTGGCGGGAGCAACCACGGTGATGTTTGAAGGCGTTCCGACTTATCCCGATGCTGGTCGCTTTTGGGAAATTTGTGATAAACTCAAAGTCAATCAATTTTATACCGCGCCAACAGCAATTCGTGCCTTGATGGCCCGCGGAGATGAATATGTGGAAAAATACGATTTGTCCACGCTCAAGGTATTAGGAACGGTGGGTGAACCAATCAACGCCGAAGCTTGGCATTGGTACGACGAAAAGGTCGGCAAGGGCCGCTGTCCCATTGTCGATACCTGGTGGCAAACCGAAACGGGCGGGATCATGATCACGCCAATTCCGAATGTCACCGAAACGCCGCCAACCTTTGCCACTTTGCCCCTGCCAGGTATCCAACCTTGCTTAGTCGACAAAGACGGTAATGAGATTGCAGGCAACGATGTGGAGGGCTTATTGTGTATCAAATTCCCCTGGCCGTCGATGATTAGAACGACCTACGGTGATCACGAGCGTTGCCGAAATGTTTATTTCTCTGCTTTCGAAAATAAATACTTCACCGGCGATGGCGCACGCCGCAATAAAGATGGAATGTACCGGATTATCGGTCGTGTAGATGATGTGATCAATGTCTCCGGTCACCGAATTGGTACCGCGGAAGTGGAAAACGCCATCAACGAGCACGATAATGTAGTTGAATCCGCCGTGGTTGGTTATCCACACGATATTAAAGGACAAGGCATCTACGCTTACATCATCACCAATGAAAATGTGACCGACGAAGAGGCATTCCGCAAGGAAGTCTTGCAAGTAGTCACGCGAGAAATTGGCCCGATCGCCAAGCCCGACATGATCCAAGTTGTCCCCGGATTACCCAAGACACGTTCCGGGAAAATCATGCGCCGTATCCTACGGAAAATCGCCGAAGGTGATGTCTCCAAGCTTGGTGATGTCTCTACTCTGCTAAATCCAGAAGTCGTCGAACAGATCAAAATCGGCGCTTTGGTAGAACTGAAAGAATAACCATTGATTATTAGATACATAATTGTAAACCCCTTGAGTGACGTATTACTCAAGGGGTTTTTAATATCAAGTAAATAGTTTAAGCTTACCTAATTAAAGTCACATCCCCAACCATCACCTCGGATTCGCCGGTACTACATTCTACGGTAATGATATAAACGTACACATCGGCCGTAGCAAGTTCTCCATCGCGGCGGCCATCCCAACTCGGATTTAACCCGGTAGCTTCAAAGACCTTTTCGCCCCAGCGATTATAAATTTTGATTGAGGCGACGACGTCAAAACCGAAGGTTGTGGCTACACCAAAGGTATCATTGATACCATCTCCATCCGGGGTAAATGCAGATGGAATTTCCGGTTCTTTTTCAAAGCAGATGGTCACGACTCGAATCGTCACCGTTTGGATACTCGTACATCCACGGGCACTCGTAATAATTACTTGATAGGTCGTCGTTTCTTCCGGGCTAAATACCGGATCATTACAATCCGTACAACTGATCCCGGTATCGGGGCTCCAGCTGTAAGTATTCTCTTCGGGCAGGATGATTTGCACACTCTCTCCTGCAACGATACTGGTATCTAATAATTCCACCGAAGGTGGGGCGACAAAACTGAGGTCAACACAGTGGGTGCTGTCGCAGCCATTGGCGCCAATGAAGCTTTCGCAATAACGTCCAGCGGTCGTATAGATTTGATTGTTTAGAAATAAGGTATCGCCCTCGCAAAGTTCAATGGGTTCATCCGTCTCTAAGGCTGGCAATACCGAAAGCGTCACGCAGTGGGTACTGTCGCAGCCCGCAAGCGTAGCGTAAGTTTCGCAATAATCACCAGCTGCGCCCACCTCTTGATCAAAAATAAAGATGGTTTCTCCTTCGCAAATCGACATCTCTTCGCCAGTTTCAATAAATGAAGAAACGGTAACTGTAATCGAACTACTATCTGCACAGCCTTCAGGACTAAAGCCCGTGACGGTGTAAACGATGCTTTCATTAGGATTTGCGTTCACTAGCGGACAGTCTGTACAATCCAATCCCGTCGTTGGACTCCAACTATAAGTAGCAGCACCACTCGCCGATAATTGTATCGTTTGGGCATCACAAATTTGCTGATCTGGGGAAACCACCAGATTAAGTGCAGTGCCAAAATTCACGGTTACGGCATCTGTATTCGTACAACCATTTTCGTCCGTAACGACGAGCTCATAAGTTGTACTCACTGCATCAAGAATAATTGGATCGGGACTAATTGGGTTATTGAGCTGGGTCGGAGGCGACCAAAAATAAGCATAATCATCATTGGCTTCTGCCCCCAGTTGAGCAAATTCTCCGGGGCAAAAAGTCGTATCGCTTCCCGCATCAACTATCGGCAAAGTTAGTACTTCCACCAGGATGCTATCCATGCCACTACATCCAGCTTGATCCGTTACCATGACGGCATACTGTGCCGTGTTGGGCGGACTCACCGTTTGGCTCATCTCATCGGGATCACTGATCCCCGGCCCTGTCCAGAAATAGCTGAGCCCTTCGGTTACGCTAAGTGTCACGCTATCGCCCGGACAGATCAAGGCATCATCCTGTAAAATATTGACTTCGGGATAGACTATGACGGTGTAAAAATAATTGATGATACAGCCATCGCCGCGCTGTTCTGCTAGGGTATAATTGTGGGTAAGGGTTGAATTTGTGGTGTTTTCTAAACTGAATTCTGGCTGTGCACAATTGGAACAGCTCAGATTATCGTCGGGCGTCCATTGATAAATGTGCCCCGCCACACTCGGGGAGCCCAGCATTATAGTTTCTCCGCTACACACTTCTAAGGGGGTTGGAATATAGAAATTGATCGGGCCGCTTACCACCGCTTGATCGACGGCACATGCACAATGCTTGGTTGAATCGATGACCACTAGCAAATTGCAAAACTCATCGATAAACGGGAAAAAGCCCGTAGCAAGCACGGACTGGCTGCCTCCGATTGGAAAATCCAGCGTATCTGCCAAGAGGAACTCGTCACCTACAGATAAGAGGCCATCCCCATCTTGATCGATATAAAAATCTAAAATGGTGGGTGGAAGTGCTTGCGCGCCATTATTAAGAATATCCACGCTATAACTGATGCCATCATTAACGGTCGGTGGATTGATTACCAAACTTAGATTCGACAAATCGAAAAAGGGCCGTTCAATTTCGACGGGCAAAAAGGTACTTCCCGTTTCGACCAATAAATCACAATCTGTACCCGCACTGGCACAAAAGGCACTCGCCGGACTGACCGTCTGTGCGCGGATAAGTTCGCTACCACAGTCCAGCTCTGCGAAGCCTTCGAGGAACATGCTGAAGATGATCGTATCATTGGCCGGTAGATTCGCGGGCAACTGCCAGCGCAGTATATCCTGATCGCCATTGGAGGTGACAAAAGGTACCGTCGTCGGTGCATTTTCAATCCCAACATAAGACCCATCCACATAGTCTACACCTGCGGGTAAGGTGATAAAAATACTATCGCTGGTCGTCGTCGGACCGGTTCCAAAAAGCTGTACCAAAAAGCCGGCTTGATCATCACAGGCTGGATCGGGCAGTTGTAAATCAATCGACATAGTATAAGGCGCATTCACACCGGTGACCTCCAATGGGTCCCCAGCCCGAGCCAGGGAATTGGTTGGCAGTTCACAATTTTGCAACGCTCTGGTGTAGAAAATTGGAAATGATCCAGAAATAAAATCACAGCTCGTCGTCGTCAGGAATCGGAGGTTTAAGGCATTTTGGCCACCGCTATTGATGCCGGGCAGGCTATTATCGGTAAGATATTGCGCCAATTGCCACTCTGCGATCGAACCATTGAGCTCAGGGTCGTCAATATCCACAAATCCGCTACCGATAGGATACTCCAGCTGGCTGGAGCCAGGGAGAATGCTGAGCCCAGCCGGTAAGTCTACCTGAGCCAGAAGTTCATAAGCGGTCCCCAGTTGGGCGTTAAAAATTTCAACGGTGTGATAATCGACCGTTTCACAAAGCGGGAATGGGCTGACCGGACTCGTCACCGACAGCTCTAACTCGGCGGGAGGCGAAATGACTGAAAACGAGATGGTCTTTTTATAACAGGGCGTTAGAACCGGATTCGTATAAGGGTCGCAGCTCCAGCCGTATTGCATGATCACCGATTCTGTTTCACAACTGCTATTCACCCCTCTTAGTTGGAGTGCAAAAGTATCGTTCGGCGCTAAATTACCGAGCTGGAAGATGCCGCTCACTTGCGGATAAATATCCCCCGTTTCTGTATTTACGAGTTCAAAATTGGTAATATCACCGCTAGGTGACACCGGATAAAACCAGCAGAATGAGGCCGTATCACTAACGGAGGAGGCCACGGAGGTTTGTAAGTTTTCAATGATGAAATCAAAACTGATATTCTCACCAAATGCCGTAATGTTGAAGAAGTCAGCATCCAACTGCAGATTGGGTTGCAAGGTCCGCAATGCAGAAGGATTAGTATACAAAGAATCTAAAGGATTGGGTTCGTTGGGAAAACCACTAGGGAAATACAGTTCATTACGTACGGACAAAGGGAAGCTACCCGAAATAGAGCACCCATTCAGAAAACGATATTGTACCAAAATAGAATAGCCTTCGTCTAATGGTGGATCGAGATATGGGGTGAGATCGAAACTGTATTCGGTACCGTCAAAGATTGGGTCAAGTAGTTGATCAATTAGCAAAATTTCCTGCTCCTGTCTTTGTAGTGTGGTTATCTTCGTTTCTACCGGCATCACTTCATCCGGCACCACTACATACCAAGTAGGTAAATGGGCCAAGCTTCGATATTCGTAAGGGAAAAAATCACCTTCTCCTAAATCGAAGCGGAATAGACTACTCCCCGTATAAGCTGAGGTATCACAGGGATCAAGTGCAAAAATACCGTTGAACACATCATAATTATAGCCCGTCACTTCTATAGCTTGGCTTTGGCAATCACAGCTGAATAAATCTCGCTTGAAAGCAGGAACGGGATCGTTGAACAAAAACACATTGGGAGAGGCCACTAAATCCACAATCGGAGGAAAGGGATTATTAGCTATTTGCTGAAGGAGATTGTACATGACGCGGTAATTCGCCACCAATCGTATCGAGTCGCCATCGGCGTAACGAAAATCCGATGGGAATCCACAGCCCCCGGAGTCACTTAAAGTCGATGCACTTAAATCGTAAGCGTAAATCAATACATCATCCGGTTGAGGATAAGGTGTGATACTCGGAAAGGCCGTACAGGTATAAGTCAAATTCGCACTAGCATCAAACACTTCCACCGTAGCTTCTAAAAATAATATCCCTGACTGCGTCAGTAGCCCACCATTGATGTCCATATTTAAGTTGAGTGCCCCAAAGGTGACATCCACAAAGGCATAGTCAAAACTACTATCCGGGAAATCAGTAATTACGGCTCCTTCTATAATACTCTGCAAGGTATCCCCGGTAACGGCCCGATCGGTTCTCACCAGATCGAAATCAAGACTACCTCCGGGATCAGGTTCGCGATTATCATCATTATCAGGTAAGCCAAAATTGACCCGCTTAAAGGAACTATTATATTTAAGGTAGCCAGGAATCGTGTCGATGCAGTATTCAATATTTTCACAATCGTAGGATAGCCTTACCTGATCACAAGTGGTAATACCACAGCCCGGTGGACAAAGCCCCAGGGGAGAAATTGAACTAGCAATTTCAAAACCAGCAGACGGTGGAATGACTTCAAAACAAGGCGTTTCACAAGATGTCTCAATGGAATCGATACATAAAGCTTCCTGACAGGTTTCATCACAATTAAATAAAAGATCAAAAGAAGAGGTCAAGGAGTCATTACTAAAAGGCAAGTCGAACAGGGCGGTAATAATTACCGAAGTATCCGTATTTTCGATACCAATATCGGGACTTTGGCCGTCAATAATGAATGGACTATTTTGCCAGGTGAACCCACAAGGCAATTCAATCATAACCTGAAGGTTCCCCTCCTGTTCGAGGAGATAGTCGGAAACGATTTCATATTCAAATGTACGGATATCGCCATCTTCCAAAACCGAATCATCTTCGGCTATAGTACTGGTGTATACGGGATTGCCCGCTGCTTGTACAAAAAGCTCTTCATTGGAAATAAAAGGATTAGGTGGACAGCTTTTATAATAACCATAATCATACTCCCAGCCGTGGTAAGCCACCGAGCTGCACCCATCTTTACAATGTAGGACCTCCCAACTAAAAATGATGGTATCGCCAACGGCCAGGCTAGGATAACTCAAAACAGCCCCGGTATAAATATTACCATTAAAAGATTCGCAGAGATAATCAGTGGCCGGAAGGCTATTCAGAATTGGTGTCACAGGATTGACCATTTCAGCACTATCCACTACAAATCCGCCCGGTGCATAGGTTTCTACTTCTGTGAGTAATCTCAACGTAAGCGTGATATTCGAAGCCGCTTCAGTCCCGTTATTGGTAATCATCATGCTGTGCGTTGTAGGTAAATCTCCACAAAAGCACAACGGTGGTTCACTACTTGGAATAAACTCCAGGTTTGGACTCAAATCAGTTAAGAATATATTCACCAGAGCATCGATACTTTCTGTCGTTTGGCAGATCGCACTTTCGCAGCCCCAGTAGGCTTCAATATCCGAATTTGAAACAGTCGCATCTACACCGCAATCTACAACCTCAATCACTTCGGTAATCACGATGGATTCATTGAGCTCAAAAAACGCGTCGCCATCTCCGATTTGGCTGAAATCTGCCCCATCCAACTCGACCAATAATTGGCCGGGCCCGGAAGGTAGCGTCGTGCCGTCCGGCGAACTGATCACAATGCCCGGTTCGTACACATCGCTGAAGACAAAAGAAGACAACTTGCCAAAGCGGGTATTTTGGTAAGTCAGCGTACGGGTAATGATATCACCCAAACTTCCACTCGTCACCTGATTCGTGATATTCGTTAACACGAGCAGCGCCGTCTCGATATCGTAGGGATCCGTGATAATACTTTGGCTACCGCCGTCGTAGTTTACAGAAATGGTGTTGGTAAAAATGACGTTGTTATTGATGGCTTCGACCAACTCGCAATCCGCTCGGGCGAAGAAGGCAAAAACCTGAATTTCGGAAGGATCAAGGTCGGGGATAGAAAAAACAGGATTTGATAAATCCGAAATATCCTCCTCACTGGCGTTGCTGACTGTCCCCGGATTGTAGCGTACCCCTTCGGGCAGATTAAGCGTAATTGATACTCCGGTAATCAAATCTTGCCCATTATTTGTCAAGGTGACTTGAAAAACGGCAGAATCACAAACCTCAAGCGCATCCGGTGCACCAGGCAACTCATAATCAATCAGGATTTGGGCAGAAATTTGCCCATGCAGGGCCAAAAACAGGATAAAGAGTAAAGTACTGCGCAGCAGGGGATTTGTCATGGTTTCCGTTTTAGTCTTGTTCCAAAGCCAGTCATTGCAGGTGGTGTGCAGTAGTAGGTTGCGGTGAGAAGCTAATCTGGCTAGGTACAAGTTAGCAGAAAAAAGCACAAGATACAAGCTCCCAGGACATTGACAATGTCGTAATTTAGAAAAAGTGTAGATAATTTTTTGGTGTGAAAACAGCAGCGCACTTACTCCGATCCAATGCATCTTGAAAGCAATATTTCACCTTTTTTAAACCCCATTTAAAGATGCGTATTTTCCGTTTCTGCTTTTATGCTCTGGCGCTGCTCCTGGGGATCATTATGGGATTTTGTGACAATCCTACGTATCCACTCCCCGAGCCTATTCCCGAGCGCACTTCCAATCCGATAGAAAGTGTAATTGATCAAGTCAAACCGGTTGCCAGTCAATTTCCGGATGGGAAGAAGTTATTTAAAAACAACTGTGCCGCCTGCCACAATCGCAATATGCGTGATGATATGACCGGTCCGGCTCTAGCCGGCGTTCGGAAACGCTGGGAAGGCCGGGAGGATTTACTCTACAGTTGGATTAGCAATTCACGTCAGCTCTGGGATAGCGGAGATCCTTATATCACTCAGCTGGTCAAGGACTGGAAAAAGTCACCGATGCCCGCCTTTCCAAATCTTTCGACAGCAGACATCGATCAGATTTTGGGATATATCGATGAGGTCGGTGGAAAATAACTTGATCTTTCTCACGCAAAGACGCTAATCAAAAGGCAACAAATCGGGCTCTAGGTAAATGGCTTTGGCCCGCTCGGATCGGAAGATATCCATGTCATAATGCTGTGCCAATAGGTCCTTGAAATTATGTAGCAAACGAGGATACGTCGCAATAAAGGTCGGGAAAGTCGGCAGCTCGACTTTGAGCATAAAATGGTGCACCACTCTAACCGCCGCAACGGTTAGCGTTTTATTGAATTTAGCCTGTGCGCCTAGCTGAGTGGTATATTGCAAAATTTGGGTGCTGACGATTTCGGCGGCTTGCTCGACGCCGTGACGCTTGAGGTGTATCCAGGCGAGGCGGAGATGGGCTTCGTGGGTAAATAATGTCGGATCAAGCGTACCCGCAGCAAATTGGCGGGCAAAAGTGGCATCATTAAATTGGTAGTGATTAGTCATGGTCGATTATTTTGAGGTGATCTGTTGACGCTAATAGTTTCTGGCGAAGCTGCCAATAGCCAGTAGGCTGGTTACTCCTTTTATCTACAAAGTGTCGAATGTTATCTCCTATAGAAAACAAATATACAGAAGGAGATGCACTCGAAGAGCCACTATTTTTCAATAACCTACAATTCTTTTCTAATAAACCAAACGCACTAAAATCCATCGCATCAACGATCAGGGGCCACTCGGTACGCGTCCGTTCTCCACTGTAGGTCCAAGCGATGAAGTGCCCGGTGAATTGCTCTTGAGTTGTACGTACCAGTTGGATGCTATCCAGATAAAGCGGTCCGGCACATCCACCATAGTTCACTTGAAAGCAAAAAGTATCTCCAACCGCCATTTGATCCGCGAAGACCGGCGTTGGATCATTTTTAATCTTTTCAATAAAGTACTCCTTACAAACCTTTATTGTATCCGTGCCACCACCTTGCACCCTAATGGGTAAATGGTAATCAATCCCATGATAAGGTTGGTTGAGTTGAAAAGTATAGTTTCCGGGGGGCAGATGGAAGAGTTGAACATTTTTATAGGTTTCAAAATAGCGGTATCTGCGACCATCTTCAGCCTGCAAAAAATAAGACCATGCGGATTCATAAGCCCGGATTGAATCACAATGCACCGTCTGTATATAAATGGGTTGAGAAATTCCGGTTGGAATGCTTTGAATAGGGATTTGTGCGGAAGCTACTGATACTTGCCAAAAAGTACTTAAAATCACTAGGCAACAGTACCAACAATAATCCCAACGAAAAGTCAGATCCATTCTAAATTCTTTACTGTTTTCTCATGCTCGACCGCTCCGGTATGCTTTGTCGTTTTAGGTTCGCAAAGCATCAGCCATACTTCTTCATCTTCGGTCCGAGGTAAATGCTCCACACCTTTAGGGATAATCAAAATTTCACCTGGTCCCGTTCGCGTTGTAGGTTGATCACGATACTCCATAATCAGTGTCCCTTTTACAACGAAAAAGAGTTCATCTTCGTGCGCGTGGCTATGCCATACAAAGTCATTTTTCACCTTCGCCAGTTTCAGATATTGTCCATTTAACTCACCAATAATTTTGGGTGTCCAATGTGTCGAAAACTTGGAAAATTTTTCTTCGAGATTAATGCTCTGGACTTTCATAACCTATTTTTTATTTAACTATTTGTCAAAATATCCGATATTATAACACCATTTTTTACAAAAAATCCACCTACACGTTGTTATTTAACGCTGGCTTAAATGTTTCTTAATACTTCCCGGTAAAAACTTAATGACCATCATACAACTAAGAAACATCCTCCTTCTAGCTTAGCATAGTCAAAACAAAAAGCCGGAGATCTGGACCATCCCCGGCACTTTCCAATTTAAGCAATTACCAAAAATTAGAAAATTATGCAGAAGTTAAACCATTTGCTCTACAAAACCAAGCAAGGGGTACGCTATGTTGTACTTACCGCTTGCGGGTTACTTTTCTTCTTGTCCGCACAGGGTCAAAAGACGGTAACCGGAACTATCACCGACGCTACTACCTCCGAGCCACTCATCGGGGTAAACATCCAAGTTAAAAACACTACAAAGGGAACCAGTTCAGACGTCAATGGCGTCTTCCGACTAGAAGAATTGAATGCAGAAGATATTCTTGTATTCTCATACATAGGCTACATGACTACCGAAGAAACGGTAGGCGACCGATCAAGCATTAATGCAAATCTAAAAGAAGGGGTCGCACTTACCGAAGTGACCGTCACCGCTCTGGGTATTGAGCGAGCCACTAAGGCTCTTGGCTACGCCGCCCAAGAAGTAGACGGCAAAGATATCTCGGTGGTAAAAACACCGAATTTACTGGATAACCTGACCGGAAAAGTAGCCGGGGTAAATATCACTCAGGGCGGTTCTGGGGTAGGATCTTCTTCCCGGATTGTTATCCGCGGAGAGTCTTCTCTATCGGGTGACAACCAGCCTTTATTCGTGGTCAACGGGGTACCGATCAGCAATGCTGTCGGTAGCAACGGCCGCTCCCAAGGGAACCTGGAGGCAGATTACGGGAATGGTGCCGCTGAGATCAGTCCGGATGATATTGAGTCTGTCACTATCCTGCGCGGCGCCAATGCGACAGCGCTCTACGGCTCGCGCGCCGCCAACGGGGTCGTCTTAATTACGACGAAATCCGGTAAAGGCACCAAAGGAATCGGTGTGAGTATCAGCTCATCAACCACATTCGAAAGACCGCTCCGCATCCCGGAATACCAAAATAAATACGGCCAGGGAGCTGGTTTCAACTTTGAGTTTGTGGATGGCTTCGGCTCCGGCACCAACGATAATATCGATGAAAGCTGGGGACCAGCTCTCGACGGTCGCATGATGGTCCAGCATCAAAGCGTCAACGACAAAGGTGTTCGTGCCGGTGACTGGGCCGTACGTCCATCTGACTATTCCGATCAGGATTCTTACGAAAAACTGCCTTGGTCCCCGCAAGAAAGCAATATCGAAGATTTCTTCGAGACGGGTGTTTCTACCAATAATAATATCTCGATCACCGGCGCCAACGAGACCAGCAATTTCCGCTTGTCTTATACCAATCAGTATTCTAAAGGCATTTTGCCAAACACTGACCTACGCCGAAATGGTATCAATCTCGACTTGGGTCACAAAATGCTTGACAACAAGCTGCGGATCAACGCCAACATTAATTACATCAATTCCGGGTCTAAAAACCGTCCGAACAACTCCTACGGCACAGAGAACATTATGTATCTCTGGGTTTGGTTTGGTCGTCAGATCCCAATGGAGTCTTTGCGTGATTACTGGCAACCCGGCTTGGAAGGTGTGCAGCAGTTTAACTACAACTACAACTGGCATGACAATCCTTATTTCACCATGTTCGAAAACACGAACGGCTTCAATAAGGACCGTATTCTCGGAAACATTAATATCACTTACAATATCACGGACAATCTGAGCCTGATGGTTCGCTCGGGTACCGATGTATTTAATGATCTCCGAGAAGGTCGTCGTGCCTGGAGTTCACAGCGCTTTCCACTTGGTCAGTACCGCGAAGACAAAGTCTACTTCCAGGAAATCAACACCGATTTCTTGCTTAGCTACAATACTAATCTGAGCCCGGATTTGACCTTGAGCGTCTCCGGTGGTGGTAACCGTATGACGCAGGAAAACCGCTTCAACCAAGTTTCCGCAAATGAGCTGGCGGTACCGGGTGTTTACAGCTTCAACAACTCCAATATTCCTCTGCTACAAAACTCGTTCAATAGCAAACGTCGCATTAACTCTCTCTACGCTACGGCTTCTTTGGGGATTAAAAATGCGATTTATGTCGACCTGGCAGGTCGTAACGACTGGGCCTCTACCCTTCCAGAAAGCAACAATAGTTACTTCTATCCTTCCGCTTCGGTATCTTTCATCGCTAGTGAGATTTTCGAATTGCCGAAGAGTATTTCATTCGCTAAACTCCGCTTGGGATACGGTCAGGTTGGTAACGATACCGATCCTTACTCTTTGCAGCCCTATTTCGAATTCTTGTCTAACCCTTACGGCACTCAATTGCTCGGTACTGAAGGTAATGTGTTACCAAACCCGGATCTAAAACCGGAGCGCTTAACCACTTTTGAGATCGGTACCGATATTCGCTTGTTTACCAATCGCCTGAGCTTTGATCTGACCTACTACCGTAACAATGCGACGGATCAGATCATCAGCATCCCCGTTTCACAGACGTCAGGCTTTGGTTCTAAGTTCATCAACGCCGGCGAAATCGAAAGCACTGGTATCGAGGCTTTGGTTAGTGTCGTACCCGTTCGCACCAAAAATTTTGAATGGGAAGTTGGCTTTAATTTCACCCGCGCCCGCAGTAAGGTAATCGAACTGACCGACGATCTTACGACTTACGAAATCTCGAACAACTACCTCAGCGTACAAGCACGCGAAGGCGGCCGCATGGGAGATGTATACGGCACCGGATTCGTGCTGGTAAATCCTTCTACTAACGAAACAGTAGTCGTAGACGATGTCAATGATATTGAAGATGGTTGGGGGCACTTGTACAGCGATGGTTTCCCCGTTCGCGATCCCAACCTACGTAAACTAGGCAACTACAACCCTGATTTCAACCTAGGGATGAACAATCGCCTGACTTGGAAAAATTTCAGCCTAAGTTTCTTGCTGGACTGGCGCCAAGGTGGTGTCATTATGTCTCGTACCTTATTGATTGGTGGGACTTCCGGCCTAATGGAAGAAACTGCAGAATACGACCGTGAAACCCACACCTACATCGGTGGTCAAACCAAAGTCACCGGTGTCAGTACACTGGATCGCCCTGGTTATATGCTGGATGGTGACGGCAACTATGTCACCAACAATGTAGAGGTATCCGCTCGTGATTTCTACTGGTCGCACTTTAATCGTGGCAACGAAGAAGTTGGAATTTATGATGCCACTTTTGTCAAACTCCGTGAGCTAAGCCTAGGGTACACTTTCGGTAAAAATCTGGCTTCAAAAATTGGTGCACAAAGCTTGACCCTTAGTGTCATTGGTCGTAATCTCCTGCTATTTACCGAAAATCCACACTTCGATCCTGAAACCTTCTCTTTCGATGGCAATACCATCGTACCGGGTGTAGAGGATATGGCGACGCCTAGCACTCGTAGCGTAGGTTTCCACCTCGGTGTTACATTCTAATTTTTCCAAACCAACTCTTTATAAAAATAGAACAATGCAATTTTTAAAATATAAATCGCTTCTGTTGTTTGCCTTACTGCTCTTGGCGGTAGGCTGCACCGACGACTTCGAAGACATCAACGATAATCCTAACTTCCCTACAGTAGACGAAGCCAACCCGGCTTTGCTCCTCCCTAAGATTCTCTTTGAAACAGGGGATGAAATCACGTCTGACTTAGCCTGGGGAACGGGTAACATCCTCGCCCAGTTGGTAGCCACCAACAACTTTACCGGCGTAGATCGCTACCTTTTGGGCACTTATGAAGGCACCTGGAATCTGTTTTATCGCAACCTGAGAGATGCCAATAATCTTTTGGCACTCGGCGAATCCAGCAATAATAATGCTTATCAAGGAGCCGCCTTGACGCTTCGCGCCTGGATCTTGGCCAACTTAACGGAAATGTACGGTGATGTCCCTTACTCCGGCGCTTTAAAAGGCAAAGAAGACGAATTTTTGCCCCGCTACGATCAACAGCAAGATATCTACCGCAGCATTTTGCAAGACCTCGAAGATGCGGCCGAGCAATTGGCGATGGGTGGTAGTTTGACTGGTGATATTTTATACAATGGTGATGCGGCGCAGTGGGAAAAATTGGCAAACTCCTTACGCATTCGCTACCTAATGCGCTTGGAAAAGCGCTGGGATGATTTAGGAATCGACGGGCCAGCCCTCATTCAGGAGATCATGGATTCTGGTGTTCATTTCACCAGCACTGCTGACAATGCCGCAGTATCTTATCTGGAGAGCACCAATCGCTGGCCTTTAAATACGGCCCGGGTAGGTTCATTTGATGAGAAGCGCATGAGCCAACGCATCGAAGGCATCCTCAAAGACTTGAACGATCCACGGATGCCTATTTTGTTCCGTCCGGTAGACAACCCTGACAGTAATGAGTTTGTTGGCGTACCTAACGGCTTGTCGGAAGATGCCGCGTCTAACTTCAACGGTGGTGCTAACAATCAATCTCGGCTGGGTACACGTTTCCGCGAAGATCCTGCGACGGTTGAAATGACCGTGATGCACTACGCAGAATTGATGTTCATTCTCGCGGAGGCGGCGCAGAAGGGGTACGTCAGTGGTGAGGCCGCCGATTACTATGAAGCCGGTATCACGGCCAACATGAATGATTTGGGCCTTTTCGACGTCAGCGATTATCTGGCTCAAGATAATGTTGCATTGACTACTGATGAGTTGGAGCGCATTGCTACCCAAAAATGGTTGTCACTCTTCATGGTAGGTAACGAAGCTTGGTTTGACTACCGTCGTACCGAATTACCTGAACTGACACCTGGCCCTAATGCCGTTTTGGATCAACTGCCGATGCGGATTCAATATCCCGGTAGTGAGCAAGTACTCAATACAGACAGTTATAATGCTGCGGTGGCCCAACAAGGCCCGGATGAGAATACGACCAAAATGTGGTTAGTTAAGTAAATCATTGTTTTGACTTGCCCCTGTTGCATCAATTGCCAACAGGGGCAAGTTTTCATAAAATCGCTCTAACACCAATTTTTAAAAATGAAACCTCTATTACTATACTTATCCATTTGCCTCCTACCGCTTTTCGCATGGGCACAAAATGATAAAAAAGAGCAAGTCGCCGAGCACCTGGTTCTCATTACTTTGGATGGCCTACGTTGGCAAGAAGTATTCGGTGGTGCGGTCGACAGCATGATGCAAAACGAAGCGCTTGTCAAATCCCCCGAAGCGCTGATGGCTAAATTCAGTGCCCCAACCCCGGAAGCCGCACGCAAAATTCTAATGCCGTGGTTTTGGGAGACGCTGGCGACCGAAGGTCAGCTTTACGGCAATCGCTGGGAAGGCAACAAAATGAATTGCGCTAACCGTTTCTGGTTTTCTTACCCTGGCTACAACGAAATCCTGACCGGCTACAGCGATCCCGAAATCGATAGCAATGCCAAAAAATACAATCCAAATAAAACCTTACTCGAATATCTGAATGAGATGCCAGCTTTTGCAGGCAAAGTAGCCGCTTTCGGTTCCTGGGATGTGTTCCCTTACATCATCAACGACGAGCGCAGCGGTATCCCCGTTAATGCTGGTTTCCGCAAAGCGGAAGATGAGTATTTGACTTACAAAGAGCAAATTATTAATGAGATGCAAGATCAAGTATCTGGCCCTTGGTTCAATGTGCGTCTCGATGCTTTTACCCACAACTACATGCTAGAGTATTTGAAAAAGCACCATCCCCGAGTGGTTTATATCTCTTACGGGGAGACTGATGATTTTGCGCACGATGGTCGCTATGATCATTATTTGATCTCGGCTCACAAAACCGATCAATGGATTAAAGAAATTTGGGAAACGCTGCAAAGCGATCCATTTTATAAAGATAAAACAACGATGGTCATTACGACTGACCACGGTCGGGGAACTTCTCCAATGAAAGAGTGGAAAAGCCACGGCACGGTCTACGAAGGATCGGACCAAATCTGGGCGGCCGCAATCGGTCCTAATGTTCCAGCGCTCGGCGAAGTAAAAACCGAGCAGCAACTTTACCAAAATCAGATTGCCAAGACGGTGGTCAAATTACTTGGCTACGACTATCAAGGCGACCGCTATGAAGCCGGTCAAGTAATAAAAAGTATGCTTAAATTATGATCGTTCTGGCACAAGAAATACTCGCTTTATTCCAAAAATACGGTCACCTCACCTACGGAGAAGGTTGTACCGTGCAATCCCATTCTTTCCAGGCAGGCTGCCTGGCTCGTGCTGCTGAACTTGATGAAGAATTAGAATTGGCGGCTTACCTCCACGACATCGGTCATTTGTATCCATTAGCATTAGATGGGCATCACGATAAAATGGCAGCCTACGGTATTCAAAACCACGAGGACTGGGGTGCTCAATTTTTGGAAGAAAGAGGATTTTCGAAACGCATCGTGGCGACGGTCAAAAATCACGTTGCTGCCAAGCGCTATTTGTGTCAGGCCGATCCCGATTATTTTTCTCAACTCTCCGAAGCAAGTCGACAGACTATGGTCTTCCAGGGTGGCATTATGTCTGTAGCTGAGGCTGAGGCGTTCAAACAGCATCCATTTTTTACAGACATCATTGCCATTCGTAAGCTTGACGAAGCAGCTAAAGGTACTCATTTCACCGTTCAGCCCGCTCACTGGGAACGACTGTTTTTCCTCGTCAACAAGCATTTCAAAGAACAACACAAACTCAAAGACTCTGTATAAAATCAGTTGCTAGACACATTTCATGTTTAGAATAACACACACCATACTACCTTAAAATGAAAACATACGACATCATCGTGGTGGGAGCAGGCATCCTGGGGATTGCCCACGCTTACCATTGCTTACAAGCCGGCTTAAAAGTGGCTTTGTTTGAGAAAACAGACTATCCGCGCGCGGCTACGGCACGCAATTTTGGGCAAGTCGTCCCCTCTGGTTTTGCCACCAAGTGGCAAAGCTACGGTCGCGAAAGCCTGGACATTTACAAATCCATACAAAAGCAAATGGATATCAGCGTACGACCGGGCGGAAGTATTTACTTGGCCAGCAATGCCGAAGAATTAGTGCTATTACAAGAGCTGTGGCGCATCAATCAGGATAATCATTACAACTCAGAACTGCTGACGCGTAGTCAATGCCTGGAGCAATTCCCCGGCTTGCAGCCGTCCTACGTTTTGGGTGGTTTATATTTCCCGGAAGAAGTCACTGTTGATCCCCGGCAAGTTGGCCAACGCTTGATCCAATACTGCATCGATCGCTACGATTTGGACTATTATCCGCACACGCTCGCCAATGAAGTCAGCGTCACTAACGGCGAGGTAGAATTAGTAACCAACCACAAGCAGCAGTATAAAGCTCAAAAGCTTTTCCTTTGCTCCGGCAACGAATTCCAGCTGTTATTTCCGGAGCTATTTCAAGCGAGTGATCTACAACTGGTCAAATTACAAATGCTGGCGATCCACCCGCCCGCGGATCTTAAAATCAAGTCTTCGATACTCACAGGTTGGACCATTCGGCGCTACGAGAGTTTCCAGGAATGCCCTTCTTTTCGATCCATCAAAACAAGAGAGGATGAAACGGCCTACCACCGTCAAAAAGGTATTCACATCTTATTTAAACAAGCAGACGATGGTTCCATCATCCTGGGAGACTCCCACGAGTATACCCCCATACAACAGCCGGAAGCCTTAGCCTTCGACACAGATCACGCGATCAATCAATTCATTTTGAGCGAGGCCCAAAAAATCTTTCAACTCGACCGTGCTTTGATCCGGGAAAGCTGGCAAGGCTATTATTGCCAGAGTGCGTCGGATGATATTTTCAATCAAACCATCGATCAGCACATTCACATTGTTACGGGAATCGGTGGTAAAGGCATGACCGCATCACTCGGTTATGCCAAGCAACATATTCAACAAGTTCTAGCTTTAAACTCTCCTATTCTATGATCAAGATTGTCATTTTTGACATGGCCGGCACTGCCATTTATGAAGATAATTTAGTGTACAAAACCATCCATTCCACGTTGAGTGATCACGGCTATTCGGTCACCCTAGACACAGTCCTTTTACTTGGGGCTGGAAAAGAGAAGTGGGGCGCCATCCGTGATATTCTCACAGAAATGGCCGGCGAAACTCCAGAAGACAGTCTGGTAGATACACTCCACGCGGCCTTTCGACAAAACCTGGATGAAGCTTATGCTCAGTTTCCAATGTCTGTATTTCCGAGTGTCCAACAGGTCATCACGGCATTGCGGAATGAGGGGGTGCTGGTCGCTTTTAATACGGGCTACGCCCGATCGGTGGCCGAAAACATCCTGAACAAAGTAGGCTTCGCTGTCGGAAGAGATATCGACTTTTTAGCCACCGCATCGGATGTTGAAAACAGTCGCCCGGCGGCAGATATGATTTTGCATATCAGTCAAATCTCAGGTATTCCAACGACGGAGATGGTCAAAGTAGGCGATAGCGCCATTGATATTGAAGAAGGGCAAAATGGTGATGTGCGCTATACGGTAGGTGTGACCACAGGTGCACAAAGTCGAGCGCAAATCGCCGAAGCGGCACCCGATTTCATCATTGATGACATGCTGGAATTGCTCCCCATTGTGCAAGGTGCTAAAGCCAACTAGCTGATGTTGACCCCATTTCAGCGACGACTGCAGCGTAGCGATTTGGCGTTTGGCTTGTGGGCAGGCATTGCGGCTTTCTGTGCTTACTTTTGTATGTACCTTTTTCGAAAACCGTACACCGCCGGCACTTATGCGGATTGGACCCTTTGGGGAATTGACTATAAAATCGTGCTCGTCATTGCGCAGGTTTTGGGCTATGCTTTAAGTAAGTTTATCGGGATCAAAATCATCTCGGAGCTCAATTTAAAGCGCAGGATTCCGCTCTTCTTGGGTTTCATTGGCATCGCTTGGCTGGCCTTGGTCGGGTTTGCCTTTAGCCCACCCTCCTGGGGGCCTTTTTGGTTGTTCATCAATGGGCTACCACTAGGCATGATCTGGGGTATTTTGTTTACGTATTGCGAAGGACGTAAGCTCACAGAGATGATCACGGTCTTCATCGCCGCCAATTTCATCATTACCTCCGGGGTAGCGAAAACCATCGGCCGATGGTTGTTGGAGTTGGGTTACAGCGAGCAAGTGATGCCCATGCTGGTGGGATTGTTGGTGATGCCCTTACTGTTTTTGTCGCTATGGATGCTCAGTCAAATTCCACCGCCTTCTCCCGAAGAGACGCAGTCGAAATCCGTACGGCCGGCTATGGATAATCGCGCTAAGCGTCTTTTTTTAAAACAATATGGCCTGCCCGTCACCTTATTTGTATTGCTCTATTTGGTCCTAACCATCATCCGGGATATACGGGACAACTTCGCCGTAGAAATCTGGACGGGTCTTGGCTACGGCGAAAGTCCTGAGATTTTCTCAACGACCGAGTTGCCAGTCACTTTTATCGTTCTAATCGGCCTGGGCTTTTTGTACCGCATCAAAAACAATCAAAAAGCCCTGCGCGCCAATATTATTATTTGTCTGGCGGGTATACTTCTTTTGCTTTGCACCACCGGATTGTTTACCTGGGGATCACTCTCCCCTGTTCTTTGGATGATTTTTTCCGGGATTGGCTTATTCTTACCCTACATCCTTTTCAACGGGATCATCTTTGACCGATTCATTGCCGCCTATAAAATCAATGGCAATGTCGGCTTCATTATGTACATCGCCGATGCATTTGGCTACCTCGGCAGCATCGTCATTATGCTTTACAAGAATTTTGGAAATACCAACCTGGCTTGGCTGGATTTTTATTTATCGCTCTGCTTGTTTGGAGGATTACTGGCTTTGGTGTTGGTGATCTTTATTTTGTTGCAGAATGGTAGGCGGACATATAAGCTAACGACATATTCAAAAACCCTTTGATTTAATCAGAAGAATAAGGAGAGTATCTTAAATCTAGATTTATTTAGTAATAGATTTTATAATTCTATCTTCATTAATTAATACATCCCTCATTAAAAGAGTAAGTGGAAATCCTTGTAAATCCGACCTCATGAATTCATTATAAATATTATACAATGCTTCTGCCGTAATCAAGGATAAGTTAAGATCATAGTCTAGTCCACATTCCCTTATAAAATCATCTGTAAACCCAGGAGCTACAATAAACGTTTTCAATACTCGATAATTTTTATTCTCTGCCAACTTCTTATATGCCTTTACTTGACGTGAGACAGTACTATATTTATTATATCCTCTTTCCTTTATTGATTTACATTCTATAATAACTATTTCGTCATCTGACAATCTTATTACTATATCAGATTTATTTTTCGAATCCCCTACCTGGCGCTTCAAATCCTCATCAACATCAAATCCAAGCTTCTCAAAAATAAGTTTAGTAAGTTCTTCAAACTGTAATCCTAAATCACTATCCTTTACCGCCACACCATTCTCCTTCAATGCATTTATATCCCTTGACGCTATTAAGGTATAATTTTCAAGTAGCAAATTTTGAACATCCTTATATGCACTTAAAATATTATTCACCTCATTACCTCTAATAGAAATTTCATGTTTTTCACAAAATTGTTTAATCCTATCTTGATCCAACAGGTATAAAACATCAATTGGCTTAATATTATAATTCATTAACGTTGAAGCGTTTAACTCAACAGTATCTTCTAACTCAAACTCTTCTTGCAACATTTTTTCAACACGAGGCATTGAAGATTTCAAATCAGACATCAATTTATCATAGCCATGAATCGAAATACTAATTGAAGTATCCCTATCCTTTTCATTTAAATAGTTCTTTAAGTTTGTTAACTTATCTTCTAGTGAAACTCCTTTTATATGTGTCTCTATTTTTAGTTTTTTTTCTATTAGATCGTTTAAAAATGTTCTCTTCTCATTTTTTTTAGTCCCTTCTTTATGGATACCATTTAGCATAGCTGTGGTGAAATTAATTCCTTCTTTAATTATTTCTTTCACCTTACTATTCCTATCTAACTTTCTATCAATATTATGTTTTCTGCATAATAAGTTTATTTGGCTATCTTTCAATTGTCTTAAAATTTTCCTGAACACTTTATCTGAAACTTCCTTATCCCTAACTCTTCTTAAGATTCGGACTACTTCGTCAGGCACATAGACTTGATGATTTTTTCTTGAATAAAGTATTACTCCAATTTTTGAC
This sequence comes from Saprospiraceae bacterium, assembly GCA_028285085.1. GTDB lineage: Bacteria > Bacteroidota > Bacteroidia > Chitinophagales > Saprospiraceae > JAHDHW01. The sequence continues at coordinate 18,749 of JANQQI010000079.1, read as the reverse complement.
AAATACTTTATTATTTCATCAACATCATTTTTTTTAAGTGGAACTACCGAATAATTTATCAACTTGACTTCCTCATGCGACATCTCTAGTCTATTGGCAAGTGTTACTAAAATTGATTGCTCATCCTTAGTAATTTTGCAATCCTGGTTATTTTTCACATCATTACTATATGCTGTATTTAAGCATGCTTCGTAAATTTGATAAAGTTTAATCCTTGGATCTTCTACTTCTGAATCTAGTAAGTTTCTAAATTGCTTCAGCTTTGCCTTGATTCCTCTTATTTCTTTCTCGTATAGCTTTAACAACCATTCACGTTTCATCAAAGAGTTTCCATCTCTTATAATAATATCAATTAAAATATCCAGTTGAGAGGTTGTATTTGTGAACTCTTCATTAATTTGAGTTACATATTCATCTTCTATTAATTCCAAAACTGCCGTGACACTATTATTATCCGCATTCTTCAATTGTCCATCAAGTTGTCGAAGAATTTTATCTACCCTTTTAAAGTTTCTTGGCTTATCACTAATAATGTTATCAATAACTCGTAAGAATGAATTTTTCTCGAAAGAGTTGACGTAGTTCAGAATCTCTGCTAATTTCATGTTACCTTTTTTAACCAACAACTAATATACAAAAAATATCAAATATGTAAACAGTATTGTTGGAGGACCATCATAAAGGCCAATTATACTCCTCATCATTCATAAACGGAACGCCCATCGAAACATTGATCACACAGCCGTATTCAACAAACAGCGTCAACCAATGGAGTTCGTTGAAATAGGAGTCAAAAGAGCGGTAATTTTCAATCTCCCAATCAGGTTCTAAATCGCTCAATAGCTCAAGTACTTCTTCGACCGGACGACCGATAATAGCCTTCCCCCGGTAGGACAAATCAGGAAGCGCCGTCTCGATATAGCCGAGTCGATTACTTTCGTCTCGAAAGAAGATCAGTCGGATTTTGTGTTGATTAAAATCCAGCATCAGCCGGCTTTCATCATCCTCATCCACCCGAATGCGAGTGGCCGGACCAAGAATCTGTTCTGTCTCCGATTGCTGCATACCGAATTTGATCTCCCCTAATCCACTATTTGGTTTTAGCTCCATGATTCGTTAGATTCCGTTTTGAGTTTTTATTAAAATTTTAAAGAAAAAATCACTTATCGTGTAACCTTTCTCTATTCCGGCAATATCCTGAATAAAATACAAGAAGCTTCAAAGCTAATAAAACATGACGGACGAACAACTGATGGTACAAGTGAAAACGGGCTACTTGCAGCAAATGTCTGCCCTGTTCGAACGTTACCACCGTCGTTTGTACGGATTTTTCTTCCGCCTGACCTACGATCAGGCCGTTAGTGAAGATTTGACGCAAAATGTATTTGAACGCGTGTTGCGCTATCGCTCAACTTACAATGAAGCCTACAGTTTTCAAGCCTGGGTGTTTCAAATAGCTCGGAATGTCCGCGCGGAGTACCAAAAAAAGCGCATTCGCCAAGCCACGGAACCCTTTGAGCCGAAATTTGATACCCGTCTTGTCGATGACGGTCCGGGAGCGCAACTGGAGAAAAAAGAAAAGCTACGGCTCCTCGAGCAAGCATTACAGCATCTAAAAGAAGAACAACGCGAGATCCTCCTGCTCACCCGTTTTCAGGGTATGAAATATAGTGAGGTCGCCCAATTACTTAACTGCAGCGAAGGTGCCGTGAAGGTCAAAGTGTACCGCGCGATGCGCCAACTGCGCACCATATATCTCAAAGCATATGAGCACTGAAGAACAATTAATCAATTATCTCGAAGAGACCTTATCGGCAACGGAACGGGCACAGGTTGAGGCACAACTGGCGCAATCGCCGGCCTTGCGGCAAGAGTTGGACGGCCTCCGTGAGATGTACGGCTTGATCGATCAGCTGCCAGCCCCTGAGCCTAGTGCAGAGATGAGTGCCCGCTTTTATCAACTGCTCGAACAAGAGCAACGGCCAACGATCCAGCGGCGACTCCCTGGCTGGCTATGGCAGGCCGCCGCGGGGGTAGCTATTCTGCTCCTGGGTTTTTGGCTCGGCCAGCGGTCCAATGGCACTTCTATTTCAGACTTAGCTAGCACGCAGGAAACCATCATGGAGAATCAACGCCTGATGATGTTGCAGATGCTTGAGCAAGAGTCCGCCAGCGCACGCATCAAGGCGGTAGGTTATAGCCACGATTTTCAGCCGACTGATCAAAAAGTGATCGCCGCTCTGCTTGATATCTTACAGTACGACCCTAATCTCAACGTTCGCATTCATACCGCCGAAGCGCTTTATCGTTTTGGTGATCATCCCGATGTCCGCAAAGCTTTTTTACGTGGCTTATCCACCCAAGATGATCCTGAGATGAAGATTAAAATTATCGATATTCTCATTGCCTGGAAGGAGACACGAGCAGTCGATGAACTATTGAAATTACTGGAACAGGATGATCTAATCGATGAAGTCCAATCACGGGCGGAAAAAGGCTTGGAGGTTTTACTTTGAGACTACTATACACAAGACATATATGATCTTATCCTACTTTTAAAACTTCATTTTTTCAAAAAAATATTATGCAAAATATAGTCACTTTAATCATTGGCCTTCTACTGACTTCCGGTATAATGGCTCAGAATGAATACAAACTCGCTTTTCAAAGTCGCGGTAACCAAAGAGTCGAAATTTATTTGCAAGATGCCGATCTTACCCTCGAAGGTTATACCGGGAATGAAGTGAAAGTCATGGCCACAGGCATGAAACCACTTCCCGAACGTGCCAAAGGGTTGCGTCCCTTACGCCAAGGCGCTTCCGATAATACCGGAATGGGACTGGAAGTGAAACGCGGTGAAAATAATAGAATCATTATCACCCAAACCCAGCGGACTCATTTAAAGTGTACCGTTAAGATTCCACAGAATGCAAATTTGTATCTCCAGGAAAACCAATCCAGGCCACGCGAGGTCGTCATTCAAAATTGCGCAGGCGAGATCGAAATTGATGGCTACGGTGCTAGCTTAAATTTAAAAAATGTAAAAGGTCCTATCGTAGCGAAAAGTACCCGAGGCAATATCAATATTGTATTTGCTTCATTTTCTCAAGATGGCCCATCTTCCGTTATTTCCACCAAAGGCTTTATTGACCTCACTTTACCAGCGAATACCAAGGCCAATCTAGAACTTGAAACCATTTCCGGGGAAGTCTATACTGATTTTGAAATCAATATGGAGGAAGCAAAAAGCGAAGAAAATGAGCATAAACATAAAAGCGGATGCTGTAATTGTAGTTCGAATCAAGTAGTAGGCACCATCAATGGAGGTGGTACGAATCTTTTCGTCAAGTCCGTCAAGGATCATATTTATCTACGTAAAGCGAAGACTTAACATCCAAATGGATCACTTCAAGCGGAAGTCTTCGTTTGAAGTGGCCCACTCTTTTCTCTCACTCAAAATTATATCTTATGAAATTCTTTTGGTTCTTCCAGAGCCTGCTGGCTCTGGCCCTGGTCACGCATGCCCAGGCGCAAAATACAGTTAAGCAAGAATTTACTGCCGCCAAAGGGGAATCCATCGAACTCGATTTACCCTACGCCAAATTCATTAGCGTTGAAGGTTGGGATCAGCAAAAAGTAGTCATCGAAGCAGAAGTGACGGTGTTCGATGAGAAAACGAGCAAAGGCTACACCTTGGAAGTTGATCGTGTTGGTGATAAGCATCTCATCCGTTCCGAATTGGATTTAGATCAACTCCCCAGCCGAGCCGTGGAAGGAGAAGAGCTCAATGATCTGGAATATCAGCCAGTTTCCATTTCCAGAGATAAAGATGGCAATTGGCGGGTGTATCGAGTAGATGTCGTCTATCGCATCCGTGCCCCCAAAGATACACCAGTTCAGATCGACACCCATCGAGGTAATGTCGAAATAAAATCCATGCTCGAAGCGATAACCGTCGAGACCAATAATGGATTCATTGATGTAACCTATCCCAGCAATGCCGGGGCAGACTTGTCACTGAAAACCCATCGGGGGAATATTTATACGGACTTCCCACTGGAATCAAAAGAAGCATCCGAGAGTAATCGCCACTGCCACTCCAGCATCGTTGTCAAAACGCAGCTGAACGAACAATCAGGGGTGCCTTTAAAACTATTCACCAGCTGCGGAGATATCTATTTCCGCAAAGGATAAAGCATGCGTAATAATTTATCATCTTTTGATTATTCTAAGTCAACTGCCGGAGTAGCCATTGTTTCTCCGGCAGTGCTTCAATCCCTTCGATGTTGGAGCGTAGTTTACTGGACGCCGTACGGTCAAAAGGATTCAAATGCAGCAATCGGCGGACCGTCAAGATGAGATTCAAATAATTCTGTTTATGATAGCCAAGGCGCCGTTGTCGGCGCACCAAGCGTTCGAAGCTATGCAGAAAACTATACAAGACTTCTTTTTCACCCAACTCGTAATAAATCTTAAGTAATAAAATCTTAGCCGTTAAGTTCGGTAAAACATCTTCATACTTCACTTCTTGTAGCAATTGCATTGCCTTGTCGAACTCCTGCTTTTCGTAGTAGAGCTTGGCAAGATTGTAATTGTAGTTTTGCTCGCGGTTGGTCGCTTCCAGGAAGGGTTTATAGCTGTGCAAAAACTGTTCGACCCAATCATATTCCTGGAGGCCCAGCCCGAGTGCAATGATATTTTTAAAATTAAATTGCGAGATTTCACCCCGTTCGATGAAAACCTCTTCTTGCAAGCCCTCTCGGTACAATTCAAAAGTCTGGCGCACATATTCCCGGCGGCCCTGATTGAGCTGACGAATACCGTAATTGATCGCCGCGATGTAAAACTCCAGTTGCTCTTCCACATCAAATTGCTGCCGATAGCGCTGTATGAGCTCACGGAGGCGCTGAAAATGGGCATCATTTTCTTCGAGCATACTTTTGTAGCAGTAGTAATACAATGCGATAGCCGGTACTTCCAGCAAGCTGACCTGCTCGGGGGCTTCGATGAAAGCAATGAGATGGGTCAACAAACTATCCTGATAATGCACCTCGGACAATCTCTCATGGGCAAGCATCGTGCAGGCCTGACGCAGGCGTGAGCCAAGAAGGAAGATATCTAATTGTTCGGTCGGATAGTGCAAATTCAAGGAGGCATCGCGGCGGCGATTCTTTTGCAGGTCATATTCTTCCATCGCCAACTGATAGCGTACATGGTGCTTGGCTAAATTGCCGCGCTCGTCCACTTGTAAAGTGCGTTGTAAGCGGCGCACCTGCTTTCGAAACCCCGCTTCCAAGCCATGCCGTCGATAGCTTCTCACCAACAATAACTGTCGCTGTGCCGTATCCTTTCGCATTTCACTAATCGTGAAGTATTCTTCGATAACTTGCAACAGATAAGATTGTACATAGGTCAGCTGACGGGCATCAAATGGACGCCCGGGATAAGCCGCCGCAAAGAGTTGTTCGGGCTGCAGTGCGCGGTCCCTATTTCTCCGCAAAAAATCAAAAAGTTGCACGACATCTTCCCGTTGATTATGAAAAGGTGAACGCACAAATTGCTTTAATTCTCGAAATTCTTGCTCTCTTAAGTGTTCAAATAGCTGTAAAAGACGCGAATTGTGCATTTATTTTTCGATTTACAATTATTTTAAATAACTATTAATCAGTTAATTATAACTTTATTAAACTTTCAAATATTCGATAATATACATAAAATGTGGTTGAGACGCCACGAGGATTGAAGCATCTTTGTAATGGGTATAAATTGTACCTCATTGGTAAAACGAGATGATATGAAAAGATTAATAACGTTATGGAAACTTAAGCATGGATTAGCAGGATTATTTTTCCTCCTGCTGATCCAATCCTCTTCTTTGTTTGCTCAACCTTGGCTTCAGGAATATCCATCAATCAATGACTCCTTGGTTTCGTCCGGTATTGGTGTAATGGATCACGATATTCTAGAAACCCCGGAGGGCGATTTTATCACCGCAACCAGCCATATACCGGCAGGACAAGACGATTACGATATTACTATTATTAAAGTTGATTCGGTGGGTGAACTTCTTTGGACCCAGACTTACGGTAGCTCGGGTACTGAAGCTGCTTATAGTTCTGCCGCTACTCCCGACGGAGGCCTGGTCATTACCGGTCTTTTGGATAGTGTTCTTACCGAGGATGGTAACCAAGGACCGAGTTTTGCCATGAAAGTAGATGGCACAGGTGCTTTGCTTTGGTACGAGGAATTTGCCGGAGCTAACGGCGTCACTCTCACCAGAGATATCGAAGCCACCGCCGATAATGAATACTTAATTACCGGCTATGCTTCATTGATTCCGACCGCGGGTCTTTTAAATTACTACCTGATTCGTCTCGATAGCAATGGCAACATACTGACCGAAGAGATTTTTAATTTCACCTCACAGACTCATGTTGGAACTAACATTATACCATCCCAGGATGGTAATGTGCTGGTCGGCGCTTATGCTAATGGCATAGATCAAGATAACCCAAACGATGTGAATATCATGGTCATGAAGATGGCACCGAATCTACTCGATACTTTGTGGACATCCAGTCCTTTCCTGACAGATAACGACTTCACTACTGACCTCATTGAATTAAGTAATGGAGATATCTTAGTTACAGCTTATCTGTTAGACAATAACATTAGGCTAATCAAACTGAATAGTACTGGAGAATTATTATGGTCTCAAATATTTGATCAGGGAGTAGAAGCCAACCTGCTCGAAAACCCTGATGGCACTGTCCAGATGTTAATGAACAATGCGACACCTGGATACGCCAGTATGAGTCTTCTCCATCTCACCGCAGATGGTGAGCTATTGTACCGCGAAGATTTTCCTGGCCTATTCGGCAACGGTTTTATCCAGACCACAGATCAATCATACGTCATAATGGGAAGAACAGGTGAATTCAGCGACCATCTATTTTTATTACGTACAGGAACAGACGGGCGCTATTACCAATCCTTGCTTCAGGGTAATGTCTGGCACGATCTGGATCAGGATTGTACCGTTAGTAGTGCTGATTCAACTATAAAATCTGGCTGGATCGTACAAGCGACTAAGGGGACTTTCACCTGGTATGCCACTACGGACAGCACCGGATCCTACGAAATTCCCATTGATACCGGCACTATCAGTGTCAACGTGCAACCACTTTCTCCTTTGTGGGCAGCCTGTCCCGGATCTAATCCACAAAGCGTTGATTTAAATATCAATGATACGTCTACAGTCAATACACTCTTTGATGTACTATTAGAATGTCCATTACTGACCGTAGACTTAGCAACGACGAGATTGCGCCGTTGCTTCGATAACGACTACTTCCTTGAATATTGCAATCTAGGCACCCAAACAGCCTTTGATGCTTACGTTGAAGTCGTACTAGATCCATACCTGAGTCTTAATAGTGCTAGTGTCCCCTATACACAGAATGATAGTCTCATCATTTTTGAAGTTGGTGATTTGACCGTTGGCGAATGCGGAACGATTCAGATGGATGTTTACGTGGATTGCGACAGCACCGTGCTGGGGCAAATCCACTGCTCAACCGCTCATATTTATCCCGACTCCCTTTGCTTACCTCCCGATACGAATTGGGACTTGTCGAGCCTGGAGGTGCTGGCAGAATGCATCGGAGATTCCGTCCAATTTCAAATTATCAACGTTGGAACGGGCGACATGAGCACCGGACAGGATTATTACATTGTGGTTGACGAAGTCATCATGTACCAAGGCGTTGTCCAATTACCTTCTGGTGAAACTCTGACCTTGACTGTTCCCGCTAATTTTGAAGTTTTTCACTTGCTGACCAATCAATCACCCGGGCATCCCGGCAATGGTCAGGCTAGTGTACTGGTGACGGGCTGCCCCGACGCCAGCGAAGTAGGACTGTTCTTTAATTGGCTGGCCCTTGACGATGATGTGTTTTTTCAGGATATCGATTGTCGGCCCAATATAGGCTCCTACGATCCCAACGACAAGCAAGCTTTCCCTCGCGGATACGGCGATCCACACTTCATCGAAGCGGGTACCGAGATTGAGTACCTGATCCGTTTCCAAAATACCGGTACCGATACCGCTTTTACGGTTGTCATTGAGGATCAACTGTCCTCTGAACTGGATATTCCTAGCTTCCGCCCCGGTGTATCAAGTCACGATTATACCTGGAACATAGAAGGTAATGGGCTCCTTAAATTCCGTTTCGACAATATCATGCTCCCGGATTCCAATGTAAATCAAGCCGCTTCGAATGGCTTCATCAAATTCAATATCCGAAGCCGGGCGGATTTGCCAATTGGTACTTTGATTGAAAACACCGCCTCCATCTTCTTCGACTTCAACGACCCAATTATTACGAACACCGCGTATCATACTATCGGGGAAGACTTCATCGAAATGGTTATTATCACCGATGCTGAACGCCCCGAAACAGATTATGCCGTTGATATTTTCCCGAATCCATTCCGGGAGCAGGTGACTTTTGAGCTAAAAGATGCTCAATTTAATCGCTTGGAATTATCGCTGTACAACTCGCTCGGGCAATTGGTCATACAGCAAACCGCTAGCGGACAGCGATTGGAACTACAACCACAACCTGGCCTCGCCAAAGGGGTTTATTTTTACGAATTCTATGGCGATGGTTTAAGGCTCAGCAGCGGAAAACTTTTGGTAAAATAACAGCCGTATTGAATAACGCAATTAAAAAAGGCCCGAGTGCAGTTCTCGGGCCTTACTTTTACTACTATTTACCAGACTTTTTTCAGCTAATGCACAATGACTCTTCCTGTATTTACAATGCCGTTTTGATCGCGGATAGTATAGAAATACAATCCCACGGAAAGCCCTGCGGCGGATAATTCATAACGGTTATCTGTGAAATGATCTTGACGCAGTAGGCGACCCGCTGTATCAAATAACTTGAAATCCAATCGTTCCTGAGGTCCTCCTAAAATTTCTATAGTGGTTTGGGTTGAAAAAGGATTGGGATAGACTCGAACTTCTAAATCGGGGCGTAACACTCGGCCAGTATTGACTTCGATAAAATCTTCTCCAATAGTGTGATAGGTTTGATTAGTGATAATTGGTGGATTGAAATCAAAATAAATGGCGGCCTCATTTAAAATCTGGCTACCGACCGGTAGATCAGCTTGCTGGGAAATGGTGAATTGCACAAATCCTTGAGATGCCGCAAAGTTCACGTTCGAATCCGGGAGCATGATATCCTCGAAAGTAAAAACCATTAAACCACTTCCCGTCAAATTGAACGTGTAAGGATGACTGCTGGCACCGAGGCGAATGGTCGACGGATCAAGCAAAGCAGACAATGGATCACGGACGACTACTCGATGAGCAGTATCAGTACCGGTATTTTGAAAACGGATCTTGTATTCAATATCCGTATTGGCATCAATATAATGTGGGTCACCGTATCCTCTAGGCTCCGCCTGCTTATCGTTAGGGTCATAAGCACCTACGATCTCCTCACAGATAATATCAATAAAGAAGTCAGCGTCGTCCAAGGAGAATTGATTGACAAAGCCCAGGCTCACCTCGCCGTTTTCCCCCTCCCCACAAGCTTCGACAAAAGCGGTCGGCATGGAATTACCGGGATGGCCCAAAACCTGCGGGCTCGAAATCAGATAAAAAGTACCATTGGCGGGGTGGATAAACTCGATCGAATCTCCACTCGGTAAGGTATAAGGCTCGTTCATCATGATGACATCATCCTCCACTACGATATATTCGAGAGATTCCAACATATCACCTAAGCCAACGTTTTTCAAGGTCAGGCGTACATCATTTCCTTCACAGTTAGCAAAGGCCGCAATGCTAGCGCCATTCCACAAAGAATCTTGCGGGAAGCAGCTGGTATCTGGGAATACATGCGATTCGATACAAATTGACTGTCCTAGTAATTCTACATCACAGGGCGCTACTGCGTACACCAGAAAGGTCACACATTCGAGATAATTCATATCGCCTAAATCAAACACATAGGCGTCTCCATTTTGACTGAGCAAAGGCACGGTAGCTCCAGTGTACGTTAGTTCTGAATCCAACGTCATCTCTACCGTAGCATCTTCGGCAAGTATGGTCCCCTGATTGCAGACGGAGACATAAATCACCGAGGTATCGCAGATTCGGAAAGGGCCAGTATTAGTATAAATTTCCATGAGCGGACATTGCTCAATACTTTGTACCGGTAAATCCACCCGGATGGTATCATTAGGCATTGTTTGCTGAACGATAGAGTCAATGACACAAGCATCCCAATAGGCATTGGGTATAACGTTGTTGACGGTATAACTACCCGTATCGACTGCGATGGCGTAGTAGCCCGCACTGTTGACACTTGAATAAAAAGTGCCTTGCGTACCTTCAGCTTTGACGAGCCAATTTTCCAACGCATCTTCTCCCGCCTCGTTAATACAATTTTCATTCAAATCGTAATGCACATACCCTTCAATCAAATTGGTAATTGATACCCCTTCACTATCCGTTTTTATCACATAAACATTACTATCTTCAACATCTAATCCAGCACCCCCGAATAAAACAAATCCACCATCAGGTGCTTCCTTGATGTCCTCGACACGATGATAAATAGCGGCGGCGTAGCTATTTTGCCAAAGCGTATTGCCATTCCCGTCCAGACGCATCAGGCCAATACGGTTATCTTCCGTAGCGTTGGGGTCATCGCTGTCGATAACCGAAGCGACAGCATAACCACCATCCGCGGTGGCTAGTAATTGATAAGGAAAGCCCACATTAGCAATATCCCAGCTTTGAGACCACAGCTCTTGGCCATTGCTATCAAATTTCACCAGCCGGACCTCAAGGCCATTGCCCAGGCGTTCCAGGATTGCAAAGCTACCATCAGCCAAGATCGTTTCATCCACCACCCTGGGGTTCAATTGATCGCGATACTGCGACCAGACTACATTTCCACTAGCCGAGACCTTGGCCATGAAGTAGCGATTAGCAATAAAACTACTGTCCGTTAGATTCGTCAAAGTCAAATAACTTTGATCGGCCAACTCCACCACATCCGTATAAAATCCGTAGGTGCCATTGAGTGGCATGGTCGCCTCCCAAAGGACACTCCCCGCTTCATCAGACTTATGGAGCTGAAGGTGATCAAGGCCATTAAAGCCACGCCAACCAACAACAAGGTAGGCGCCGTCGCTACTTTGGGTGAGATTATTTACGGAGATATCATAACCTGAATAAGGAAATTCATGCATCCAGATGGTATTCCCACTCAAATCGTATTTAAACATACGGAAGGTGTCCTGATCTTCAACGGTGAAAAAGTTACGGGCCGTTATAAAATTTCCATCGGCGGCACGCGCCGACAGATAAACGGGATGAATCGTCGAGAGGCTATCCATCAAAGGTGGATAGATGGTTACGAGTTCTCCCAAATCATTGAGGCGTATGAATTGTCTTGGGTTAATGTCGTCCTGCCGGTAGTCAACGAGATAATCCCCATTGACATCGACATAACCGTATTTACTGTTACTTTGATGATTGTCCGTCAGGACACGCTCCCAGCTTTGCGCCATCAAGCCATTAGTCGACAAGCAGAGCAGGAGGAAGAGGAGATAAGGCAGCGAGATGATACAATTATTTTTCATGTTGTCATTTTTTGAAATTCCTTAATGGGATCAGATCTATTCGATACGACTTGTCGTGCCTTACAAAAGTGGACAGAGAGCATTGTTTTTTCAAATACATATTTTCTAATTTGCATCATTTATTTTTATAAAAATATTTTTATAAAATTGACACACAGTTTTTTATAAAAAATTTTGTCTCAATAATTTGAACCACCTTTATGCGCAAAAGTCGTCTCTTTGAGCTCTTTATGGCCATTCCCAGTTCGGAAATACTGGCTTTACGCAAATTTGTCGATTCTCCGTTCTTCAATCAGCGGGAGCATGTGAAGCAATTATTGGCCTATTTGATCGATGTTCGGAAGCGAAAAAAGGCCCTGCCCGAGCGCAAAATCGCCTTCGGCCAGCTGTTTCCCGGGCAGGCTTACGATGATCATAAACTCCGGTTGAGCATGAGCCTCCTGCACAAGATTATCGAGCAATATCTCATCTGGGAGCAGCTCAATCGAGAATCCGTAGACGCACGCCTTAAACTCGCACGCGCGTACCGCGACCTCAATCTCCCCCGGCATTTTAAGTCGACCATCAACGAAGTCGCGCGCCAACAAGAAAAGCAAGGGCTGCGCCATGCCGATTATTATCAGGACCGTTACACCTGGTATTTGGAGCAGTACCGCTTTGAGTCCGAGCAGAATCGCATGGAGGATCTGCATCTGGAAGAGGTCCACGAAAATCTCGACATTGCCTACATTACTTCCAAACTGCGACAAATTTGCTTTTCGTTGTCGCACCAAAGCATTTACAAAAAGTCGTACGACTTTGGCTTACTCTCCGCCATCCTCTCGCATATCAGTGCACAGGAATTGCTCGAAATCCCAGCCATCTCCGTGTATTATTACTGCTATTATACCCTGACGCAGCCCGACGAGGAGCAGCATTTTGAGCGTTTCAAAACACAGATACTTACTTTTCAAGATCAATTTCCACGGGATGAAGTCCGGGATTTATTTTTGCTGGCCGCGAATTATTGCATCCGTAAAATGAATCAAGGGGCACGACATTTTGCCAAGGAAGGCTTGAGTATCTATCGGGAGGGCCTGCAAAACGAGGTGCTATTGCTCAATGGCATTTTGTCTCGTTTTACTTACCGGAACATTGTGGCCAAGGCCATCATCGCACGTGAATTTGACTGGGCGGAGTCGTTCATCGAGGCTTACCGCGACCGGCTCGAAACCAGATATCAAGACAATGCCTACGCCTTTAATTTGGCTTGGCTGGCTTACGAACGAAAAGATTATGACAAAGCCCTGAGATTGATCAATCAAGCCGCGTTCGATGATCTCTTGCTTAATCTCTCGGCTAAGACCATCGCGATGAAAATCTACTACGAATTGCAAGCCTTTGATTTACTCTATTCGCATCTCGATGCCATGCGACAATTCATCGGCCGGAAGGACATCATGGTCTATCACCAACGCAATTATCTGAACACGATCCGCTTTGTGAAGAAATTATTGGATCTACCGATCTCCAACCGAGCGGTGAGAGAAAAACTACAAACGGAAATCAACACCACCGACGTGGTGGCGGAGAAAAAATGGTTATTGGAACAGTTGAAATAGAAAAGTGCTAGCGTTGCTTTCGCTCTTTGCAATAAGCGATAAAAGAATTGACATCGTGATTAACCAAAAAGCGATGGCCAAGATCACTTCCCGCAAAAATAAAGCAGGCTAAAAGGAAGGTCGTAGAGCGTGACTGCTCGATGGTGGAAGTAAACTCGGGGAAAAGGCCACGAACAAAAACGATTTCAACGGCAATGATCAGCGCCGACATCAAAAATAAAAAGATGGTAGCAGCCTGAGCGTGGCGAAGCCAACTCGGCTTTTGCTGCCGCAGGCAGCGCTTCAGAAAGCGAGTGCTCAGTTCGTGATAGGGGTTAATCTTCAACAGTTCGCGCAGGACATGCTCCGCTTCGCGGTATTGCATCAAATTATGACAGGAAGCGGCCTTCTTGAAGAGCAATTCGGCAAAAATATCCTTCCCGTTATAAAACTTGATATTATTCAGAATCGAGGCCTCGATAGCGATATCAACCATTTTGAGGTGGCTTTGATAAGCGCCAACTTCAAACAAGGCATCGGCATAAGCGATCAGTAGTTCAAAATATTCGCTAAAGGCGAGGCGGGGAATATCTTTTTCGTAAGCTTCATAAAAACGCACAATCGACAAATGCTCCTGCATATCAATCGTTTTGAACTCTTGATAAATACGGGAATGATATGTCGAACTGAGTTTAGGCATGTTGTTCTAGTGCGTATAAAACTGGCTTGCTGGGACTAACATCAATTTCAAAACTCGCGATTTGTAAATTTAATAAATACCAGCCGTCTTTAATTTCATTTTTCACAAAAATTAACTCACTTATCGTACAATTTGTTCGTACCGCATCAGGATATTTCCAAAAAGCCCGATGTGCTAATAATTTTCCGTCATCTTCCTCCCGATCTACGGATGGCAAATCAACCAAAAGGTGATGAACACCGAGTTCTACGAGGTAGTCAATAGCTTCGTGGTGCAAGTAGGGTGGATTGGTGCCGGAGTAGTGGCGTCGCGTTTTGTCGTCTGTGTTGGGCAAAGTTCGAATGACCAATGCCTCAGGACACTCTCCTTCTAAAACGTCTTCAAGCTGCGAACGTTGTATGACCCTATCACCATTAACGTTTTGGGTGGGATAGACGCTGACTAGGCGCGCCAAAAAATGAAACTTTTTTAGGCATTGATTAATCGCGTAAGGTTCTCGGGCGATATGCCCTACACATTCCGTGTGGGTTCCATTGCCGTGAGGGTTGAGACGGAGGTTGAGAAAATTGACCAACCCGCCCTGAGCCGTGGAACCCACAAAATCTCCGGCCACAACGGGAGCGGTCTCGAAAAGTGGTGCGTAGAAGCAATTGACCGTTTCGGCCCCCTCTTTCAGCGGGATAGCAATATCAAGTGGTTGATTTAGATCGGCGCGATGGAGGACGCCATTAATTGGGGTGTGTACGTACATTTTTGGTTATTATAAATTGCCGATACTCAATGATGTCCCAAACTTATGGGTTTGCCCGCCAAGTGGCAAGTATAACTAATACCCAAAACTAAATAATCCGAGACTTTATGGCTTGTTCTTTTTCCACCTAATTGTCCCAAACTACTTCTCTTTAGGGATAAAAGAAAAATCGTGGATCAGGTTGTTCCTCATCCACGATTCCGAAAATCAAGCTGACGGTGCAGCCCCTATTTTTTCAGCAAGCGTAGCAAGTATTCGCCGTAGCCGCTTTTGATGTATTTATTACCCAGATATTCTAGTTGTGCATCGTCGATGAAGCCCATTTCGTGGGCAATCTCCTCGATGCACCCAATTTTCAAGCCTTGCCGCTCTTCGATGACCTCGATGAACTGCCCTGCTTGAATCAATGATTTGTGGGTCCCGGTATCCAGCCAGGCCACGCCCCGACCGAGTACACCCACTTTGAGTTTTCCGGCGGCCAGATAGTGCTTATTCACATCCGTGATTTCGTATTCGCCACGGGCGCTGGGTTCAAGATTTTTAGCAATGTCTACCACTTGATTATCGTAGAAATACAAACCGGGCACCGCATAATTAGACTTCGGCTGTTCCGGTTTTTCTTCAATGGAAAGCGCATTAAATCCTTCGTCGAATTCCACCACCCCATAGCGTTCGGGGTCCGCTACTTGATAAGCAAACACCACCCCACCTTCAGGATCAGCACTAGATTGTAAAAGTTCCTTCAATCCGTTCCCGTAAAAAATGTTATCTCCCAGAATCAACGCCACGCTATCGTCACCGATAAATTCTTCGCCGAGCACAAAAGCCTGGGCTAGTCCATTAGGCTCGTGCTGTGGTACGTAAGTGAAATTACATCCAATTTCGCTCCCATCGCGGAGCAATTTTTCAAAATTCGGCAAATCGTGCGGCGTAGAAATAATCAGGATATCACGAATCCCGGCAGTCATCAAAATTGACAGGGGATAATAAATCATCGGTTTGTCGTAGACCGGCATCAGCTGTTTACTTACGGCCAAGGTCAACGGGTACAAGCGGGTGCCGAGACCGCCCGCCAAGATAATTCCTTTCATAAATTATGGTTGGTATGGTTTAAACATGTTGGAGGGTAACCCTCTAGTTAAGCATCTCCATTTCTTGGAAGATACGTTTTATACGGAGGATCAGCTCATTAGGTTTAAAAGGTTTAGTGATAAAATCACTGGCTCCTAATCTAAAAGCTTCCAAAACGATATCATCGTGTTCTAAGGCGGAGATAATAATGACCGGCAACTTACTTTTGCGGACTTCGCGTAGATGTTGGATCAATTGTAAACCAGAAAGGCTGGGTAACATGATATCGAGAATCACCAGATCGGCATCACCAGCTTCGATTAGTTGTAGCGCCTCCTGACCGTCTTTGGCGATCACCACTTCGAAACCTTGTCGCTGCAATCTAAATTCGAGTGCAGTGAGCATAATTTCTTCGTCTTCGCAGATCAGGATTTTCATGTTTCTCTAAACAGGTTTGCCGATGATTACACCCGACTGAAACTAGCGGGGTGACTGTGCAGCAAAGATATAAGAACCTGTTTAAAATTCATCCTTTGGTTTACAAAATCATCTCCCGGGGCTTGATCTTCGGCTACTTTTTGACACATCGATACGCTTCAATAGCTCAAAAGACGCTTCACTGGAACCAAAAGTTGGCATTTTGGGAAATAACACGGTTTGGACTCCATCCGAATTCGGAGCTACTTTTACAATCCCGAGAGTTCTTGATTCAGCTCGGTCGTTACCTTAGGATAGAGATTCTTCAGGGTATTAAACAAATCGGGAACACGCAGCACATCACCTGCATCTTTGGTGATTTGTTCGATGTCTTTATTGGCATTCGTCATTTCATCATTACCAACAAAAGCCAGCGTGGATTTCATTTTATGACTCACCGCACTCAACTCCTGCCAATTACTATCGGTGATCAAACCCGACATTTTTTCAATTTCCATCGGCAACTCATCCAGCAGCATTTCCAACATGATCTTCTTCATACTGTCATCGCCGTCGGCCATCATTTCAAGGTAATCCAGGTTAATGAAATTATAGGTCTTCACATTCATGTCCTTAGTGTTGTGTGTATTGTGTAATTTTTTGAAATAGCTGTTTTGGTTCAAATGGTTTTAAAACATAATCGTCCATTCCATATTCCTTAAACTTCTCGTCTTTAGAAATATGTGCGTGGGCCGTCATGGCCAGAATTGGAATTTTGGCTACCTCGGGCCGCATCTCATTTCGAATATGTACGGTCGTTTCATAACCATCCATAATTGGCATCTGGATATCCATCAAAATAATATCGAAGGTTTCCTTTTCCAGAATATCGACAGCTTCTTTACCGTGATTCGCGATCGTAATATCGATATTTTCCCATTGCCGTTCAAGCGTCTTACGGGCCACCAATTGATTCATCTTATGATCTTCAACCAGTAGCAGTCGCAAGCTCAGATCAGGATCAAAAGCATCTTGGTCATTCTGACCATTATCCTTATTATCTTCAATATTCTTGGCATCTCCTTTTTCGAAAATCAGGTCAAAATAGAAGGTAGCTCCTTCTCCGATTTCACTCGTCGCGCCAATTTTTCCACCTTGCTGCAACACCAAATTCTTGGCAATCGACAATCCCAGACCCGTTCCTTCGTACAGACGATCCTTCTGGCGAATCCGCGTAAAGGTTTCAAAAATAGCTTCCAGTTTATCCGACGGAATACCAATTCCACTGTCTTCCACCTCAAATTTCAAATGTACATTGGCTTCCGTCTCACTCAGGTTAAGCACGCGTACCCGCACATAACCGCTATCCGTAAATTTGACCGCATTACCGACCAAATTGTACAGAATCTGATTGAGGCGCAGTTTATCGCCAATGATAATTTTGGGAACGGAAGGTTCTATCTCGAGTTTAAAGCTGAGGTCTTTCTCGTTGATTTTGTACTGCATCACATTGACGAGGTTCGTCAACACCTGGTAGAGATCGAAGTCTTTATTTTCAAAAGCAATCTTACCGTTTTGCAGCGTCGAAATTTCGAGGATATCGTTGATAATCCCCAGGAGGATTTCAGATGATTGTTTTACGGATTTGACGTAATTATGTTGCTCTTCGTTGAGTTCTGTTTTTATCAGAAGATTACTCATCCCCAGAATCGCGTTCATTGGCGTGCGCATTTCGTGGCTGATGCTAGCAATGAACTGCTCCTTCATCATGGACGATTGGCGCGCAATATCGCGTGCTTTACGTAACTCCTCCGCCTGTTTACGCTCGGTGATATCCCGAATGATACCATTGTAGCTACCGCCATCCGTCGGACTCGCAGTGATCAGGCAGTAACGTTTATCACCTTGCTTATTCTCGACTTCAATTTCCACATCCCGCACCGGCTGCCCGTTGAGCATGGCCGACAAAAACTCCCGACGATTGTCGAATGGACCGTAGCGATGGTGGATATTATCCAGTTTTTTTAGCTCGTCAATCGTGTAGCCGAACAGAGTGCAGGTCGCCTCGTTGCAATCGACGATACGCCCATCGAGTGTACAAATGTAAATGGCATCTTTCGACTTATTGAAAATATCCTGATAGCGTTCGCGGCTTTTCAAGAGCTCTCGCTCCGCCTGCTTACGCTCTGTAATATCCTGAATGATGCCATTCAACACCCGCTTGCTTTCGGTATTCGTATTGACGCGGCATTGCACATAAACGTAGCGCTCGTCCCCGTTGCCCAGACTAACCTGGATATCTTTTTTCAAATCCTGCTGCTGGATGGCCGCGCTGTGGATATCATCAAAAACGGCAAAGGAAGGATCCTGTCCCTTGAGTTCCTCCAGTCGAATGTACGGCCGGGATATCGCTCCAAAGATTCGGAACACCTCATCCGAGGCGATGAATTCTCCGGTTTCGGGATTATACTCCCAGTTACCGATATGCGATAAGCGCTGGGTTTCTTCCAGGCGCGTCAGTACGCTGCTCCGCTCAATGGAGTAACGCAGTGATTTGGCCAGT
>JANQQI010000066.1 GCA_028285085.1 Saprospiraceae bacterium | reverse complement strand
TTTTCCACCTTTGATTTGCGTGCTCAGTGCCGCCTCGGCTTGTCCCTGACACTTGATTTCGGCGGTCTGCTCGATGGCTACGCTAAGCGGCAGAATATTCTCATCGATTTCGATGGAAGCTGTTGCGGTACATCCGGCTGCATCGGTAATAGTGACTGAACGAGTACCAGGAGCAAGTTTCTGAGCTTTTTCAATAGCTTCGCCATTATCCCATTGATAGGTGTAAGGTTTTGTACCTCCACTAGCTTTCGCGGTGGCTTGCCCATCGGCATTGCCGGTACTGGCCGGTGCGTCGATAGAAATCTGTGCAGCAACAGCTTTTGGCTCATCAATAGTGACCTTGGCCGTGGCGTTGGTGCCTTCGCTATCGGTGATGGTCAAGGTGTATTTACCCGCCGCGATATTGTTTGGCGCTTCGCCCGAAAGTCCATCGGCGCTCCACGCGTATTGGAAAGGCCCTTTTCCACCTTTGATTTGCGTGCTCAGTGCCGCCTCAGCTTGCCCTTGGCACTTGATTTCGGCGGTCTGCTCGATGGCCACGCTGAGCGGTAGAATATTTTCATCAATTTCTATAGAAGCCGTGGCGGTGCATCCGGCCGCATCGGTGATGGTGACGGAGCGGGTGCCGGGTGCGAGCTTCTGCGCTTGTTCGCTGGTTTCGCCATTATCCCATTGGTAAGTGTAAGGCGCTGCTCCACCACTAATCTTGGCTGTCGCTTGCCCGTCAGCATTGCCGGTGCTAGCTGGTGCGTCAATAGAGATTTTTGCAGAAACGGCCTTCGGCTCGTCAATAGTGACTTTAGCCGTGGCGTTAGATCCTTCGCTGTCGGTGATGGTCAAGGTATACTTGCCAGCTGCGATGTTATTTGGCGCTTCACCATTAAGACCATCGGCGCTCCACTTGTATTGGAAAGGTCCTTTTCCACCTTTGATTTGCGTGCTGAGTGCTGCCTCCGCTTGTCCTTGACACTTAATTTCAGCCGTCTGTTCGATAACTACGCTGAGCGGTAGAATATTTTCGTCAATATTGATGTTAGCGGTTCCGGTGCATCCTGCGGCGTCGGTGATCGTCACGGAGCGAGTACCAGGTGCGAGTTTTTTGGCTTGCTCGCTGGTTTCGCCATTATCCCATTGAAAAGAATAGGGTGCGTTACCTCCGGTGGCGTTAACCGTTGCCTGTCCGTCAGCATTACCAGTACTGGCTGGCGCGTCGATCGTAATTTGTCCCGTAATGGCTTTGGGTTCTAAAACCGTTACGGCAGCAGTAGCATCTGTTCCTTCGCTATCGGTAATCGTCAGTGTATATTCTCCGGCAGCGATATTGCCAGGTGTTTCGCCATTGATGCTATCGTCGTTCCACGCGTATTGGAAGGGTCCTTTTCCACCGGTAATTTTGACCGCAAGTTTAGGTGTCGCGCTACCACTACAGCTGACGGGAGTTGTTTGCTCGATGACGGCACTGAGTGGTGCTGCTTGTTGAGAAATCATCACCTTGGCCGAACTGCTACAACCGCTTTCGTCGGTGACCGTGAGGCTGTGCTCGCCCTCACCTAGCTTTTGTGCTTTTCGTGTGGTTTCACCGTTATCCCAGCGATAAGTATATTCGCCTTGCCCACCGGAAATCTCAACGGCGGCGACACCATCTCCTGCTCCGGGGCCACTTTCGGGACGTTCTTGCTGCAGAGAGACAGTGATTTTAGGATCATTAATCGTGATTTCAGAAGTCTTGCTTTTGCCTCTATCATCCGTGATGGTCACAGTATAGGTACCCGGAGGAACATCTTTGGGTTGCTCTCCCGTTAGACCACCACTCCATTTATAAGTATAAGGTTCACCACCACCACTGATGACCACCTTGAGTTCGCCATTCGTGCTACCATCACAGGCCGGTGCTTTGTCCAGGATGCAGGAAATCGACATCGCGGTTGCTTTTTCGATCAAATACAATCCTTTATCCTCCGTTCCGACCCAAATGGCATCCTCTTGATCTACGGCCAGTGCACTCGGAAAATCACTAGTGAAATATTCAGCTGCGCCAAACTCTTCTACACTACCTAGCTCCGGATTATAACGTGTGATCACCTCTGAGGCAATCCAAATACGTCCTTTACTATCAAAAGCGATGTCTTTGATCTTACCATCAGATAGTGACTCTTCTAATTCGATTTCTTCCCAATCGCCACCAGCATCTATTTTCCACAAATACTCTTCTCCAAATACCCAGACCCCGGCATCGGAGGCATCAATGGCATCGATATTGACGTATTGCTCGTAGAGCTTCCATTTTTTGCCTTTGTTATGCAGTACGCCTTCTTCTGATCCAATCCAATAACTGCCCGGCCGGTCGCAATACATAGCGGTGATCATATCCGTCCGTAGCTTGGAATTATCCATCGTGATATTCTCGATGAGTGTGCCATCACCGGACATATCAAATCGGAAAACCCCAATCCCTTTCGTTCCAATCCAAAGTTCTTTTTTGACCTCATCGTAAAAAGCGGACGAGATATCCTCCGGCCCTTCAAACAGCTCATCAGATTCTTCTTTCATCTGATTGAAAAGCACTTCGGTATTCCACAGTAG
Source organism: Saprospiraceae bacterium (assembly GCA_028285085.1). Classification (GTDB taxonomy): domain Bacteria; phylum Bacteroidota; class Bacteroidia; order Chitinophagales; family Saprospiraceae; genus JAHDHW01. The sequence goes on along the minus strand of JANQQI010000066.1, from coordinate 10,761 downwards.
ATTGAAATTTCCGTCGGGGAAGCGAAGCAGCGACCCTTGATCTGCTGATTTTTCCAGTGGACTGGCGTAGTCGACCGTGTGGACCTGGAAAACGCCCTTGCTATTACCTACCCATTTATTATTGTTCGCATCGACGAAGATGTTGTAGATGGGAGCATTGCGATCAACGGCAGCAGAACGCGTAACGCGCATCGGCTCCTGAGCGGACAATCCAAGGGTAAGGAGTAAAAAAGTAATCGTAAGTAATCTGTTCATAGTCACCGGGTGTAAATTCCCGCAATATTAAGGAAATCGTAAAACAATTGTGTTCTTTTAAACTTTGTGGGCCAATGAGCTGTAAAGCAAAAGGCGTGGGTGAAGCCCCCTGATTCACGTTTCATTAGGCTTAAAAGCACAAAATTTATCAAAGAACCGATCATTGGATATATGAGTATTCTGATGTCAAAATACTGGCTCGTCAAAAAGGACAAGAAGTCGTATTTCAAATCCAGTTTGCGCCAGTGCAGCTCGCCAATTTGAAAACGCTAACGTCGCACCAGTAGTAATTTGCATCGTCGATTGATGAACAACCACTGAATTGTTCTCAAATTGGTTAACTACTCAGGGGAGGGATTGTTCTTTTTATTATTCGTTCTATTAACGAAAAATGTGGCGGAATTGTATAGACTTTTGGGTTTCAGATACAATTTTTGCTTTTGCTACAGTAAAAGTACCGGCAAAACCTTCGATTTTGAATCGTCACCTTTCTCTAAGCATTATCTGCAACTTAAAGCAGTTCAATAGCTATTTAGTCGGCTACCAACTCTTCACGTTGAATCGTTAAATGCGGATAAGGGATTTTGATGTCTAAATGATTTAGGGCTTCAAGAGCAATTTGCTCGATTTTCCAACCGATTTCGAAGTACTCGGAGGCGGTATCTCCTTTAAACTTTAGGATACAAATCAGTCCCAGCGAGGATGGGTTGATGGCTTTTAGCTCGACGATGATCTGTACTAACAAATGCCCGTACGGTTCTTTGCGTACGGCTTCTTCGAAAAAGGCTTTGACGGCCGGTGCGATCTCGTGATTAATGCGATCTCGGTATTTGAAATCAATTCCTATGGTTCGATTAACGGAAAAGAAATTGCGACTGAGATTCTGAGGTTTGTTTTTTAAAAATTCACTGACGGGATAGGTTTTGTAGCTTCCGCGTTGGGTTTCAATGCCAACTTGTTCGGGCGTTTGGACGAATACTTTACCGTAATAACCGTCGGATAGTTTGATCCAATCCCCTATGCGCGTCGGAAACCAAGGTTCACTCTCGGCAAAAGGGCGCGAACGTAAGCCGATTAAATCCTTAATTGGTAGACGGATTGAGCCGCCCTCAAGTTCTGGATTGACCAGCTCGGAGTAAATATTTAAGGAGTCGACCAACCAAGGAATTCCCTGATACACTAATCGTTCTCCTTCACGAACGGGCCCTAGATTCAGGAGCAATTTGGCTTGTTCAAAAAATGAAGGCAAGGCGTTTTTGCCCGCCCAAAGCAAGCCCAAGAGTAAAATGATGGATAGGGCCAGCAAAATCCAATCCGAAGCTAAGTAGAGGACAGATAAAAATAGGCCAATGGAAGCGATTAAGGTGAAAAGGTAGTAGAAGAGATCAACGAGCCGCATAACAAAACGCTTTTGTCGATCTTGTCCAACCTTGACACGCCGATTAATGAGTTTATAAACATAGCGGAGCGAGAAAAAAGCCAAAATGAAAATGCCGATGGCGAGTAATAGATTTCTGCCTCGGCTTTTAAAAAATCTACGGGCGAGATCTCCTGCCGATTCACCAAAACTCTTTTGCTCTACTTCCAGTTGATCGAGCTGTAGCTGCATCGTTTCTAACTCGCTTTGGTGCTCTTGCCGGTGGTTGATCCAAAACTCATTTAAGGCGGCCAGCTGGTCCCGCACTTCTTGGTTTTGGGTATTCATATTGATCGTATCCATGTTGGCTAAAGCGAGATTCATTTGTTCAATGCGCCGTTCATAGTAGGGGATGCTACTGCGCAATCGCTCGATTTCCCGTGAATTGGCGGTCATTTCTTTGAGCTCATTGACCATGGGAGAAAAAATTTCTTTGACCTCTGATTCTAAATCAATGGACTCTTCCTGATCGACAAAGAAGCTATCTTGATCAATCCCGGTTGATAATGTATTAAAATCCTTTTTGAGTTGACTGAGCCGTTCATTGAGCTGTTTAATCTCTTCCGAGATCAGGGTTTTACTTTCTGAGGTTTCGGCCTCTACATAGGCTTTTTCTTGTTCGGCCAGAGCTTCACGTAAGCTAGTGATCGAGGCAATGATGTTCTGCATGGTCTCGATTTTTTGCTCCAGTGCGACTTGTCGGCTCGAATCCGTAGAGGTTTGAGCAAATAACGTTCTGCCACCAATGAATAGAATAGAAATGATAATGATAGACTTGGAATACAACGTTACTCCAAGTCGAGAACTTGCAATGGAGAGGTTCGACATGTTTGGTTTTTTTGGGGTCGGGTAAAAATTAGAGCGTTCTAACGAAAATAAAGTTTTTCTAAAAAAGGCTGGTATGTCCTCTCCATAAACATGCATTAATATTTAAAGAAATCGAAGGACCGAAAGAAACTTGACAACCTAACAATAAACTTTTAAAAAAAGCAAAGGAGACACCTCAAGGATGTCTCCTTTATTGCAGACTATTTAAGGGTAATTAATTTGAACTAATGTTAGTAGGAAATGACACTGTTTACAACTGCTGGTTTGGCAGTGAATATGAAACCCGGGCAATCCACGGCAAATTCTCCAGTTGTTGTATGGCTGTTAGTGCCAATTAAATTGACAGTGTATTCATCCTCATTCCAAGCAGAAATAGATACCAGACCGAAGGTATGCGTATGATCATCATTAGTCTGAAGTTGGTAGCCATAGATATGATTGTTAAACGGAGCGTTTCCCCAATCATAGAGAATGTTACCAGATGCGATACTTGCGCCACCACAATCGTATCGACCCCAAGAAGATGACGGTGTTGATTTTGACCACTTTTCTACTCCAAAGGAGATGTCTAAATAGTTCATAAAACTAGCACCACCGGGTAGTGGTATCGACCAGGCCGCTAAAGTTAGTCCCGAAAAAACCATCTTATTGGGATTGTCTGGAACATTATACCCAATCCCATATTTAGTAATGGTGTTTCGAGCTGTATTACTTGATAATCCATCTTTAACCTTGGAGGCATAAATGTCATCATGTTCTCCTGAAGTAGTGATCCGATGAGTTTGCTCCAGAGCAGTGACGTCCCCAGAGTTAATGGTATAAACGAAGTCTTTTGTGAATTGAATAAGTTGCTCGCCGATGTAGACCGCGCCGTCCTCATTGAGTAAAATCCCTTTTGTATAGAAAGGGTAATCGATCACGGGAATATCCTGTCTATCCTGTTCAAAAACCTGAAAAAAGGTGTTTTCATCCAGAACGGTACGTCCACCGTTGAGTAGCCGCTCCTGATCGGCATTGATCAACGATTGCAGCGAAGTGAAATCAAATTTTGTTTGTAACTCATCATTAATTACCTCAGAATAGCTTTGTAGGTCATCTGTAACCGACTTGAAGTGATCGTGATCCTCAAAGGCCAGGATACCATTTTTAATTGAAATTCGATCTACGTCCTTTTGATCGAGTTCCTCTGCTTGGACTTGCTCCGATGAGGGCATTTCTGGTTTGATTTCTTCTTTGCCGCAAGCGTAAAATAAAAATAGAGTGGAGAAGAGTAAGAGACCTTTAACGACAGGTCGTTTTAGATTTTTCATAGTTAGAAACTTTAGTTTAAAAATGTATTCGCTTATCTGTCCTTTAAAGATGGAATTGGTAATCACCGTCTACTCACTTTTTCAAGATTATTAGTTGAATCACTTTATCCTTGAACCAATTTGGGCGCCTCAAAAAGAGATTTAGCAAGATTTTACCCATTGCCAGATCGTTAAAGCCCGTTTTTTACAGAGAATTAATTAATGTGCGGCTCATTTAACCTCCATAGATATGCATCAAATATTCGGGATGACCATTTTAATTCTATTATTTGGTGGGACGAGTAAAGCTCAAAACCAATTGCCCGACTGGCATCGACAGTATCAGGTAGAGGAAGCTTGGGCTTTACCGAAGGTGGCAGGGAAGTATCACAACGCAGCATTACAAATTACGATTACGCTGCGAGCGGAGGATGGATGGCTCATTGGTTCAATTGACAGCCCAAATTCAGAGGGATTTTTGCAGTTCGCGGATGATCGCCATGATCCCGAGAAATTGTTTTATGCCGAACGTGCCGAGCGGATAATGCGTGGTTGGTTGAGCGGTAATGACTGGGAGATGTATGATGGTGTCGGTGGTCGCTGGTTTGAAGATACCATTTCGACAGATCGTTACATCCGTTATTTTAAGAGGACCTTTCGCCATCTGGAAAGTACGGAGGATAGTGTAAGGTCGTATCGTGTGTTGGGAACACGCTTACGCGATGAGTGGTCTAAGCACGGCTACTCTAATCAAGGCTCAACTTTAGAAACGATTGTAGAGGTCGAAACTTATGCGGGTAAAATCGAGTACATTGGCATGGCCTGGGATCGTAAACGTAAATATGCTGCAAGCTGGAGTAATTCTCAGCGCAATACGCGTTTTGCCAGAGATCGTATGATTTTCCAACCCCGTTCTCCTTCACGCTATGTGGCCTATGATGTAATCAGTGATAATACGATTACGATTGGATTACTAGACGAAGAAAAGGGGATTGACCGTAAAAACTTTCAAGAATCTACTATTCATCATTTATCTATCGGTGGGGTGAAGTTTAAGAAAATGGAATAATTACAAAATCGCAGATCACAAAAAATAAGTACATGAAAAAGTATATCCTTTTCGTCCTGTTATTAGCCACGACTAATTGGAGTATTGCTCAGGATCTAGGACGACGTGTGTTCCTTGGCTTGTCAATGCAGCCAATCAGCTCGGAGATGGCCCAAAAGATTAATTTTTCTGGCAACGGACTCTTGGTCAAAAAAGTGAATCCAAGTGGAACCGGCGCACAACTTAATGTCCAAGTCGATGATGTGTTGATGGCTGTCAATGACGTTCCGGTGGGGCCGGGTTATTACCAGCAGCTAAAAAAAGTAGTGCGGGCGGGAGATCAGGTGACTGCAAAGATATTCCGCAACGGAGAGGTGATTAAATTGGAAGGCATTGGTGTAGGGACGCCAAAAGAAACCTATACACAAGCTGAGGTCATCTACGATGATGTGGCTTTTGATGGCGGACACTTACGTAGCATTATCTTAAAACCAAAGATGCCTCATCAAAGAAATTGTCCTGTCATTTTTTACGTACAAGGCTTTAGCTGCAACTCTGTTGAACAGCTAGGGCCTTTTTCCAATAGCTCTGTTAAGCAAATGCTGGAGGGATTTGTGGAAAAAGGCTACGTTGTCTACCGGGTCGAAAAGCTGGGAATGGGGGATTCCTCTACCGAACAGCATTGTGTCGATGTGGAGGTGAATACCGAAATCGAAGGCTTTCGGGCCGCCCTCAAAAAACTGCGGCAATATGATTTTGTAAATACCGATCAAATATTTCTTTGGGGGCATTCGCTCGGTGCGATGCAAGCGCCTTTTATTGCCGAAGATCTTGGCGTGGCGGGAATTATCGGCTTTGGCTTTGTGGCTAAGTGTTGGCATGATTACCTGTATGATATTGTCACGGTGCAATTGCCTTTAATTGAAGAGGTCACTTACGGTGAAATGCAGGAACAGTTGAACGTTTGGCGCATGCCGATCTATGATTTTATGTTCAATAAATTAAGCGTCGAACAATTGCAGGAAAAATATCCCCAAGAAGTAATTGATGATTTTTTACAGGTCTTTAGTTATAACGGTAAAACTATTTTGGGCCGTGTGCCTGCTTTTTTACAAAGTCTTAATGATCTTAACCTGGTCGGCCAATACCAAAAAATCAAAGTACCAACCTTATCCTTATACGGGCGTTCGGATTTGGCGGCCATTGGCGGTGATGAAGGTGTGATACACATCTCGGATGCGATCAATCAAGTGGCTCCCGGCAATGGTTATTATCAAATTATTCCTGAAACGAATCACTTTTTGGCTAAAGCGGGAAATATGCAGGAAAATGCGGCTATTCATAAGTCGGGTCAAATCTGGCAGCATTCGACAACCCATTTTAATCGGGATTTAATTGAGATTACCCACGACTGGATTACTAATATTCTAACCAAAAAATAAATACTAAATAAGTATCTGATTATTGATTGATGCGCTTTGTTCGTATCAGACGATAGTCCATTAGTTTAAAAGATGAAGAATTCCAAGCAAGTGCGCTGCACTTGGTAATTAGCATTATTTATTATTAAAAATTAACAAAATGCAATTAAAAGAAAAACTGGGATTCTATTTAAAAAATCAATTCAGCACACAACAACTCTGGCAAACTAGTGTCTTTTTCTCATTTTTAATATTGGGAGCTTGCAGTCAACCCACTCCATCCGTAGAATCTACTTTGCCTCCACTAATCCCACGGGAAATATTATTCAGCGATCAAAATAAAATGGATTTGCGGATGAGTCCTTCAGGAGAATTTATTTCCTTTATTGCCATTGCTGATGGTGTGCGCAATATTTGGGTGACTGAGAATGGCGATCTAAATCAAGCTCGACAAATTACCTTTAGTAAGCGAGATGTATTTTATGAATATTACTGGAGCCCGGATGAGCGGTTTATTATTTATCAGGGTGATAGTGGAGGAGATGAGAATTTTGCATTCCGATCGGTCGAGGTAGAAACTGGAAATATCCAGCTGTTGTCGATAGATGGAAATGTACGTTCACAGCTATACGGCCTAAGTGCAACTTATCCAGACCGAATTGTTTTGGGATATAATCAACGAGATCCTCGATTTTTTGATTTGTATTCGGTTGATTTAAAAAGTGGAAAAAATGAATTATTATTTGAGAATACTGCCGGTTATGATCGCTTGTACTTAGATAATGATTTACAAATTCGTTTGGCCCGAAAGCCCGCAGATAATGCGCCTTATTATGAGCTGTATAAAATTGATAAACGACAAAATGGAGAATTGTTTTATTCAATTGGCCTGGAAGAAAGTCGAACCTATCGCATTTTACAATTTGATCAGTCGAATCAAGTTTTTTATGTATTAGATAATATGGATTCGGATCTCCTGCGCTTGCTGGCTATCGATTATCAAACGGGCAAAAAAACAGAGATTGCAGCTTCGGCAAGAGTCGACTTGGAAGATGTTATTTTTTCTCCCCGGACAGCCCAACCAATTGCTTATACCGAAAATTATTTATATCCAAAACAGAAATGGACGGGAGATGCTCTTTTCCAATTTCCATCTATTTTTGATGATCAAAGAATTCAAATTATTGACCTTACCAATGATGAGCAAAAAGCACTGGTGAGGGTCAGTGGTAAGAAACCGGGACGTTATTATTTGCTCGATAAAGACGCCAATCATCAACTGATTCACGCAGAACGGGAAATGCTACAGGCTATGGATTTTTCCGATCCCAAGCCTGTTGTCATCAAGACGCGAGATGGATACGACATGGTGTCTTATCTGACCTTACCTCCCGGCAGCGATCAGAATCAAGATGGCATCCCGGATCAACCCTTACCATTAATCATTAATCCCCATGATGGCCCTTGGCGTCGAGTCAGTTATGGTTTTGATTCTTTTTGGTTGTGGTTGGCTAATCGCGGCTACGCCGTTTTATCGCCCAACTTTAGAGGTTCGACCGGCTTCGGAAAAGCCTTTATGAATGCGGGAAATATGGAATGGGGTAGAAAAATGCAAGATGATCTCAACGATGCTCGCGCTTGGGCCATCGATCAAGGCATTACGGAGGCAGATCGTGTGGGAATGTACGGCATGTCTTATAGCGGCTACACGAGCTTGATGGCGCTGGCCCGCGACTCCGATAAATACGCTTGCGCAGTAGATGGCTTTGGCGCTTCTAATTTGGAAACACTGCTGAACTCCCTTCCTAAATATTGGATGGTAGAATTTGAAGAGATTGTCAAACGTATGGGCGATCCACGTACTCCCGAAGGGCGTGCCTTTTTAAAAGAACGCTCACCAATTCATTATGTCGATCAATTCAAAAAGCCATTGCTAATTATTCAAGGTGAAAATGATATACGGGTGACGCAACAGGAATCCGATCAAATTGCCAAAGCACTTAAGGATAAAAATGTCCCCTTGATTTATCTGCTACTTAAAGCAGAAGGACATGGCTGGTTTCAACACGATAACAGTATGGCCATTTCGGGAATTACAGAATTATTTTTTACTAAATATCTGGGTGGACGTTTTGAGGAAATGACGGACGAAATGGAAAAGTCGACGATTGAAATAGTAGAAGGTAAAGCACTGCTCGAAAGTATGCAGCAAATTGAAGAAAAATAAAGGTAGGTTTTATATCACCTATAAGAGCTTGTTTGGATGTTGTTCTTTAGCTCGAGAAAATATAACGCCGGTCTATGAGTTAATTAATGATTTTCAAACAAGTTCAAAATAAAATAAACTAATCAGAAAGGTTCAAACTGTTTTTTATTTCATTTAAATCAAATAAAAATGACAAACCGAACCATCTTTCTTTGCTCTGCTATGAGCTGCCTAATTATATTGCTGTTTTGCTGCAGTCCTGCGCAAAAGAAAAGCGTTATTGATGACCAACAAATTGTCAAGATTGATAGTTTGCTGAATAAGTTAAATGTAGAAAAGCAATTCAATGGTGCTTTTTTTATTGCTGATGAAAAAAATACCTTATTCCAAAAAGCGTATGGCTTTGCGGATTTAATTGAAGAGAGACCATTAACTATTCAAACGCCTTTTGATATCGCCTCTGTGTCGAAAACGATGACAGCCACTTTGGTGATGAAATTGATAGAAGATCAGCAATTAAAACTAGATGATAAGCTGGTTGACTTCTTTCCCAATATGCCTTACGAAAACATCACGATTGATCATTTGCTGACGCATACTTCCGGGATTCCATTTTATTACGATAAATTAATTGCAAAACATTGGGGCGTGGGTCGGCCATTGAATACCGATACTATTTTTGCACTCTACCAAAAGCACCAACCTGAGTTAGAATTTGCGCCGGGAGAAAAATTTAACTACAGTAATGCGGGCTATATGCTGCTGGCTGGAATAGTGGAAAAAGCAACAAATAAATCATACGACGATTTGTTGGCAGAATACATTTTTATTCCAGCAAAAATGAAAAATGCGCGTAGAGATATCTTTTTAGCTGAGAACACTTATGCAAAGGGACATCAGGTATCAATCGAAAAAGGCGAGTATGTACCTCTCGAACAACACGAAGACTATGCGACCTTTCTGGATGCTTATTTTAAAGATAGCAAAGGACCGGGAGGGATTTGTGCCAATCTGGAAGACCTGTGGAAATTTAGCTTCGCGATTAGCAATAATCTCATCTTAAATGAAGCTTCCAAAAAGGCCATGTTTACCCCCGGTAAATTATCTGATGGAAGTAGGACTAATTATGGAAAAGGCTGGCAGTTATCTTCCATTGATGGGGTTCGCTATGTACACCATCGTGGTGGCTCGGAAGGGGGCAATTGCTTTTTCTACATTGCCCCGGACGAAGGCTATACCTATTTTCTGGTATCCAACGCCAAGACGCCTTATTTGAGTGAAATCAACCAGCAGATTAGAAATATTATTACAGGCCAACCGATTAAATCTATTCAGAAATCAGGCTTTGAAAAATTATCGTTTTTATTGTCATCTGCTCCAGAATCGGAGCTTGCCGATGCCATCAATGACATGCAAAAGCAAGCCGATGACTATTACTTCGCTTTACATGAATTCAATCAATTAGCTTGGAAATATTGGCAAAGGGAAGACTACGATAATGGCATGCGGATCATTAAGCTAGCTACTCAGGCCATGCCCGATAATGCCGGCGTCTTCGAAGTATTGGCGGAAGCATACATGGAATTGGGGCAAAATGAATTAGCCATTGAGAATTATCAAAAAACCATTTCAATGCTTCGAGCCGATCCGACCAAGAAGGATAAGAAATGGGCTAAGGAATGGATTAAGGATATGGAAAAGATCATAGCCGATTTAAAAAAATTAATGTCTCCTCAATAATTGACTTATGCAGAAACTAATATGGCTCAAACTGATCGCTCTATATGGATTAATGACCTGGGGAGAGGCCACTCATGCGCAAAACTCTGCTTTAGAACTAGTCGATGAATATGGCCAGTATGCGGTAGGTTTTCAAACGATTTATACCCATGATGCTAGTCGTAGTTTTGACGGGGAGGCAGGAAAAGCTAGTCGGCGACCGATACAAGCTTGCATTTGGTATCCGTCGCATCACTCTCCCAAGCCGAAGATGCGTTACGCAGATTATTTCTTCCTCAGAGCGGGTGAAACTGGCGAAGTCGTACTAACTGAAGCCATCAAACAGACCACCATCGATGAATTTTTAGCCACTGATCCGGTAGATAGCATTGTATTGGAGCGGGAATTTCGAGTACCGATGACGGCTCAATTTAATGCTACGCCTGACGGTACGCAGCGTTTTCCGGTTATCGTCTATGGACCAAGCTGGTGGTCTTCCGCCTTTGAGAATGCTTTGCTGTGCGAGTGGCTGGCGAGCCATGGGTATGTCGTCGTCGCTAGCCCGAGTATGGGGCCGG
>JANQQI010000055.1 GCA_028285085.1 Saprospiraceae bacterium | reverse complement strand
CTGTACCGCGCCCGCCCCGAGCGTTGGAATGCCAGGACAAATAGATGGCATTACGGCGTTCTTCGGCAGCTCCTTTGGCCAGTTCCCATTCCGCGTACCGTGGTCGAACGACCACGTCACCTTCGCAGCGTGGGTAGCCCTGAAATTGTGCGTAGTACTTCGCCCCCTCTTCGTAGCGCGGCTCGTGGCTGTGCTTGTGGTTTTGACAGGCTATCCCCTGCCCCATCCCACCACCAAAGCGGACGGCATCGGCAATGACCGCTTGCCCCTTCTCGCTGGACGCATTCAAGAGTCGTACCCGAGAGTTTCGCCCCGCTTCGAAGTAAAACTGGCCGAGGTAAACCCAGGTATCGCCGTGAATTTCTTGATTAATGCTTACGTGAGAGGTGCCACCGGCGTGCTCAATGGCGTAGCGCACATCGACGCTGCGATTGGTCCCGCTGCGGTAGCGCACCGAAACCCAATACAATCCACTCTTAGGAATATTAGGCTGAAAGATAGCCTGGGAGGTCGTTCGGTTCTGCGAAATGGCGTAGCGATACGTCTGGTCCTGATAACCTCGACTGGCGCTGGTTTCCCAATCCCCGATCTCACGATAAGCCGGGCGGCCCTGATCGTTATCGACAATCACCTCTTGACTATTCATGTCCCGCTCGCGCACGGTCCAGAGATTCGCTCCGGCTCGGTACAAATAAGGCAGTAGATGGTAATTGATCATTTCGCTGTTCGAAAAATCTTCGACCAGACCGTGCGTATTCCCCCGCTGAGTCCGATAATGCCCCCGACGGCGGTCATAAATCCAACCGTGTCCGGCACTGAGCCAGACGGTTTTACCAGAAAGGCTCCCCCGGGCTTGTACATCGGAATAATGATCAGAGCCCCGCTTCCCCTTGATAGCTGGAGAGTGCTCTGTGTTCGGATGAATCGGCGCTTCGATGACCGGTAAGTCTTCCAGAAAAGCCGATAGAGGTCGGGATACGCCATCTTCAGTAGCCGCCAGCAGGTGGACCTCGGCCAATTGTTGGTCGGCGGCCAGCCCGGCAAAATGCTCGATCAAAGTTTCCAGCATCTCTTCGTCGAGAGCTTCGGTCAAAAAGTCGGCGGGACAATCCAGATGCACCATCAGGCGGTCCGCTTCGACTTCCACTCTCTCCAGGCCTACCTCCGGGGGAATCGGATGGTGGTGGACCGAATCGGAATGTTGCAGATGTTGTAATTGTTGGCGTAACTGTTCTTCCAGTGGTGACTGGCTCCACAGGTGGCTACTCCCTCCGAGCAGCAGCAAGCTAAGCAAGATATTTTTCATTGGACGCGGCGTTCTTCTCCCTCTCGGGCATCAAGAAATGAGTTGTAAATACAAGTAGAATTACTTCGCCGGAAACGTCAATTTGATCAGTAAAAAAGGGTTGGAATCGTTTTGAAATGCGATAAGAAAAACTGTTTGCCCGGAAAATTTATTGCGTGGCAAATGTTAAAGCTATGGAGCCTGCGTCCTTTTCACTTCTCGCAAAATGATGTACACAATGTGCCAATGTGGTTAAAAAAGCATTGTAATAAAACCCTACTAACTACCTGCAGAACATAATACCAGCAAAAAATATTTTCCATCCTACCCAACCTTTTGACCTTATTCTCCCTTCTTACCTGATAACATACCTAGTTTAACCATATCCATTGTTTTCAGAGCTAAAGGTCAGTCTTTTATCGACCACCAAACGTTTCAATTCACCTTTGTAGGCCTATTTTAATCCTTAGGGTAACTATTTTCATATAGTACGTATCATCCGAGGATGCATTTAATTCTTTTGACGGAATTATTGATAAGCTATTTTTCCGTCTCTTTTATTCAAACAACAACTAACTAAAAGCATGATGAGAACTTTACTTTTACTCCTAATCTTTTGCAGCATGACTAGTATGGTCCATGCAACCCACAACTTTGCCGGCGAGATTGAATTTGAGCAAACAGATGAAAACACCCTTACCGCCAGCGTGATTACTTACACCAATTTACAATCTACGGCCGCCGACCGAGATAGTCTCTACCTTTGCTGGGGCGACGGCCTTTGTGACTGGGTGCAACGCGTCAACGGCCCGGATCAAGACAACAATGGCATCGGCGACGGAGAGGTGATTTCAACAACGATCAAGAAAAATATTTACACTTGGGCCCATACTTACACTGAAGCGGGGCAATATATTTTATACATGACCGATCCGAATCGTAGCGGGGGGATCATCAATGTAAACTTTCCCAATTCGGATAATGTCCCGTTTCATCTGGAAGCACTCGCTACGGTGCTGCCCGGTAGTGATTACGCCAATAACCGGAGTCCCATATTGCTCGAAGCTCCCATTGATCTGGGCTATCTTGGCGCAGTTTTCATGCATACGCCCAACGGCTACGATCAAGATGGGGACAGCATCAGTTACAAACTCATTGTCCCCTTACAAGATTTAGGAGTACCCGTTCCTAATTATGTCTTTCCGAGAGATATCAATCCCAGCGGCCAGCCTAATGATCACATCCTCAATCCAGAGACTGGACTTTTCTACTGGGATGCTCCGCAGCAAGTGGGCGATTATGTCATTGCCATTGAAATCAGTACCTACCGCAACGGAGAACTCTTCGAGCGCATTCTGCGGGATATGCTCATTACGATTCAAGACGGTGCACAGAGTACACCGAGCATTGAGCTGGTGGATATTCCGTCTAATAATGAGATTTTTAACGTTGAAGTTGGGGATACGGTCCGCTTTGAAATAATAGTGGAAGATATGGATACGGACCAAGAGGTGGGCGTGAATTCTAGTTCGGGTTTGTACGATTATTTTGATGAGCCAGCCATTTTTACGGTGTTTATAAACGGTAATACCGCGACCGGTAGTTTTGAATGGATCGTGCGAGAAGAACACATCCGGCAACAACCTTATCAGGTCGTCATAAAAGCCGATGACAATTATATGTTTGGATCACAAACGAGCTTCGGCATTGTGCGCTACCGGGTCACAACGTTGGTAAGTACGGATCTGCCGATTGCTGCGCCCAGGGTGCGCATTTTTCCTAATCCGGTGGTCAATAACCATCTATTTATAGAGCACCTAACGCCTTCTCTGAACGGCGAAGTGGTCAACATCTTTAATAGCTCAGGACAATTGGTAAAACAAACGATCCTCCGCGCTAGCCAACAATCATTTGATGTCTCTCAACTTACCTCCGGCCTGTATATTTTACAAGTCGGCAATACGAATCATACATTCGTCCTTAATCGATAGGTCCTTTCATCCAGACCACATCCGATGGATGATGAAGCTATGGAGACCGTTTCACTCCAACTACAAAACGAGAAAGCCAAAATGCTTTTCTCACAAAAAATGGCCAGCAGTTTTATCGCTGCTGGCCTTTATTCATTACGAAAATTTAGGTTTTTAGTCTAGTATACCGGGAGCGACGTATCGATTTCCTTGGCAAAGGCATTGATCCCGCCGGTCAGGTTGTATAAATTCTCAAATTGATACAACTGCTGGAGCTCCCGAATAGCATCAGCGCTGCGCTTACCGGTACGGCAATGGATAATCACTTGTTTATCCTTCGCAATCTTATTGCCGGCTTCGGCGATGCGATTGAGCGGGATAAGCTCACCGTTTAAGTTCGAAATCTCGTACTCGTAAGCCTCGCGCACATCAATCAGTTGGAAGTCCGCACCACTATCTTGTAGGGCTTTGAAGTCCTGCACGCTAATTTCTTTCACAGCTTCCAGGTTTTCGGCCGGTACGATCCCGCAGAATTGCTCGTAATTGATCAATTCCGTGATCTTCGTTTCGGGATTTTTAATCACCTGCAAGGTACGCGTCGTAAAGCTCGACGCATCAAAGAGGAACAAACGGCCACTCAAGGGCTCCCCTACTCCGCTCACCACCTTAATCACCTCACTGGCCTGCAGACTACCAATGATGCCCGGCAATACGCCGATCACACCACCTTCCGCACAGTTGGGGACCAAGCCGGGGGGCGGTGGTTCAGGAAAGAGGTCACGGTAATTCGGACCACGCTCGCCATTTTCGCCGGGATAGTTGAATACTGAGACTTGCCCCTCAAAACGGAAAATCGACGCATAAACATTAACTTTCCCTGCTAATACACAAGCGTCATTGACCAGATATCGCGTCGGGAAATTATCCGTCCCGTCGGCCACCACATCGTAGTCCTTGATAATATCAAGGGCATTATCTTTGGTAAAGGCCGTATTGTGGACGGTGATGTTGATATATGGATTCAGAGCCAATAGACGTTTTTTGGCCGTCTCAGCTTTAGACTTTCCAACGTCATCAACGGTGAAAAGCACTTGACGCTGCAGGTTGGAGTCATCCACCACGTCAAAATCAACGATGCCGATATGACCGATGCCGGCAGCAGCCAGATAAAGCAATACAGGACTGCCGAGTCCCCCCGACCCAATGACAAGCACCTTGGCCGCTTTCAATTTCTTTTGTCCTTCGATATTAAACTCGGGGATCGCAATGTGGCGACTGTAACGCGCCATCTCCTCCGGGCTTAAGGATATACCATTATTATGCATGGCTATAGATTAGGTTGTGATTAATGTTATGATTAAGCAATACCTCCAGCGATGGCCGGAATAATACTAATGACGGTATCCGACTTCACCGGTGTCGCCTCTTTTTCCAGGCTGTTGATATCCGCCTCACCCACATAAATACGGATAAACGAGCGAATGTTTTGGTTGGTATCGAGCAAGTGCTTGCTCAAACCAGCGTAAGTATCGGTTAATTCGAGGATGGCCTCTTTTACCGTCGCACCGTTTTTCGTTTGATAGGTGGATTCATTTTCGGTAAATTTTCGTAGTGGGGTTGGAATAATAATCTTTGCCATGATATGATTTGTTTTTATAAATTAAAAGGAATGTATTTAGTATTTAAGATTGTGTAACAGATTGTTGAATGATCACCTCTTCTTCGGCGAACTGTCGCTCTTCGTCGCGAAGCTTCCAGGATTTAATATCTGCATACTGACCTTCCATTACGGAAATAATTACATAAGAGAAAAAAGGCATTGCCTTAGCCAAATCATGCTCGGAAGCAATGGCCGGATGATTAGGATGCGAATGATAAATCCCCAAGAGCTGCGTATCGTTGGATAAAGCGTATTGTTCGGCACGCATGTAGTCTAGCGGAGAAATTTCAAAACGGCGACGCTGATCGCCTTCTTTGCTGTTATCCACGACTTGGCTGAGCGTGATCACCCGACGACCATCTGCCTCATAGCCATACAAAAAGCCACAGCATTCGTTGGGGAAGGTCGCCTCACCGTGTTGCTGCATTGCTTGCTCAACTTGTGGTTCGATATAAACTTTGCTTGACATCAGTTTCAAATTAAAGGTTAAGCAAAAACTTGTTGAATGACTTCATTATACTTGCTGGCATCGTCCGCGAAGGTGGTGACAATTACCCCTTGCTCGATTTGCTCCGCAACTTGGATAGCACCCAGCAAATTCGCGGCCGCCGAAGGCGAAACGAGTAGACCTTCCTCCCGCGCAATCTGACGAATGAGGTCGTAGGCATCCAGTGTATCTACTTCGAGGATACGATCAGCGACTTGGTCATCGTAAATTTTAGGGACAATAGCCGTTTCCAAATGCTTCCAACCTTCGAGGCCGTGCATCGGATTATTGGGCTGGAGTCCTACCAATTCGATATCAGGTTGTAGTTCTCGTAGGCGTCGTCCCGTTCCGGTAAAGGTTCCCGTAGTGCCCAGTCCAGCCACGAAGTGGGTGATTCGCTCTTGGGTTTGTGCCCAGATTTCAGGAGCCGTTGTTTCATAATGCGCCCGCCAATTGGCATCGTTGGCATATTGATCGGCGTAAAAATATTTCTCAGGAAATGCTCGAAAGAGTTCTTTAGCCTTCAGTTGCGCACCATCGGTGCCTTCAAAGGGAGATGTGTAAATAATATCTACACCTAACGCATTTAGAATTTTTTTACGCTCATCGGAGGCGTTTTCGGGTAAGCACAGCGCTACTGGAATACCTAAGGCCGCCCCAACCGCGGCGTAAGCGATGCCGGTGTTACCACTCGTAGCATCTAGCAAAACTTTGTTTTCGGAAAGCTGGCCGGAGCGAATCGCTTGCTTGATGATGTTGAAGGCGGGGCGGGATTTAACGCTGCCCCCTAATTGTTGCCACTCTAGCTTAGCGTAGATTTCAACGCCTGGTTTGTTAAAAACACTGGTAATTCGGTATAAAGGTGTGTTGCCAACCAGCCCGGCTACTTTTTCAAGCTTGCTGTCTAAATCTAGATATTGTCGGCCGATATATTGTGTCATGAATCGTTGAATTAAAATGGTTAAAAAAACAAAAACCCTTCCATCCGGGCCGGGAGGAAGGGTTTCTGCGGTATCTTGATTTCAATGATATGAATACTCATACTACACCAGCAGGGTATCTTCCCAGCGGAATTAGACAACAACAGCAACAACAAGCGACAGTGTAGTGAGAAAATGTTTTCATGATAAATGTTTAAACAAGCATTCTTGAATTAAGTTTACAAAAAAAGCCTTCCCGTGATGGAAAGGCTCATTTTTATTTTTACAAATAGTCATGCGCTTGTCTTTCCATCAGGAATGGATTGGACAACAGCAACATGCGATATTTGAATAATTCATTTTCATTTGCTTACAAAACTAGGGGCTATCGACTAAAGATGCAATAGCTAGTTTGAACATTCGTGATTTTTTTACTAAAATACCTTGATTCGGGTAGATCAAATTCGACGGCCGACGCAGTCGTCCTGATATCTTTGCACGACGTTTAGACCTTCAAAATTACTTTGCAAATGCCAAAAGCCTACTTCAGCTCAAAATCAGCCGCCCAACGTTATGATGCCGGCCGGCCCTATCATCATCCAAACAGCATTGATCGCATTTTTCAGTGGCTCAATCGGCCCATTGAGCTTGCGGTAGATATTGCGTGTGGTACTGGTTTATCGACAATAGCTCTGGCCGAACGTGTACAACGGGTCATTGGTATCGATCCCTCGCCCGATATGCTGTCGTTGGCCAAACCGGGCTTAAACATTGACTACCGGCTAGGCAATGCAGAACAATTAGATTTACCCGATCACAGTGTTGACCTCATTACGGTTGCTTCCGGCTTACATTGGTTCAAGCATACTGATTTCTTTGCGGAGGCACGACGCGTTCTCAAGCCAGAAGCCCCCTTAATCGTTTATGAAAATGCATACCGAGGTGATACCGCCAATGATAATCAAAAATTAAAGCGCTGGTATACAGAAGATTACCAAAACGCTTTTCCCTCTCCGCCCCGCAATCGATTTGACTTCAATGACAAAGCCGCTTTGCGTGAGATGGGATTTGAGGTCAGTGCGATGGATAAATTTGAGAATACCGTTATCTACAGTCAGGCAGAGTTTGTCACCTACCTCTGTACGCAAAGTAATGTCATCGCCAGAGTAGAAATGGGCGAGCAATCTATCGAAGAGGTTGAAGCGAATTTACACCAACAACTCCAATCTTTTCTAAGCAAAGATCAGGTGTTACCCTTGGTTTATCAAAACTACATTGTGTATTTCACGCCAATCTAAATCCCGCCTTGCATCTGCGGCAGTGGGACATTCATTTCGCGCAGAAAACGCGATAATGCCTGGCGCTTGAGTTGATCCAATTCGTAACTAATGGCATTAGTAAAGTAGTCTTCTAGATCAAAGTCAGGTCGAGGTGGTGGTAAAAGCAGCATTAATTGCGGAATGTGTCGTAATCCTTCCGCCAGAGCTGCATTAAATCGTTGGATAAACTCAGTCGGTAAGGGCCGGTTGCTAATCCAGGCAGCGAAGACAAAGGGCAGGCCCGTATAATTTTCCCACTCCGCGCCAAGATCATAGCAAAATGGATACTGAGGCAAAAGGTCGATGGCTCGATCACCAATCACTAAGGCTGCGGTGGTGCCTTCTATCTTTGCTTCAAAGCCCGGCTCCGCCGGAACAAAGCGGGGATGCGTTTTCCAATGCTCGCGAACGAGAATTTTGGTCAACTCTACGGATGTTCGTGAATGATAATCGAGATATAAGGTTTTGACTTCTTCTATGGGCACTTCACTAAAAATACATACAGTTTGTACCGCCCCGACAGTTCCAATGCAATAATCTGAAATGATATGTGGATTGGCTAGCTCCGGGATAATTGCGACCGGGACCAAGCCCAAATCCACCTCGCCATCTTTCAACTTTTGCGCACAAACCGAAGGGATATTGAGTTCCAAGTCCAATTCAGCTTGCAAATCACTGTGTAGCAAGCCGTAGAGCAAAGGCTTCGTATTCAAATAACTCACCGCAGTAACTTTCAGTTGCTTCATTTCTCGGGTTGAATTAATGCCAAATGACGGGTATCGTTTTCGAGTTCTACTTCAAATTGTCCAGCCGCCCATTGCACTTTAAACAATCCGGTGTTAGAATGTCGATAGCTTTCCATCTCTCGAAGATGCTGGCCTTTCACCAGACACATCATACAACGCAAAGTTCGACCGTGAGTACAAACCAAAATGTGATTTTCGGAGCGTTGCACCAAATCATCCAGGAATCTTTGTAATCGATCTGCTAGTTCCGCAGCACTTTCGCCATTACTGAGTCTGGCCGAAAAGTTATCACGCCCCCACTCTGCAATCATCTCTTGGTAAGCTTTGATCATCCAAGGTTCACTTTTCTTCCCTTCGTGGTCTCCCCAATTAATCTCATTGATGCGAGCATCTTTGAGCATTGGGATTCGACTCGCTAAGAAAGGTTGGATTGTTTGATAGGTTCGTTTTAGAGAAGAAGTGATAATCAAATCGAGTGGCAAATCCTGATAAGATTGATAAAAGGCATTAGCTTGCTGACGGCCCGTCTCATTCAAATCACTGTCTACGCCACTACCCTGGACAATACCCATTCGGTTGAAATCTGTTTCGCCGTGACGAACAAAGTATATGGTCTTTTTGCTCACAGTCTTTAATTATTAACCACAGGTAGAGAAACGTATCCTTTATACTGCACATCGTCTTCGAAAACGTGATCCGTATAATCTTGTACGACGTTGTAAAGTGTATCCCTTTCAATAGGTTGCCGCCCTACAGCTCGGATCAAATTCACTAATTCGCGGGTACTCATCACTGGGGTTTGTTCTTCCGAACCGGCCATCGTATAAATCTTGGTCGTATCATCGATGGTACCATCTATATCATCGACTCCAAAAGCTAGCAGCATTTGCGCCGCATTACGGCCAATCATCGGCCAATAAGCTTTCACGTGATCAAAATTATCGAGATAGATACGACTAATAGCATAATTGCGTACATCTTCCACCATCGTCGATTCAGGCACATGCGACATTTGGTTGTCTTTATTGCGGAATTTCAATGGAATGAAGGTCTGAAAACCACCGGTTCGATCTTGTAATTTCCGTAATTCTTCTAAGTGATGAATGCGATGATGATATTTTTCGATATGTCCGTAAAGCATTGTCGCATTGGATCGACGACCGAGTTTGTGCCATTCTTCGTGGATTTGCAGCCACTGCTCGCCACTACATTTCCCTCCGGCAATCTGATCACGAATTTCGGGATGGAAAATCTCGGCTCCACCTCCTGGCATTGAGTCCAGACCAGCTTCTTTCATCAGACGCATCCCCTTGGCGTAACTTACCTTGCCTTTCTTAAAAATATAATGATACTCTACCGGCGTGAGCGCTTTAACGTGCAATTCAGGACGGTGGGCCTTAATATTCTGGAATAGCTCGGTGTAGAATTTCAAGTCGTATTGCGGCAAAACCCCACCTACGATGTGTACTTCCGTGACGGGCTCATCATCATACTTTTTGATGATATCCATCATATCCTCCATCGTATACTCCCAACCTTCTTCACGCTTTTTGATCAAGCGACTGTAAGAACAGAAAGTGCAGGTGTACAAACAGACATTGGTAGGTTCGAGGTGAAAATTTCGGTTGAAATAGGTCCGATTACCATGTTTACGTTCTCGAATATAGTTTGCCAGACTTCCTAGATAGCCTAGTGGTGCATGTTCGAAAAGGTGAAGACCTTCCTCTTCGGTGATGCGCTCTTGTGCAATAACCTTCTCCGCGATTTTCCGCAAAGTATCCGAAAGCTTGGGGTCGTTTAGAATGATATTGATGCCTGGTGGTTGTTCCATCTCCAGATATTTTTAGTTTGAATTACAATGATAACAAGATTTCAATACTTTCAGTTTTTATTGAAAGTGCTTTTTTGTAAAAATTCATGGTTTCTGCCCTTTGGCGACTTGTATCGGACGAAAAGCATACTATGTACTGGACAGAGTTTTGGGCTTTGAGGGTGGGTCCCTCCCTCAGCCACCACCGCCGGCCAGTTTTGACCGCAATAATTTTAGGGCATATCGCTCCCAGCCTTTGCCAGGAACCTTTTATGACAAAAGAATTAAAAAAATATTGATTTTAGAATATTCTACATTATCTATAGATTCCATTTTTCCAAAATTCCATAAAATCATATTAAATTATCTTTAAACTAAAGAGCTAACTACCTGATTTTCAACAAGAAAAAATTTAAAAAAAGTTGCTTGGCAAGCAAAAAAAATGACAATCGTCCCTTTCTCAATCCCATAATCCGACAATTTGTTCGGCATTCTTTGCATTCGAAAATTGCTGCGCCAAAGTTACGCTTCTTTTCTGAATCGATTGCTCATCAAAAGAACGCGATAATAAATCGAGGACGCGCTGTGGTAGTTCCTTATCTAACTCTGCCTGCTCACATAGCGCTTCCAGTCCAGTCCCCCTAATCATAAAGGCATTTGCCAAACAAAAACGGCCTAAAAATAAGCTGTGCAATAGCTTCAACTTCATCCCTTCAGGCTGTCCGGTGAACAATAGATTAATATGAGCGTGCCGGATCAGATCAGTCATTTCTGCCTTGGGTACATTGGCTAGTAGACTCACCTGGGGATACTTTGCAGCAATTCGTCGCAGGGCTTCGCCCGGTTCCAAACCCGCGACGATAAAGGGGACGGTCAAATGCGGCCCGAGACATTCGATTAATCGTATGGCCATCCGCGCATTATCCGCTACGCTTAGCTTACCGTGAAATAAGATGTACTCACCCTGACCAACTAAACTTCGCACCTCTTTTTCAGCGTGAAAAGGCAGCACCAATTTTACATCTAGCTGAGGATATTGCTGTTCTAAATAGTGTTGGTCATTGGGCGAGATGGCCAATACTTTAGTATCAGTAAGAGTTGCTTTTTCGAGACATGTCTTTTCCCAACGCCGTAGCCGCCATTGTTCGATCTCAAAAAACAGTTTCCGCAGCCAGCTTTTCTCCATTTTAGCCAGGGCGCCATAATACTGCCACTCAATATTATGCATGCGTATGATTTTGCGCCTGTTTACTAGTTGAGGATAGTGTAAAAATGCAGTACAATGCAAACCTTCAAAAAGAATTGGCTGCTCATCTTGCAAAAGATTCGATAACAACGCAACTGTTGCCCGACTTTTCACGATATAAGGTATCAGGGAACATTGAGAGGACCAGCCCGTCGAACGAGGATAATAATAGACATGCTGGGCCAAGGATTCTAAATCAGGCTGGGGGTGACGGTCACCATACTGAAAACAGTGTAAAATCACTGAAACGCCACTCTCATACAAAGCTTTGAGCTTATAGTAGACATCGATTACACCACCGTAATTGGCGGGATAAGGAATATCAAAGCTAACTAGATGAAGGCTATGCAAGCGTTGTAGGATTAATTCGGGGCCAAAGATAAGTGCTCATGGGCGAAGCTCCCAGTGAACGATGTTCTTTCGTAATTATTGAGAGAATTGCAATTTTTATCACCTATTTGCTACTACACCGGCAAAAGGTGATCCTTTTTAAATTAAAATTTATCAAAATTTGTTATTTTGGTTAAACCAATATCAATTGAACCTCGTCTATCCCCCGAACCACTACTTGTGTGGTTTAATAAGCTTCTTTCAAAATTTAATTTTGTAGCACCTAGAATTTCAATACTTAAAATATTCATTAAATCATATAATTTTTAATTAGCTTTAGGCCAAATATTTACCGCTCCCAATCAACAACAAAGATAGTTATAACCTAAACGTGAAAAACCCAAAACTCAGGTGGGCATGATGAGAACATTTTACAATAAGACCACTTTATTCTTGCTATTAGCTTTGTTTTTCTGTAGTGCACTCCACGCACAGATTACAATCAGTGGTGAGGTCATCGACGCAGACAACGGTGATCCGCTCATCGGAGCAAACGTAATTGTGAAAGATGGTACAACCGGTGTAACGACGGACTTTGACGGTGCTTTTGAAATTAAGACCGACGTGCCCGCCCCTATCACTTTAGTATTTTCCTACATTGGCTACACGGCAAGTGAAATGACCTTCGATGCCAGTACTTCAAATGTTAAGGTTGAATTATCTGAAAATGCGATCACCACTCAGGTGGTAGAGGTCAAAGGTCAACGTATTTCCGAAAAACAAAAAGCAGCTCCCCTAACTGTCGAGTCGATGGATTTGTTGGCGATCAAGGCCACACCTTCCGATAACTTCTACGATGGTCTCGGTAGTTTAAAAGGTGTCGACCTTACTGCCGCCAGTCTGGGTTTCAAGGTGATTAACACCCGGGGATTCAACAGCACTAGCCCGGTACGCTCCCTACAGATCATTGATGGTGTAGACAATCAGGCACCGGGTCTGAACTTCTCCTTGGGGAACTTCTTAGGAAGTTCTGAGCTGGATGTACTCAAAGTAGAAATCATACAAGGGGCCGCCTCGGCTTTCTATGGTCCGAATGCCTTCAATGGTGTGATCAGTATGGAAACGAAGAGCCCTTTTCTACAAAAGGGACTCAGTGCATCTGTGAAAGCCGGTGAACGCAACATGCTCGAATCAGCGATCCGTTGGGCGGATGCTTTCAAAAACGAGGAAGGTTTTGAATGGTTGGGCTATAAATTGAATTTTTCCTATTTACAGGCCGACGATTGGGAAGCCGAGAACTATGATCCGGTCTTTGATACAGAGACGGGTAAAGATAATGCCGGCCGCTTTGATGCCGTCAATATCTACGGTGATGAATACGTACGAACCTTTGATGAGTCTTCTGCTTCCCCTTGGGGAGATTTGGCAGGGGTTGGGCAATACCACAGAACAGGATACCGCGAGATTGATCTTGTAGATTATAGCACTCGTAATTTAAAAGCGAACCTGGCCGTCCACTTTCGTACGAATCCAAAGTTAGAAACAGAGTCTCCCGAATTCATTGTTGCTTCAAGTTTCAGTAACGGCACCACCGTTTACCAAGGAGACAATCGCTTTAGCTTACGTAATATCCTGTTTTTTCAGAACCGTTTAGAATTCCGTAAAAAGGGGAAGTATTTTATTCGTGCTTACGCCACGCAAGATGATGCCGGTGACTCCTACGATCCTTACTTTACAGCTTTACGGTTACAAGAGTCTGCACGTACCAATGGAAATTGGTCGCTTCGCTATACTAATTTTTGGAAAGATAATGATTACAACGGACGCATGCAGGCGCTTGGATTTCCAGACCTTGTACCATGCTTAGACGAGGATGGGAATATCAAGTTTGATGAGTTTGGAATTCCCATTCAAACCTTTGATCGTGAGGCTGAAGCGGCTTGGTATGCAAATCCTGCTTTTCAGGATAGCCTCTTTGCCTGGCACGCCGCTGCCGAGGCCCATGCCAATGGTGGAGACGCTAATACTGCCTTTTATGAGCCTGGAACGGATCGCTTTCAGCAAGAATTTGAGCGTATTCGTAGCGCAAAATCTAATAGTGAGGAGAATGGTACACGCTTTTTTGACAAATCGGCCTTATATCACGTTCACGGCGAATACAAATTCGAGCCCACTTGGGTAGATGAATGGGTCGTTGGGGCCAATGCCCGGGTGTATCGTCCACGTTCCGATGGTACGATTTTCTACGATTCATTGGACATCCGAATTACCAATAGAGAATTTGGTGTCTATACCGGCGTACAAAAGAAATTCCTCAAAGATAAACTCACGGCGAATGCGACCGTGCGGGTAGACAAAAATGAGAATTTCGATTGGTTGGTCTCTCCTGCGGCTTCTTTGGTATGGAAACCTAAGGCCAATAATTATCTTCGGGTCTCATTTTCTTCGGCCATACGTAATCCAACGCTCTCAGATCAATTCCTGAACCTCAATGTAGGACGAGCGATTCTCTCTGGTAATATTAATGGTTCCGGCCCATTGTATGAGATTGATGATTTTCTGGATTTCATTGATCAGGATATTTCCCTTCCGGAGCTCCAAGAACGGGTTTTTGAAATTGATCCAATCCAACCAGAGAAAGTTAGAACAATTGAAGTGGGGTATCGCTCTACCCTATTCAATAAGGTGTACGTAGATGCGGGATACTATTTCAACTTCTACGACGATTTCCTAGGTTTCCGATTGGGTGTTCAAAGTGAATTCAACCCTGAGAATGGTGCTGTAATTGCTCCACAAGCTTACCGATTTTCGGCTAACTCCGAAAATCGCGTAACCACTCAGGGATTCGCCATTGGCCTGAGTTACTACTTCTTCGATTATTTCAAATTCTCGGGTAATTACTCTTGGAATAAGCTCAATAAAGAATTTGACGATGATCCGATTATTCCGGCCTTTAATACGCCTGAGCACAAATTCAACATTGGTGTCTCCGGTCGGGATATCGACCTAGGATTTATCAAAAAATTTGGATTTAACATCAACTATAAATGGATAGAGGGGTTCTTATTTGAGGGGTCACCGCAATTTACCGGTCTGATCCCAACCTACGATTTGTTGGATGCTCAGATTAGTTTCCCATTTGACAAGATCAATACGACTCTGAAAATCGGTGCTTCAAATTTGTTAGACAATCAACAATTCCAAACTTACGGGGGGCCAGTCATTGGCCGCTTAGCTTATGTCTCTCTACTATACGAGTTCAAAAAACAGTAACACAGCAATTAAATAACCATCAAATTATTAATTAAAACACATTACATGAAAAAATTAAATACACTGGTTTTATTGGTTTTGGCGCTGCTTTCTTTCCAGCAGGTTGACGCACAAGACCCTTTTCTGGATGAGATGTATGATATTACTGTAACCAACGATATTACTTATGGTGTAAATGCTACTGCTCTTTTCTTGTCTGTAGTAGGAGAAGCCGTTCCCGAAGAGTTAAAGATGGATGTCTACGAACCAGTAGGCGATGATAACGATGCCCGTCCATTGGTGATTTATTTACATACTGGTAACTTTTTGCCTCAGCCTCAGTTTTGCAGCATTGGTGGTAACCGAGATGATGACACTGTAGTGGAAATTGCTGAGCGCCTAGCTAAACGCGGTTATGTCGTAGCTGTAGTCGACTATCGACTCGGATGGAACCCAGCCGCATCTTCTCAACAGGATCGTACTTTCGGACTGATCAATGCGGCCTACCGTGGTGTTCAGGATGCACGTACAGCCGTTCGCTATTTCAAAAAAGAAGCTGCTGAAAATTCAAACCCATTTAAGGTAGATACTGATAAGATCACTTACTTTGGTCAAGGTACCGGTGGTTACATTTCTTTAGCTGCTGCAACGATCGATAATTACTTGGATATCGTTTTGCCTAAATTTACCGTCGACTTCATGGGACAGCCCGTTCCAATGGTTATCGAAAGCATCAATGGTGATATTTTCGGTACGTCTTATGGTGTTGTAACAGCGCCGTTTGATGCAGCTTTGCCTTTCCCATTGGGTGATACGCTTTGCTATCCAAACCACGTCGGCTATGATTCTGATGTTCAGTTGGCCGTTAATTTGGGTGGTGCGATGGGAGATATTTCTTGGTTGGACGAATCTGATCCACCTTTCATCTCCTTCCACGTACCTAATGATTCATTAGCTCCTTACGAAGAGTTCACGCTGACTGTACCTACTACTTGTGATTTGATTGTAGAAGTACAAGGTAGCTACTTGGTACAGCAAAAAGCGAATGATCTTGGTTTGAACGATGTGTTTGACGTCGAAAACTTCCGTCAAGACTTCCGTACTTACACTGATCGTGCTGATATGGTCAATGATGGCTATGATGGTTTGTTCCCATTTGTCTATCCATCTTTCGATCAACCTACACAATGCTTTGAAGAGCTGACGGTAACCGCGCCTTGGGAATTCTGGGATGCAGCAGATTTTGAAAATGTATTCTGTGATTTACAGCCTACAGTAAACATGCACCAAGTCGGTTTGGCCGGTAATCCTTTGATGACTGAAGATCAAGGTATGGCTTACATTGATACGATCATTGGCTACTTTGCCCCACGTGCTTATTTGGCATTAGAGTTGGGTGACGCTTCTATCGTATCTACTGAAGATTTGGCGCCAGCTTCTGAGGTGAAATTGACCTTGACACCAAATCCAGCTAGCCAGCAAGTGATTTTCAACACCGCTAGCGATCAACCTATGGAAAACATTCGTTTGTTCGATATCAATGGTCGCTTGGTGAGCTCACACATGAATATCAACGCTAATGACTTTACGCTTTATCGTCAAAACTTGTCTTCCGGTATTTATATCGCGAAGGTGACGGTAGAAGCCGGAGTGATCTCTCGTAAGGTCGTGTTTGAATAAAAAAACTTTTCACTGAGAATGACAAGAAGGGTTGTCTCCAATCGGGGGCAACTCTTTCTTGTTTTTGAGCAAAAAATCAAAAACTATCGGTCCAAAATATTGTTTAGCCAATAGCATTTAAACAGAGTCTAATGAATCAGGAGCCCGAACAACAGCATAGCGAAGCCTCTCTCATTTTCCATCCTTATAATGTCTTGCTCGTCCTGACTTTGGCAAGCATTACCATGCTTTTTCTGGCTTTCTCGGCGGCTTTTATCTATTCCAGAGTAGAGTCCAATATGCCTCCCATTAAGCTGCCTTGGATTTTCCTGTTCAATACCTTATTGTTGCTGGGCAGTAGCTTAACCATGCACTGGGCTAAAAAGAGTTATCTCCAGGATAATACCCAAAACTATCAAAGGGCACTCCTTTGGACCATCATCATTACGGTTGTGTTTATGATTATGCAATACGTGGGTTGGGTGCAGTTGTTCAGTCAACAAATTTTCATCAACAGTGATAATTCTGCTTCCTATCTCTACGTCATCTCCGGCTTACACTTCGCACACGTCGTAGCGGGTTTGCCTTTCCTAATTCTCTTCCTCATCACAGCTCGCCGCCGCATGAAGGAGCCGGTAAGTGTACTGGTCTATTTTTCCGACCCCGAAAAACGGCTTAAACTACGTCTGTTAGGGCTCTATTGGCATTTTCTGGATGGCTTGTGGATTTACCTCGTCTTATTTTTTTACATCAATTACCTGATCAAGGCATAAATCAAAGACAGTAAGCCGGTTACGTTTTTTTGTAAAACGGAACAAGATGATTAGATTTGCTATTATCACATCTTGTTCCTAAGGTTATGAAACGTATACTTAATTTTTCCATTCTCTTTATTGTTACTTTCTTTTTTTACTCTTCCTCCTTTGCGCAGAAACGTAAGCCACCTATAAAATGGGGTGAAATCAGCGAGGCTGATAAAGCGCTTACGGTTTGCACCTATGATTCGGCGGCCACTGCCGTCGTATTGACGGCCTACGGTAAGTTAAAAATGATCGCGGGAGAGCCTGCTAGCTACTTTATACATCGTAGAATTAAAGTTCTAAAGCAAGGCGGTGAAGAGCACGCGAATATTGTCATTCCCTTCTACCATAGAGATGGGACTGAAAGAATTAAATACCTTAAAGCGCAAACTTTTAATTTCAAGAATGGGCAAACATCCTTTTCTAAATTAGACAAAAAGGAATTTTATACTGAAAAAATAAATGAAAATTGGTCTGAGATTCGATTCTCCATGCCTGCGATTGAAGTGGGGTCCATTCTCGAATATTCCTATACACTTGAATCAGATGCGGTGTTCTCACCCGATCCCTG
The DNA here is from genome assembly GCA_028285085.1 of Saprospiraceae bacterium. GTDB lineage: Bacteria > Bacteroidota > Bacteroidia > Chitinophagales > Saprospiraceae > JAHDHW01. The sequence continues at coordinate 139,971 of JANQQI010000055.1, read as the reverse complement.
GGAATTTCAGGAAGAATTACCGGTCCTTCACAGCGAAATGGAATTCAAAGTATATCGGGGACGAAAATACTTGGTGCTCCTCCAGGGCCCCAGATTAATGAATAAGTACGGCAATTCTGACAATTACGAACATTGGATACTTAAGGACCTGCCCGCTATAAAAGAAGAGGCTTTTTGCCCTAATTCAAATATCTACACCGAGAAGGTAAGATTCCAACTCGCTTCGTACATCAAAGCCAATGGTGTTGAAGAACAATTAATGACGAGTTGGGAGGAATTGTCGAAAGATCTGCTCAGCAATGACCACTTTTCGAAGATGATCAGCAAACGTAAAGCCGCTAAGAAGTTAGTTAATACCTTGCTGAATGGAAGTGAAGATGATCAAACTAAAATGGAGAAACTCTATTGGTATGTAATGGATGATTACATCTGGAATGGACGATATCGCATCTCTCCATCGCAATCCTTCAAGGAGATACAAGAGACGAAGAAAGGGACAAGTGCTGATATGAACCATTTCTTGCTAGCCCTGTACCGCGCCGCTGGTCTCAAAGCGGATCCCTTGCTAATGACCACAAAGTCTTACGGAAAACCTAGTCCAAATTATTCTCTCCTCGAGTTTTTTAATCATGTGGCGATAAACGTCCAAATCGAAGGCAAAGACTACCCGATCGATGTGAGTTGGCAGTCCCGTGATCCTAAAATACTTCCACCGGAGACCCTCAATGGGGTTGCTTTCGTCGTCCACAAAAAGAATTATCGCTGGATTGATCTTTTGCCTAGTAAACGTACCAGAACAGTGACTATGGTGCAAGCTGAATTAGGTGATGATCCCATGGTTCAATACCAGTTGAATCGCAATTATCGGGATTACCACGCGGTGAACGCTCGTTATGATCTCCGAAAAGCAGATGATAACGCAGAGAAATTTGTTATTGATGAAATTATGCGGGTTGGAGCAGAAATACGGGTCGAAAGCGCTCTAGTTTCCGAAAAATCAACCCGTGCAGATGAATTCAAAATCGAAGCACAAATCACTGATAATAACTTGCGTTTTGATAATGGCGATTTGGTTTACTTCAGTCCCTTCGTTGATCTATCCCCGGAAAGCAATCCATTCAGCAATCCAATACGTTATCTGCCTATTGATTTCTATTTCCCCTTTCAGGAAATGTATGTCCTGAATTTGATGATTCCCGAACAATTCGAACTTGTAGAATTACCAGAGACCGTCACTTTGAAACTCCCCAACGAGAAAGGCTATTTAAAATATTTTGTCAGCCACAATGGTCCTAGTCTTCAATTGCGTATGGATTTTAATATTCTCGACCCATTTTTCAATCCCTCAGAATATTTACATCTCCGCGAATTGTACGATATCATGCTACAGAAACGAGAAGAAACGCTGGTCTTTCGAAAAAAAACGGACTAGAGGACTAGCGGTAGATTGAAAAAATTGGGTAGTTACAATGGAGGTATTATCTTTGCACTTTCTTTCATTTAATCCTTCCATTGATGCAATTAACGGAGCCAAAGATTACCGTCGAAACCGCACAAAATCTGGGACTTACCCCCGAAGAATTTGAGAAAATCCAGGATATTCTGGGTCGAATGCCCAACTTTACCGAGCTGAGTATTTTCTCAGTGATGTGGTCGGAGCATTGCTCGTACAAAAACTCCATTACCTATCTAAAAACGTTGCCACGAGATGGCCAGCGACTTTTAGTTGGAGCCGGCGAAGAAAATGCCGGACTAGTGGATATCGGTGATGGATTGGCCTGTGCTTTCAAAATCGAATCTCATAACCACCCTTCAGCCATCGAACCTTACCAAGGAGCTGCTACTGGTGTTGGTGGTATTCACCGCGATATTTTCACGATGGGAGCCCGTCCAATTGCAGCACTGAATTCTCTGCGCTTCGGAAATATTGATTCGCGTCATACTCATCACTTAGTTGACGGTGTGGTCCGCGGGATTGGTGATTACGGTAACTGTTTTGGTGTCCCAACGGTAGGCGGTGAAGTCTACTTCAATGATTGCTATAATCAAAACATCTTGGTTAATGCCATGTCTGTGGGCATTGTAAAAGTCGGTGAGACCGTTTCTGCAGTTGCCGATGGCCCGGGTAATCCCGTTTTCATTGTTGGCTCTGCAACGGGTAAGGATGGAATCCACGGTGCCACCTTCGCATCCGCGGACTTGACCGAGGAATCGGCAGAAGACTTACCAGCAGTACAAGTCGGTGACCCTTTCCAAGAAAAACTGCTGCTCGAAGCGTCATTGGAAGCGATTAAAACGGGCGCTATCGTCGGCATGCAAGATATGGGTGCGGCGGGTATTACTTGCTCCACTTCGGAGATGAGCGCCAAGAGTAAAACCGGGATGCAAATCCACTTGGATAAAGTGCCTACCCGACAAGCGAATATGAGCCCATTCGAAATATTACTTTCCGAAAGTCAGGAACGGATGCTGATCGTAGCCGTAAAAGGTCAGGAGCATCTGCTTTTTGAAGTATTCGACAAATGGGACTTAGAATGTGAAGAAATTGGAATTGTTACAGATACGGGTCGATTAGAGTTTTTCGAAAACGGTGTTTGTGTAGCGGACGTTCCAGCCGAGCCACTCGTACTCGGTGGCGGCGCCCCGGTCTATCAGCGTAATTATCGCCGCCCGGCTTACTTTGATGACATCGCTCAGTTTGACCTGAATCAAGTACCACAGCCCACCGACTACGTCGCTACGGCCAAGCAACTTTTTGCTTCACCCAACATTGTATCAAAACGTTGGGTCTACGAACAATACGATTCTATGGTACGCACCAATAGCATGGGCACCAATCGTCCTTCAGATGCAGCCATCGTGCGTGTCAAAGGCACAGAAAAAGCCCTAGTGGTGACTACAGACTGCAATTCAGCCTACGTTTATGCTGATCCTTATGTCGGTGCCATGATCGCCGTTTCGGAAGCAGCGCGAAATATCACTTGCTCTGGAGGTCTGCCGGTAGCTATTACGAACTGTCTCAATTTCGGTAATCCTTACGATGAGGAAGTGTACTGGCAGTTTGTCCATGCGATTAAAGGTATGGGTGAGGCTTGTCGGAAATTCGATACACCAGTCACCGGTGGAAACGTCAGTTTCTACAATCAGTCCGTTTACAAACGTGAAGATGGTAGCACTTATACCGAGCCGGTCTACCCTACCCCAACGATTGGAATGCTTGGGGTCTTAGATAATGCGGATCGATATATGACGCTGGATTTCAAAGCGGAAGGAGATGCCATCTATTTGCTAGGCCATTCGCCAGAAGATCTAGGAAGCTCTGAATACCTCCGAGTACTACACAACATTCATAAATCTCCCGTTCCTCACTTCGATTTAGATGTTGAGTTTGAACTACAACAAGCCGTCCGTCAACTCATTCATAACGATCTGATTGCCTCGGCACATGATGTCTCCGAGGGGGGATTATTTGTGACTCTAGTAGAGAGTGCGATGGTTAATGATTTGGGATTTGAGGTAGATTGTAAAACTGAAATACGCAAAGATGCGTTCTTATTTGGTGAGGCACAGAGTCGAGTTGTAGTGAGTGTGCGGGCTGAGCAAGAAGAAAGTTTCTTGTCTGCACTGGCCGAAGCCAAAGTACCGGTACAAAAGCTCGGACAGGTTTCCGGCGCACAAATTGTAATAGATGGCACAGATTATGGCGCTGTTCAGGATTGGAAACACACCTATAATCATCAATTAGGTGAGAAACTGAATGGCAATTCTAATTGATAAAATCAAACACAAGCGATATGAAAAGCAAAACATTTCTACTCAGTCTGTTTTTGATTGCACTTGGTGTAGCGACTTTTAGTAGTTGCGATAATACCGCGGCCTCTTTGCAGAGCAACGGTTTCACCCTGCAAGGTAAACTTGAAAATGCACAAAACATTACTGCTTATTTCGATCAAATCAGCTTCGACAAGTCCAATACTTCAATGGCAAAAGCAGAGATTGATGGAAGTGGCAAGTTTGAGTTCCACCTCGACGAAATGCTTACCGAAGGCATCTACCGTTTGCGCATTGGTGCACGAAAAGCATTTTTCTATTTCGATGGTAATACCAACCTCGTCAAACTGAATGGCTCATTGAATTCATTCGACAAATATGATTTCAAGCTAGATGCGTCCGAGGCTAGTCAGGATTTCCAAAAAGCAATGCAATTGATCGCTAACCGTGATTTTGCCAGTCTGGAGACCTATCTTAAGGAAGGTAAGGCCATTCCAGCGGCCTTTATTGCTTCGGATTTGTACCAAAACAATTCTAAGCAATTGCCATTATTCAAATCTTTGAACGACCGCTTGAATTCTGAAGCTTCGAATTCCACCTACGCGACCATCTTCGGACAATTAGTGCAGAATATGGAAGCAAAAATTGCGGCCCAACGCGCTACTGAATTGGTTCAAGTGGGGAAACCCGCTCCAGAGATTCGCCTTTCGGGTCCCGATGGTCAGGAACGTGCGTTGTCGGATTTGAAAGGCAAAATTGTCTTACTCGACTTTTGGGCGAGCTGGTGTGGGCCATGTCGTCGTGAGAATCCAAAGGTGGTAGAAACCTACAAGAAATATAAAGAACAAGGATTTACGGTATTTAGCGTATCATTAGATGGTGTTAATCCTCGAATGCGTAATAAATTCAAAACCGAGGAAGACGTCAACCGTCAGCAAGATCAGGCGAAGAAGAAATGGGTTGATGCAATTGCCAAAGATAATCTGATCTGGGATTCCCACGTCAGCGATTTGAAACACTGGAATTCTATCGCGGCTAAAACTTACGGCGTGCGAAGTATTCCACAGACCTTTTTGATTGACCGGGATGGTAATATCGCGGCCTTGAATCCAAGACACAATCTGGAAGAAGAGTTGAAGAAGTTATTATAACCCTACCTCACTTTCTAAACAAGAATCGCGAAGTCACATCAGATGGCTTCGCGATTTTGTTTTATGGAATGGTTTAATGTTTTCTTATCTATTACCCCATTTCACAACTCCTTTTGAATGCTTGAGCCCTTTCTAAGAAAACACTAATCGAATCAATAGTGCGCAAAATACCAGTAGCCTGGCTAAGAGATTGCGATAAAAAGTAGCCGCACGTTCATCGCGGATATGAAAAACGAAAAGTACTAAACTAACTGCAAGCAGGGCACCTCCGGCATAAATAGCTGACCACATAATTGTGGAAGCATTTGTCCAACTTTCAATTTTAAACACTAATCCCAAAATACCGACTGGAAAGATCAAGCCACATAGAATTGATAATACCACCTCAAGCTTCTCGTATCGCTTCACCTTGAACATATACCACGAAAACATCAAATAAAGCAAAGCAGCCAGACTGCCGCCAAGGATAAAAAACTCAGAGCTGTACGGTAAATCGTACTTGTGCAATAGCACGGCGATCACGATCAACGATAAGGGAATCAACTCCAGTAAAGATCGTCGCCACGCTCGGGGATCTTCCACCAGTTCCTCATCAAACGGCTCTTCTGCATCCAGTGGTTTTTTCTGAGTCATATCACGCGAGTTGTTTGAATTAAGACTTTAGATTTCGAAAACAGGCACATACAATCCCCGTTGCAATGGCGGCATTCAAAGACTCTGCTCCCCCACCCTTGGCCATCGGAATACTTAGACGTTGGTCAAGTAATGCCTCGGTATCGGGACGAATGCCTTTTCCTTCGCTACCAATTACAATCATGGCAGCACTTGGTAAAACCGTGGTAAAAATATTTTTGCCCGCTAAAACTGTTCCACAGATCGGTATGCTCGGAAAGCGATGATGTAGTTCATCCAGCGGAGCTTCGATCACTTGCACGCGCAAAAATGCGCCCATAGTTGCTTGCAAGACCTTGGGGTTATACAAATCAACCGTCCCCGGCCCACTGAATACCGTTTTGATGCCAAACCAATCGGCAGTGCGAAGAATCGTTCCAAAGTTGCCGGGGTCTTGAATGCCGTCCAGATACAATGACAAGTCTTGGGTCACCACTTCGGTATTGATCTCCGCTCGTCGTTGTTTCACCACAGCGAGCACTTGATTCGGTGTTTTGAGTGCCGAAATTTGTTCCAATTCACGTGCAGATGCCGCTTCAGACTCAATACTAACAGAGATATCTGCACGATGTGCCTGCAGCCAATCCGGTAAGGCTAACAAGGTTTCGACTTCAAAATCAGAAGATTGGAGCAATTCAAGTACCATCTTCTCGCCCTCTACAACGAAATTATTATACATTTGCCGAAACTTCTTTAATTTCAGCGATCTGAGATATTTGAGCTTGTTTTTTGATAGCATTTTAAGAGAACATTAACCCGCCCGAAGGCAAGGAAACAGTATCTTTCGGCGTACTAAATTGAAAATAATAGAGCCCATCAGGTATGATTAAACTCTACCCTGTTCGCAAGATAGTTTTAAGGTACTTAATATTCAGCATTCCCGTCCTTTTTCTCTTGGGAAGCTGCCAGATCACTAAACATCTGAACGAAGGGCAACAGTTGGTGACCAAAAATAAGGTCAAAATCAAATCCAAAGAAAAGATCACCGACCGGCGAGCTTTAGAATACGAATTAGAAACGATTGTCAAACAACTCCCCAATGAGAAATTCTTGGGGTTATTCCGCACCCGCCTCTGGTTCTATTTTCGCACCGATGATCCGGGAGATACCACTAAGATAGATCGCTGGATTCAACGCAAAATTGCCGAGCCGCCTACTATCTACGATGTGGATATTACCGAGCGTACTGCACGCTCAATGAAGTATTACCTACAAAATCGAGGCTACTTCGATGCAGAGGTGGACTTTAAGATCAAAGAAAAACGCAATAACAAAAAGGTCATTGTTAATTACACCGTCGATCCGCATCAGCGTTACCTAATTGATAGTGTCAGCTACATTTGTAAAGACTTTCAGATTCAACGTATTCTGAAAGATACCGAGGAAGAGAGTTTTTTGAAGTCGGGCGATCCGGTAAGTGTCGATTTATACAACAAAGAGGTGGATCGCATCAGTACAACCTTGCGAAACCTGGGCTACGCCAATTTCGATCCCAGCTATATCGACGCGCTCACAGGAGATAGCACGAACCACAAAGTCAATTTGACTTTTACCATCTTCACCCCCAAGGATCTCGAAGCCCACCAAATTTTCCACATCGGAAAAGTCCAGGTGGACACCGATTATAAGCCCGCTCTCGATGGAAGCTTTAAAATAGATACGCTCATCAAAGGCATTCACTTTGTGAGTAATAATGACGAGCTCTCCGTCAATCCGCAAAATATCCTGCAGGCCATTTCACTACGAGAAGGTGTATTATATTCGGATGAAGCACTTAATCGGACTAACAGTCAGCTCAGGAAGCTTGATTACTATAAATACATTACAATCGATCGTAAAGAAGATCCGAACGATCCTCAAGTATTGAATTTTCTAATACGGATGACCCCGCGTAAGAAATTGGTCATTGGGGCGGATTTAGAGATCAATAACTCTAATTATGATATTTCAAACACCAGTAGTTCGATTTTTGGTACCTCGGTGAACCTGAACTTTCGAAATCGTAACTTCCTGAATAACGCTTCGGTTTTTTCCGCTTCGGTACAGGGGGGAATTGAGTTCAACTTCGAAGATCCCGATAATCTCATTTACTCACTGGATCTGCTGGCACAAGGTAATTGGGATATTCCACGCTACGTTCCGTTTACTAATTTTTATCGTGGCGTCAGTCGTTTGCCCGGGCTTCAAAGCTTATATCCTAACCTCTCCCAGCTTTCGCAAACCCGGGTATCGGCCAGTTACAATCGTCTGCTACTATTCAACTTTTATAGTTTTAATTCATTCAACGGGAGCTTTGGTTATGACTTGCAGCTCAGCCCACGTAAACGATTACGCCTCAATCAAGCCGGAGTTAATTACTTAGCGCCGGAATTTGAGCCGGATTTCGAAGTCATTCTGGATAGCAATCCTTTCTTGCGTAGTAGTTTTACGGATCAGCTCTTTACGGGTTTATTCTTCCGGGATTTAAGCTTTGACTACTCCAGCCGGACCAATATCCGTGGACACTCATGGGCGGCCGGCGTGAACTTTGAAGCTTCCGGGCTGGAGATCATGGCGTTGAATAGCCTATATAATCTCGGCTTTGAAGATTACAACTTCCGGCTCTTCAACTCGGTAGATTTTTCACGTTACTTGCGCTTGGAAGCTAATTTCCGAGCTTATTTCAATATCAACGAAAAGCAATCGATGGCCTTTCGGGTAGCCTCCAGCGTTGCGGTATCCTTGCAAGATACAATTGAAGTGCCCTACGTCAAGCAGTTCATTGGTGGTAATCAAAATACGATGCGGGGTTGGCGTTACCGTGAGCTAGGCCCCGGTGAGTTTGTCGATCCATTGACCATCGATAACCCCAACAATGTTCCATTTTATCAGAGTGGTGATTTCTTGCTGGAGATGAATGCCGAGTATCGCTTTGATATCCTCTCTTATTTCAAAGGCGCCTTTTTCCTCGATATCGGTAATATCTGGACCTTGAAATACGATGAATTGCGACCAGGATCTCAGCTGCTTTGGCGGTCTCGCCCTGATCCCAATACAGGAGAAATGATTGGTAATAATTTCCTAAAACAACTTGCGGTGGGTACAGGCTTCGGTTTGAGGGGAGATTTTAGCTATTTTATCATTCGTTTTGACCTCGGGCTTAAGATGCGTAACCCCTTCCCCGACGAAGAGGGGAATTACTGGTTGATCGACACTTGGTCCAAATTACAGTTCAACGACTTCAATTATAACCTCGCCATTGGCTATCCTTTTTAGATCAATAATCCCTCTTCTTTCCTAGGTACATCGAATTTTTTCCTTCGTTCCGTCGTATATTGTAGCCTATTCATCCCTTTTTCCGTAGAATATTCAGACACGTCGACGGTAAAAAGCTGAAGTCTTCGTCTCTTATCATCGATGTCTTTTATTCAAAAAATCCTATTTAAACTAATACGAATATTATGGAGAACGTACAAGTGTTAATCCCCTTTCTGTTTTTGGCTATGGTTATTATTTTCAGTGGTTTGTTTACCGTTAAGCAGCAGACAGCGGCAGTCGTACAACGACTCGGTAAGTTCCATAGCATCAAACAACCTGGACTTCAGTTCAAAATTCCATTTGTCGACACCGTCGCGGGTCGTTTGAGTTTGAAAATTGATCAACTTGATGTTTTGGTGGAAACCAAAACCAAAGATGATGTTTTTGTAAAACTCAAAGTCTCGGTTCAGTTCAAGGTGTTGAAAGATGCTATTTACGATGCATTCTATAAACTGGAAAACCCACACGAGCAGATCACGTCCTATGTATTTGATGTGGTGCGTGCAGAAGTGCCTAAGCTCAAATTGGATGATGTCTTTGTACGCAAGGATGATATTGCAGTAGCCATCCTGCGAGAGTTGCAAGAGGCGATGAATGAATATGGCTACGGTATTGTGAAAGCACTGGTGACGGACATTGATCCTGATAATGCGGTAAAGCAGGCTATGAACCGTATTAATGCAGCGGAGCGTGAAAAGCTGGCGGCTGAGTACGAAGCAGAATCAGAGCGTATTCGCATCGTTGCTCGAGCACAGGCTGAGGCGGAGAGTAAGAAACTGCAAGGACAGGGTATCGCTGATCAGCGTCGTGAAATCGCACGTGGTCTGGAAGAGTCCGTTGAAGTCTTGAACCAAGTAGGTATCAACTCACAGGAAGCTTCGGCCTTGATCGTGATCACTCAGCATTATGATACCTTGCAAGCGCTCGGTGAGAATACCAATAGTAATTTGATTCTCTTACCCAATGCCCCTTCTTCGGCTTCCGATATGCTGAGCCAAATGGTCACCTCCTTTTCCGCTTCGCAGCAAATAGGAGAATCCATGAAGGGTAAGAATACCCCACCAAAATTGAAAAAGTAAAACGTTTCGATAAGTTGCCCAAAGGTCGTTCTGGCCTTTGGGTTTTATTTACTTCAGCAACATGATATTGCCCTGCTTATAGTACTCCTCTCCTCCTACGCATAAGACGTATAAGTAGAAACCGTAAGCATCTGGCTCCAAGGTCTCTCCTTCAAAAGTCCCATCCCAACCGACTTGAGGATCTGTACTTTCGAAGACTTTTTGCCCCCAGCGATTGTAAATCACCAGTTCCATCACTTCGATGTGGTTACCGAAAACCTGGATGATATCATTTTCGCCGTCGTTATTGGGTGTGAAAGCATTCGGAAAAAACACGAATGGCTCTTCACAAATGGGCTCAACCACCACGACGGATAATTGGACTTCGTTATTACAACCTTCACTATCGATGATCTCCAAGGTATAGGCCGTCGTTTCATCCGGGAAAGCAAATGGCTCGGCGATATTAGGATCGTTCAAACTTTCAGTGGGGTCCCAAAAATATTGATAGCCAGGTTCAATGGTTCCAAATAATTGTGTGGTATCTCCCTGAAAGATGGTATCTGGATCGGCAAATGCATCCACGAAGGGTATATAATCACCAACTGTGACTTGAACCGTATCGTTGTAAGAACAGCCAAAAGCATCCTCGAGTACCACAAAATAAGTCATTGCTTGGTCGGGAAAAGCCAGTGGACTAGTTGCAGATGCATCGCTCAAATCGGTTGCCGGAGACCAACTATAGGTTACGCCCGGAAGTGGATTTGGATTGAGTTGGGTTGTATCATTAGGACAGAGTAGGCTTGCATCCGGAATCAAATCCGTTGAGAATATATTGATCGGGAATGTTTCTACATAAGTCCAATCACAGCCTTCGGTATCCGTAATGGTCAAACTCAAATCTAAGATATTACTACTGTAGACTGTGAAATCTGGATTTTGTGCATTCGACGTTCCTAATACCTCACCATCCATATCACTCAAAGTCCAATCCCAAGTAAAATCTAGTGAATCCGCGTGACTCGAGAAGTCAGTAACTTCAATCAGAATACTATCACTACAACCTTCAAATTCGAAGGTAAAATCAGGCATCAGTGCCGTGGCCCCTACATCAATATCTTGTATAATACTGTCTAAACAATACGGACCATTATCCGCAACTAATAGAACAGAATAGGAACCACTATCAGCATACGTATAGGTTGGATTTTCTAAAAATGAAAATGAAGTCGGATTTGCCGGATCATTGAAATACCATGCAAAGCTCTCGGCATTGTAACTATCGTTGAAAAAAGATACTTCCTGATCACAGGGTGCTTCATAAGTAAAATCAGCAGCCAGTGAATCGACGACCACCGTCACCGTATCGAACAACTGACAATTGCCAAAACTCTGAATAAACACCACATAAGTGGTCGTTTCATCCGGTGAAGCAATTGGCGTTGGGGAAGTGGGATTATCTAAACCCGTCGAAGGGGTCCAAGTGTAAGATACTCCCGGTAAAGGATCAGGATTCAAAGGAACGGCTGTATCAAAACAACTCGTAATCACATCCGGAAATGAGTCTTCGTTAAAAACATTAGCTGGAAAGACTTCAACTAGCGTTTGTTGACAACCATTTGCGGCTGTGACCACTAACTCAAGCGTTACTTCTGTGCTGGTCGTAATAGCAAAGGAAGGATTTTGCTCATTCGAAGTACCAATTACAATACCATCTGCATCTCGTAAGGTCCAAACCCAAATCTCCGGCTCCGAAATGGTATCAATAGTCAAATCATTCACTTGAATGATCAGACTATCGGTACAGTTGACATAGTTAAAATCAAAATCCGCAAATAAGGAAGGGTATTGCAAATAAATCTCTTGTTCAAAGGAATCGACACATTCTCCACCGGGTTCAGCTACGAGTAATACCGTATAAGCCCCAGTATCCGAAAAAGTGTAGGTTGGGCTAAATTCATCCGAAAATGCACCAGGGTTACCGGGATCATTGAAGTACCATTCGAAATCATCGGCATTGCTACTTTGATTGATGAAGTTCACCTCCAAACCTTCACAGTAAATTTCGGGTGCAAAGAAAGAAGATAAAGCGACACCACACACGCCGACATTGTATTGGAAATCACGCCGCGTAGTCGAAATCAAATTACCATCTCGGTATTCCTCCAAGCAGATACCGACTACAAATTGGCCTACAGTACTGGGAGTACCGGTCAGTAAACCAGTCTGTTCATTGATAGCCAAGGGAATTCCCCCGAGTACATTGTCAAGATTGTAAGGCGGATCTATCCAGACCACCTCTTCAGGAGTAGTATGCAGAGAAGGAATGGGCTCAGGTTCTTCAGGCGTTGCACCATCGAGAGGCGTACAAAGCCTATAAACTATCGAATCCCCATCAATATCTATCGCGGATTGATCAAAATTAATCGGTTCATTGACGCATATATAGATCGGCGGCCATTGTAAAAAGGTCGCACTACTATTACATTCTTGTAAGGCGGTCTCGGATAAAGTCACCCCAAAGGTCGCTCCGGTCCCGAGAGGATCAATTATATTAACAATCGTTACATTACGACAGCAACGTTGGTAACGGAGCTCGTAGCCGCCGGGAATTACCGGCAACTGCACCGTATCTAGATAAAAAGTGGTGTGTACACACACATTTGGAGGCACTACCAGGCAAGGGTCGGACAAGATGGGGTTAAGCGTATCATCTTGTGTCTCAATAAATGGAATAAATAAACTATCGAGTAAGGTCCCTTCAAAGTCGTAGATACCTATTTTGGCAGGATCATCAAAATAAGCATTGGGGCTTCCATTGAAGCAATCACGGAAAATGGTGAGTCGAATTTCGTAATTGTCATTACCTAGGCAACGATACGTCATTTCACCCCCTACAATGTGCGTTGCTAGCAATTGGGGAGTGAAAACGCTACATAGAATTAAGCCCAATAATAACGGTCTAAGGCTCTTTTTTAGCAAAATTTTAGCGTTTAAGTTCACTAAAAATAGGCAATCCCATTTCAAATCGCAACGAATTAGTCACTTTTTCATTCATCATGCCCGTTAGCTTGCATAATCATATCGAAGGCAACAGTGCTTACCCGGCGGGTCGCCACGCCTTCTATCTCTTCTTCAAGAATCATACTTTGTGCCAAGGGTGACGAGAATACCTCCGACATGTCAAAAATACTGCCGGCTGGCACACCATTGGCCTGAAAACGCTGTTGTAAGACCTCACGCTCAAATTGTCGGATCAAGGGTGTTAATGCCGCCTCAAGGGCTACCCGATGTCGCACGCGTAGAATGTTGGTTTTAAATTGCTCATCCTCTTGAAGTTTATCGGCCTCCAGACAATGGCATAATGCAGCAAACTGCTTATCATTCCCCACCGCTAGAGTCAAAGGCTTTTCATCTTTGGTATAGAAAACATCTCCGTAAGGCGCAATATTCGGATGCTGCGTTCCCATTGGTTGAGGAATATGGCCGGCCATCAACCAATTGGTCGCTTGATTGGCGAGCGAAGCAATAGCTGCGGCCAGTAAGGAGGTGCGCACCACGCTCCCCTCCCCCGTTCTCTCGCGCTGCAGCAATGCTAATAAGATAGCTTCTTTGAGTTGGTGCGCCGCTAGCAAGTCAATCAAAGCGACGGGCATACGCACCGGAGGTCGGCCGGGCTCTCCGGTCATATACAAAAAGCCGGCCTCCGCTTGCAATACGATATCAAAAGCCGGCCGCTTCGATGCTTCACCAAATGCACTCAGTTCAGCATAAATCAAGCGTGGATTCAGCGAGCGTAAGCGAGCGGCGTCCATACCAATACGGGCGGCCGAGCCTGGCTTGAAATTACTGATAACGATATCCGCATCCTTGACCAACTCATAAATTTGCTCGCGATCCTCTAACTGCGACAGATCCAATTGTAGGACTTTTTTTCGCCAATTCACACTGCAATAATAAGCGGATACCGGGTCTTCTTTCGATTCTGAGGGCAATTTCCACTGTCGCGTCACATCTCCTCCGGCGCGTTTATTTTCCACTTTCGTCACCTGTGCGCCTAATTCCGAAAAAAACATCCCAACAGCCGGTCCGGCCAGAACACTCGCCAGCTCAATTACCTTTAAATCATGAAAAAAATCTGCTATCTTCATTTTAGAAAAATACCAAAATCTTATAATATGAAAAAACGTGTAGTTGTAATTTTGTGTAGTCTTTTTTTCGGGCTTAGCCTACAAGCGCAAGTCACACCGCGCGATCATTGGAATCTGCTGATTTATCCTCCGAAAGAGATGCCTGCGCCCGTCGTCGAATCGTCTATTCCTCCCCATACATCTGCTAGTCAACGAGATGAAATTGATCCCCAACTAGCCGCAGCCTTCCAAGAGATAGTGGACACTTATCTTGAAGACAATGATTACATTGGTCTCTCCGCAGCGGTAAATATCGGTGGTGAAATCTGGGCTGGATCAGCAGGTAACAGTACCGTATCTATTTCTGTAAACCCAGATATGCTGTTTGCTATCGGTTCGGTTACCAAAACGCTAACTGCCGCTTGTATTCTGGACATGGCGGAAGATAATCTGTTAAATATCGATGATCCAATCGGCGATTATATAGACGATTATGATAATGTCGATCCAACGATTACCATTCGACAATTAATGTCTCACACAAGTGGTATTTACGACTATACGAATAATCTTGCTCTGGGAGATTCAATTAATGCGGACTTAAGCCGTATTTGGACGCCTCAAGAAATTATCGAAGGTTTTGTCTTGGCGCCAATCTTTGAGCAAGGAACGGATTGGGGCTACTCTAATACAAATTTCCTTTTGCTTGGCCTAGTCATTGAATCCGCATCCAACAATACCTATCATACCGAAATTCGCCAGCGCTTTTTGGTGCCCCTTGGTTTGGAAAATATCACTTTGGGTGCTTACGAAACCAATTCGACTTATGACATCGCCCACCTCTGGTTCGATCTCTTCAACACGGGTAACCCACTGGATTTCCAGGGTTTAAATCTTTCAACCAATGGACTTTTCAGTGCGGCTTGGTCTGCTGGTGGTTATCTTGCCCGCCCTACAGATATTTCCATTTGGATGCGAGCCCTGCAATCAGGCGAGGTCTTAGAGGCTGCTTCTTTAGCTGAAATGCGCAATTCAATTCCTTTTCCTGCGGCAGCTTATCCTCTGCTAGGTGCTGGCCTCGGTACGTTCAATCAAGCTTTTGAATGTGATGATGTTGATGGTTGGGGACACGGCGGAGATATCATTTACTCTTCTCAGGTATTCTACAATGACGAAGATGATATCAGTATTGCGGTCCATAGCAATGATGGCACCCAAGATTCTGATGATTTGACCGAACTGGTCAACGACTTACATTGTGCCTTCATCAACTTTGTTCCGGTAAGCACAGAAAATCCTCTGGATCGAGAATTACAATTTAGTCTCGCACCTAATCCTGCGGTAAATGGCCATACGACCATTAGTTGGACCTTACCACAAAGTGAGCAGGTCCAATTACGGATTTACAATGAATTGGGACAACTCGTTGCGCAGCCTGTTAACGCGGTCTACCCTGCCGGTACCCAGCAATTTGATTGGTTTAGTGATCATAGTGCCGGTATCTACATCATCAGTCTACAAATCGACGACCAGATTTATCACCAAAAATTGGTTCAACACTAATGAAAATCCTTAGCGCTGAGCAAATTCGCGCGCTCGACGCTTATACTATCGAACACGAGCCCATTAGCTCCCTCGATTTGATGGAGCGGGCCGCTTCGGTTTTTACCGACTGGTTAACCGACCGCTTTCCCACAGCCTTGGGAAAAGTCGCCATTTTCTGCGGCCCCGGCAATAATGGTGGTGATGGCTTGGTGGTAGCCCGACTGCTGTATCAACGCTTTTATGAAGTATCACTTTATCTATGCGAGATTGGTACCTCCAGGTCAGCAGATTATACGGCCAATCTCAAGCGATTGCCTCCGCGTTCAAATATTGCCGTTTACCGAATTCAGGCCGAAGATCCCCTACCCGAGCTGGATCAACAACACGGGCTGATCATCGACGCCATCTTTGGTTCGGGACTTAGTCGCCCTCTTAAAGGATATTGGGCGAGTTTAATTGAGCATCTCAACGAGCAGCATCTTCTTCGCATCGCAATTGATGTTCCTTCCGGTTTGTTTTGTGATCAACCGAGTACAGGCGTTACTCTTCAAGCTAATCACAGCTTGAGTTTTGAATTGCCAAAACTGGCTTTCTTTTTTCCTGAGAATTACCGTGCGGTAGGTGCATGGGCAACTCGTTCAATTGGGTTAAATACCGACTTTATTGAACAAGCAGAAAGTCCATATCACTACGTTGATCGATCCTTTGCTCAGCAATTGCTTCGGCCGCGGCACAAATACGATCACAAGGGAACATTTGGTCACGCGCTTCTGGTAGCGGGAAGCTATGGTAAGGTAGGTGCCGCCATATTGGCCACACGCGCCGCTTTACGAAGTGGTACGGGCCTAGTCACGCTGCACGCGCCCAAATGTGCTTACGCAATTTTACAAAACAGTATCCCGGAAGCGATGGTCAGCATCGATCGGCACGAATATTTGATTTCACAAATCCCGGAAGATTTGAGTCGTTATCGTGCCATTGGGGTCGGTTGTGGGATGGATACCCACACTGAGAGCAAGTCAGCGTTGGAAAGCTTAATCCACGAAAGTGAGGTCCCATTAGTTTTAGATGCCGATGCTTTGAACATCATTGCTCAGCAGCCTGAGCTTTTAGAGCAATTGCCGACAGGCAGCATTCTAACCCCTCACCCCAAAGAATTTAGTCGCTTATTCGGAGATTGTGCTAATGATTTCGAACGCAACCAATTGCAGCGCGAAAAAGCCCAAAGGTTAAATATCTATCTCTTGCTCAAAGGAGCTCACTCTTGTATTGCTACACCAGATGGCCAATGCTATTTCAATTCTACGGGCAATCCGGGGATGGCCACAGGAGGTAGTGGTGATGTTTTGACGGGTATGATCACAGGTTTACTCGCACAAGGCTACTCTCCTAAAGCGGCGGTCATTCTAGGCGTATATTTGCATGGCTTAGCGGGAGATTTAGCGGTAGAAACCCAACTTAGCCAAGAAGCCTTGATTGCCAGTGATTTGATCGATCATTTGGGAGCAGCTTTTCGTTTTTTGAAAACTTAACGTAATATCATGTCAGCTCAAATTATTCGAAAGGGCGAACGGCCTGAATTTTATACCGATGAACGCTGTTATATTCGAGAATTATTCAACGAAAGTCGACACCCTGGTTTTTCAGTAGCACAAGCCCGAGTAAGCGTCGGAGAAATAACGGCTTGGCATGCTTTAGTAGAAACGGATGAATTGTATTATATATTGACGGGCACCGGTTTGATGGAAATCGATAACCGCTCACTAGGCGAAATACAAGCTGGCGATAGCGTTTTCATTCCCGCAGGAAGTGCCCAACGTATCCGAAATACAGGTACAGAGGATTTGATTTTTTTATGTATCTGTCAACCAGGGTTCCAAGTAGACAAATATCAGGATCTAGAAAACAAATAATCCAAATTGAATACCATGAAAAAGATAGTCGTGATGAGCGGTGCTGGAATCAGTGCCGAAAGTGGCATAAAGACTTTCCGGGATGCCAATGGGCTTTGGGAAGGGCACGATGTAATGGAAGTGGCCTCCCCGGAGGGTTGGCGCCGAAATCGGGAATTAGTCCTTGATTTTTATAACCAACGCCGTAGACAGCTTAACGAAGTTGCGCCCAATCTTGGTCATTTGAGCTTGGTCGAATTAGAGCAAAACTTCGATGTTTGGGTGATTACTCAAAATGTAGATGATCTGCACGAGCGGGCGGGTAGCTCGAATATTATTCATCTCCACGGTGAGCTACGCAAAGCCCGAAGTACAATCGACGAATCACTTGTCTATCCCATCAATGGTGATATCTTATTAGGTGACAAATGTGATAAAGGTGCTCAATTACGGCCCCACATCGTTTGGTTTGGAGAAATGGTACCGGAATTGAGTCGAGCTGCCGAGATCACTACACAAGCAGATGCAGTAATCATCGTTGGCACCTCGATGCAGGTATACCCCGCGGCGGGTTTAGTCGATTACGCCCCAGCCAACATTCCAGTTTACTACGTTGATCCAAGGCCCTCTATTAACTACGAGTTATCGCGAAGCGGCAATTTACACGTCGTTGAAGAGCCTGCAACAGTAGGCTTACCGATGGTAGTAAAAAAACTAATCTCAGATTTTGTGTAGGAAAAGAGTATTTAAGAATGATTACTCCTCTTTGCGTCGATTACGCCACCAGACATAGCCAATGGCCCCCACGATGAAATAAGGCATACCCAGCATATAGAGGATGCCGTTATTGATGCCTTTGGTCTCCTCTCCTCCCTTTTCAGTAGCCATCCGACACATAGAACATTGTGCCGCTACTGGCTCGGGTTGTATGCTCGCCGCAGTAACGAACAGTAATACGACCAAACTCCATTTTATCCAGACTTTTTTCATCGTGTTACTTTTTTACAAAAATACAATCAAATCAAGTGCAATTCAAGCTTGTAGCTATTCTTTGACGATGCCTTGACCTAGTTATAGCAAGGCATGAGCATCAGATAGCAGATCGGCCCCGTAATCGCTACATAAAGCCACAATGGAAAAACCCAACGTGCCATTTTCCGATGCCGCTCAATTTGTCCTGTATACGCTCGGATAAAAGTGAACAGGATAAAAGGCAAAATGAGGGCCGCCAAAACGATATGCGTAATCAATAAGATGAAATACAGAATACGAATATTGCCTTCACCGCAATACAGCGTTTCTGGCGTGGTGAAGTGATAGGTGACGTAGGATAGTAGAAAAAGAACTGATAATCCCATCGCTACATAAATTGCACGACGGTGATTCTCAACTTGCTTACGGCGGATGAAGTAATACGCGATGATCAATACCACCGCCGTCAACGCATTAAGTGTAGCATGAACCGGTGGTAAGAATCCAAAGTCCCAACCGTCGGGCAGTGGAATCTTAACGCGACGCATGAGTCCTACCAGCAATAGCACAACTATCGTTACAACCCAGGCTAATCGATTTAACTTTTTGGCCAGTTGAAGATTGGCGTCCATATCTATTTCTCTTTTTTGCGTTTTACTACCGCTTTTTCTCGCTTCTTACGTGGTAGTACCAAAGCCAAATGTTCCACTAATCGACTCACCGATTGGTGGTTATTCACATCATAATAATTTTTAATACTTCCCTTACTATCAACCAGCACAAAGTAGGGATAGTCAACGGGGACCGATTGAACGGTTTGGACAATAATAGAATCCCGACTATCCGCTTCAATTTGTGGCACACCATAATGCTTTAGCAACTGCTTCATGCCGGAGGGACTGCTGTTGACGTACTGTAACTGGGCTTGGTCCTTAGTATGTTCTTTTCCCAGATCAATGATTTCCAATGGCTTGGAATGCAAGCTATGGCTCAGGATAACCAAGCTATCGTGGTCGTGAAACTGATCCCAGATTTTACGCTGGTAATCACGAATCTTGCTATAACTAGCGGCTTGTGGGCTGGTGAAAGTGGCTACCAAAAATTTACCGTGGAAATCTTGGTAGGCCATGGTATCCCGAGACTGGTTTTCTACTTTAAGATTTACGTTATTGATCTGACCGTAATCGCGTAAATCTTCCATTAATTGCTTTTGGTAATTGTAACCAGCTCGAAGGTAATACCAAGACCCCAAAGGAAGCCCAATCAAGAAAAGGAGTAGGGCCGCTGCTTTCCAATATGAATTTTTATTCTTGCTCATTGATGCCAATTTAACATATGGAGGGTTTTGTCTTCTCCTTCTGCTTTGTATCGCTAAATTACTACTAAAACGGCACAGCACTAAAGTAGTTGAGGGCCATTTAGAAAGTTGACAATGCCGTTACAATCTAACCTTAGTTCTAGCTATAGAAAAGGCGAGATTGTTACGTCTCGCCTCATCATTCAGTATATTTTTCGTTGCAGCCCGTAAATTTCTTTTACCTTATTCTCTCAAAAGTCGGTATAGAATATTTACTGTGATTACTGCATATCTTTAGTTGCAGGTGGCAACAACATGCCAGTCTGCCCCTCTAGCTCTATCTTATCTTTTTCCTTAATTTGCTCACGGCGCTGGTTCCAAGAACTTCCTTCCTGGAAAAAGGCAACGATAGCCCAAACCAAAAGCAAAGTAGGTAGCAAAACACTCATCGCCAAACCTTTCACTTCATAGCGCATGTGCATGAATTCGTAGACGATGAAATAGGCTTTATAAAGACTCAAACCAATCATGAGTGGATACATGATGATGCGCGGTAAAGTGAATCCTTCAATAACGTGGCCGTTTCCAACCAGTGCGATCAATACTTCCACAATCGTCACTACACCCAACAGAATGAGTCCTTTAAAAACAACTTTTTTTGATTCTTCGTAGGATAATCCCATGATATAAGTAATTTAAGAATGGTCTAATTGATTTTTTACAATAGGTAGAATACAAGGAATACGAATACCCACACCAAATCTACAAAGTGCCAGTACAATCCAATTTTCTCCACCATTTCGTAGCCATTTTTACGCTTGACGTACAAGCCACTAGCCACATTAATCAGAATCACGAGTAAGAACGCTACCCCGGATAATACGTGGAAGCCGTGGAAGCCTGTGATAAAGAAAAACAAGGCACCAAAGGCCTTAGGACCAAATTCTTCCTTTTTAATTTGACCATCTTCTGGCGTAGTATAAGCACCATATTCGTACATGTGTGAGCCATGTCCAAAAGTGATCAGATAAGGGCTACCTTCAGAGAATTCCTCGCCAGCTTTCACCACACCTTCGTGATCACTCTTAACGAAATAACGATTTTCGGGAATGTCCTCAGTATCTGGGGCAAGATAGTAGGTAATACTATGGTGATCTCCACCGTGTCCGTGCGCCTCATCTCCATGGCCTTCACTGTGTCCTCCACCGTGGTCGTCCCCATGATGGTCATCACCGCCAACGACTACTTTTTTGAAGCCCTTGCTTTCCATTTCTTCACCGGTAACATAGATACCGCCTTCGGTATGATTAGAAAAAGGATTAGTTGTAACGGTCATGCCTTCCGCAGCAATCAGGGTATTCCACTCCCAAGCCTGACAGCCCAAGAACCCCGCACCACCAACTACTGTCAATAGCATCCAAAAAACAACGCCATTTTTATTTTCCCGATGCCCTTCCTGCACCGCTCTTACCATAGTCACCGAACTGATGATCAGGACGAACGTCATAAAGGTTACGAAAATGAGGGGCCACTCGCCGTGTAAGAAAGGTGCTTTCGCAAATACGAAATCCGGTACGGGCCAAGTTGGCATACTGAAACGTAGGGCACCATAGGCAATTAGAAATCCTGCAAAGGTAAAAGCATCCGAAAGCAGGAAATACCACATCATCAATTTCCCATAACTCGCCTTAAAAGGCTTTTTCCCGCCGTCCCAAGCGCCTTTTTGCTCTAAAGTTTCATCGTGTAAAACGGTGTCTGTAGCCATTCTTGATTTAGTTTAAGACTATCTAATGTCTTTGTTTGTAATTGAAATAATAACTACTCTATGATTGTTGTAGTAATATAAACGTGATCAAATAGATCCACAGAAAATCCAAAAAATGCCAAAAAGTCAACGTCAATTCAAAACGTAGCTTTCGTTTTGGCGTCAGTTTAAACGGCAAGGCAAATGCATGAATCAAAGCAACGGTTAAAACCGCCAATCCCGCCAGCAAATGCGCTGCGTGAAAACCTGAAATAACATAAACAAAGGAGCCGGATGGATTACCATCAAACACTACCCCAATGTCATAAAGGGCCGACCAGCCCTGATATTGTAATACCAAAAATGTCGCTCCCAGAATAAAAGTGGTAATCATCAGGCCTTTATACAGCTGCTCATTTCCTTTTTTGAAAGAAATAAAAGAGGCATGTAAACTGATGCTACTTAAAAGTAATACTCCGGTGCTCACTAGAAAAATATTCGGCATGATGAATTCTAGCCAATCCCCTCCTGCCTGACGAACAATGTAGGCACTGGTGAAAGCCATAAACATCATGGTCATACTCGCACATCCTACCCAAAGGGCAAACTTCTGAGGATGAATCTTATTTCTTCTAGTATTATTCGTCGTCAATGCCACATTCATCTCACTTATATTTTATCAAAAAATAAGGCAAATAAAACCACTGGCAAATAAATAAAAGAACAGAACATTAAGCGACGTGCCGTAGCCCGCGTCTCCTCTCTGTAAAAGCGCCAAGCGCACCAACCATAGTAGGCACCCGCCATTATTACAACGATAGTAGAAATAATCCCGGTTTGTCCTAAAAACATCGGCAATAGACTTGCCGGAAGCAATAGCAAAGTATAATAAAAGGATTGCAAACCAGCATTATTATTGCGTACACCGCGTTCAGATGGCAGCAAGTGAAAACCCGCTTTAGAGTAATCTTCAAAAGCTAACCAAGCAATCGCCCAAAAGTGGGGAAACTGCCAGAAGAACTGGATAGCAAATAGCGCGATGGCCAGCATCGTCAGTTCTCCTTCAATTGCCACACAGCCAATCATCATCGGCAATGCTCCGGGGATAGCCCCGACCAGCACTGCTAATGAGCTGACTTTTTTCATCGGCGTGTACACAAAGGCATAAATAATCAAAGAGATCGTACCGAGCAGCGCTGCCCACGGGTTAAACATACTCAGCAGTAAGATGCCAAATAAGCTCATGAATCCAGCAGCCATTACCCCTTCTGAAACCGACATCCGACCAGTTGCGATTGGTCGATTTTCGGTGCGCTTCATCAGGCTATCGGTATCGCGCTCCAAAACTTGATTTAAAGCATTTGCAGCACCGGTTACCAAGAAGCCTCCAAGTCCCAAGACCAAAGCGCCTATCCAGTTGATACGGTCACCAGCAATCATATAAGCCATGACCGCGGAAAAGACCACCAGAACATTAAGTCGGAACTTAACGAGCGTCCCATAATCAGCTAACTTTTGCCGAATTGAAGGACTAACTTGATCGCGTGCTGCTACTTTTGTGTACACTAATTACTGTTCTTTAAATATTTTCGAAGCTATAAAAGCGTCTAATGTTCGTCTTTAGATTCATTCTCGTCAATAGGCACATATTGCGGAATGAAATCATTCCCATCCTTACCATAATCATATGCCCAACGGTGAACCACAGGTAAATTACCTGGCCAGTTGCCGTGACCTGCATCGATTGGTGTTGTCCATTCAAGCGTAGTTGCTTTCCATGGATTTTTGGTCGTCTGACGCTTACCGTACCAGATGCTGTAGAAGAAATTAATCACAAATAACAGCTGAAGGGCAAAAACCACAATCGCAGCAATGGTAATAAACTTATTCATGGCATCGAAGTGCGCAAAGGCATCGAAAGTCTCGAAACTGTAGTAACGGCGAGGTACACCCGCTAATCCAAGGTAGTGCATAGGCCAGAAGATCGCGTAGGCACCGATCAATGTTCCCCAGAAGTGGATTTTACCAAGCGTTTCATTCATGAAGCGGCCGTACATTTTCGGGAACCAGTTGTATATCCCCGCGAACATTCCGAAGAAGGCCGCAATACCCATTACGATGTGGAAGTGAGCTACTACGAAATAAGTGTCGTGCATTTGAATATCGATGGCAGAGTTACCGAGGAAAATACCGGTCAAACCACCCGAGATAAACATAGATACGAATCCGATAGCAAACAACATCGCGGAGGTAAATCGAATATTACCACCGTATAAAGTCGCAATCCAGTTAAATACTTTCACCGCAGATGGTACCGCAATAATCAGCGTAAAGATTACGAAGAAGTTAGAAATAAATGGATTCACCCCAGACATAAACATGTGGTGTGCCCAAACGATAAAGGATAAGAAGGCAATCGCCAAGATCGAGTAAACCATCGCCTTGTAACCAAAGATAGGCTTACGCGCATGGACAGACATGACCTCAGAAACCAGTCCCATCGCAGGCAGAATAATAATGTATACCTCAGGGTGTCCCAAGAACCAGAACAAGTGCTGGTACAATACCGGGCTACCACCAACGTGGTCAAGTGCTTGACCACCAATATAAATATCACTTAAGAAGAAGCTTGTTCCTAAACTACGGTCAAACATCACTAAGAAGAACGCAGAAGCTAGTACCGGGAAAGACAACAGACCAATAATTGCTGTGACGAAGAAGGCCCAGATGGTCAATGGCATACGCCACATGCTCATTCCTTTGGTA
The DNA here is from genome assembly GCA_028285085.1 of Saprospiraceae bacterium. GTDB lineage: Bacteria > Bacteroidota > Bacteroidia > Chitinophagales > Saprospiraceae > JAHDHW01. The sequence continues at coordinate 115,676 of JANQQI010000055.1, read as the reverse complement.
CGTAAGTTCAATACGGTAGTAATATAGTTGATACCACCTAGCAGTACAGAAACCACAAACATCACCAAACTTACTACCCATAAGGTCATACCTGCGGCCGAGCCCGAGGAGGCCTGCGGCAAGGCACTAAGCGGCGGATAGGCGGTCCATCCCCCCGAAAAGGGTCCGGTGTTCAAAAACAGTGAAGCAAACATGATGACACCAGCTAAGAAGAAGAACCAGTAAGACATCATATTCAATAATGGAGAAGCCATATCGCGGGCACCGAGCTGTAACGGAATCAATAAATTACTGAATGTTCCACTCAGTCCGGCCGTCAGTACAAAGAAGACGAGTATGGTCCCGTGCATCGTCACCAAGGCATAATAGAACTGAGGATCTAACGTACCGATTCCTGCCTCGTTCACAGTGATCCACTTACCAAGTAATGGCTTGATCCAAGCCAAGCTCTCCTCAGGAAAACCAAGTTGTAAGCGGAAAACGATAGACATCGCAGCACCAATAATTGCCCAGATCATACCTGTAATCAGGAACTGCTTGGCGATCATCTTATGATCCTGCGTAAAAATATAGTGAGTGATAAAATTAGATTGATACTTATCGCCATGGTGATGGTCATGGAAATGATCATCGTACCCCTGCTCTTTAATCAAAATATCTTCGTCGTAAGTAATTGCGATGTTTGCCATGATTGGATAAATTTAAATTTGCTTCCGCCAATATAGGTCTACGTTACGTTATATTTATTGAGTAAGAATTTTGAACTCTGTTCTACGATTCTTCTGACGTCCTTCTTCGGTTTCATTGGAGTCAATTGGCTGAGTTTGGCCATAACCAACAGCAACCAGACGCTCACCACTAATGCCTTTTCCAGTCAAGTAGTTATATACAGCCTGCGCGCGCGAGTCAGACAGCTCCATATTCATTTCAGGATCTCCCGTCGCATCGGTATGACCGGCTACCTCAATCGTCATATTTTCATAATCGTCTAGCACACTCACCAGGTTATCAAGTTCGTAGCGTGAATTTGCAGTCAATCGAGCAGACCCCGTTTCGAAGTTAACGTGCTCAAGACGTAGCACTTTATCCGTCTCTTCGGTTGATTCGATGGCGCGCTTCACAGCAGTGGTGAACGCTTCTTTACGCTCGCGAATTTCGATAGGCAGTAATTTACCTAGGTTAGGATCTTCCTCTGAGCCACGAATTGAAGAAAAGTAGAAAGAAGTTTGACTGTTCGCCCACTCTCTCCATTCTTCCTCCGAAACGACCTCTACAATACGACGCATACTATAGTGACCACGACCGCACAATTCTGCACAAGCCAATTCGAATTGGAAAGCTTTCCAACGTGGTTCACTTTCAGGATCGGTTGGATCCGACAGTTCATGCCATTCAGGATATTTAGGTGATCCATCTTTGTTCAGAGCACCCAATTTAGCTCTATAATCTTCAGTAGTAATAGATGGTGTAAAAGTGAAATAGGTCGGTAGTCCCGGGATCGCATCCATTTTTACACGGAAGTGAGGTAAATCAAAGTTGTGCAATACATCACGGGCCGTGATACGTACGCGAACTTGCTTTCCGATTGGTAATTTGATGACTTCACCCGCTGCAGATGAAACGACATCATCCCAGCTCTTTGGATCAGAAAAATCAATTCCCAAAGAGTTATTAGCAGTGATCTTACGGAAATCCTTGGTTCCGAGTAGATTGTCTTTACCAGGATAACGCATCGACCACAAGAACTGCATTCCGGTAGCCTCGATCTCAATGTAATCCTCACCTGCAACTGCATCTTCAGGAACATCCGCCATCACTTCATTCCATGCATCCAAACCACCAACAACCAAGAAGGTCATCACAACAGCAGGAATAACGGTCCAAATGATCTCCAATTTGTTATCGTGTGGCATATAAAGTGCCTTACGGCCTGGCTCATTCTTATAGCGATAAGCAAACCAGAATAACAAAATCTGAGTAATGAAGAAAACGATACCTGTAAATAACAGAGTGATGTCAAATAAGGAATCTAGTTGTCCTCCATGGACAGATGCAGACTCGTGCGGTCCGTACCAAAGGATATCATTTTTGTAATAATAAGCTGATGCTACACAGCTGATCAGGAACACAACCATAAAGACCAAAGAAATCCAGGCATTACGATCGTTGGCATCCTGCTGCGCAGCTTCTTCGCCTCTAATCTTAGCCGCAAGTTCTGTCACCCGGCCAATCTGCACGATCACCAGAGCAATCAGAATAATACATAGAACCGAAATAAGTGCCGTCATTATAGATTTAATTTATCGTTTATTGACTTTCTTCTACAAAAATATAGGTTTAAAACGTTCAATACTGTTTTTCGATCACGATCGAAGGATGTTTAGATTGATTCTGAATTATGAAAAAATCTGTTTTTAATTGAACAATTTTAATTTCAAACGCTGTCTCAATTCACTAAACGTGGTGATGTACACTCTCTCCGAAGTAAGGATCGCTCTGTGGATTGAGAGACGCTTTTGTCAGCTGATTGAAAAATACAAATACAAACAATGCCAAGAAGCCAAGGAATGTACCGATCTCCAACAAACCAGGAATGGTAAATCCAGCCGCAAAAGGCAATGGACCATGACTACCACTTGCATGCGCCAACTCATTCAAAACACCGGGCTTAATCATTTGGAAGAAATCCCACCAGTGACCGAACAAGCAAAGCAATGCCACGAAACCAAGCGTACCAAATTTGCGCTTAGTGTCATTACGTAGCAGGATCAGGAATGGCAATACAAAGTTGAGAATCAAGTTACCGTAAAACAGTACAGGGAACTGATCACGACGCAATTGGAAATATACTGTCTCCTCCCCTACGTTACCGTACCAGATCAACATGAACTGTGAGAACCACAAGTAAGTCCAGAAGATACTAAAGGCGAACAACAGCTTACCCAAATCGTGCATATGCTCATCCGAAACGTGTTGGAAATAGCCGCGACCTTTCAGATAAATCAAGCTCAGGATAGTCAGCGCAATGGCAGATACAAACCAACTTGCAGTCGTGTACCAAGCATACATCGTACTGTACCAGTGTGGGTCAATTGACATCGTCCATAACCAAATCATTGCTGCACTTGAGAAAGCCGCAATTGGCAAGAACGCTGCGGAGTACCATTTCACTTTTTTATGTACACTGAAATCAAGTGTACTGGTGTTATCTTCCTGAATGGAGAGCTTGCGCAATGGACGTGCAAATAAGAAGTACCAGATACCGACAATACCAATCGTACCAATGGTATACCAAGTCTTATTCAAAAAACCCGCTTTACCTGCAATCAATTCGTCGTAAGTGTCTGATCCCACATCGGCGATCCCCTCTGTATTCCAGTGATAGATATGGTGTAAATGTCCCCACAAACCAGCAATGAGCACAATTAACAAAACGAGGCCAATGAGCAGAAACTCTGCATAAGCTTCCCAAATTCGTTTAAATACCGTGTACCAACCGGCGTAAGCGCTGACGCTTGCCGCAATAGCAAACAGAGAAATAAAGGCAATCCCCGTGAAAAAGACTGTATTATGCAAGAAGTTAGTCCAGAAACGGGAATGATGCTCGGTCGAATCCATGAAGAATGAACCGATCAGGCAAAGCAGCCCGAGAAGCATAAATCCGTAAAGTACACGCTTTTGTTTCCCTTCGAAGGTAAACTGATTCATCGTATCTTTTTGTTTTTCAAGGTCGGACAGTGCCGACTATAAATGATTAATACAATTTGCTTGTTTATACTACTTAGTGATCTTCGCCGTGGCTATTATCATCACTGTGATGTTCTCCGCCATCGTGACTGTGATCACCTTCTTCATCGTGTGCAGCTTCATCAGTCACTGCAGGCATATTATTCGCAACCATGCGAGATGATGCACCGGGCACATCGATTGTATTTAGGGTATTGGCATCTTCGTTGTAAACCAACTTGCGATCTTTAGCTTGCAAGTTTCGGATGTAGTGGATCACTTGCCAGCGTTCTTCGTAAGAAATCTTATCAGAGTAGCCGCCCATCACGTTTTTACCGTAGATCAATGCATGATAATAGCGACCGTTGGAAGCAGCGACAAACTCATCGGTTAGGAAGTTTGCTGGAGCTGCTGGGTAAACACCGCCATCTTCACGTACCAAATAACCGTTACCGTCACCTTTTTCACCGTGGCAAGTCGCACAAAAGATATCGTACAATTCCTTACCGCGGTCTAGCCCCTCTTCAGTAATGACAAAAGGATTGTAAATAATTTCTTGTGTAGCTCGGGTACGCTCTTCTTCGGTATCCTCATAGTAATAAGGCACATTACCGTTGACTGGTACGGCGATAGATTGTACACCGTCTTCACCGCGCAAAGAACTCATTGCTGCATTGCGTGCAGTAGTAGTCGCAGAGTAATGTACTCCGGTATAACCACGTGCAATCGTTCCCTCAACAGGTTGGCGAGGCATGGTCAAAACCTTCAATTTCACGACACTCGCACTATCCCAAGTATTGTTATAATAGTAATTATAAGTATTCGCTTCCATCGCAATGGAGTGTGCCATATCTGGCATATACTCGCTCCCTGTACTATTGTTACTGGGCTGTTGGCAAGAGGTCATGAAGAACATCACTGCCAAAAAACTAATTGCGAAAATCGTATTGCGCATATTATTCATTTTGAAAATTTCTTTTGTATTAAATGGTTTTTGTGCTCACTTCTGAAGCGCCTGTATTGGAAAAGAAACTGCGCAATTTTCCAATCTCCGTATCAGAATAACCATTGGTTTTAAAAGCGATACAAAACTTATCGTCGGTAATACGATCATCCAATACTGGATTGACAACACCAGGACCAAGACCACAAATCGTGTAGAAAGTAACCACCATACCTACTGCTGCGAAAAGTACCGTCAACTCAAAAGTAATTGGAATAAAAGACGGTGCAGAGAAGTAAGGCTTACCACCAAAAATGATCGGCCAATCGCGGGTAAAAACCCAAGTCATAAAACCGAATGCGGTCAAAGTACCGAGCGCACCGTAGAAAAAACCAGCGATGTGCAAACGAGATTCGGATAATCCTAATAGTGGATCCAGACCGTGTACCGGGAATGGTGTAAAAACATCCATGATGTCGAGGTGATCCGCACCGGCTTGTTTTACGGCACGTAGCAAGTCCTCTTCGTCATCGTAAAGTCCGTATAAAACTTCTTTATGTTCTTTCATTTTTATATAGCTTGAAATAGACTTTGCAAAAATTGATTAGTGGCTGTGAGCGTGTGCTGTATCTGATTTTTCAACCACTTCTTTATAGTGATGCTCAGCATTCTTTCCAGTGTATTGATCACCAGAGGATTTAAGAATACTTTTCACCTCTGCAATCGCTACTACCGGTGCAACACGTGTAAACAACAAGTACAAGGTGAAGAAAATACCTAAGGTACCGAGGAAGAGACCAATCTCTACCCAAGTTGGTACATAGTAGCTCCAGCTTGATGGCAAATAATCACGCGCCAATGTAGTGGCGATAATTACGAAACGCTCAAACCACATCCCGATATTTACCACAATCGATAGGAAGAATGTCCACCACAAACTACGGCGGAAGCGCTTGAACCAGAAGAACTGTGGCGAGATCACATTACAGAACATCATACCGAAGTAAGACCAAGCATATACCCCAAGTGCACGATTATAGAAAGCAAACTGCTCATAAACATAACCGGAGTACCAAGCAATGAACAACTCTGTCAAATAGGCTGTACCTACAATCGATCCCGTCAATAGGATAACCTTGTTCATCGACTCGATATGAGCCAGTGTAATATATTCTTGCAGATTCAATACTTTACGTGTGATGATCATCAGCGTTTGTACCATGGCAAACCCTGAGAAGATTGCTCCCGCAACGAAGTAGGGCGGGAAGATCGTCGTGTGCCAACCAGGAATAACCGAAGTGGCGAAGTCGAAACTTACGATGGTGTGTACGGAAAGTACCAGTGGTGTTGCTAAACCGGCCAAAATCAGAGCTAAAGACTCCCAACGTTGCCAGTGCTTAGCAGATCCCGTCCAACCGAAAGAAAGGAAGTTATACAAACGCTTACGCAATCCTTTGGCACGGTCACGAACCGTAGCAAAATCCGGTACCAAACCTGTATACCAGAATAAGAGTGATACCGTCAGATAGGTACTAATCGCGAATACGTCCCAAAGCAGTGGTGAGTTGAAGTTCACCCACAATGGCCCGCGTGTATTCGGATAAGGGAAGATGAAAAACAGCATCCATTGACGCCCGGCGTGAATGGCTGGGAACATCCCTGCACAGATTACGGCAAAAATGGTCATCGCTTCCGCTGCCCGGTTTACACCCGTACGCCATTTCTGACGGAAAAGCAGAAGAATCGCTGAGATCAGCGTTCCCGCGTGACCGATACCGACCCACCATACGAAGTTGGTAATATCCCAACCCCAACCGACTGTTCGGTTCAAATCCCAGGAACCAATACCGAACCAAACGGTCCAGAAGATACAGACAACACCAAAGGTGAGAAAACCAACCGAAACGATAAAGGCTAAAATCCACGTCTGGTTAGGCACCTTCTCCGTTGGTGAAGCAATGTCTTCGGTAATATCGTGGTACGATTTGTTTCCTTCAATTAAAGGTTCCCGAATTGGAGAAATAACAGCACTCATAAGTTTCTATTAATAATTTGCCTGTCAAAAGACAGAGTTTGTTGCTATCAATTTTTAAGTCTTAGCTGACGATTTCGTCCAGCTGCTCGTCACGGTTGTTCACTTTCATGAAATAGTGTACAGAAGATTCGGTGTTCACCTCTTCCAATACACGATAAGCCATGTCGCTTTCAATTTTCTGAGAAATCAGTGCTTCTTTGTTGTTGATATCACCAAAGACAATCGCACCGGTAGGACAAGCCGTTTGGCAAGCGGTTTTCACATCACTGTCAGTCAATCTACGATTTTCACGCTTAGCCGTCAGTTTACCTTCCTGAATTCGCTGTACACAGAAGCTACATTTCTCGATCACACCACGAGAACGAACCGTAACGTCTGGGTTCAAGACCATACGCGTCAGGTTATCTGCACCGTAAGGCAGCTCTTCGCCATTAACCAAAGGTTGGTTGCCTGGGAAGACGTCTGCTGTAGTATAATCCAGCCAGTTGTAACGACGTACTTTGTAAGGACAGTTGTTAGCACAGTAACGCGTACCAATACAGCGGTTGTAGGTCATTTGGTTCAGACCTTCCGCGCTGTGGTTCGTAGCAGCTACCGGACATACGTTTTCACAAGGTGCGTTATCGCAGTGCTGACACATCAGCGGCTGATATACTACGTTTGGATTCTCGACATCCCCGTAGAAGTAGCGATCGATACGAATCCAAGCCATTTCATGATGGCGGTGTACCTCTGTTTTACCAACAACTGGTACATTATTCTCAGCCATACAGGCTACTGCACAGGCACCACAACCGATACAAGCGTTGAGATCAACGTTCATCGCCCAGTGGTGACCATTATCATATTTATACTCGTGCCCGCCATATAGCGAGTGAGAATTCAATTTCTGGTAAGTTTCACGCTTAGCTTTCAAGGTAGCGACATCATCCGCCAACTTATTCATGTTGGTGGTGAACATCACAGAACGATCGGTCAAAGCACCTTGATAAGCCAATGCTTCTTCATCGACATTGAGCTTCTCCTCTGGATTATCCGGGTTCATCAATGCTTTACCGCTCTCATCACGTGCCGTTACACCGTAAGTATGGTGATACTGTACGCAAGCAAATTCACGATCTGTACCAGCAAGTTCGATTGAAGAAACGCCAGCGTAATATTTCAGGTTACCATTACTATCGTAACTGCACCATGGAGAAACATGCGTTCCGATATTCAGTCCGGTCTCTCCCACAATTGTCCGGCCGTAGCCAAGACCTACCGCCACTGTTCCAGGAGCTTGTCCAAACTGAGCGACTGCAGTCATCTTAGCAGAGATCCCGTTGACATCAATATTTACCAATTCAGCTTTGCCTTTAGCTGCATTCTTACCAATGCCCATAAAGCCTTTGACATCACCGTTATTATATTCAACAGGTACACTGATGTAGTTGCCCCAAACCGTACGCATTACTGGATCAGGCAGTTCCTGCAACCAAGGGTTGTTGGCATATTGACCGGCACCTGCATTAATCGTTTCGTACATAACGATCTCCAACTCACTATTTTCTGGCTTATTGATTTTACCAGCAGCAGCACTGACATCACCATTAAAAATGGTTTCTACGCCAGCTTGTGGAATAGATACGACGCCGTCGTGCAGTGCCATATCCCAGAAAGTCTGGAAGTATTGAAAATCTGATTGCTGTGGGAAAATAGCAGCTTCCCAGTGTGCTTTCAGGTATTCGTAGTAAGGTTGCTCAGCATCTGCTTGCAGTGCAGGACTATCCGCCCAAACCAACAGGCTTTCACCAGTTTCACGAGTTTTAAATAAAGGAGAGATAGTCGGTTGAATCAAGCTATAGTGACCACGCTTAGGCATGGCGTCTCCCCAAGACTCAAGAAAATTGTTGGTAGGTGCTACATAGTCACAGATAGCTGCCGTTTCATTCTTGATGCTCGCGAATGATACTTTCAGTTTTGCACTGGCCATCGCTTCGGCAAACTGAGCCCCGTTTGGCAAGTCGAAAACTGGATTAGCTCCATCCATCACAAATACAGCATCGGCGCGGCTTACTGCGGCCAAAGCAGCTTTGATGTCGCCATCTATACCTTGACGTTGCATAGAAGCTTCGGCAAAATCGATGGTACGACCATAATTACCGAGCAGGTCATTAATTTTGTTAACTAGGGTTTGCTCACCCACGTTGTTCGAACCAGAAACAACCAAAGATTGGCCGCGCTTAGCGGTCAATTCCTTAGCTACTGCGGCCAACTGCTTAGCAGCTCGGCTATTGACAGAAGGAGCGTTGATTCGTGTGCCACCGGTCAGAGCAGCTACCTCGTTATAAAGCGTAGCGATTGCCGCGCCTTGCTCGGAAGGTTTGATCAAAATACGGTTGTCTGCATTAGACCCCGTCATTGACATTCCACTTTCTACTTGAATGTGGCGACTCATTTTGGCACCACTCACCTTCTCGATCTTACGATTCTTCACATACTGAGCAGCATACTCGATTGGAGAAATCCAAGTACCGAGGAAATCTGCTCCCACACTTACAATAACATCTGCTTTATCGAAGTGATAGTTTGGCACTACTTGTTGGCCAAAGCAATCCGCATTCGCTTCCAGCATCGCAGAACTTGACACTGGATCGTAAGTAAAGACACTTGTATTGCCAAATTTTGCTTTAAAATCATCAATGGCTTTCTTAGTCGTAGGACTTAGAATAGTATTAGTAATGATGACAATATTAGAACCAGCATTTAGCTGACCTTTTACCGTTTTATCCAGATCAGCCCAACTCATGGTCTCGCTTTGATCTGGTTTACCCGGTGCCTGATAGCGTTTACGATCATAAATATCCAAAACACTAGCCTGCGCACGAGCATTGGTACCACCCATAGTGACTTTCGAAAGGCTGTTTCCTTCAATTTTGATAGGGCGCCCTTCACGGGTTTTAACCAAAACTGAGCAGTAATCACCACCTTTTACGAAACTAGAGGCGTAATAGGTAGCGACTCCAGGCACGATTGCATCTGGTTTGACTACGTAAGGTACAGCGCGTTTGACCGGAATATCGCAGCTAGCAGCAAGTGTTGCAGCTCCCAGGCCAAAGCCTAAATATTTCAGGAAATCACGACGTGAACTACCGACATTCAGGGTTTCTTCTTCAGCCAGGGTGTCAACGATTGGCAACTCGCGAAACTCTTGGCCTACATTTTCCAGAAATGATGGGTCGTTTGTGCGATCTTCTACGCCAACCCAGATTTCTTGCTTGTTATTCTTCATGTCTATCTATGGTGTGATAATTTAAATTTGCGTTTTATTTATTGAGCGTTTGAGTTGTTCTTACACCTTAATATATTATGGTGTAAAATTTATTCCCTTTGTTAACTCATAGCGGGCAACTCGACGCTGATTAATAGTGACATTTTTGACACTCCAGACCTCCGATATCTTCTACCGTCACTTTCTCACGTTTTCCTTCCTTCATTTCCTCGTGGTATTTTTCGTAAGACTCGTAGTATGGATTATCAGAAAACTTCACTTCAGTTTGACGGTGACAATTGATACACCATCCCATTGAAAGCGGCGCTTGTTGCTCCACGATCTCCATTTTCTCTACCTTACCGTGGCATTCTTGACATTCAATTTTACCAACTCCGACGTGTTGAGCATGATTAAAATAAGCGTGATCAGGTAAGTTATGGATACGCGTCCATTCGATTGGCCCTTGAATCTTCGTCTTAGCATCATTTGTCAATGAATTCTTGATGCCTTCCCACTGTGTTTTTACCACACGCTCACCTTCACGATCTAAAGCGCTCAGATTATTATCGGCAACATATTGATCCGTGATCCATTTCGTAAAAATGGCTTCGATCTCCTCTTCAGACATCGCATCATAATTATCGATGTATTTTTTCTCATTCGGATCCCAACCGATAGAAGCAAAAATCTTAGAAATCTCCGCAGTACCGTATGTCGATCCTTTCACGATTGCTTTGTGGCAATTCATACAAGTATTCGTAGCAGGAATAATCGAGTGCTTACTGCGGCGAGCACCGTCGTGACAATACTGACAATCAATCTTGTGCAGACCGGCGTGAGTAACGTGAGAAAATTTAATAGGCTGGTCAGGTTTATACCCTTGCTGACGCCCTAGGTTGATCGCATTGTTAACAGTCGTATAACCCGCTAATACAATCAAAGCGAATAAAACAAAGCCAATAACGCCTTTGCTGGTCAGCAAATCCGTCAAGGTGCGACGCTCAATATCGGTCTCTCCTTGTTTTACCCGAGCCATATGGTTCAGGTTAGAAATGATGCGTGCCAATACCAATGCGAGGATACCAAGAATAATGAAGAGCGTAACAAACAGTAAGGTGTTGTCACTTTCTTCTACCACTACGGCACCTTCATTACCAGCAACCGAAGCGCCTCCTCCCGGGATACAGCTACCATCGTACATACAATCTACATATACCAAGATCGCCTCGATTTCCTCATCACTCAGATTTGGAAATGGATTCATGACAACCTTGTTCCACTTGTTGTACAATTCGACCGCGTAAGCGTCACCCCCGGCAATAACTGCCGATGAATTACGAATCCAAGCGTACAGCAATTCCTCACTTTCCCAGCGTTCGCGAACGCCTCCCAGAGCGGGCCCCGTCAAATCATCTTTCATGTTTCGGTTGTGACACTGCGCACAGTTGGCCTTGAAAAGCGTTTTACCAAGGTCAGATTGTTCGTCAGCAATAGCCGAATTGAAAGAAAATAAGGTGATACAGAAGAGGAGAGAAAGTCTTAGAAACGATGATCTAAGCATCATATTTAATTGACTTTGAATGATATAATAGAACGAATAAAATGATGACTATCCAATTGTCATTTTTATGTCAGCGCAAAAATACAATTCGTTCCTATTATTACCAATATTAATCTTAGGGGTAATACTATTTAGATTTTTTCTAAATAGAAGTGGATTGAGAACACCTTTGGGAAAGTGCTTGGAAAAGCAAAAAAGGTGGTAGAACAGGCTAATAAAACGGAATATAGATTGGAATATTTTGGTAAACGCCAAAAAAATAATTCCGCAAAAAAATTAGAATGGCCTTTTATCTTCGACTTTTCTGAGTCATTAGGCCAAGTTTGACATTTTACTCTCAGAGAACGAGTAAAACGAAAGATAGTTCAATCCTCATCATCAGATTGAACTATCCCTGAGCAAGTAGTTGACGGATAGGTATTAAGCTGCAAACTTGGTAGCGTAACGTGCGATGCAGTCACTGACGTCTTTCACCGTTTCGATTCGCTCTACCTCTTCTTTGGTCAAAACTACGTTAAACCATCTTTCAAGCTGTAGAATCAGGCTCATGACATCAATTTCATCCAGATCCAGGTCAGACTTAAAATTAGTGGTCAGGCAAATTTGAGTTGGTGGTACTTGTGCCACCCAGCTCACCATGCTCATAATTCTTTGCTGCACTTCCATGCTTTGACTTTTATTGTAGATCATTAAAATAATTTTCACTCAACATAACGATGCAAAAACGCAATTCGTCCACTACATATTGAAGAGAAAATTAAATTTCTACTAATAGCCGCCATTAAGGGGAGGGAAGGCACCTAAAACCAGACCAATATAATTTTTTTGTGAAATGGGTTTAATTGACAGATAGTTCTTCTTTTACATCGGCTAGGACCCAAGCTACAAAGATTACCAATACGACTTCAATCATGACAGTGTAGTTTTGTAGGTTAAAAAATATTTGAAATCGATGTATGGGATCAGATAGCGTGGGGGATAATAATTTGGCTTTACGTTAATTTAACAAATAATTGATTTGAATAAAACAAATTCGCCAACTTTTTATAAAAATTACCCTAAATCTTGTAGTTTATACTGATACCGCAGCTTTAATATGAGGATGTGGGTCGTAATTTTCTAAAGTAAAGTCTTCGAAAGTAAAATCAAAAATTGAATTCACATTGGAATTAAGACGCATTTGAGGTAATGGACGTGGATCACGGGTGAGTTGCAAGCGTGCTTGCTCGAGATGATTAGAATATAAATGTGCGTCACCAAAGGTATGAACAAAAGTGCCGGCTTCCAGACCACAGACTTGAGCCATCATCATGGTCAATAAAGCATAAGAAGCGATATTGAATGGCACACCAAGGAAAACGTCCGCCGAGCGCTGATAAAGCTGACAGGATAATTTACCATCGGCTACATAAAATTGAAATAGACAGTGGCAGGGAGCCAAGGCCATAGCATCGATTTCACCGACGTTCCAAGCATTGACGATAATCCGCCGTGAGTTGGGATTGTGCTTAATCATCTCTACGGCCTGAGTAATTTGATCGATCGTAGGGCCATCTGCACCAGTCCAGCTTCTCCACTGCTTACCATAAACCGGCCCAAGGTCGCCTTGCTCATCGGCCCACTCATTCCAGATACGTACACCGTTATCTTGCAGGTATTTCACGTTAGTATCACCAGCCAGAAACCACAGTAATTCATGAATAATGGATCGCAGATGCAACTTCTTCGTGGTAACCAAGGGAAAGCCATCCGCCAAATCAAAGCGCATTTGATAACCAAATACACTTAATGTACCTGTACCGGTACGATCTCCTTTTTGAGAACCATTATCGAGGATATGCTGAAGAAGTTCGTGGTATTGCTGCATGAATCTAAAATGAATTTAAATTGTAAAGTCCGACTTTTATCACTTTCACAAAACTACTAACATTTATCTTTGTTACCAAGTCATGGCTAAGCAAAGCGGCTTAGCAATTCTGTTTGAAACTGGAGATACAATATGGTTTATAAAAGTATGCAAGAGTGTGTTCGTGATCTACAAAAACACGGACATCTGATTAGTGTAAAAACGGAAGTGGATCCCGATTTGGAAATGGCCGAAATCCACCGCCGGGTATTTGATGCTGGCGGACCAGCCATTCTTTTTGAAAATGTCAAGGGTAGCCCTTTCCGAGCGGTTACTAATATATATGGTACCTACGCACGGACAGAATTCTTATTTCGGAGTACTATTGAAAAAGTACAAAAAGTCATCGAGCTCAAAGCCGATCCAGCCAATTTTTTTAAAAAACCGACTCGATATCTATCGGCTCCTTTCACTGCTCTGACGGCGCTACCGATGAAAAGCCGATTTAGTAGTCCGATTACCTACGGCGAGACATCGATTAGCCAGCTACCACAAGTTAAAAGTTGGCCAATGGACGGTGGAGCCTTCGTTACGCTACCACAAGTCTTCACTTTACCTCCCAAGGTCCAAAACGTTATGCAGTCCAATTTGGGCATGTATCGCATCCAGCTATCAGGCAATAACTATCAAATGGATAAAGAAATCGGGATGCACTATCAATTGCATCGCGGTATTGGTGTACATCACACCTTATATAATAAAGGTGATGAGCCGTTTCGAGCATCAATTTTCGTGGGTGGGCCACCCTCCCATGCTTTTTCCGCCATTATGCCGATGCCGGAAGGCTTGTCTGAACTCACTTTCGCAGGTATGCTCGGTGGACGTCGTTTTCGCTACACCCGGCGTGACGGACATGTCCTTTCTTCGGATGCAGACTTTGTCATTACCGGAAAGATTGTTAAGAATAAAAAAATGCCAGAGGGGCCATTTGGTGACCATCTCGGTTATTATAGTTTACAACATGATTTTCCGGTGATGGAAGTCGACAAAGTCTATCACCGCAAGGATGCTATTTGGCACTTTACCGTCGTCGGGCGACCGCCACAAGAAGATTCCAGCTTTGGCTATTTGATTCATCAACTCGTCAAATTGCTTACCCCGCAAGAATTTCCGGGGATTGTAGAAATAAACGCAGTCGATGCTGCCGGCGTTCACCCCTTGCTGCTAGCCATCGGTAGCGAACGGTATATGCCCTTCCGCGAGCGACGCCCCGAAGAAATTCTTACTCAAGCCAATCGAATTCTAGGTAGCGGCCAAACCTCCTTAGCCAAATTTCTGATCATCGCTGCTGAGGGCGATGTCCCTAAACTAAGTACGCACGATATCCCAGCCTTCTTCGATCACGTCTTGCAACGCGTAGACTGGACTCGTGATCTGCATTTTCAAACCAAAACCACGATCGATACGCTCGATTACAGTGGTACTGGCTGGAATGCTGGATCAAAGGTTGTAATCGCTTGCTGTGGCGATCCACTGCAGCAGCTCAGCGCAGAACTTCCTGGTAATTTCAATTTACCGGATGGTTTCTCTAAACCAAAGTTTGTACAAAAAGGTATTTTGGCCATTCAAGCTCCGGCATTCCAAAGTCAAGCGGAAAGTGCCGAAAGCATTGCCAAGCTCTGTGATCAATTGGCCACTCTCCCACTCGATCAAATTCCATTGATCTTGTTGGTCGATGATAGTGATTTCACCGCCGCTACGCTCAATAATTTTCTATGGGTAGCCTTTACCCGTACCAATCCGTCGCATGATATTTATGGTGTCAATAGTTTTGTGGAATACAAACATTGGGGCTGTCGTGGACCGCTGGTGATTGACGCACGAATTAAACCGCATCACGCGCCTCCTTTGATCCCGGATACCAAGGTGTCCAAGCGAGTGGATCAACTCTTTGTGGATGACCCGGCGCTGGCCAGTTTGAAAATCTAGAGCGATCATTATCTTTGCGGAATGACAATACCCGCGGATTTTGCCCAACAAATGGAAGCCCAACTCGGGGCCGAGTGGCCAGCCTTTCAGGCTGCGCTGGATAGCCCCGCCCCGGTCAGTATTCGGCTGAATACCGCCAAGCCTATTCATCCGCCGGCAGATGGAGAAGCTATTCCCTGGCATCGCAATGCTTACTATCTGCCCAAGCGGCCTATTTTCACCCTTGATCCGCTCTTCCACGCGGGCTGTTACTATGTGCAGGAGGCATCCTCGATGTTTATCGCCGAAGCTTTCCGGCAGTGTTTTCCCGAGGAGCGGCCGCTGCGCGTATTAGACCTCTGTGCCGCTCCGGGTGGTAAAACCACTTTGCTGGCTTCGCTTCTACCTCCGAAAAGTTTACTGTTGGCTAATGAGGTGATCAAAACCCGCTATCCGATTCTGCGGCAAAACGTCATTAAGTGGGGACAAGCCGAGGTATACACCAGTCAGCATGATCCGGCAGATTTTGCGGCACTGGAAGGCTGGTTTGATCTGGTGCTAGTCGATGCACCCTGCTCGGGGGAAGGCCTTTTCCGCAAAGATCCACAAGCGATGTCCGAATGGTCAAGGTCAAATGTACAACTTTGTCATCGACGTCAACAACGGATTCTCAAAACGGCCGCACCCTTAGTTCGGCCCGGAGGCGTCCTCATGTATTCGACCTGTACTTACAATACCGCCGAAAACAGAGATAATGTAAAATCGCTCACGCAAGATGATGCTTTTACATTAACTCCTCTTTCTGTTCCCAAGGACTGGGGCATTGTGGATACCGGCTGGGGCTATCAGTTTTATCCTCATCGATTACGTGGAGAAGGCTTTTTTTTGGCTTGCCTGCGTAAGGAAAGCTCAGAATCAGCCAGCTTCTCAAGAAAAACCAAGCCAGCCAACTTGGGACAGCGCGTTCCACGCAAGCAAAAAGAGCAATTGCAAGCTTGGATCCGAGCAGATCTTCCTCTACAATGCTTTCAAAATGATCGTGGCCATATCATCGCTGTTCTTGAGCACCAGCTGGAAGATTTAGCCATTCTGACTACAACTTTACCTCGTATGCATTGGGGAAAACCACTCGGTGAATTCAAAAGACAGGATTTTATTCCTCGGCACGAGCTAGCCTTAAGTACACTTCTCTCTCCGCAAATTGAACGCCTGGCACTTGATCACACCACTGCGTTACAATACCTCAAGCGAGAAAATATTCAATGGCCCACCGCTCATCCGGGATGGCAATTGGCCAGCTACGAGGGGCATACTTTGGGGTGGCTCAAGGTGCTGCCCCGGCGGATTAACAACTACCTACCCAAGATGTGGCGCATCCGTATGGATATTCCGAGCCGCTAGATTCTACCATCTCAAATTTTACGGGCAAGTTTTGAATAAATAAAAATAAGTGGATACCTTAACGAGCTGATAAAACTAATTCAAAACGAAAACAGACCAGAATGAAGAAGAGATTACTCTTATTACTAACCACTTTTTTACTCCCACTGATCGCTTTTTGTCAGGAGACGCCGAAGGGAATTGATGATAAAATCAATGAAATAATTTCTCCAGCCGCGGCCTGGGTCGCAGGAATTGTTTTTTATTCTATTCCACTTGGTGAGATTTCTATTCCTATCGTCTTAATCGTTCTCGTTCTGGCTGCTACCTACTTCACGATTTATTTTGGTTTTCCTAATTTCACTCGTTTTGGACTAGCAATCAACGTGGTACGCGGTAAGTATGATGATCTCGCCGGAGATCCTAGCGAGGATGTTAATAATCCAGAAGCAGAAGTTGGCGATCCTGATATGCCTACGGCCGACGGAGATATCCTTAAAACAGCACGTACGGAAGGACATACTGGAGAAGTATCCGCTTTTCAGGCACTGACAGCAGCACTCTCCGCAACGGTAGGTCTAGGAAATATTGCCGGGGTGGCCATCGCCATTGCGGTAGGTGGCCCGGGAGCTACCTTTTGGATGATTCTGGCCGGTTTGCTGGGTATGGCTTCTAAATTCACGGAATGTACACTTGGGGTAAAATATCGAGAAATTGGTCCTGATGGTACGGTCTACGGTGGTCCAATGTACTATTTGAAAAAGGGACTGGCCGAAAAAGGTCTCGCTGGACTTGGAAAAATATTCGCCATTTTTTACGCCATTATGCTGGTCGGTGGTTCTTTTGGTGGTGGTAATATGTTCCAAGCCAATCAAGCTGCGGCTCAGTTCAAGGAAATGATTGGTACAGAATCTACCTTTGCGGGTACCGCTTTTGGGGTCGTCGTAATGATCTTTGTAGGTATTGTAATTATTGGTGGAATCAAGCGTATCGGTAAAGTAGCTGAGCGTATCGTTCCAGTTATGGTTGGTATCTATGTCTCCGCCGCAGTCATTATCTTGATTATGAATGCGGGTTTGATACCGAAAGCATTTGGTCAAATCTTCAGTGGTGCATTTACTGGTACTGGTATCGTTGGTGGATTCCTTGGGGTATTAATTCAAGGGTTCCGTCGAGCAGCTTTCTCTAATGAGGCTGGTGTGGGTTCTGCTTCCGTTGCTCACTCTGCGGTACGCACGCGTTATCCGGCTAGTGAAGGTATTGTCGCTTTACTTGAACCATTCATTGATACGGTAGTGGTTTGTACGATGACGGCCTTAGTTATTGTTATTTTCAATATCAACGGTGAATTTGCTTACGGTGTTGATCCTAGTAGTAGTGCTGTAACGCTTGCCACTACAGGTGAAAGTCTTGGAGGGGTTAACTTGACAGCGCGTGCCTTCGATTCAGCCATTCCTGGTTTCCGCTATGTACTTACTATCGCAGTCATTTTATTTGCCTTTTCTACCATGTTGTCTTGGTCCTACTATGGTTTGCAAGCGTGGAAATTCTTGTTCGGACGTAGTAAAATGGCAGATATGTCTTACAAAGTTCTCTTCCTGGCCTTTGTAGTAGTTGGTGCGGCAGTGAGTTTGGGAGCCGTTGTTGATTTTTCCGATGCAATGGTCTTTGCGATGATCTTTCCAAATATGATTGGTCTAATCATATTAGCGCCTAAAGTCAGGGAAGAAGTTGCCAAATATCTAAAAGCGGTCAGAGCACACGATTCGAAAACATAAAAAACTGAATATACAATCGAAGAGCCATCAATGCTTAATTGGTGGCTCTTTTGTTTTTAAACCCGATTACTGCTTTGAATACTGCAGGGCATCCCCTATTTTTATTACAATCAAATTCCCCCAACATGCGCCATCTGATTATTCTTTGCCTATTCAGCCTAATCACCACTCAAGCGATTGCTCAAAATGAGCCCCCTCAGATTACCAATCTTACGGTGATCGATAACGGCAGTAATTCATTGACTTTCACTTATGATTTAAGTGATATGGAGGGAGATGATGTAGAGATTTCTTTGGTCGCTTCGGATAATAATGGTCAGCATTTTCTGATTCCTGCAAATGGGGCTAGTGGCGATATTGGGTTTCCAACCACACCGGGAAATGGCAAAAGCATCGAGTGGAACTACACGAATCAGATTACTTTAGACGGTAATTATCGTTTTCGCTTGGTGGCAGATGACCGACAAGTGGATATTCCTGCGATTGTTGCAGCAGTTGACAGTAATTTACTGCGTACTGATTTGGAATTTGTGGAAGGCATACGACATCGTACGACTGGTGCTCAGCATCTTGATGAAACCATTGACCTCATGTTGAATCGTTTCGAAAATGCTGGCCTAGTCACAACTTCACAAAGTTTTGATTTTGATGGCTACGCTGCTCGTAACGTAATCGGAAACAAAGCCGGTCTAACCAATGAGGCAGAATTATACATCCTGGGGGGACACTTCGACACAGTGCTGGATTCTCCTGGGGCTGACGACAATGGTTCTGCCATAGTCGGTATTCTTGAGGCGTTACGCGTACTCGCTCCCTATAACTTCAAACGTAGTTTGCGCTTTATTGGCTTTGACCTGGAAGAAGAAGGTCTGGTGGGTAGCCTCGAATATGTGGACAATGGCATGGAACCCTTCGATGAACTCCTAGGCATGTTTGATTTTGAAATGATCGGTTATTACTCCGATGAGCCAAATTCACAAACCCTGCCAGATGGATTCGAACTACTTTTCCCTGAGGCTTATGCGGCCGTAGAAGATGCCGAATTTCGAGGTAATTTCATCACTAATGTTGGACAAGCTGAATTCAGTGCATTTCGACAAGCCTTCGATGTAGCGGCGGCAGCCTATGTTCCAGAACTGCGCGTCGTTTCTTTGGATGCGCCCGCTGGGTGGCTGGTGCTAACCCCAGACTTGGGGCGTAGCGACCATGCTAGTTTTTGGTTAGCTGGATTGCCCGCTATTATGCTGACCGATGGTGCTAATTTCCGCAACGAGGAGTACCATATGGAAGGCGATACCTTAGGTAATCTCAATTTCACCTTCATTCGCCAAGTGGTGCAAGCCACAGTCGCTGCAATCGCCGAAGAAGCTGGTATTCAAAATAGTACCTTTGCAGAAGTAAATGCGATGCTGACCAATACTATGGATCTCGGTCAATGTCAATTTCAAGTCATTCAGCATTCCAGTACTCAGCAATTAGAAATCAATGCCAGCTGTACCAATCAACCGCTCACGACTATAATTTACCAGTTAAATGGGCGAGAAATTTTAAAAACATCCACAAATTTCAATGGTTCTTCTATCTATGTGTCCACAGCACAGCTACCAGATGGCATTTACCTCTTACAAGTCAACGGCATCGAACAAACTTATTCTCAGAAAATTATGATTGCAAATAAATAATCACATATAGGACAGCAGGCTTCTTCATCAAGAATGACATTATTTTTATATATTAAAAATACCATCTTCCGGGTATGTTCCCCATTCGTTATATTCGTACTTTTGTAATAGAATTCATTGCCATCCTATAATTTCCTCCAGAATATAACTTACACCAAATTTTCCCCTCGAATTGCTTAATAAAAGCTATCGAATGATAGCCGTATAGTACGTTTTTACCAAAACTTATAATCTTACACGCATGTCACACAATTACCTTGGGACGTTGTTCCTTTGTATCTCTCTTGCTGCTTTCTCAGCACCAACTTCAGCACAAATTTATGTAGATATCGATGCCGCCGCCGGAGGAGATGGCAGTAGCTGGGCGAATGCCTATCGAAGCCTCGTCACCGCGATGACGCAAGCTAGTACTGGTGACCAAATTTGGGTTGCGGAAGGTACCTATCATCCAACCGATGGTATCGATCAAAGCATCTATTTTGATATTCCTGAAGGCGTAAAAATTTACGCCGGGTTTACAGGTATAGAAACAACCTTGAATCAGCGCGATTATACCGCTAACGAAACCATTTTGAGCGGTGATATTGGAACGCAGAATTTCAGCACCGATAACTCAAATACCGTCGTTTACTTCGGTTCTGTGAGCGCCGCTACTCTACTTGATGGATTCATCATCGAAGATGGCTACGCCAACGGTGGTACTCAAATAGAATCGAGTGGACCAGCAATTTACGTTAATGCTTTTACCTCGGCTTCACGCCCTATGATTCACAACTGTACGATCCGCAACAACTATGCGAATAACAGCGGTGGTGCCGTTTACATCGACGGAAGTTTCTCAGGCGCAGCTCGCCCATCTTTCGTTAACTGCAAATTTGATAGCAATACTTCACAAGTATCTGGAGGGGCCGTTTACACTAATGGTATCATTGGTGGCTTAGCGAATCCAACCTTTTTGCATTGTGATTTCACGAATAATACGACCTTCCAATCGGGTGGTGCCTTTTTCAATAATGGAGATGGTGGTAATTGTAATCCAGAGTTCTACCAGTGTAATTTCGATTCAAATAAAACTTTGAATGAGCACGGTGGAGCGATGTATAATGTTAGTAAGAAAAATACGGATACTAATGTTGTTGGTTACTGTAACCCTTTGATTTACAACTGCCGATTCTATAAAAATTCCGCGTATGCCGCCGGAGCGATTTATAATAACGGTGGTAGCGAAGGAAATACCAGCCCAAGCATCATCAATTCAACTTTCGTAGGCAATTTCACTTTCGGCGGTGGTGGTACCGGCGGTGCGATTTACAATAATGGTGACAACAACGGAAATTGTAGCACACTGATTTCCAACTGCATCATTTGGGATAACACTGCGCCATGGGGGTCACACGTTTTACGTAATATCAACGCTACACCAACCATTCGTTATACCTTAGTAGACGTTGCAGATTGCACTGCTTTGAACAACGGTGCTGCTTCGACGGTCACTTGCGAATCCGGTATGATTTACAATCAAGATCCTATGTTTATGGATGCCGCTAATGGTGACTTACACCTTGATGAAGGATCACCAGCTCAAGATGTTGGTACCAACGCTGATAATAGTACTAGCTTTGACTTAGATCGTGGTACACGAATCATCGAAGGCAACATTGATTTGGGTGCTTACGAGCGTACTTCTAGCATCTTACCAATCGAATTATTGGAATTCACTGCAGTAGCGGTAAGAGATGAAGTACAATTACAATGGATCACACTTTCAGAACAAAATAACGACTACTTCGTGATAGAACGCTCAACGGATGGTCGCAATTTTACCGCTATCGGTGAGTTGGTCGGTGCCGGAGATTCTGATGAGATATTGAAATATGAAATGGTTGATGATCAACCTGTTACTGGTACTAATTACTACCGCCTGCGTCAAGTAGATTTTGATGGTAAGTTCTCACTCAGTGAAGTAGAAGTCATCAACTTTGGTGCAGCAGACGAAGCGATCATTGTTTATCCAAATCCAGTGCGCGACGTTCTACAAATTGCGAATAGCCAGCTTAAAGATAGTGCTGTAACCTACGATATTTTCAATCTTCAAGGTCAGCAGATCAGTGGTGATCAAATGCAATTAGCAGGTGGTCGTGGTCAAATCGACATTGCAGCCTTACAGTTACAAGCCGGTTACTATATGATTCGCATCCAAACTGCCGGAGGCGAAAGCTATAGCCACAAGTTTCAAAAGCTTTAAGATTTAAATACTTTCAATACCCGAATCGGTCGTGACAGCTGGTTCGGGTATCTCTTTTTTCTGACTACAAATTAGAACGCTGTCAAATAGTATTACAAATTCAATATCATCCGTTGATGAATTCGGTTTGTGTTTTAAAAAATGATTAAATTGTAGTCTCTTTTAAACCAGCCTTTCTATTTCCCACAAATTACGCTCCTCTATCTGAGCAATAGTCGATGCAATTAATGCGTTCAGGCTGAGTCAATTTCATATGACTAGTATCAGATATAGGACCTCTAGTATCTATTGCTAGAACTACAAAAAACAGAAATTGTGAGAAAAATGATCCTGCTCATCTTGTTGGGGTTGTACAGTATATTGGCTGGCGCCCGTTCTCAATACACATCCACTGATGGCCGTAATTGGTCGACCATCGAAGAAGAAAATCTGGGCGGCATTGCCATGCGGCTCAAGTTGTTGGAAACACCAAGTTTAGCAGATCAGGAATGGATAAGCCTGGAATTTGAAAATCTGGGCGGGGAAGTCATCCCTATTCGAGATGCTTTCTACGAAATTCGCTACCAAATCTATGATAAGAAAGGCGGCAAACTGCTACGCGAAGCCCGCCTCAGTAGCCGTAGTCCGGCAGAAATCATCGACGGTGCCTTCGCCTCGCCGGTGCCCGTTGTCGGGCTGACGCCCGGCCACAATCAATCCGCCCGCTTTCCGAGTACTTTTGGGGCTTCCCTCCTTGGTTTCCCCAAAAATGGCCCACTCTACGTTGAGGCACTCGCCAGCGTCACGGTAAAGCTTTCAAAACTGGAGTCCTTGAATTTCAAATGGGAGAATCTGACCTTTGATTTTCTCTGGCATCAACCACCAGCCACTACCCTACCTGTGCTCACTCAACGTTTAAATCAACTACTCGCAAAGCCAGAATTTGCCCCTTACCATCACCATGATTTGTATACATTGTTGTCAATTCCTCAATTGTCCAAGCAAGTATCTTCAGATCAACTCATCACCGCACTAGAAAAACGCCAAGGTAAAGAGGATGGCCGGCATGCAATTCTATTTCACCTCAATGATCAACACGCCGATACTGAAGTGGTATTGGACTTCTACTTACAAAAATTAAGAGAAAAAGATCTTACCGCACTCATCGATCTCGCCGAAGCTGCTGATATCTGGGATAATCGCTTTCTTGAACCGCTCATCGCACTTTATCAGGAAGCCAACACCGGTATCATGTTTCGCGTAATGGATGTGCTTTACGCCCACCAAAAGGATTGGAAAAATCAGGAAGGCATCTCTAGTATTTTGTCTGATTTACTGTTGTACAAATACGAAGAGATCATCTACAACACGCCAGAGCAGCTAGATGCTTCGGACTTATTAATTTGGTCTTCTGCCATTAGCATGCTAGGTAAGACGGGCAACCCGGAAGTAATTCCACTGCTTTGCCCATTCATGCAATGCCAAACGGTAGTACTGGCGGACGAGTTGCAAGAGGATCGAGGTTCGATGGAGTTACCAAGGGCCCGTCGCGTTTGCGATAATGCCCTTGAAGCCTTGCTACGATTAGAGGGAAAAGATTTGCTGAAAGCCTACCGGAAAGCTGGTTATGCCCCACCCTATGAAAATGGTGAAGGAGACATCATTATTGGTCGTATTCGGGATGAAATGATTAGAACAGCCTTGCGTAAAAAACGCGTTTGTCGTTAATTTCTAGCTCGATTTAGAGCAACAGCTCCTCCAGTGATTAGAATCCCAGTTGTAGCAATCCCCCATAGTGATTCTAATCCACCAACGAGATAAATAACCAAAGCGAATACTAGGCAAAACATGCCCATAAGCACATTAACCGTTGATCCGGAGTTCACTTCTTTTTCAACCTTCTCTATATGCTCGGAACGTGCTTTCAGCGCAACTTGATCTTTTTGAATGGCGGTCATAATACGGCTGCGCATCTCAGCGTCATCCGTTCGGGCACGCAGAAACTTAAAGATATCCGCGTGTCGATGACCATTAGCTAATAAAGAC
Source organism: Saprospiraceae bacterium (assembly GCA_028285085.1). Taxonomy (GTDB): domain Bacteria; phylum Bacteroidota; class Bacteroidia; order Chitinophagales; family Saprospiraceae; genus JAHDHW01. The sequence continues at coordinate 91,234 of JANQQI010000055.1, read as the reverse complement.
TTAGCGTGTTGGAGCAATTCTGCTTCGGTGTAAACTTTCTTTTCAGACATGAGGTAAAATTTTCAAAGCTTTCACCGAAAATAGATAATTTCCAGATGATAATAATGGAAATGCGATAGTTTCTAAACAGCGAGCACCTCACGGATAGACTGATCTCGGTCGAAAAATGCTAGGCAAAAACGCAAAACCATTTACCAAACGGCGCATGTACAACAAAAAAGCTAGATGCTGGAATAAATTCTGGGCCTGAAAGGGTGCCTGTCTACCGGAAGCTTGCCTACCTGTGGTAGGTAGAGGTCCCTGCCTCTGGCAGGTAAACCACCCTCAAAGCCCGAACTACGCCAAGCCCATAAGCCCACCATTCAAAAGATCACTGCTTCTTACTACCTAAGCTTTATTAAGGCGTTTTTGTATGCTCTTTGCACCTCATTATCACCTCTACTTTCCAACAAACTTCAACACACGCTGAATCACATCTGGGTTTTTCACCAAATGGAAATGACCGTATCCCTGAGTAGCCAGTAGACGAATATCTTCCCAGCTCTCCAATACTTCCAGTGAAGCTTGGTAAGGTACAATTGGATCCTGCTGATCGTGTACCAACAAGCTATCTTTTACTTTGATATTAGGAAAAGCCTTGGCCGAATGAGCCTCTGCCAAAGGGGTATTAATGCGGCTTTCCAGAAATACACGGAATTTCTGAGCTACCTTATCGGGCATTTGCACCATTTTCACAAAATCCTCATAAATGTATTCCATATTCGATGGGGCCGCAATCAAGACCAGTTTGTCCAACGCAATAGAATCATCCAGGTTAGCGAGTGTGAATACTGTAGAGGCACCACCAAAAGAATGCGCAATAATCCCGTGCACCCCTCCCAATCGACGAATAATGGCCCGGATCGCACCACCAAAATGCGGTAAGTTCGTTCGTTTACCCGCAGAATTACCGTGAGCGGGGCCGTCAAAAGCAACGACCTTAAAACCTTGTGCCACCAGTCCGGGTACAAAGCTGCGTAAAGCGGTCCCGCGTGACTCCCATCCGTGCACCAGCAGAATAATACGGTCGCCGGTTCCCCACTCATAAGCCTTGAGGATATCCCGGCCATACATAAATTCAAATAACCGCGCTTGCTCCAAAACTTCGTCGGACTGTTGGTGACGGGCTCGGATGCGTGGGGTTGAAAATAGTTTGTATCCCAAGCGGGAAAAATAGCTGGGGAATATGGGGCCAAAAAATCGAAATCCGAAGCGCAGGGCGTGAAGCAATGCTGGTGTCTTCCCCCGTTTGGGTAAATCGGGGCGAGGATGATCGGAATTTAATATCTCAACTGCTTTGGTGGATGCCATAATCATAATATGGTAATTTAAATTTTTTCAAAAAAAGACCAATTGGTTTAAATCTTTAAATCATCAATCATCCGTAGTAGCTGTGCAGAAACAGCTTCGAATGGTTGTTGATTTTTGTATACACGTGAAAGCATGATTCCGCCTTCCAGTGTACTGATGAAAACCGAACTAAAGTGGTCAATATCTGCATTCGGTTGAATCTCTCCGGCCTCAATCCCTTTGCGGATCGTAATGGCAATGCGCTCTTGCCAATATTTTAGGGCGGCAACTACTTTTTCTCGCAAAACAGGATTGTTATCATCTGCTTCAATGGAAGTATTCAGAATCGGACAACCGCCCGCCACCGGAGGATCAAACAAATGTTCTTTATAAAAGTAGACGACGGCTTTGAGTTTATCGAGGCTGTTATTTATCACATGTGTTCGTTTGCCTACCTGGTATTTCACCACTGCCACAGCGTGTTCAAAAGCTGCAACAGCGATCTCCTCTTTGCTTTTGAAATTGCCGTAGAGTCCGCCCTTGGTTAAGCCGGTGGATTCCATTATATCTTGCATAGAAGTACCGGCATAGCCACGTTGATTAAACAGATTGGCTGCTCGATCTATAATCATTTGCCGGGTGCGTTCCGCTTTGGTCATGCGTTATTCAGTCGTTTTTTAATAATCTCTAAATGATGATAAGTATGGAAGATGGTAAAGAAAAGCATCTCTCGCATACTCAATCGTTTCAGCAAAGGATGTACTAGACAATACTTATCCAGCTCGGCTTCTGTCCAGGGCATTAACCGCTCAGCAAACTTTTGCTGAATCATTTGCCAAGAAGCTAAAAGGCCAACCCGATCTGAGACATCCAAAGTACCGGGCTGAAAGCGGGTTGGTGCGATCACTCCTGCTTGTAAGTCCCGAATGTAACGATCGTGCAAGCTCGTTAAATCGTATCCCGGCCGATCCAATTCCCCAAAAGGCGCAAAAGCTTCCTTTGGCCGTGCGATAATAGAAGCAATGCCGCGGGAGGATAAAATCAAATGGGCCAGATTCTCAGCTGCTGACCATTTTTCCGCCGAGGGCTTAAAGTGTAATTGCTCGTCACTCAGAGCGGCGATAAAATCGTACACCGTTTGATAAGCTTCAAGAAGGCCTTCCCGTACACTATTTAGATCGTAAATCGTCGTTAAAGATGGCATAATTGTGTATTTGGTTATTCAAAAATAAACCGATCGGTTTATTTTTGCAACAAATTCCAATCATTTTATTTCGATTCCTTCTTGAATTCATGTTCAAATGTAAAGACAAAGCTTAATTTTGCAGGATGAATCGAGTGGCTGGTACCGTTTATTTATTGCTTGGTGGCAATCAGGGAGATGTCCAACAATCGCTGATACAAGCGCAGACGATCATTGCCGAGCGGATTGGTCCAGTAACGGCAGTTTCCAGCTTGTATCAGACGGCTGCCTGGGGCGTAAGTGATCAGCCTGATTTCCTGAATCAGGTGTTGGTTGTCAAAACCATATATTCCCCGATGGACGTACTGATCAAGTGTCTGGAAATAGAAAAAGCATTGGGACGCGAACGGCGGGAACGCTGGCGGGAACGTCTCATCGATATTGATCTACTTTTTTACGATCAATTGGTATTACAAGATGATGATTTGACTATTCCCCACCCTCGTCTGCATTTACGCAACTTCACGTTGATTCCATTACTTGAAATCGCGCCGAATTTCATTCATCCGGTTTTTGAAAAAACCATTGAAACCCTATATTGTGAATCCAAAGATTCGCTGGAGGTCATACTATTAGAAAACGATGCATAACCCATTTCCATACCAGTATATCGCCATAGAAGGCAACATTGGCGCAGGCAAAACCACGCTTTGTCAGATGCTCCAGCAGGATTTCAACTGCCGCCTTGTGCTGGAACAATTTGCCGATAATCCTTTCCTCCCCTACTTTTACGAAAACCCGGAGCGTTATGCCTTTTCCGTGGAGTTGTTTTTCATGACTGAGCGGCATAAGCAGCTACAGGAAAAACTATCCCAGGGGCACCTCTTTCAGCAACTATTAGTGGCGGATTACTTTTTCTTAAAAACACTTTTGTTTGCCAGAAATAACTTGAAGGACGAAGAGTTCCGTCTTTTTCAACGCTTATTTTCAATCCTCAATTCTACCTTTCCCAAACCAGAACTCATTGTTTTTCTACATCGAACGGTGAAAAATCTGATACAAAACATCAAACACCGTGGCCGAACTTACGAGCAAGACATAGATCCTGCTTATCTTGAAAACATTCAGCAAACCTACTTTGAATATTTCCGCACGGAGCAGTCCATTCCTATTCTCATCATCGATGTGGATGAAATGGATTTCTTAAAAAATGCGGATCATTATCAGCTCATCATTGATGCATTGGAAAAAAGCTATCAACCGGGCATGCATCATCTGAGTTTTGTGCGATAAGCTGTATTTTTATTCCTGCCATTAATTGATCGGGGCCTCACGACTTGTTGAAGCCTGAACCATTTTGCTTTTGGTATAACTATTTGGACAAATTAATGAATATGAAAAAGTGGCAGTCTTACCTCTCTGAAATTCTACTCATCATCATTGGTATCAATCTGGGCCTTTGGGTGAATAATTTAAACGCCAATTACAAGGAAAACAAACTGGAACGTAAGCTGCTGCGAGAGTTGCACAACGATTTGGAGCAAGATTTTGCGGATGCAAAAAGTAACGTGATGGTTCACCTCGAAGCGCTAAGAAAGATTGAGAAGGCAACACAATTTCTTGATCAGGCTACGATTCGTACGGATCTTGACTCGATTATTTACTATGCACAAGCTTGCCAGGATTGGACTTTTCTGATCTCCAAACAATCCACCTATGAGTCTTTAAAATCTATTGGCTTTCAAATTATTAAGAATGATGAGATCCGTCAAATGCTTACCGACTTACAACAAGTTGATTATCGCTACATCGCTGAATTCGAAGAAATTCACCGAAACAGTCGCGATGGCATTTACAATAAAATCCAAATCATTCTGGGCCTGACAGCTCTAGCGGATAAAGATAAAGACTGGAATAGAATCCGAAATGAAGTAACCCAGCTGCGTGTCGCCCTTGATCGTATTACCTGGTCCAACTTCCGGCTCCACAAAATCTACACTGACGACGTCAACCCACATCTCGAGAAATTACTCGCCGCCATTAGCGCGGAGCTTCAGTAAACCAAACACTATCGCGTACGCCAACCATTTCGTAGAGGTGACAACCCTCAAAGTATCTGACCTCTTTAAGTTCGTAAAGTTCATGTAGCTCTTCACGTAATTCTGGCTTGCAAACCATAATCTTTTCTTCTGCTCCGGGGCGCTTATCCGGAGGACAAGCTCTAGCCCCGCGCCCCGGCCCACAAGATCGAATGCGGTAATTATGATCTCGGATATAAACTTGTTCGTAAAACAGAAAGTGCGCATTTAGCGGCTCATAAAAGACAAAGATGTCTTTCCAATCAGGATGTTCTTGTCGTAATTTTTTAAAAAAATCACCATAAACGGTATCCAGTCCGTAGCGTTGAGGGCGATAGCAATGTGTTTGAATCGTATCGATATAGGGCCAAGTAAAAATGGTAACGAAAAAACAAAAGATCAATGCGCCCTTTTGCCACTTTGACATCACGAAGGCTTGATTCAAAGCCTGCCAAAAGAGCCCTAATCCAGTGCCTACGATAATTGCTAATAAAGGGATTGCCGGGGCATCGTACCAATTATTAATTGTTCCTTTAGAAATGAACCCTATAAATAATATCGCCGTCAAAGCTACCAAGCTGATGAACTGACGGAGTTTTTGGTCTTTTTGAAAAAAAGTAAGCAAAAGGGATAAGGGAACTAGTGGCCAATACCATTTAAAATGCTTTTCGACCAGCAAACGCAGGTAATACCAGTTATCCTCACTTGTTTGGTATTGATAAGTCGTCGCCGTATTAAAGAAGCGTGGAAAGAGTTCATTTTCCCATACCAGTCGCCAATACCCTGGATAGTAATATTCATTTAAACCATAAAATCCTCCAATTATTCCCACAACCGCCATAACGGCGAACCAGAAGTCTCTGCGACGCATGACCTCTAGTAAGTGACCACTGAGTAAGGTAAAGATCAACAGGCCCGGGCCAAAAAATAAGCCAGCAACGCTTTTCGTCAAAACGCCTCCCACCAATGCCAAAACAAAGATCATCAAATAGCGCCGACGGCGGGCATCCTGCAGATACATCAACCAGCTAATTAAGCCAGCTACTAGAAAGAAGATAAGTAAAGCATCGTGATCCCCCGAGCGTGCAACATGCGTACGTATATATCCTCCTGATGTAATCAGTACCATCACCGTGAAGATCCCTCCCCACAAAAAGCGCAACTGCTTAATGAAAAACCAAAGTATTAGCCCGAAAGTAGCCAAGACAGCCAACACAGAAGGTAGACGTACCGCCAGTTCATTATAACCAATCACCTTCATCCAAAACACTTGACACCAAATCAGCATCGGCGGCTTAGTTTCCCAGGTATCGGGCTGATTGAGGAAAAAACGGCGAAGATAATGGCCATTCTCGCTCATCTCAAAAGCCTGCATCGCATTTGTCGCTTCGTCCCAGCGATATAATGCAAGAGAATCAAGATGAAGAAATAAAGGGAAATACACCAGCAGTGAGAGCACAACTGCCAGTAATAGATATGGTAGTAAGCGGTGGTCAAATTTCATAGCTATGGGAATCAAGGGAATTACCCTAGATAAAAATGTACGCTGTTTATTTTTTTGATCTCGTCTCCCAAATGACCTCTTCTGCGCCTAAATCCTGCCCCAGCTGGCGCCCGAGTACAAATAAGTAATCAGACAAGCGATTGAGATAGCGAATAAGAATAGCATCCACGGGATCCGTCAGGCTCAAAGCCACCACCGCACGTTCTGCCCGCCGACAAACGCAACGCGCCAAATGACAATAAGATACGGTGGTATGCCCTCCAGGCAGAACGAAGTTTTTAAGTGCTGGCAAGTGCTCATTCATGCGGTCTATCTCTCCTTCCAGCAGCGTGATATCCGTTTCTAGAATGTCTGGGGTCGTCATATTTTTATCCGGGTCTGAAGCCAGGTTCGCCCCAATCGTAAACAAACGATTTTGAATCTCTTTGAGTAAGCTGCGCTGCTCCGAATTGGTGATGACATCCCTCAGTAATCCAATATAAGCATTGAGTTCATCAACGGTGCCGTAGGATTCAATACGGATATGACTTTTGGGTAAACGCTTTCCTCCAAAGAGACCTGTCTCGCCCTGGTCGCCGGTTTTAGTATAAATCTTAAATGCCATTAAATTTGAATTAAGTGCCTCTAAAAACGACTACTCTTCATTGTTCAAACGATAACTCAGTGCACCGGAAGGGCACTGCTTTACCTGCTCAATGATAGCTTCGGTACTAGCCCCTTCTGGTTTAATCCAGGGACGTTCTTTGGGTTGAAAAACACTGGACAGATTGCGAGCGCAAAGACCAGCATGAATGCATAGATCAGATTTCCAAATGATGGTCACCTCGCCGTTGGTGTATTCTTTACTCATAATCAGGATTTTTTTGGTTCACTGTAATAGCCTGTGCCCCAATTTTCTTATGAGTTTAAAGGTAGGAACTATGGTAAGAATGTCCAAACGCCTCGCTTACTCTTCGTTGTAGCGATGTGTCGGATCAAAGGCACTCACGACGTTTTCGTTTCGGATGTCGGTTTCCACCAAGCCATCCCGCAAACGGATGATCCGATGGGCGTGTTCGGCAATGTCGGGTTCGTGGGTGACAAGAATCACGGTATTTCCTTTTTTGTGGATTTCTTCAAAGATCTCCATGATCTCAATCGAGGTTTTGGTGTCGAGGTTACCGGTTGGCTCATCCGCCAGAATAATCGCTGGATCATTGACAAGTGCTCGGGCGATCGCTACCCGCTGACGCTGACCACCGGATAACTCATTAGGCTTGTGGTCGACGCGATCACCTAAGCCCACCGCTTCGAGAGCGGCGCGCGCTTTTTCTTGACGTTTTGCTTTGCTGATGCCAGCATAGACCAAGGGCAAAGCGACATTGTCTAAGGCTGTGAGACGAGGCAAGAGGTTAAATGTCTGAAAGACAAAGCCAATCTCTTTATTCCGCACTTCAGCCAGTTCGCCGTCCGACATGGTACTGACATTCGTGCCATTTAGTACATAATTACCACTACTCGGCGTATCCAGACATCCCAGCAAGTTCATCAAAGTCGATTTACCCGAGCCGGATGGCCCCATGAGAGCTACGTAGTCATTGCCGTTGATATCCAAAGTAATAGATTGCAATGCATGCACCTTTTGGGCGCCCATGACGTAGGTTTTTCTTAATTCAGATACAGAGATAATGGCACTCATAGTGATTATGATTTTTTAATATTGATCACTTTTGGAACTTTAAAATACTGTTCATCGCTCATTGGGGCATTACGCAAAGCGGCTTCCCGATCCAACTGTCCTTTTACTTCATCTTCTCGCCAAACATTCACTTCCGAACTCATGTGGAGTAAAGGTTCTACGCCGGAGGTATCTAACTCGTCCAGTTGCTTTACCATTTCCAGGATGCTGTTTAAATCACCCTGTAGTTTTATTTTTTCCGCTTCTGATAATTCTAAGCGGGCTAATTGTTCCAGTCGGGAAATTAAAGTACTATCTATTTTCATCAGCATTTATTAGATCAGAGGAACGATTTCCATGATGGAGCGTCAAATTCACCTTAGGATTAGACTCTAAACAAGTAACGATCCTATGGGCTAAAGTTACATAAAAGCACCTATTATCTCCTAGCCAAAGACGGCTTTCAAGTGGTTTTAGTACAAAATTTGGTCCTTTGATAAAGCTATTATTCACAAATCAGGTGTCCCGAAATAGTATGCCGTGTTAATGGTGATTTTCAATTTTCACGCCGCCTGGCTCGAAAATCATCAAAGAAGGAGAATTCTTTTGCGTTATTCGTCAGGAGTCGTATTTTGCGGAGCCTGAATCAACAGCGGCAGGCTCAACTTATAACTCACTAATCGGATGACCGAATTCAAAAGCAGTCCAGAAATCAAGCACATTGCTATCGCAGGTAATATTGGCGCGGGGAAAACAACGCTCTGCGAACAATTGGGTAAGCAGTTTAACTGGCGGGTTCATTTTGAGTCAACGGATGATAATCCTTATCTCAGTGACTTTTACAATGACATGCAACGCTGGTCGTTCAACCTGCAAGTTTACTTTCTCAACAATCGGTATCGGCAGATTTTAAATATCCAAAACGGTGACCATACCGTCATTCAGGATCGCACGATCTACGAAGACGCTTACATCTTTGCACCGAACCTTCACGATATGGGCTTGATGCCCACCAGAGATTTTAATAACTATCGGGATCTATTTGAGTTGATGATGTCGCAGGTGAAAGCCCCTGACCTTTTGATCTATTTGAAGGCCGACATTTCCACCTTGGTTTCGCATATCCAGTCGCGGGGGCGTGATTATGAAGGCAGCATGAGCTTGGATTATCTCAAGCGCCTGAATGAGCGTTATGAGAATTGGATCAGCGATTACACGGTCGGTAACTTACTGGTCATCAATGCCAACGAAGTTGACTTCAAGAATAATCCCGAAGATCTCGGTAAGGTGGTCAATATGGTTTCTGCTGAACTCCACGGGCTATTTTAAGCTCTCGGGCCTACCAAATCATCATTACTTTCTGCAGGCTGTTCGATCCAATCCTGAATCACTTCCGGCAGTAATTGTCTTGCTTCTTCGTTGAATGCAACCAAAGCCACCGTAGAACTGATCAGTACAAAAAATGCCGTCAGCCAAATGGCCTGTCGCCTTATCTTTCGCTCAATGCGGGATTCATCATAATAGCGCATAATGGGACGTTTTAGACAGTTATAAAATTAAACTAACTGAAAGGGGGTGGTAGTTTGGGCAGTTTGGTCCCATTCAAACGTCCCTCAAGATCGCTTTAGTTTAAATGATATGTTAAGGTAGGTGCTTAACGGTTGTTGTGCCGACAAATGAGAGGTTCCAATACATTGGTGCCAGATCAATTGGTTCTATTCACTCAAACCCCAAACCCAATTGCCCTCGGCATCGAAATAACCTATTTGGTCACCTTTCTCTACCCTAAAGAGCCCCTGCCCCGCGTAGCTAATGTATTCGTAGTCCGGTTCTACGATGAGTTGACCGGCTAAATTTGTCAAACCACTGAACTGCTGAATGCGTACGCGGGCATAACCATCTTTGAAGCGTTCGATCTTGTCGTATTTAGGAGTAATCAATGCAATGCCTTTTTGATTGATAACTCCCCACTTGCCATTCTTGGTAGATTGAACCACTGCCACACCATGCTGGAATTCGGAAGCTTTGACGTAGAAATCATCGAATTGACCAACATTTTCGGTGATATAATAAAAACGATAAGCACTATCCCGCACCAAACCGCGGCCATCACTGAATCGGAATAAGCGATTAATGCTCGGCTCGATAATATAATTGCCTTCCCGATCGATTAAACCACCACGCTTGTAACCGTGATAGACGACCGCCTTACCATCCTCGAAATCCAGACATTTTGAGTATTCCAGCCCAATCACTTCGTTACCTTTAGCATCAATATATCCACAGACGCCTTCGCGTTGTACCGCTGCGCGGCCTTCCTTGAAGTCTGCCACTTTGGAGTAACGGGCCGAGATCACCAGTCGCCCTTCAAGATTAATGAAGCCATAGCTATCCTTATATTTCACGGCGGCCAGCCCCTCGCTAAAGGGCGCAATCTTACGAAACGATTTGCGGGTTCTGAGATTTCCGGCCCGGTCAATCAAGCCATAGCGAACACGGGAGCGACCGAATTGCACTACCGCCAATCCGTATTCGTCAAATTCACTAATGTTGGTATAGCGGGGTCTGAGAATATAGTCCCCCACTCTATTGATGAGGCCATAACGACCATTTACCATAACTCGCGCTACAGGCCCTTCAAAATCGTTTGTTTTATCAAAACGGGCAGGAATGATCACCTCGTTTTCAGTATTGATGTAGCAACCGCCTTTCGAAGTATAAGCCCAAGCCAAGCCTTCACTGAAATTTCCTAAGCGGGTATACTGAAAGTCAATCACGATTTCGCCCATCGGATCAATGGCTCCCCATTTATTGCCCAATTTGACGACCGCCATTCCATTATTAAAATTCTTCACGCGCTTAAATCGACAAGGAATTACCTCATTGCCTCGCCCATCGACAAACCCCCAAAGCCCATTTCGGTATACCGCCAGCCGATCCTCATTGAAGGCACCAATTTTATCGTAGTTCAGATTCACCGTTACCTGACCAAGTGTATCGATCAAGCCATATTTCTGCTGATTATTATACACACGGATAATCTGATTGTCCGTATTTTCTAAAAAATGAACCCCATCATACTTAAATGGAATTAAAATTCGGCCTTCCTGATCTACCGCCCCCCATTTTTCTTTAAATTCTACTATTCCAACCTCATTCACGAAATTACGGGCGAAGCTAAACTCCGGTGCCACCGTGATATTCCCCAGCGTATCGAGATACCCCCATTCGCAGTCTTCACAAACGACCTGTGCCGCCACTTCAAATTCCTGATCGTAGATCGTATAATCCACCATATAGTTATTAGAAAGGAATCCGGCGAGGTAAAATTGGAGCCCTTCCAAACCACGAGTGCCTTTTTTGAAACTTCCGGACAAGCGACCTTTGGCACTCATCCGGGCCAAACCGTTGTGGAACTCTCCGATGTAGGCATAATCTTTTCGCAATATCAAACCAACGGGATCAAGGCTCATCAAACCGTGGCGGCCATTGGAGAAAACCACCCGAGCCGCAGGATAGCCATTTCTAAAATCAGACAAACGAATGTCCCAAAGTTCCAATCCCGTCACCAACAAACCGACTTCATTATTTACAATCCCATAACTCATTTCAAAACGGTAGGTCGTTCGCTCGAAACTGTAGTACCCAAATTGCTCAATCCCTACAATCGTAAAGCCCAAATCCGCTTCTACCTGTATCCAGTCAAAAGTCGGCTTGATCTGCTCGCTACCATCATCCAGTCGACGCAAGCCCCATTTATCTTCACGAGAAGAATAAAACCATTCGAAATTCGCCAGTGTATAGGCATTAGAATTGACCAATCCTTGAAAGCGTCGATTTTGGAAGCGCCGTTTTTTACCGATCGAGATGGTAAAATGTTTTTTGAAATTGCTTTCGTCTTGAAGGTTGCCTTCCTCATCTAGGTAAAACAAACTCAATGCTTCGCCTTTGTAAGCGTGAGCTTGGCGCTCTTTCAATTCAATTCGATCAAATTCAGCAGCGACTACCTCGTCCCCCCCTCGGTTCAACAGGCCAAAGAGCGGTCCACGTTTCACCAAACAATTCTGACCTTTTAAAGGGGCAATGTAACTGTATTCAAAAGGAACGACCAAAGTATCGTGCTGCCCGACTACACCCCAGATATCGTTGACCTTGACTCGAAACTGATCATTGGTGAAGGCTTGAATCTCGTCGTAACGCGTCGTTAGCCAACGATCTCCCGAAGCAGAAAGCAACCCCAGTCTACGAGATTTTTTGCACAGGATGTAGTCCGCCGAAAAGGGATAAAATCCATCGAATTCACCTCGGCTAATAATTCGGTGAGCCGGCAAGGAATACAAATAACGGCTGCCTTTTCTTTTTAACTCTACAAAATGATCCGTTACTCTTTTAAAGGTTTCAAAGTTTGGTTCAATGACGATGTCCCCATTTTGATCAACACCTCCCCATCCGGCAGGCAGCTTATAGAGAAACAAACTATCGTTATAAATACGAATTTCTTCGGCACAGGTCGGTAGGATTTCCGTTCCTTCGTTGGTCAACAGCCCTTTCTGACTATTATTTTTGGTCACGAAATATTGATCATTGAGCGGTTGAACCCCGTCGTAAGCGGGCTGAGCGATAAGTTGACCGGAATAATTCACGATTCCCCATTTGCCCGCACGGGTAAAAGCCATGAAGCCCCCCGGGAGCACGCGTACTTGTTCGTAGCCCTCTTCCAAGACCAATTCTCCCCGCAAATTGATCACCCGCCAACTGGAGAATTTCATTACCGCAAATAAGGTGGAGTCTAGGACTTTGAGATCATCGTAGGCTGGTTCAACGATTTCTTCGCCGGTAGGACCGAGCAGTCCAACCTGGCCCTCGCGCTGCATCACTGCGTAGCCGAACCGCTTGAATTCTCCGATTGCTTCGTAGTTGGGTTCGAGTACCAGTTCACCATCAGCATTCATTAATCCCCATCGGTTTTCAACCTTGACGGGAAATAGATTTTGCGATGAGAGCGGCAACCAAAATAACAGCAAGCAGAATGAAACAAATGTAACTTTCATAAAGTGGCGTCTGAGCAATTTTGGAACGCTGGAAAATCTAAGTTAAGTATATCCTCGCAAAAATTGGTATATGCGTGGGGGATAACGTTGCTATAGAACAACGCGAGGCGAGTCTGCATATATAATGACGTAGTGGCGAAAAAGTTACAATTATCCGTGGCTTATTCACAGGAATTCAGGAAATTGGTAACAAAAAGCAATGGAATTTAAGGGGAAAAATATCTTGGTTACGGGTGGGTCAAGAGGCATTGGAGCTGCCGTAGCCCGGGCGTTTGCCGAGCGCGGCGGACGTGTAGCGGTCACTTATCTGCAAGCCGCAAAAGCTGCAGAGGATCTAATCAATGAACTACCGGGTGAAGATCACTTTGCGATTCAATGCCCGATGGAAAACCCAGAAGCCATTCGTCGTCTTATCAATACTGTTGCTAAACGATTTGGTCGCCTGGATGTCGTAATTAATAATGCTGGCATCTACGAAGGCCACCCAATTGATAAAGTGAGCTACGCCGAATGGCAGCAAAGCTGGGAAAAAAGTTTGCAGGTCAATCTACAAGGTCCCGCTAATGTATGCTACTGTGCAGCGCAATACATGATCATGCAAAAAGGTGGCCGGATCATTAATATTTCTTCGCGCGGCGCCTTCCGGGGAGAACCCAATCACCCTGCTTACGGCGCCGCAAAGGCTGGCTTGAATGCTATGAGTCAGTCCTTGGCTCAAGCATTAGGGAAGTACAATATTTTTGTGGGAGTCGTGGCACCGGGTTTTGTGGCTACGGATATGGCACGCAGCATTTTGGAAGGCCCCGAAGGTGAAGCGATCAAGGCACAAAGTCCGCTACAACGGGTCGCACGACCGGAGGAGATTGCCAATGCGGTTTTATTCATGGCTACAGAAGGAACCGATTATATGACGGGCGCTATTTTGGATATTAACGGTGCGTCCTATCTGCGATCTTAGTTCAGATGTTTTAATGCTTCACGCCGTGTTAAGGGTGAAATTTGCTCAGCATAAGTCTCAACGAATTCTAATACGGCCGTAGGATTGTATTTTGCATATTGACGTAAAGCCCAACCGGCAGCTTTTTGAATAAAGAACTCTTCGCTCTCGATCCGGTACAGGATATGAGCTTGCAGGAGTTCCCAGTCGGTCTGCTGGCCATAGCGCAGCTGAAAAATAATTGCCGTGCGTTGCCACCAGATATTATTCGATTCAATCCAAGCGGTAGATCGCGGCATCTTGAACTCCGGGAATTTTTGTAATAAGTACCCCAAGCCATTTGAAGCAATCATATCCACAGTATCCCACCATGATTTTTGTTTCACCAAATCCTCCAATACAGGAATATAAGCAGGCGTCATTTTGGAGCGCATTTTCTGTAGAAGATCGAGGGCCGCGTATTGCAGCTCGCGCTGTGGGGCGGCGTAAAGTTGAGCTACAATTTCGGGCAGCAGGTCTATTGAAGGTTTGCCGAGCTGCCGCCACAAGTTTGCTTGCAAGGCCCGGCGCGCCGGACTTTTGATACCAAAGAATGGGAATTTGTTGCGCATGTACTGCGCCATAGGCTCCGCTTGAGCGGGATCGGCCTGGGCCGCAAAGGCTTCAATAATGGTAGTCGCGTAGGTCTTAGCGTTCATTTTTACTCGTCCAAATCTTTAAGCAATTGCACAACTTCGTCCTCAGGGTAAATCCGAAGTTGGACATCCACTTCAGCATCTTCATCGAGAAAGACTTCGGTTTCACCAAAAAAGAGTTCCGCAGGTCGCATGGCAAACATAACCACTCGATAGGTTTGATTCGCAGGAATCCCATCTAATTCAGCCGTTATCTGCTCTTGATCTACGGTCATTGGTAAGACGCGCAAACGGCCCGGCTCAACGATGTAAGCCAAAACTTCATCTAAATTCCCTTCGTATCCAAACCCTTCGGCTGTAATCTGAAAAGTGGTATTGACCGTTGCTGGCTCAGCGGTAATCAACCATTGTTTACGCGAGGTGGAAAAGGCTACAGTTGAGGCACTATTATTAACCGCAGTGGCTACGCTAGACTCTGTTATCCAATTGCCATTTTGGCTTTTATAAAATCCAAAATCCCCCGGATTATTTGGCAAATCAGATAAGGGCAAGGTAAATTCGGCGGGATCATCAGGACTGAGCGGGTTGCCATCTACGTCCAGGTATTCCACAAAAAGTCCAGCTCGAAGGTCAAGCAAATTTTCGTCCGTATCAAGGCTGGATTGCCCGGCGAAGATCAGTTGACTATTAAAGTTAAGCTCTTGTATACGGAGGCTAAAGTCTTCATTAAAAGCCATTTCCGAGATATCAACTTTACTACCATTGGGCGACTCAATCAGTTGCGCCGTGTTGGCGGTGAGGGAATATTCGGTTGGATCGGAGACATTGCGTTTCAGGAAACCATCTAGATCATCAAATGGTAGTTTTTGGGGCGTCTCACCGGAATTATCTTCGACATGACACGCTAGTAAACTACTTAACACAATAAAGGGTATCAATAACAGCAGCCTCATTAAAACGGGGATTAGTCAATTCAAATATAATAAAAGATTCTAATGCTTGATTCTAGCTTTTGTTAATAATAACGTAAAAGTTAGCGATCAAATATCTGCTCTGAATACCTAAATTCACCTTTTAGAATGCCAAGGAGTAAATCTGTCAACAATTCGGGGGCTTCGATAGCGATAAAATGCCCACAATCATTCAGCCGTAAAGTTGGCACCTCAGGATTTTCTACACTGAGTTTTTGGATATGTGCATAGCATAATGCGTCATGTTTTGCGATCACCAGATACTTTTCAATGGTAAGTTCTTTGAACTTTTCATTTAGTCTATACATGCCTTTTTTTCGACCTTCGTGCAGGGGATCAATAAGTGTTTTTCGCTTGACCGTAGTTTTAGCGTTTCTCCAGATTCGCAAGATCTTGGTCA
Source organism: Saprospiraceae bacterium (assembly GCA_028285085.1). Lineage (GTDB taxonomy): Bacteria > Bacteroidota > Bacteroidia > Chitinophagales > Saprospiraceae > JAHDHW01. The sequence goes on along the minus strand of JANQQI010000055.1, from coordinate 75,489 downwards.
TCCGCTCGGTAATGGCTCCCCCGCGTCGTTTAGTCATACTTTTCATTACCAGTTGCAGACCTACAGGACTAACAAACCAATCTTTTAAGAAGGGAATTTTTAATATCACATCACTAAATACCTCCGTTGATGTTTTAAAAGGATAAATAACAGTATTGAGAAGAATTAGGCGATTGATACGATGGGTATTTTCACTCGCCCAGAGTAGTCCGGGAGGACCACCAATATCGTGAGCAACAATGGTCACTTTTTCATCGGCTGGTAACAAACTTGATAAGATGTGGGTTAATATCTCCTTCATTTGGATGAAGGTATGATGACCATCCTCCGGTTGATCCGAAGCACCAAAGCCCAACCAATCGAAGGTGATGACTTTGTAGCTCGATTTGAGCGCCTCGACTTGGGATTGCCAAAGCGTAGCATTGGTCGGCCAGCCATGCAAAAATACAATGGCTTCACCCTCTCCTTCTATATAACATTGGATAGAATATCCCTGATAAGTAATCGTAGGTTGCGCCATATTAACACAACAATTCAAAATGTAAATTGATCTATCCGGGATAGGCTACTGCAATCACTCCCTGAGCTTCCTCCAACTCTAACATTTCGCCATTAACACTATACAAGATCACATTGAACGAGACTTCCAACAAACGTGTTGACTCTCCATTTTCATTGGGCAAATAAGCCTCTTCACGCAAAATTCTAAAATTATAGTTATCAGGTTGAGGACCAAGATCAGAACGAAAATTGATTCCTGCACTATTGGTGTAGCTTATCGTTACCTCTCCAAGCTGTAAATTTTGTTGGCTAAAATTTAATGTGGTATTATCAATGGACCAATCCGCAGAACAGAGTGTGACGCCGCTAAGATCCGTTAGTACATTTCTAAAGATACTATTAGTACAACCATTACCATTCTGAACTTCCAAAAATATAGTGTCCGCCGTGAGAGTAGTATCAACAAAAACATCGGTAAAAAGAGAATCTGAGGCCCCGAGCATATTCCAATTGTAGGTAAAAGGTCCCGGTCCATCTGGTAAAGCTCGAAAATCAACTTCCCAAAAAGTACTATCCAAAATTAATTCAGCTGTGTCAATAACAAAATCAGCATTACAACTAAGGACACCCAATTGTTCGCTAAAGTTAAGATCTCGACAAATCGTAGAAAAGCAGGCATTAGGAAAGGTAATGGTCAAACAGACTTCAGCATTGGTAATCGCACTGCTATAAGTATGCTGCACCTGTGTCCCACTCCCCGTGCTATTATCTCCAAAATCCCATTCGTAAGTTAGTCCATTAGTAACTGGCGTACTAAAATCAACACTATATGACTCCAAAGTAGCCTGTCCCGAACTATCAGCAGCAACATAGTCATAGTTCCCAATTCGTATCGCATCCGCTAAATCAAATCCATCACCTTGAGGCGTAACTTCAGAATTGCGAATCTCAATGCGAAAAGCTTCATCACATTCGATTTCACAATCCGACAATTTTTCAAATGAGGCAATTAGATTGTAGACTTGACTGCTATCCAGTTGATAGTCCGTAAAGAGATAAAAATCACGCTGCCCGGCCGTAATATCCACTACCCCACTGCCAGACACCATAAAAACGGGATCACCCTCTATGGGATCTGGCAAGCTCTCCTTACGGCAGGTCGGGAGTAATATAATTGCAACCAAAAATATAAGTGTGTACTTCATTTTTTTTCTCTTTAACGTAAGTACCAGCTTAAGCCCAGTTGAAAAGTAATCGGTTGATTTTCTCGCCTCAGTGGAGGGGAAAATAATTCTGAATTACCGGTCGATGTCTTCCAATTAGTTAGTTGCAACTGAGCGCGAAAATCCAGCCCTAACCAGGGACGGATACGATATTGGTAACCCAGTTGCAAGGCCAATTGTAAGCGCCGAATGGGGTCCAACTGATCCGCCCAAATGGTATCTTCACGTCGCGTTGCACTAAATCGGGTCTGAATTTCATCTTCTGTCTCTCGCTCCCAGGGATAGAGGGAATTGCGAGCGTCAACGTGAGCGCGCATAGCAATAAAATAGCCCAGATTAAATCCGGCCTGCAAGCGATGAGACTGGACTTTATGAATCAAATATACGGGCAACTCTATTCCGTGCAAGGCCGTTGGCGTCAAAGTAAATTGCTCTACTCTAGCACCGAAGCTGTAATTGATTTGCTCACTTTCTTTGAGTTTATTGAAGGTGCCCGTTTGATAGGTATACAATAGGTCAGCGCCAATAGCCCAGTCTTTGTTCAAATCATAGGAAGCCGTCAGGCCAAACGCAGCACCGCGCCACCATTGTTGTCTTACTTGAGCCGGATAGAAATGGCTGTAAGCCCGCAGGCCGTAGTGTAATTTGGGTCGATTTTCCACTAATTTGATGATCTCCTCCGCTTCGGGGACTAAATCTTCCATTGGTTCTTCTGAAAGCAAAGGAAGGATGGGGACCTCACGCAACGCCATTCGGTCGAGGGCGAGTTTCATCGGGCTTTGATCAGCAGCACCGCCCGAGGCATTGGGTGGCAACTCATCTTTTTGTTCCTCCGCCTGATCTTCAATGACAGGTGCACCTGCCTCACCAGTTGAGGTTATAGCGACATTATCATCCTGGTCAGAAACACTGTTTTGAGGAGGGCCTTTGGCTGTTGTAGTGCCTTTAGTCGTAGTTGGGTATTGTAGGGTCTCGTCATCAGAGTTAGAAGTAAGCGAGGTAGAACGTAAAGGTTCTATTGGTTGTTGAGCGTCATTTGCAGCAGCAGTCGCTGATTTACTTTCATCACTATTTTGGTTGGGGTTAAAGGTCAAATTGTCATCTGTATTTTCAAGGTCGTTTGGTAGAGTGGTCGATAATGATGAATCGGGAGCAGAAACGGAATTGGTCCCACTTGGCAACCACCAATAAAGTCCTCCAAGCAGCAGCACGAGCATACCCCCCCAGAACCACCAGGCTCCGAAACGTCGGCGGCGACGATCCTGGTCGATGAGTTTTTCGGCTGCTTCCCAGTAAGCATCTTCAAACTCAAACTCCCGTTGGTTCAGCTTATCCCGAAAGAAATTATCGAGCTTACTCATGGTTAAATAATTTTTGACTCATTGACAATTCGCTGCATCATTTCCTGTAATTTTTTTCTGGCGGATGACAGATGCCATTTCGATGTACCGACTGACATCCCCAGCATTTCACTAATTTCCTGATGACTGTATCCGTCAATTGCAAACAAGTTAAAGACCTTTTGACTGACGGGGGGGAGTTTTTTAATCAATAATTCCAATTGTTCGGCGTCAAATATTTGATCCGCCGTATTGAAGTCCAGTTGATCATAAGTTGGCTCAGGCCCAGAAAAGTCTGTGTGTTCTATCAACTCCCTTACTTTCCGATCCTTACGAAACTCATCAATCAAAGTATTAATCATTATCCGTCGGATCCATGCTTCAAAGGGTACCTTAGTCGAATAACGATCAAGATGGTTTAGTATTTTTAGAAAGCCAACGTTCAAACTAGATACTGCTTCCGATTTGTCTTTCTTATAACGCATACACACGGCCATTAAGCAATCAAAGCAACCGCGATAGAGCTGGAACTGTGCCCGCCTATCACCCCGGATGCAATCTTGTATCAGGTCGTGGTTTACTTTCATTAAGCTAAAGTTAGGAAGACCAGTCGATTAAACCAGTCTTCCTACGGTATTTCGCAAAACTAATCTGATCTTAGTATTTGACGATTTTACGGCTCGTCGTGCCTTTAGCATCGACCATCTGCAACTGATATACACCAGCCGGCAGGGTTTTAAGGTCGAAGGTTTCAGTGTACTGCCCTGCGCCAAGTTGAAAGCGACGGCTCAATACGGTTTGACCATTCACGTTCACCAGATCAATATTTAAAATCGTGGTCTGGCTCAACTCAAAGTTCAAGTAAATTTCTGCTCGTGTCGGATTAGGGAATAAGCTGATGCTGTGTCCCATCACGATCGAACTGGTACTTACCGTCGTTGCCGCACTATCTTCATCCACAATGAAATTTTGGTCGTCTACACTAGGCATTTCCGGGCTAAGCGTCACCCAGTAAGCCGGTTGTTCAATTCCTGCAATTTCAAGCACCACTTTGTAAGTTCCCCACGGTAAATTCTCAAAACTGTATTGACCATCGCTATCGGTCATAGCGTAAGCCACCGGTAATTCATCAGCGTTCAACAGAATGATACTGACATCAGCAATGGGCTCTCCGGCATTCCGATCGTCGTCATTCCCTCGGATATTTTCGCCTTCTTCTACTCCACCGCTGATGCTACCCAAACCACTACCCAGTGGCTCCGCCGCGATCAGAAGGATTTGCTGATTCGTAACCGCTTCACTGACGCTAATCGCCGTCACGTCGTTCCACCATAGTTCATGGTTATTATAAGTTGGCAGGAAGGTTTCGGTATTTGGATCCGCTTCACCTAACATCGCACGTAGCAAATAGTCGCCTACTGGAATGTCTAAGAAGGCAAAGTTACCATCCACCAAGGGTGTGCTGGCAATCATTTCCATACCGCCAGCCCCTTGGTTGTATTCAAATAATTGTACTATTGCTTCGTCTATATTTGCCGATGGCATATTTTCTAAGCTCACGTAACCACTGAGGGATGGCCCATTGAAATTCGTTGTAAAGCAATCTGAGGCTTCACAGCCGTAGCTGTTAGTGATCGTGACGCAGTAGGTTTGATTTGGTAATACATTAGTAATCGAAGGTAAAGTATCTCCGGTACTCCACAAGAAGTTGTAAGAATTAGCCACACTGCCCGATGGTAAAGCCATGAGTTCGCCAGCAATAGAATCAACAATGACTACTTCGCAAGAATCTAAATAGGCAGAAATAGTCCCACAAGCCGTGGCGGTACAGCCCGTACTATCCGTCATGGTCACACAATACTGGCCATTAGCCCCCGGACAAAAATAAGTCCCCGTTGCCCCCGTATTCCAAGTATACGATAAGGGGGCTTCACCGCTACCGTAGGCTTGAAGACAATACCCATTTTGATGGGTCTCTACTAAGACGGTACAACTATCAATCAGGCCAGGATTGTAAAATAAGGTATCTGCACTTACACATCCATCACTAGCCGTAATGGTCACTGCATAGACGCCAACACTGGGTGGATCAATCGTTGAACTTGTCTCTCCAGTACTCCAAAGGTAGGTTAATGGATCAGCGCCATAGGCGGAGGCATTAAGATCATCATCTGGGGTTACATTGATATTGACGTCACAATAATCATTAAGGTCGAAATAGAATGCATCTGTATCTGAACAACCGTAGGCATCAGTCACGGTCAAATAGTATACCCCCGGGGTAGTCGGGATAATACTCGCGGTTGTTTCTCCGGTACTCCAATTATAAACATACGGAGCGGTGCCGGGTATCAAGATATCAGTATCAAGTAAGGCGATAGAATCATTATTATAAAAAATGTCTACTACCATATTACAAATGCTCGTAACGTTCTGACAGGCTGTCGCGGTACATCCATAGGAATCGACCACCGTTACACAGTAAACACCGTTTGAATCCGGCCAAATAGTACTCCAAGTCGAACCAGTGTTCCAATTGTAGCTAAAAGGTGCTACACCACTAGCAGAAGCAGATAAGTAATTACCGTTTGGACTAAGCGTTAAGGTAACGTCACAGCTATCAATCCAATTCGGATCATAGTAGATCGTATCACCAATGGTACAGCCATCGTTCGCGTTGATCGTGACACTGTAGTACCCGGCTTCGGTTGGAGCAATGCTTGAGGTAGTCTCTCCTGTATTCCAGGCATAAGTAAAAGGTGCTTCACCGTACAAATTCGTTGTTTGCAAAAGCGTATCCTCCGTCAAATAAACACTTACCCCACAATAGTCGCTATAATCAAAATACCTCGATCTGGTAACGGTGCAACCGTAAGCGTCCGTTATTGTTAAAAGATAATAACCAGTTACCGTTGGTTGAATGGATGGCGTGGTTTCTCCGGTACTCCAATTGTAAGTGAAGGGTGGTGTGCCTCCCGTAATGTTGTTAGGCTCAATAGTATAAAGGGAATCATTAATCGATAACCAAAAGTTTAAATCGCACATATTTGTCACCGTGTAACAAGCTGTCGAGGAACAACTGTAGGTATCCGTTACCGTTACACAGTAAACACCGTTTGAATCCGGCCAAATATAATTAGATGACGAGCCGGTATCCCAACTATAGTTAAATGGTGCCTCTCCGCTGGCAGAGGCTGACAGTACATTACCTCCCTGGTAGGCCACGATAGAAACACTACAACTATCTAGTAAATCAGGGTCATAGTAAATCGTATCGCCATTTACACATCCATTGCTCGCATTGATCGTAACACTATAGTATCCGGCTTCGGTTGGAGCAATACTGGTCGTCGTCTCACCGGTGCTCCAAGCATAAGTAAATGGAGCTTCACCATATAAATTCGTTGTTTGCAAGAGCGTATCCTCAGTTAAATAAAGGCTTACTCCACAATGATAGCTAGCGTTAAAGTATGTCCCACCGACATATGTACAATCATTAGCATCAGTTATGGTTAAATTATATAAACCCGTCGCCGTAAGTTGAATGGATGGAGTCGTCTCTCCAGTATTCCAATTATACGTAAAGGGCGGTGTTCCTTCGGTAATAATAGGCTCGATAGTTAAGAGAGAATCGTTAATATCTAGCCAAAAATCCAGATTACAGAGGTATTCAACCGTATGACATGCAGTAGTCGTACAACCAGTAAAATCGGTCACTGTTACACAATAGTCACCAATAGAATCTGGCCAGACGCTACTGGATATCGAGCCAGTATTCCAATTGTATAAAAATGGTTCTATCCCAATTGCAGCAGCATGCAACATGTCACCGTCTTGATAAACATCAATCGAGACACTACAACTATCCACCAAATCAGGATCAAAGAAAATGGTATCACTACTCATGCACCCGTCACTAGCTGTAATTGTTACAATGTATGAGTCAGCGACAGAAGGCACAATACTATTGGTCGTTTCACCAGTCGACCATAAATAGCTAATTGGGCCATTCCCAAAAACCGGATTAGCATTGAGCATATCGTTTTGAGTGTACACAATTTCAACATCACAATAATTAGGGTGATAAACAAAGATGTTATCTGCAGTCGTACAGCCTTCACTATCCGTCAGGGTGACGCTGTACCATCCTGAATTGGGTGGAGAGATGTTTGAGGTTGTTTCTCCGGTATTCCATAAGAAACTGTAAGGTGGTACGCCTCCACTACCACTAGCCTCGATGAGCAGAATAGAATTATTTAAAACAGCTTCAACTTGACAAGACGATGGTGAGGGGCAGTTTAACGCGACATAATCCGAAGCAGGAATTGGCTCCCAAGTTCTATATTCAGTCAGTAGCGCAATCGTAGTACAAGCGTTAGTTTTGATAGTAAGTTCGGCAAAGTTCATGGTATCCGGGAGAACTATGGTATCAGAATAGTTACCAAAACTATCAGTATACACAGTATTTGAGTAAGCAATCCAACCGTTAGATACCTTAATATTGATGGCTGCGTTACTTATGGCAGCCCCTGTGTGGTCCTCGAGGACACCAGAAAGGTTAACGTTTTGATTCATAGCTCCTAACAGGTTCAGAAAGAACAAGAGGGGAAGGAAAGTCATCATCTTTTTCATAGAATTATTTTAGTGGATAGTTAGTTTTAGAATAAAGATTATGGGCTGATCTACCCGTTAGCTTATATTTTCAAATGGATACACGGCCATTTCCTTTAAGAGGTTGGGTATGGGTATTATTTTTTTTAAAAAAATTCTATCTCTACCTTTACAAAAATGATTGCTGATGAGTGCACCTCTCGCGGAGCGCATGCGCCCCAAAACACTGGAAGATTATATTGGGCAAAGCCATTTGGTAGGTCCGGGAGCCGTATTGCGGCAAGCCATTGAATCGGGAAATATCCCTTCATTTATTCTTTGGGGGCCGCCCGGTGTCGGTAAAACGACCTTAGCGAGTATCATTGCTAACCAGTTGCAACGACCATTTCACACACTCAGCGCTATTAATTCCGGGGTGAAAGACATTCGGGAAACGATCACTAAGGCGAAGAATCAGCAGTTTTTCAATCGCCCCAATCCTATCCTCTTTATCGATGAGATCCATCGCTTCAGTAAATCTCAGCAGGATTCTTTGCTGGGCGCCGTGGAACGCGGAGTGGTGACCTTGATCGGTGCCACTACCGAAAATCCATCCTTTGAGGTAATTTCCGCGCTATTGTCCCGCTGTCAAGTTTATACTTTGCAGCACCACAGTAAGGAAGAGCTCATTTCTTTAGTCGACCGAGCATTAGCTAAAGATGAATTGCTCAGTAAGAAGCAAATTAAAGTCGAGGCTTACGATGCCTTATTACGCTACTCGGGTGGTGATGCGCGTAAACTCCTCAACATTCTGGAATTAGTTTGTAATCATCCCGAGGCCGAAATCGCGGGTCTGACCATCACGGATGAATTGGTGAGCGAAATGATTCAACAGAATATTGCTATTTATGACAAAGGAGGAGAACAACATTACGATATTGCTTCGGCCTTCATTAAGTCGATACGAGGCAGTGATCCTAATGCTGCGGTCTACTGGCTGGCACGCATGATCGAAGGTGGAGAAGATATTAAATTCATCGCGCGGCGAATGATTATCGCCGCTTCGGAGGACATTGGGTTGGCGAATCCCAACGCCTTATTGATGGCCACTACAGCTTTTCAGGCGGCGCAAGCCGTGGGGCTGCCCGAGGCTCGAATTATCTTATCGCAGGCCACCGTCTACTTGGCTACTTCTCCTAAGAGTAATTCAACTTATCTCGCCATCAAACAGGCACAAAAGCTGGTGCGCGAGACGGGCAATTTACCCGTTCCCTTATCCATCCGCAATGCACCAACCAAGCTCATGCGCGACCTGGACTATGGCAAAGGGTATCAATATGCCCATGATTTCGCTGGAAACTTTGTAGAACACGAATTTCTCCCCGAAGAGATCAAGGCCCAAAAGTTCTACGAACCTGGCCAAAATCCCAGTGAAGACAAAATCCGCCGCAGCTTACAAACTAATTGGAAAGACAAATACGGTTATTAGACTTTATTCTAAACGATTTACAATAGTGTACAAAGTTTAGAATAAAGCCTTTTCAGAAATCCACTAATGTGGTTTAGTGAACATTCCGCTTGAACTTGCGCGGACTTTCAATGATGCGATAGAATGATTTGATAAATTGAATAATGTCTTTGCGCTCGAACTTCGTCAGGTACTCTGCATTTTCACAGTACTGCAAGATTTCTTCCTTGTGCGCTAAGAAATGATCAATCACGGGTTTCAATTCGTGGTGTTTTGAACAATCTCCCATATAAACTCGCTGCCGAATATCCGTTTGGTCTAATTCCGCATTAGGTCGAGCATAATTAGCATCTACAATGCCCGAGAAATCGAAATCATAAGGTACCGGAATGTAAGTCCCATCCACCCGATGCTTCAGGTTTTTGACATTATGGAGCATATCTAATTTCCAATCCGTATTACCAATCATGTATTGGAACATACACATGAGATCGTAGTTGAAGCTGATTACCGAATCCCGGTTACAAGCAAATTTCTTTAGTTCCCGTGCATTCATCCGCTTCGCTAATTCATCAGAATTTTCGATAAAAAATCCATAGTGGGTCTTTGATTCAATGCGATCCAAAGAGTCTTGGTAAGTGAGTTGGTACAACTGTACCCGGAAGCTATGATCCGTCAAGATATTGTACAACTTGTAGACGAGGTATTCACGCATCACATAGGATTGGTAGCGCTTACCGGACTTGCAGAAGTTTACCAGTTTCAGCTTATTGAAATAAGCCCGGAGGCCGTTTTTACGCAGCTTTTTCTTGGAAAACTTGACGCGCAAAGGCGGCATATCACACATACGCTTACGGGATTTCCCACGTGGACACACCTTGACTTTCCAATTGAAGGTGCTATCTCCCATTTCCCAAGTCAACTCCGCTGGGCGGTACTTTTCGTCGGACTTGTTAGACATGAGTCCCACAAAATTAGCCCGGAGCGTAATATGGGGAATCAGACTATCCTGATCCTGAGCAAAATGTTGGAAAATAGTTGGTGGTAAAGATTGCTGCAAGTCGAGATGTGATTGCTGAGTTTGGCCAATGACCGAAACGGACAACCATAGCAAGGCAGTTGCAAGCAGTGAGCGTTTACAATCCATTATTGAAGTTAAAGAGATTTGAGTTGTTTTAAGCATTATGTTATCAGTCGCGATTGACTAGAGCTAATGAAAAATTGTATAAAAATGCTATATGATTTTATTTACAAATTTAGAGAAAAGCTTCTGTATCAATCGCAACTGATCATCTTATCTTATATCCGATCTTTGACAAAGGCTCGATAACTAGCTTCGTCATTTTCCAAAATATCGAAGAACGATCTAAGGTATTTCAAAACGTCTTTTTTACTCCTTTTGGTCAGCAATTCACAGGACTCTACAACGTGGAGCAAACTCTTTTTATTGGCTTTAAAGTAACGAATCAGAGGCTTAACCTCTTTAATATCTTCTACTTTATTGAAATAAATACGCTGACGAACGGTCAGTTGATTGTAATCCGGATTAGGTTTTGCATAAGGCGCATTGACCATTCCCGAAAAGTCAAAGTCGTAAGGCACCATCAAGGTTTTTCCATCAGTACGCTGAACCACTTTTACATTATGCATCATTTTGCTATTCCAGTCTGCATTACCGATCATGAACTGGAACATAGACAATAGATGCTGATAGCGAGTAGCCATTACTGATGTAGATAAATTGTAGCAATCCTCACATTCAACGCCTTCCAGGCGTTCGGCCATTTCATCCGTGTTCTCAATCAAAAATCCAAATTGCGTCTGCTGAAAACTTGGATTATTGACATCCGTATACACCACTTCAACAAACTTCACTCTGAAGCTGTGAGGTGTTAATGTATTCAGCATTTTGTACGCCAGGTACTCCTTGACCAGATATTGCCCTGCATCCTCCTCATCCTCAAGGCAGTGCGTCACCAGCTTCAATGATTTGTGGTCATCGTGCATATTGAGAATGCGCAAGTCATTCTTATTGAACTTAAGCTTCAATGGTGGGAAGTCGCAAGTTTTACGACGAAATTTACCACGGGTACGTACCTTAGCTTCAAAGACATAGGCTTGACCATCAGATTCATACGAGATGGTCGCCGGACGATAATCATCGGTAAATTTATTAGTAATCAGCTCATTGATATTCGTTGTAATCGTCATTCGCAAAGTACTGACTTCATCCAGACTTTGGAATATTGTTTGATTTCTAGTTTCCGTAGAAGAAGCAATTGATTCAGCTACTCCTTTGGTTGAAACCAAATCCTGAGCAACAACTAGAGCAGTATTAATAAGCAGAAAAAAGAGCGCAGTCAGCAGGCGTTGGCTCGATTTCATTTTCAAAAAGGTTTTCGTGGGTTCTGAAACAAATAATCTTTTCATAGGTTACGAATTCAATTTTATATAAAAACCAAATTAGAGAACCGGCAATCTCGACCGAAACAAGCAAAATTACGATCAAGTGCCGTTTTGTTTCACAGAACATGCTTTCAGTTCTTCATTGCATCGCCTTCGTTTAATGATACTTTATGCTTTGATGATTGAAGGACAATGGCTTAGTGTCTATATTACACCAAAATAAGACGCAAAGTTCATGCAAAAAGTCTCTGTGATCAAGGTGGGTTATGCATATTTATTTTTACCATATTGCAAAAAGAAGCGAATGCAGAATTTTATACGTTTCAACTTAAACTCAAAGACGAATTGTCTGTTTGTATTATGGTTTTCAACTAATTAATTCTGAGGTGTTCAATTGCACTTTTTTTTTCAATATCTTTGTTTTTTGTACGACCAAATTCAACCAAATTAATTCCAATATCGTCGCCTCCCAGCGGCTTAAAACCTTGAACTCAATATGAACGTTGCCACTTCAACGGATAATCTTCAAATCATTCGAGAAAGTGCGCGGGACTTCGCGCAGCAGTATATCTTACCCAATGTGATGGATTGGGATGAGAGTCAACATTTTCCCATTGATTTAATGCACAAACTCGGAGAGCAAGGCTTTCTGGGCGTGCTCGTTCCCGAGCAATACGACGGTGCCGGTTTGGGCTACCAAGAATATATTACTGTAATCGAAGAAATTGCTAAGGTTTGTGGCTCTATTGGCTTATCAGTAGCTGCTCACAATTCCCTTTGTACTAATCATATTTTGCAATTTGGCAGCGAAGAACAAAAACAAAAATATCTTCCCCGACTAGCCACCGGCCAGTGGATCGGCGCCTGGGGTTTGACTGAACCTAATACTGGTAGCGATGCCGGGCGCATGCAGTGTGTCGCTGAGCGTGACGGTGATTACTACGTCATCAACGGTACAAAATGTTGGATCACTCATGGCATTTCTGGTCACGTTGCGGTGGTCATCGTTCGTACTGGAGAGCTCCTCGATAGCCACGGAATGTCTGCCTTCATTGTTGAGCGCGGCACTCCCGGATTCAAAGCCGGCAAAAAAGAAAACAAATTGGGGATGCGTGCTTCTGAGACGGCAGAAATGATTTTTGATAATTGCCGACTACATAAGAGTCAAATGTTGGGCTCAGAGGGAGAAGGTTTTATTCAGTCCATGAAAATCCTGGACGGTGGTCGTATTTCAATTGCAGCCTTGTCTTTAGGTATTGCCAAGGGGGCTTACGAAGCTTCGGTAAAGTACGCCAAGGAGCGCCATCAATTCGGACAACCTATTGCAAAATTCCAGGGAATCAGCTTCAAGCTAGCGGACATGGCGACAAAGATTCAAGCCGCAGAGCTACTTACCCGCCAATCTGGTACGCTCAAAGATCAGAATAAGAAGGTTACCAAGCAATCTGCCATGGCCAAGTACTATGCCTCGGAAGTAGCCGTGGAAGCTTCAACCGAAGCCGTACAAATTCACGGCGGTTACGGTTATACTAAGGAATTTCCTGTAGAGAAATTCTACCGAGACTCCAAGCTGTGTACAATCGGTGAAGGCACCTCTGAGATCCAGAAGCTGGTTATCTCTCGCGAAATTCTGCGGGAGTAAGCTTACTTTCAGCTGTATCATTGTTCACCTCTGGTATCCATTGTCGGCCTAGTTCAAGTTGGCAAAGGCTGTCTTTCTTTTGGTAGAAATAATCTCGGTAAGAAGAGTATTTCCAATCCTGTGCTTGGGTTACCAAACCAGCTTCCACCGGATTAAGGTGAATGTAATTGAAACAAGTCTCTAAATAAGTATTAGGCATAGGAGGCCGTGTATGTGGTTTACCTATTTGGGCTTCTTCTTCCTCGTCCCAAGTTGTTTTGGCCTTGGTTCGTTTGCGAAACAACGAACCACTCCAGCCCATTTCCTTATTAATCGCTCGGGTATACGAACGCAGCATAATACCCAAAGAATCATTCAGCGATCGGTACACGATCTTTCCGCGTCCGATTGGCTGCGGATGGGTGGGCTTGCCCATCCGCAGGGCATGCTTCGCAAAAGGTGCTTCCAATCGCCGCACATAGAACTGCCAATGGAAGTGATTCGGCATTAAGCAATAACTTATCAAATCCCCGTGTGGTAGTAAGTGACATTGCATTTTTTCCAGAAAATAACGGTAGTGGCGATCGCAATAGAAGATTTTACGGCGGTTGTTACCTTGATTATAGATGTGGTAGACGGTATTTTCTTTGTAGGTCATGTGGTGGAAATTTTGGTGGTTAAAGAAAATTGCCGCCTAAGGCGGCGATAGTTTAGAATCAGCAGCGCAGTGCGGAGATCACGATCACCTGATTTTGAATCAGGTGATCGTGATCCGCCCGCCTGCTCTACCGTCTCTCTCTACCATCTATAGATTCCGGAAAAGGTAAAATTCCATAAATCACATCAAGGAAAATTCCAACTGAGTAAAAAATAGTTTTAAACACTTTATTTTTGTGTATTTTTTGCCAATTTTTTGTTTGTAAAATGAAAAATCTGTACATTGAAATCTCATTTACGCTATTAAACACATCCTCATTCGTATGAAAAAGCAAGCGGTACATCGCCAGTATAATTTCCCCGACGCTGATCTTTATTTGCAGTGCATTGAACGGATCAAGTATGCTAAACGCGACATTAAACAATTTGAAAAATACGGCTATCAACTGGAGCGCTTGAAGCAGTTTCATAACATGTGCGAGAAATTCCGACAACTCCCCGATGATGATGAGTTGGTCGGTGATCAAATGCTAACTACTGAGAAAAAATATACCGCCGCCGAAAAGCTAAAATCTGCCATCCGTAGTATTATGACCCGGGTTGCTATCAAATTCAATAATCGCTCCGGCCGTTACCGAAAATTTGGTACCGCTAAGATGGGTGATATGACTGATGCTCAGTTGCTCTTTTGTGGACGGCGAGTGGTGCGAGTAGCCCGACAGCAGATTGATTTTCTGGCCGATGTAGGGATCAATGAGAATGCCATCAAACGAGTGAGCGATGCGTGTAGTGTTTTTGAAACGGCGTTGAATATCCAACAAGACAAGGTCGCCGATCGCGATATTGCCGTTGAGCGACGGATTCAGCAAGGCAACAAGCTCTACCAGGAATTAGTTGTACTCTGTAATATTGGTAAGGATATCTGGGCAGAGGTTGATCCAGTCAAATACGAAAACTACACGATTTACGAAAGTAACAACGATCAGAAAATTGCACGGAAGGAAAGAGAGAAAAATGAATCCTAACCAGCTTTGAAAAATTATTTTTACAAGAGTCTCTTATTCCTCTTCGGTATTTTGATTGTTGTATTTATGAGTTGTGCAAGAACAACTCTTGATCGTACAGCATCCGCTCTATCTCCTCAAAATTTGCAGCTCGATTCACTCAAGGCGATCAACCTTAGTGAAGATATGAATCCTGCCTCCACGCAAGATGATGAAATCATTCTACTGTCCGTCCAACTCTGGCAAAAGTCCGAAGCACCTCATCAAATCGTTGATTATCAATTTTTTGAGCACACATTTAAACAAAAACAAGAACGTATCTCTTTCGATGATGCATTAATGACTAAGCCGAATGGTATACCCCTAGATGCCATTTATTGGATCAATATTCTCATAGAACTAGATAGTGAAAAATCTCCGCAAGCATTGATTGACATATTGCTAGAAGAACTGCAAAAGGGAGATTTCTTTCACGAAGTAGACGAAAAATATTGGGATCGCCTGTTAGAGCACGATGATGTCCTCGATTTGCAATACCGCTCTTTCAAATCGCTCTTAAAATCAAAGCATCAATATATCAACTTCAAGGGCTTACAACTCTTTGACCGCTTTGAGTATCAGCTGTATTTTACGCTTTTGGATTAAAACTTCCAGTACTTTCTCACTGTTTAATCAAAGAACAGGCTACACTTCGCATGGCGGATATTTCACTAACTGGCGGCCTTATCTTATCTTTGAAGACAATTTCTCCTGTTTATGTTGTTCAAGGAAAAACGAGAAGAAGCACACGGTGGCAATTATAAGCTGAAGGACCTAAAAGTCTTTGGGTCAAAGGAAAATTTATACCAAAATCTCAAAAAGTACCGAAAGGTTTTCGACATTATCGAAAGCCGATATATCTACTGCGAGCTCTCCTTTTACAATAAGCTATTTGACGAATTTGACTGGGATACGAAAGTAGAATTTTACTGTTTCAATCGTGATAGTGGCCAACAAATCTGCCGTCTGGAAAAGGAGATCGTCGTAGCCAAGGAGCAAAATATTATTTATTTGCGTGAAGGCTGGGGAACACCCGATCCCGGCTGGTGGCATCCCGGGCAATACGAATGGGAAGTGCAAATCAATGGAGAAACCGTTGGAAAAACACCATTTTATATTGTCGAAGGTGGACTAGTGACAGAATCTCATAACCCATTTTTCGAGATCAATTCTATTCGTCTTTTTGAGAGTCCACGTGCCGGAAAGCCATTAGAAGAGCGGGAGTATTTGAAAACCTTCTCGGCGCCAAATACGCGTTTCATTAATATTGAAATTCGGTTAGAAAATCTTCATACTGATCTTGCGCAATTCCCTTTAGAGCTGCAGTTCTATTTTTATAATGACTCTGGCCAACAGAAGGCCTTTATGAGTTATTTTAAAGAATTGCCAAGCAAGCAACAACCCATCGTCCTCGATTCCGGTTATGGTTCCGATACACCGGGCTATTGGTATTCGGATAAGTATATGCTGGAAGTTATCTTTATGGATCAACTCATTGCGGCGGTACCATTCGAAGTAGGAAATGCTGAAGAAGCTGATCCCGCGCCTATCCCCTACCTTACCTCGATCACCGCTAAAGAAGGGCAATCGGCTCCTAGTTTGCGTCCTAAGCTAAACTTCCAAGAAGCTAAGCAAGAACTCGAAGGCCTCATTGGTTTGAAGTCCGTAAAACAGCAAATCAACGAACTGGCCACCTACTTGCAATTTCTGCAGGTTCGCCAGGACAAAGGACTCGAAGATCAACAGCAATTTAATCTGCATAGCGTCTTTACCGGGAATCCAGGGACGGGGAAAACCACCGTGGCAAAAATGCTGGGTCAAATCTACCACAGCTTGGATTTGCTGTCACACGGTAAAGTACACGAGGTAGACCGTTCTGATCTCGTAGGCGAATTTATCGGTCAAACTGCACCGAAGGTGAAAAAAGCCATTGAAAAAGCACGTGGTGGTATTCTCTTTATAGATGAAGCTTATGCCTTGACCAACCGTGGCGATGATGGCAAAGACTTTGGGCGTGAAGTGGTGGAAATTCTGTTGAAGGAGTTATCCGACGGCGAGGGTGACCTGGCAGTCATCTTTGCCGGCTATCCCAAAGAGATGGAACAATTCATGAATTCTAATCCGGGACTTTCAAGTCGCTTGCGCAATGTCATCCATTTCCCGGATTACTCGCCGGATGAATTGATGTCGATAGCTGATTACAATGCAGAAAAGCGGGGTATTTTAATCGACGGAGAAGCCAGAGCCTTTATCCATCGTAAGCTCGTAGAGGTCTACCGCAATCGCAATGAGCATTTTGGAAATGCCCGCTATATCAACGGCATTGTTGACGAGTCCAAGCAAAATCTCGCCATTCGCTTGATGCAAAGCCAACAGAATCTCAAAGACCTCGATCCAGAGATCCTGTCTACTGTGACGCTGGAAGATGTCGAGAGGATATTTATGCGCTTCAATAATGGTGAACACATCAACTTACCCATTGACGAGGCATTGCTCGACGATGCACTACAGCAACTGCACGAACTGGTTGGTCTAGATCAGGTCAAGCAGGAAGTTGATGAGATGACTAAGTTGGTGCGCTATTATAAAGAAATTGGCAAGGATATTAAGAAGACTTTTTCTTTGCATAGCGTTTTTAAAGGGAATCCGGGAACAGGAAAAACAACGGTAGCCAGACTGCTGGTGCAGATTTACAAAGCACTGGGTATTCTGGAAAGAGGCCATTTGGTAGAATGTGATCGCAAATCACTAGTCGCAGGTTTCGTAGGACAAACGGCCATCAAAACCGGAGAGGTTCTCGAAAAAGCGATGGGTGGCGGCTTGTTCATTGACGAAGCATATACCTTATCCAAAGGTGGGCAGGGTGACTTCGGTCAAGAAGCAATTGAGACACTGCTCAAAAAAATGGAAGACCAACGCGGTGAATTCATGGTCATCGTAGCTGGCTATCCCGAAGAGATGAAATCCTTTTTAGAAGCTAACCCCGGTTTGCTTTCGCGCTTCGATAAACAGTATCACTTCCCCGATTACAAAGATAAAGAGCTGCTACAAATAGCGGAGATCATGTTTGATCAAGAAGAATTGCAGCTTGCCACTGCGGCTCGAGATCACCTCTCAGCTTACATCGATAAACTATTGACCAACAAACACCGCTACTTTGGTAATGCCCGCACCATTCGCAAAATTGTGCAAGAGACCATCCGCCAGCAAAATCTTCGGCTAGCGGATATCCCAGCAGCTCAGCGAACTCGTCAATTAGTCCATACCATTGAATTAGAAGACATCTCGAACTTTCAGCTCATCGAAGAAGATCTTGAGCAAAAACGAGGTATTGGCTTTCGCTAATCTGCTCCGCATTTAACTTTGCTTCATACAAAAATCCCCTGTAGTTTCAGACTACAGGGGATTTTTGTTAGTCAGATAAAGACTTATGTTTATTGGCGGAACTGTACTAGTCGATAAGTTTTGCGGGCACCGGTATTGCGTACGAGCGCTAAGCCCGGGGTCTCACCGGAGAAATAAATGCAATCGTAACGTGGGCTCACAATAAAACTACCGTTGGTATTTATAATCCCACATTTGTGGCCAACGAAAGCAACTTCCATCCCGTTGTTAAAGGTCTTGACCTTGCGATTAGGGTTGGAGTACTGAGGCGCAATAGTGATATGGCCCTGAGCGTCGATATAGCCCCACTTACCGTTGATACAAACTGCTGTTCGCTCGGGATTGTAAGGTGCTGTTTCACAGAATTGAGGTCGGATCACCATATGACCATTGGTATCGACGAAGCCCCATTTTTCGTGCACTTTAACGGCTGATTTACCGTGGTGAACACTTCCTATGTCTTCATATTTCGTTGGAATGATTTCGCGTTGCTGTTCATTGTCGATCAACCCCCATTTTCCTTTGCGGGAAACAGCAGTATAGCCATTGCTGAATCGCTTAATCAGTTGATATTGAGGTTTAATTACCATCTCTCCCATCTGATCTACGAAGCCAACACGATTATTTACCGTTACGGCCGCTAAGCCAGCAATAAAGGCATATGCACGATCATATTTGATTGGAACAACCACTGCTCCACTCTTATCAATAAATCCATATTTTTTACCATTCCCTTTGACTTTGATTAGGCCATTAGAACAGACTTCTCCGTCAATGCATTGATAATCAGCCACTGGTGGAATAATGATCTGGCCATGTTGATTGATGTAGCCACGTTTCTTCTGTCGAAATACGACCTGAGCAACGCCTTCCTGAAAATCTTGAGCATCAATAAAACGAGCGGGAATAACTAATTCTCCAGCGGTATTGATGTAGCCGTATTTGTTGCCGATCTTCACTGCTGCGAGACCGTTAGAAAAGTCTTTTGCATCATTGTAACGCGCCTCTATGGCCCACTGGCCGCGCTCGTCCATATAGCCCCATAGTTGCCCATTTTTTACTCTCAATAAGCCTTCGGAAAAACTAGCCACGTCATATCCGAATTCGATTTGATCTGCCAAGACCTCCATCTTTTGTCCCGTAACAACCTGTGCCATCATCATTACAGCCAAAAACAAAAAGATGCGATTCATAAGGTTTCAATTTTTTAGGTTCTTAAAGTGTGCTTACATTCAATAATATTCTCATGCGTTGAGAACAGTGGACATACAAACGCTATACGACTACAGCATTAGTATGCCAATAGATACATTCAATGGCCAGTAGATAGTTATTAATTTATGCTATGGGATGGGGGCTAAAATCTGAGAGGAACTCTCGATTTCAATCCATTGTTCAAGGGATCACAGGAAAAATCTTAGCAAAAACATTGCCATTATTTTTCAAGTATATGTTCTTGGTTGTAAAGGTTTTTGGAATAGAATTGTGCGAGAAAACTCACAACTTTTGGATGCCGTTCAAACGACTTCGTAAATGTAATAAAACTATTGAGAAGATTACTAATAAATATTAAAAAAAATCATATTGTTGGACAAAAAAATCGGCTTCTGGTACAATATCACCGCTTATTGCACAGCGTAATTGGTTTATTTTATAAAAATTCATCATTTAACATTCTACTCTTGGTCTATTTTAGGGATTGAAAATTATTTTTTTTGATAAAAAGGTGGAGAAAGTACACCTTACCGTTTTAGGAAATAATAAAATTGATAACAGAAATAAGGGGACAATGTTTTACTAGGATCCTTCGGAGGAATGTATGGGCTCTGACTAATGCCATTATTTTTCATTAGGAAATAAAATCATCAATCTTCTTTACCAACTTCAAACAAAAAGTGCCAATCCATCGATCGATGGATTGGCACTTTTCAAGAGCAAATGATCTGTACAATCAGTTAGTTTTCTTCCGAACTCATTGCGTTTTTATCCACAAAGTCCAAAGAGACACTATTGATACAATATCTCAGTCCAGTTGGCTCTGGTCCGTCGGGGAAGACGTGCCCCAAATGCCCTTCGCAGCGTCCGCACATCACTTCGACCCGCCGCATACCGTAACTCAAGTCTTCTTCTTCCAGAATATGCTCAGCCTGAACGGGTTGCCAAAAGCTTGGCCAGCCAGTGCCGGATCGAAATTTAGTATCAGACGTAAATAATGGCAACTGACAGCCGGCACAGACATAAGTGCCTTTTCCTTTATGATTCCACAAATCACCGCTGAAGGCACGTTCGGTACCTTTTTCACGTAAAACGTAAAATTCTTTATCCGTTAATTGAGATTGCCACTCCTCGATACTTTTCTCAATTTTGGGAATCGTATCCCCTTGCACTACTAGTACAGTAGGCCGTTTGTTCATCTGATCATCATGGCTCGCTACATTAGAAGACTGTGGAGAACAGCTCAGCATTGCCATCAGCCAGGAAAAAATTAGTATTAATTTCATTTTATTACCTTTTAACAGCATCATTAATACGACATGTGGTTAATTATCAATACAAAAATAATCTAACCACCTTCACTAATCCTCACAAAGCCATCACAAGAGTATAACATCTATTTGTTCCGCCGCTTCTTTGGACGTGACCACTCCTCTCGCTCCGCAAATTCTACGATGCGTTTCATAAATCCCATAATCGACAGAAACACTAAGTAACCAAAGGTCAACACCACATAAATCCAACTGTAAGAACCCGCTTCTCGAATCGGAATCGATGAGAATAGATAAGCCATCAGCCCAGAGGCTACCGCCAATCCTCCGAAGGAAAACATCGAACGGCCCCAATATTTGTTGAGATTTGGGCTAGAAAGACTAAACACACTATTGAATAATGCAAAAAAGAGCATATAGGACGCTGCGGTTAACCAAGGGAAACGTTCTCCTACCTCAATTAATCCTGTCCAATGCACCAATTTCGCCCCTAGCGTTGTTACTATTCCGGCAACAAAAATGATGGCAGCTTGTAACACCGGGTTGTACGCACGATCGAAGAAAGAAGATTTAGTATTTGTCATGTAGAATAAATAGTCTGAGCGCAATAATGTTTAATTTTGACCTTCAAATTCAATATGAATATGATCCACATTGATTCTATGCAAGATAAACGATTCTTCTGTCTTCTTTGGTTGATGATTTTGGTAATACTTCCACTAGCGGCCCAACCTGAACTCGAAATCTGGGAAATCCAATCCAATACCAACGCCAGCCCTTATATTAATCAGCTGGTAACCAGTAAAAGAAACATTGTTACCTACGTTACCTCGGATCGATTTTTCATCCAGTGCCCACCCGAGCGTATCGATAATGATGACCTTAGTTCGGACGGCATTATGGTGTATACCGATACCCCTTCGGGACTCAATGTTGGCGACCTCGTTACCGTAACCGGATTCATTCAAGAGTACTTCAATCTCACAGAATTTGGGCCAGATCAATTGATTATCCAGCTCGACTCCACCGGTGTAACTTTACCGGCTTCCTACCCTTTGGATGCTCAGTTTCCAACGGATATTGCCCAACCCATCCATGACTTAGAACGGCTTGAGGGTATGCGCGTCAGCCTGACCAATGGCCACACCGTTAGCCCTATTTTCGGTGAAGGCATTGTCTCTACCATCGCTCGTCCTCTAACAGAACGTCCCTTTCGCGAAGCGGGTATCGCTTACCCCGGCCAAAGTAATTTACCCGTCTGGGATAATAACCCTGAGCTCTTTCAAATCAACCTTCGTTGGATCAATCAGACAGATATTCATGCTTTACAGCCGATCGAAGCAGAAGGCGTGCTCACTTTTGCGGGTGGATCTTATCAGTTGCTCGCTTCCTCTTACACAGTCGATAATCAACCCAGCACCCAACCCGTTCGTGCTCCTTTGCCAACGGAAGCTACCGTAGCTTCACTGAATTGCTATCTGTATTTTGAAGATGAATCAGATTATCCCGCCCGGCGGTTTAAATTGGCGCGCTACGTTATCGAGCAATTACAGGCCCCCGATATCGTTGCCGTACAAGAGGTTGGCAGCCTCTCTGCACTCAATGAATTAGCTGCTGAAATCACCGACCAAAGGCCTGATTTACAATACGACGCCTACTTAGAGGTTGGCAATGGCGATTTTCCGATCAATTTAGGATTTTTAGTGCGCCCAACCGTCACCAACATTAGCATTCAACAATGGGGAGCTGACGAACTGTTAAGTACCGGTGGTTTACTCCACGATCGGCCACCAATTTTACTGGAAGGCCAATTTAATACCGAACCGCCGACGCCCGTCAGTGTACTGAACGTGCACCTCCGTTCGCTCAACGGTATCGAAGGCAATAGCGCTAATTTTGTCCGTACCAAGCGCTACGAGCAATCGGTTTCAGTTGCGAATATGGTTCGTGACTTAACCGGTTCCAATTTGATTGTAGTGGGCGACTTTAATGCCTTCGAATTTTCGGATGGTTACGTTGATGTGCTCAATCAAATTATGGGTACACCTTCGCTCGGTGCTCAATTTCCAGTGCAGGATATTGTGGAAGAACCACTAGTGAATCGCTCCGCGGAGATTAGCGATCCGCTGCAGCGCTACTCCTATGTTTTTCGGGGCAACGCTCAGATTCTTGATCATTGCTTGACAAGTTCAACCTTTACGGGGATGAGTTTTAGTGAATTGCAGTATGCACGCGGCAATGCCGATGCGCCCTCAAGCTTAACCTCTAATTCCTTTGTTCCTTTTCGAGTATCCGATCATGACGGTTTTGTAGCCTATTTGAGTCTAAATGATACTTTAACCGTTTCAACACAAATGCCTTCTATTGAGCCCGAATTTAGAGTGGATTTTCCGAATCCTTTTCCACAACATGGCTGGATTACGGTCCGCTCTGACCAAAGCATTTCCAATGGATTGATACTCTATAATAGTTTAGGACAGATTGTTTGGCAACGACCAACAGAACAATCCCCCGGCATTGATTATCAAGTACAAGTGGACGCCCATTTGCCATCAGGGCTTTATTGGTTGAAAATCGTGGGTAGTTCGAAAAATTATCCTTTGGTGGTACCTTAAGAAGACAATTACTACGACTAGGTCTCTTTCAAAAGTGGAGGAGTTTTTTCGGAATTAGGCAATTACCACCTCTCAAATGTCTTCTTTGCGACAAAAAACAGCATAATCGCAAAATTTCCCTACCTGATTTGTGGAATTTGCCCTTCTCCGGAATCTATAGATATTGACGCAATCATTGTCTTTTGGCCAAAATGAACAAAGCGCGGCAATTTACCATAACTGATCATCGGTAAAGACCGGTGAGCTATATATTTGCTCCAATTTGCGACCAAATCGGTCGGCGGTGGTGGCTGAGGGAGGGTCCCACCCTCAAAGCCCGAAATTGGATCAAATCAAATCTACCTTCCATCTAAAATAATAGCATTAATTCTCCTAATTCTTCAAAACGCCTTCAGCTACACATGTTAAGCCAAATAACTTATTGGCTTTGCGGAAGTTCATTTCGAAGCTGTTGTACTGCTTAAGTAGGAAATTGACTGGGCCAGGCAAGGGTTTCATATCCGATGATTCAGGATTACTCATATTCTCTTCATTCCGCTTCAGGCGGCGAACCATCCATACAAGCGGAAAGATAGAACCATAGATATAGTATTGGCTTTGGATGGTACAATCTGTTTCTACCAATAACTTTTTAACCATCGGAATCGTGTAGCGTCGATAATGTCCTAGGTAGACATCGTGGCTAGACCACACACTCATGAAGGCTGGCACCGTAATAAAAAAGTGGGCATTGTATCCCAACCTGCTTTTGATATCCCGCAGGATCGCATAGTCATCCTCGATATGTTCCAACACATCCATCATGATGATAATAGAATCATTAATGCCTTCGGGGATGAAACGCAATTTCTTGACTGGTGCATTTTTAGTCTCCGCCATCTCGGCCTCAGTATAGCCAATATCGATCAGCAAAACATCTTCTATCAATTCGGGAAAGGCTTTGAGTAGCTCATAGGCAAAAAAGCCGGAACCAGAACCAAAATCAATAACCGTCAACTTCTTTTTCTGCCGCTGCGCTAAGCGTTGAAAATAACGAAACAGCGGTACTTTCTTTGATTGATAGTACCAATGCGTGGAGGGGTCTACGCCACTTTCAAGTTCTTTTAAATCCATTGTATTGGCTACTTTTGCTTAACTCCGAGTTGTTCTTCAAATTGCGTTCTAAATTTTTGGGCCACCTCATAATCTGGGGCTACAGTAGTTGCTTGCTGAATAGTATTATAGGCCTCCTGATATTGCTGTTGGAAATATAGTTTTTTGGCCTTGAAGTACAATTCCTTTCCACGATCACCAGTTTGCGCGAATACTTGAATACCCATATCGTATATCTGGGGTGAACGGCCACCGGTCGAATCATACATTTCCAAGGTTTCTGCCAACTTAGCGGTATTGTTTTCGCGCGCATAGATCAGTGCGAGATAATAATAGGAAGCGTTATACTTATAGTTAAGACGCGTCAAACGTTGTAGTACCTTTTTCGCCTCTTCCACTTGATTGAGATTATAATGGTACAAAGCTAAAGCAAACTGCCCATTGACGTGGGTATCGGATAACTTAATGAATTCGTCGATCGCAGTCTTGGCTTGCGGGAAATTACGCTGTTGCAAATGGGCGTTGGCCAAACCAAACCAGGCCGTTTCATTATTTGGATGCTGCTGCGATGCTTGCTCGTAAAAACTGGCTGCAGCGGCAAAATCACGTTTTTTCTCCGCCTCAGCAGCACGATAATCATACAACTCTGGTGCTCGTTTAGTAATTGCTCCAATAGTAATGTCGCCCACCTTAGCTTCGTAAATCACCTCGCCCGGAGGCCAGGCCTCGTTTTTCATTAAGTCTTTATTGACGAATCGTGAAATGAACATAAAATAATCGCCTTCATTACGGTGACGATCATTATAGCGCGCGTAGCGCACCCGGGCATTTTTGTAACGCTTGGTTAGATAATGAGCTGCTGGTACGTAACAATTGGATTGTACCATAATCGTATCGCCGCCTTTGATCGCAGGCACATTTTCTATCATCCAATCACTCATTTCTTTAATAGAATTCATCCAGTAATCCGTCTCATAATACGCGTAGGCACGATTGACGCCACCGGATAACTCGTTGAAATAGATATAGTGATAAGGGTAATTTTTGATCATCCAAAAAGCGGGTAAAACCATCAACAACACCAATACACCACTTGCGGGCCAGCGCATTTTGGGTAAACGTATCAACTGGTCCCATCCCCACACCGCCAAAACGATCAAAACCGGGAAAATGAAGAGAAAGTGGCGCATCCCATCGTATAGCGAAGATTCCTTATAAATCGCATAGGCTACCGGGAAAATCGCTGTAAAGGCTACAAAAGCCAAAGGCAGTAGATCTTCTTTTTTGAATCGTATGATAAAGAACCCAACAAAGAAAAGTAGCCCCAGTAAAGCAAACAAGGGAGCCGAAATTGCTACCCACTTAGGAATATAGTACCACGGTAGCTCATCCGACCAGAGGTGCTCTCCTTCGAACAACATGCGAATACTCGTTGAGAAATTCGACATCTCACTCAAAGCCTTGAAAGGATTGGTCAAGGGAGCTTGTTGTGCATATGGCCAGCATAACATTCCACCGAAATAGCCTAACACGGCTACCAAAACGCCAATCAGGACAATCCGGCCTACTTTGCCGGGCGAACTGAGCAATTTGCGGAGTTCTGGCTGCAGCAAATACGCTATACCAACGAACAAACCAAAATAAGCAATCAGCAAAATACCACCTACCCTCACGTTGATAGCGGCCGCAATTCCGATAGTGAGCATCACCACCGTTTTGCTGCCCGGCCTTGGCAATTGTTTGATAAAGCGAATCAGGTATAATAAGGTAAAGGCATAAGCGGCCGCAAAGGGTATATCTTTCGGATTATTCATCGAGTGCCCAAATATTCGGGGCGATAAGGCCATAAACAATATAGCAAAGAAGGCCATCCGCCAACTCCCTGTCAACTCACGCGCCAGGAGGCCGGTAAAAAAGATCATCAAGAAGCCTACCAGCGAATTGAGCAAATGCCGCATATCGTAAGGGTCAAGCCCTCCGACGTGTTCGTTCATCCAAGCTGCTACGTAGTCAAAAAGGCCACCGTAGTAATACAAGTTCTTGTAATTAAGTGCATTCTCATCGTCTTTATTCACGTACTCCCCATCCGTTTCAAAATGCTTGAGGATGAGTTCGCCGTAAGTCTTTTGCAGCTCTTCATCCCCGGTAATCCCATAATCGAAGCTCATCATCGGCATCCCAATTAGCAATGCCAGGCTTAGCACGACAAAAAGCAAGCGGTACCAAGATGGCTCTTTACCTCCACCACTGGTTCGAGCAGTCAAATCACGCAATGGTTGTTGGATGAAATGGCGCCAGTTGAGTCGAGTCGAGATCATGATAGTCTGACCAAACATTTTGAGACTATCAGAAAACAATGAAATCTTGGAATCCTCTTGGTGTTCCCAAGCTACAGGCATCGTCCGTATCGGAGTATTCTGCAAGCGTGCCGCATAGAGTAATTCCACATCGTGTGCCCAGCCATTGGTCCCTAAATCCGCAAATAATCGCTTAGCATTTTCACGCGGGTAGAGCTTGAAGCCACATTGGGTATCGGAAAGATGAAGATTCGTAAAAAGTTGGATTATAAAATTGAAAATCAGTCCGGCAAAACGTCGTAGGAGTTGCCCTTTGACTGCTGATTTTTCGTGCTCTCGGGAACCAATCAGAATTTCGTTTTCGGGGAAAGTTTTACCCGGTAATTCCTTGAGCCATTTAAACAGGGCGTTGGGTTTGGTAGCCATATCTGCATCCACGGTTAGGATGTAATCCCCGGTGGCGGCGGCCACGCCGGCCTTCAAAGCGCCGCCTTTACCTTGATTTTTTGGCAATTCAATGAGCTGAAAGCTGGTTTTTGAGCCAAAGGCTTCAACAAAATCTTTTTTGATCTTATCGACACTTTGATCAGAGCTGCCATCATCAATGATGATGATCTCCAGCGGATTCTGCCACTTCTGATCAAAGCTCTTTAACTGTTTCAGTAAATTGCCAATGCGTTTTTGCTCATTATAGCAAGGGATCACCAGAGAAAGGCTTCCCGAATAATTATGTTTTTGGGCTGAGGCGACTGGCGTTACCTTATTTTTTCGTTTGCTCATTAAAAACGCGATTACAGGATTTCCGTGATGCTACCCGAAGGTGGTATAACATTTTGGCAAATATGAAAAAATATCCGCAATTAGTGAACTCCGCAGCGACTTGAAAACGTTTTTGCGCAATCCAGCCACTCTAAAGTGCTTTTTATGGAGAATTGGACTACTTTTGTACTCACTTTTCGTCTAAAACGATGAATTAATGTATTCATCAACGGCAAGAGAATTACGAACAAAGAACTAATTGTCACCGACTCTCCAAGTGCAATACAGAAAATTCATGTTTTCAAAAAATATGGACTCTATTTTGCAATAATACATTATTGACATTCACGGAAAAATATCTGATCAGTAACGGCTGATTATCCATTCGCAATTTTTATCATTAAAAAAGTAAATAACGCTTTTCTTAAAAATGGCATCTACAACAACTTCACCATCCATTCTTTCGAACCGTATTTTAAATATGGCAGAATCGGCAACGATCAAAATGGCCCAAATGGCCCGCGATCTGAAAGCCCAAGGACATCAAGTGATCAGTCTTAGCTTGGGCGAGCCCGACTTTGATACACCAGATCACATTAAAGACGCTGCCGCTCAGGCCCTGAAAGATGGTTACACCAAGTATACACCGGTGCCGGGTTTGGTTGAATTGCGTGAAGCCATTGTGCGTAAGTTTAAGCGCGATAATGATCTGGATTTTGATATTTCTCAGATTGTCGTCTCTAATGGTGCGAAGCAATCCATTGCGAATCTTTCGCTCACTATGTTGAACCCTGGTGATGAGGCCATTATCCTAGCGCCATATTGGGTATCTTATTACGAAATCGTTCGCCTATCCGGGGCCACTCCCATCACGGTTTTTGCCGGAATCGAGCAAGATTACAAAGCGACCGCCGCTCAATTGGAAGCAGCGATTACACCACGCACCAAGTTTGTGCTTTTCTCTTCGCCTTGTAATCCAACCGGCTCTGTCTACAGCCGCGAAGAATTAGAAGCAATTGCGGAAGTCGTGGCCCGCCACGATGATCTATACATCATCTCCGACGAAATTTACGAGTACATTAATTTCACGGGGCAGCACATCAGTATTGGTAGCATCGACAGTGTTCGTGATCGTACTATTACCGTGAATGGATTTTCTAAAGGATTTGCCATGACAGGCTGGCGTTTGGGTTACATTGGTGCACCGAAAGTCATTGCTGGAGCTTGCGCTAAAATGCAGGGTCAATTTACCTCGGGGGCTACTGCTTTTGGTCAAAAAGCGGCTGCCTACGCCCTCGAAGCGGACATGACACCAACTACTAACATGCGAGAAGCCTTCTTGAAGCGCCGCGATATTGTGATTGAGCTGTTACGGGAGATTCCAGGCTTTAAAGTCAACAATCCGCAAGGCGCCTTTTATATTTTCCCGAATATCAGTGCGTATTTCGGAAAAACAGACGGTAGTACGACGATCAACGACGCTAATGATTTTTGCCAGTATTTGCTCATTAATGCGCACGTTGCAGTGGTGGCAGGTAGTGCCTTCGGTGCAGACAACTGTTTCCGCCTGAGCTACGCCGCTTCAGAAGCTGATTTGCGCGAAGCGATTCGCCGGATCAAAGAAGCCGTTGCCAGATTGCATTAGTCCATCAATATCAACCAAACTTAAAAATAAGTGGACGGCTCAGACTATTAATAATCTGAGCTGTCCAAATACTTTTCCGCTACTCTTCGACGAGATACACCCTTTCCAAATTATTCCTAGTACCACCTGCGAGATGACAATATCACGGGCTATCTTTTGTATTAGACATATTCAATTATAAATCACTTTAATCATGTACAAAAAACTATTGCTATTGCTGGCGATAATCGTCAGCGCCAACATTAATCTAAAAGCTGAAGCGGACAGTACTACGGTAGAAGAGTTAAGTGAAGCCGAAATTATGGCACTCTATCAAGCTTTTGCCGATAGTATCGAAAGCACATTAAACTACGAAACCGGACGTATTGACTTAAAAGATGATCTGGCTGAGATTCAAGTCCCCGAGGGGTTTAAATTCCTTAATGCCGAACAAAGCGAAATGGTCTTGACCGATTTGTGGGGTAATCCTCCCGGTGAAGGTTCCAGTAAGTCTCTGGGGATGCTTTTCCCCATTAATGCCACCGTGCTAGGTGATAGTACCTTCGCCATTGATATCAACTTTAGCGAAGAAGGTTATATCGATGATTCAGATGCAAGTGATATCGATTATACGGATCTATTGAACGATATGCAGGAAAGTGTACTTTCTGCCAACGAACAGCGCGTCGCTATGGGTTACGAAAAGATGGAACTCGTTGGCTGGGCCGCCCCACCCTACTACGATCAGGCCAATAAGAAACTCCACTGGGCCAAGGAGCTGAAGTTTGGTGAAGCAGAACTAAACACCTTGAATTACAACATTCGCATTTTAGGACGGCGTGGCTATCTTGTACTCAATGCCATTGCAGATATTGATCAACTGAACCTCGTACAAGGAGAGATTGATAATATCCTGGCAAGTGTCAACTTTAAGGAAGGCCACCGCTACAGCGATTTTGATCCTTCGATTGATAAGGTGGCCGCCATTGGTATTGGTGGCTTGATCGCAGGCAAAGTGCTCGCCAAAACGGGCTTTTTTGCCATGCTGGCGAAATTTGGGAAATTCATCGTTGTGGGGCTGATTGCTGCCTTTGCGGGTTTACGTCGTTTTCTGACTGGCCGTCGGAAAGAAGAAGAGCCGACAGCATAGCTAACTATTTAAATCTAAAAGGCGTTGGTTGAAAATATTACTGTGTTCAACCAACGCTTTTTTATATCCCCACCTCTATTTAGAGTATAAAAACTTTAAACGTCATGTCTTATCAAACACCAACTTTACTCCTCTTCATCTTTTGTCTATTTACCCAATGCACTTCTACTCAACCCTCGGCGAGTATTCTGGGTAATTGGAAAATGTATAAAATCATTCAAGACGGTAAAGACGTCACATCTGAACATGATCCTTTTCAGGAACGTACGTTTACGGTCAATGAGGATGGAACGTTCCAGAGCGACGGTAGACCTTTTGGTAAAAACACGGGCAAATATCAATTTAACGCTGAGCAGATGACTCTTTTTCTGGATAGTGACAGTGGCCCGGAAGATGATAGTAACTGGAAAGTTAGGCTCGAAGGTGATACCATGCGCTGGCAAGGTGTTGGAACAGCCTGGGCTGAAGCATTTGTGATTGTACAATTGAAACAATAATTGAAATCAGACCTTCAATTCGTGCCAACGGCTACTACGCATGTAAATCAAGGTCAAGGAAAGCATCGCCACCCAGTAGAAGATTTCAGAAGCCCAGGCCCAAGGCAAACCACCTTCGGTAAATTCGACGATAAAGTAAATGTAGGACAGGTAAAATACCGCACAAATGGTTTGCATCTTCAGGCCATAATATGTAGCGCCCGTGCCCGCCAAAGCATTAAAAAATACCCCACCAATCGAGAACATCGTCAAGATACCAATCAAGATATAAAAGATCGGCTTGGCATCGATAATCAACGACATATCCTCGCTACCGAGGAGGGGATATAGCAATTCTTCGGGGAATAGCGCAATGGGTAGCGTCAATAGCATCGTGATTGCCCAGCAAAGTTTAGCCGTTTTCCAGGTAATGGGCATCACTAGTTCACGCCGTCCGGCGCCGATATAATTACTGACTAGTGTATTGATCCCGGAGGCAAATCCCCAACAGGGAATAGATAAACAGAGATAAACCATCCGCACCAGATTGGTAATCGCCAACTGCCGCTCGCCCAGGTTTTCGACAATTCCAAAGAAGACGAACCAGCTTCCCAAACCAACGACGGCCTGGGCGACAATGGGCATCGCTAATTTGAATTGCTGGCGAATCAGCTCAAAATCAATTTCAGGCAGCTTAAACAGTCGATAATTCCGTGCTTTTCGATCAAAGAAGATGTATATAATAAAGATCACAAAAGCCACCACCTCGGCAATTGAGCTAGCCAGCCCCGCGCCGGCAATCCCCATTTCTGGTAATCCCCATTTCCCATAGATCAGACCGTAGTTGAGGTATATATTGACTTTTGCCAAAATCAGGGTATCGATGATAATAAACCGGGTACGGGCTACCCCCGTATACAGCGCAATAATAGCCACCCCGGCGTAACTAAAGAATACACCCCACGAGCGATACTCTAGATATTCCAGGCTTTTGTAAAAGATAATGTCGGAATTGACGAACAGGGAGAAAAAATAATAGCAGCCATACTGCATAAACAGGAACATGATTACTGCCAGTCCCAGTTCAAAGTAAAGCATCGCGTAGAACGTCCGCCCCACCTGCGAATAGTTCATCTCCCCCACTCGCCGGGCAATCATAATTTGTCCACCTTTGGAAAAACCAAAGCCAATCGCTGCAATGATTAGGTAAAACACGCCCACAAAACCAATCGCCGCAAAATCTTCTTCGGAAAGGTGGTACAAGAATACACTATCGCTCAATGCAATGATATTCTGAACAGCACTCCCCAGCATAATTGGGGTCGATATTGACAGAATTTGTCGGTATGAAGTATTGAGCTGCATTCGAGAAGCAATAATAGGGCTTTAGTGCGGAATCTTCAAATAATGTTAGACCGACGGAGGAAAGATTCCTACTCTTTAGAATTTCTTTAAAATATCGCCCTCAGGTTAACGACTACAGCTTGTCATAGCAGCGGTTTTTAGAGCTAATCTGCTTTACTAATTAAAAACGAAATCGTCCTTTAGTTTAATCACTGTTAACCAGCACATTATAGCTTGACATATATCGACTTTTAGCTCTTTAAGGAAAAGCCAATACTGTGCATAAACCCACCCAGTTTAGAGTATAAAATGAATAAAAGATATTGTATTTTTACGCCGGATCACTTCAAAACTATAAGGCAAAACGCCAATTTATTATTGACTGCTTCTGGATACTGAGCAACGACCAAAATCAGTACAGGTCAGAGCTCTTCCGTTTTTTACTGATATTCAACGGTAAAGCACCATTAGCCTAGGTTTGAGCTTGCCTTAAAAATCTTACTTTTTTTTATCAACATTTCAAATTATGATGATTCAAAAACAAATTTCTGCCATCTTTGTGGCTTTGTTAATTGCCACTTGTTTATGGCACTGTGGTTCGGAAACGACCACAACTCCTACTGTAAATCGCACTACGATGAACGAAGTACAAGCTGAAGCACCTAAAGCGAAGAAAGTCGAAAAAGCATTGACTATCCACGATGATACCCGCATCGATAATTACTACTGGCTCAATGAACGGGAAGATCAGGAAGTGATCGATTATCTCAACGCTGAAAACGATTATACCAAGACCAAGTTGAAGCATACCGAAGCTTTCCAGGAAAAGCTGTATGATGAAATCGTTGGTCGAATCAAAAAGGACGACCAATCGGTACCTTATAAAGATAATGGCTATTACTACCTCACGCGCTACGAAGAAGGTGGTGAATATCCAATCTATGCCCGCAAAAAAGGTAATCTTGAAGCCGAAGAAGAGATTATGTTGAATGTCAATGAACTGGCGGAAGGTTTCAAGTTCTATCGTGCTGCCGGCCTGAGCGTCAGCCCAAATAATAAATTACTCTCTTACGGTGTAGATACGCTAAGCCGTCGAATTTATACAATCAAATTCAAAAACCTGGAAACAGGTGAGATGCTCACCGATGTAATCCCTAATACCACCGGACGTGCTGTTTGGGCGAATGACAATAAGACACTTTTCTACTCAGTAAAAGATGAAGCGTTACGTTCGTACAAAATCTTCAAACATAAATTGGGGACTGACGCTTCAGAAGATGTTGAAGTTTTCCACGAAGCAGACGAGACGTTCAGCACCTATGTTTACAAGTCTAAATCTGATAAATATATCATCATTGGATCTTATCAGACGCTGTCCTCGGAGTTCCGTTTTGTTGATGCCAATACGCCAGACGCAAAATTTACCGTATTTCAGCCACGCGAGCGTGACTTGGAATATGATATTGCGCACTACGACGACCGCTTCTACGTCCGCACCAATAAAGATGCTAAGAACTTCCGGTTGATGGTCACCAACGAAAATGCCACTACCAAAGATAACTGGACCGAGGTCATTCCTCATCGTGCCGATGTCTTACTCGAAGGCATGGATATTTTTAAAGATTACCTCGTACTTTCAGAACGCAAAAACGGGATTACGCAATTGCGCGTTCGTCCTTGGGAGGGTGAGGAGCATTACATCAAATTCAATGATGATGCATACGTAGCTTATACCTCTACGAATCTGGATTTCGATACTGAAATTCTACGCGTTGGTTATACTTCCATGACGACTCCTAGTTCGACTTACGATTACAATATGGTTACCCGGGAGATGGAATTGCTCAAGCAGCAAGAAGTCGTCGGTGGATTCAATTCTGATGAATATCAATCCGAGCGTTTGTACGTCAAAGCACGCGATGGCGTGAAGGTTCCCGTTTCGTTGGTGTACAAAAAAGGAACACCAATTGACGGTAGTGCACCTTGCCTATTGTACGGCTATGGTTCTTACGGCGCTAGCATGGAGCCTTATTTTAGCTCAGTACGTCTCAGTCTACTCGATCGTGGATTTGTCTATGCAATTGCGCACATCCGTGGTGGTGAAGAAATGGGTCGCCATTGGTACGAAGATGGTAAATTGTTGAATAAGAAAAATACATTCACTGATTTTATCGACTGTGGAGAGCATCTCGTAGCCAATAACTACGCCGCGAAAGATAAGCTCTTTGCCATGGGCGGTAGTGCCGGTGGATTATTGATGGGTGCAGTTGTAAACATGCGTCCTGATATGTGGAAAGGTGTGATTGCTGCTGTACCATTTGTGGATGTCGTAACGACGATGCTGGATGAAAGTATCCCTTTGACCACTGGAGAATTTGATGAGTGGGGTAATCCAAAAGATAAAGAATACTACGAGTATATCAAGTCTTACTCGCCCTATGACAATGTTGAGGCGAAGGCATATCCTTGCATGATGGTTACCACTGGTTTGCACGATTCTCAGGTGCAGTACTGGGAACCAGCTAAATGGGTAGCGAAGTTACGCGAGATGAAAACGGATAATAACACCTTGCTCCTACATACGAATATGGATGCAGGCCACGGTGGTGCTTCCGGCCGCTTTGCCCGCTTCAAGGAAACAGCCATGGAGTATGCTTTCTTGTTGGATTTAGCAGGCATTAACGAAGGTGAGATGTTGAATTAGGAATACTAATAAATTTCAAATAAAAAGGGCTATCGGCACAGCGTCGATAGCCCTTTTTGGATGTTATAACATGACTAAGCTATACTCAACTTTTCTCGTTTCAATATCCAGGAAAAGATAAAGGAGGCCACAAAGCCGATGATAAATATGGTGAGAAACATAACGATAAATTGCACCCAAGCGCTACCAAACATCGCTTGTTGCTGTTCTATTTCTGCTTTGATTCGGGCGAACTCTTCGGCGCTATGGCGGACCCGTTCCTGCTCCAGCAAATAATTGAGGTAGTTTTCCATGAAGTTAGGATCGAGGAATTCGACGTACAACACATTGTACAGGCCGAAGGCCACCGAGGGCACCAGCGTAATCAGCAGCCCCACTTTCAACGCTTCCCAAAAGCTGATAATCCCATCTTGATGTTCGTCGCGATATTTCTTGATTCCGAAAAACACAAAAATCATGGCTAATAAGATCGAGGCATAGCCCACAATCTCTCCCATGGTCATATTTTCGGGGGTTGCGCCGCCACCAAGGATTAAGAGAAAAAGGGAAGGCACTATAACGATGACGGAAGCTATTAAGCCATTGCGTAAGATGATATTTTTCATAAGGTCTTTTTTTATAATTTAAAATGAATGGTATTGGAAGCTAAGGAGCAGAGTTTTTGACATTATAGCTTCTTGATTTTCCATATTGAATTTTGGTTCTGAAGGTTTTAGCCGTATCAAGACACGCATTGAAATGTCGTTTAAAAGACAAAAAACAAACTAATACGGAAAAAATATAGCCGCATTTATGGAATTTGGTCTTCTCCGGAATCTATAGATAATGACGTGAATATTGTCTTTCGGCCGAAACGAACTTGCGTTGCAAATTACCATAAAAAGTCACTGGTAAAGACTGGTGAGCTATATGCTAATCGCACTTTGCGACCGGATTGGTCGGCGGCGGCGGACAGCGGGTGGGCCCCACCCTCAAAGCCCAATTTACACTCTACAGCCAACAAGTTGGAAAAATTGCTCATATCTATTGCTGTCACCACACGTAATGTAATTGAACTAATTAGCAGCCAATTTCCCACCAACATAGGCCATCGGCAAATAGAGCAGCAGTCCAATAATGTTGACCCACATCGGCTGAGGAATCATGACCATATTGACCACAAAGCCTGTTAAGAGAATCACTCCGGTGATCAAGGCAACACGTTGCCAGCGATCCGGCGCGATTTTCCCCGCAATGAACCCGCCACCAAATGCAGATAAGGCCCAAACTACCAATAGAATTAAAAAGGCGCCCGTGGGTAAATTAGCAATAAATGCCTTCATTGCTTCGGCATCGGTGAAATCGATATCGGTGGGAGGAGGATAAACACTGTGTGAAAGCAGCTCACCAACAAAAGTAATGATCCATCCGGCAACGAGGCCGGCAACAACAGCTAGTATTGATTTTTTCATATTCGTGATGTTTTGTTCAATAATGACTACACCACAAAACAGCGAATCTTTGGGGAAAAAATACTCATACTTTAGTACCAATTGTCCTAAATATGGGGATTTCCGACTTTAGTAGGAGGGAAAAACTGGAAATAACTAGACGAAGATCAATACCCAGGCGGACGACACTTAGAAGGACGGTCGGATACCTCAATCTCCGGTTTATAATCATTGACATAGCGCCGAGCACCGGTCATAAACTGGGCAATACGACTACCATTGCGTTCCAGTATTTCGACTACATCGACGAGCTCCTTTCGAGTCAAATTATTATCGTTAAAACTAATGGTGTTGAACTTACCCTCATAATGTCGGAGTTTTTCTAATTCGGTTTTTGGTAGGCAATTGTTGTCTAAAAATAGGTAGCGGGAAAATCTGTCATTCTTAGGGGCAGCCTTACAATAATTATCTAAAAAAGTGCTATCCAAGGTTTCGAGATAGTTATTCGATAAGTTTACAGATAGTAAAGCCCTGGCATTAATAGAATCTAGGGCATTAGGGATTTGAGTAAAATTATTACCACTTAAGTCTAAGGAAATTAACTCCGGCAGAAAGCGGAACTTGGCCGGTAAATCATGAAGTTCGCAATCTTTGAAGGTGAGGTATTTTAAGTTGGGAAAAATAGAATTATAAGGTATTAGGGTATCAATAATCAGGTATTTTTCAATTAAACTATTGACAAAGGCCTGCCCTCCTAAGCTGTCTTTTGGTGAAATGATCCGCAGCTCTTCCAGATAATTGAATGTTCCGAGATTTTCCCGACCGGGGGCGACCAAGGATTGCAGATTCTGGTTGACCAAAACCAGTGTACTGAGGTAATAAATGCTGGGACGAGCTTTAAACTTCTTCTTGTAGGCACGCAGTCGTGCTTTTACTGAGGCGGCTTCATTACTCTCCGAAAGGGTGCGGTCATGGATATCGTTGATCATTTTTATTATCCTTTCCAAAGTCAATTTTGGACATCTGTTGATCACCAATACCGAAACGCGTTCGAATTCACGAATTAGGGTGTCAATCTCTACTAAGTCTGGGAAATCTTGCAGCTCGAGAATATGGATGCGCACCTTTTTATTCTTTTTCAAAAAGCTCAACATCCCAGCCATTTGTTGGTGCAAATTGCCCTGATATCCCGAAAAGACTACTTTATTAATCGCCCGCAAGTTAAATCTACGCCGATCGAGATCACAAAACTCTCCATCTTTACATATTGCCACATCATTTTTACTCGTAACATAGGTCATGTAGCATTTATTGAGCTGGGCCCAACCGCTCTGGAACTGACAAAACAAGCTGAAATAAAGCAGCAGAATCGTAGTCATTGATTTACTCTTGCTCATAAACACCGATTTTAAAGTAGAAAGAATGTTTTTTGGACTTATAAAATTCACTATTAGCTTCCCAAGGAAAGAGGGCCGTAGGTTCCATAGTTCGGGAACGTTTATAGCGATATTTATTGATAAAAAGTTGACGTCGATAGCCATACTCGATATCCGGATACAACTCCATAATGCGATCCAGCTGCCGTGGGGTGAGTTGCTCGATCTTTTCCAAAGAAATAAGAAGATCATGGAATCTATCCGTTCGCAGGAATAGCTGTTTTAAATAGATTTTTTTGCTGTTGTGGTTGTCCTTATAAAACGCAAACTCAAAATCAAACATAGAATTGGGTGCAAACAGATAGTTCCTGCGCTTTTTCAAATTGCGATGGTTCGTGCCCTGATGCGCCCACCGTTGCAAATCTCGGCCGCGCACCAGATTATCCACCATCTGACCTGCTGCCACCTTAAAAATCTGGGAGCGAAAACTCACCGCCCAACGGCTATAGCCATGAAAAACCCGATAGGTCGTATCGCTCACCGCATAATACCCCAAGCGAGCAAAAGCAACCGAAGTGGTATTCGCCACCTTCCGATCCGTAATAATTTGAAACCAATAATCGAATCCGATGGTATTATTCCGATCCAACTCAAAAAAGGAGCTTGAAGAGATAGGATTATCTAAACGGTGGTGCAAATGGAATCCAAATTCCGTGGTATTCCCATGATCGTGCTTGATGATATCTTTATTAAAAATCCATATCCAGAAGTCATTTTGCAGATAGAGTTCAAAATTCCAACGGTCACTCACGTTACGTAGCCCCAAAGTCAGTCGACCATTCGTATTGCTTAATTTGCGCAATGGCCCTCGGATGCCCGAATCTAACAGGCTGTAATTGACTCGAAGTACCGATCCCTTTTTGAGCAAGTCGACCTTAGGATCCATATAATATTGCGTAACTGGCCGCAAGAGAAAGTCGCCCATAACGCCACATTCCGTTTCGTAAGTCCAGGATACCCGCCCCTCGCGTCTATCATTGCGAATATCAAATTTTTCCAAATCGCGGATAATCTTAAAGGAGCCATGTAGTCGAAAATCACCCCACCAGGTATAAAAATGGTTTTGCTGATGCCGCTGTCGGAACAAATCCCGGAGCACCGAATATTCTACATCCACAAACGGATACCAGCCGTTATTTTGATTATCAAAACTATATCCGATCCCGAACACCACGTTGATCGTGTTTGTAGAACGATAATCCCAAAAAGGAAGTGGATGGTCTTGACTTTGAAGCTGAGTCGCAAAGCATATGCCTACGAGCCAGCCGTAGAAGAAGCAGAATTTGAGCATTTGTTCAACAGTTTACCTGGCAGTTTTATCCTGCCTGTATCTTGTTGATCAAAGCAAAAGGGTAAACGTTAGCTTCTCCAGACTTAAATTATGGGGGATTTCATGCAATCAGGCCCATTGTTTTCGCAATGGTCACGGCCTGAGTACGGCGGCGAGCGTCTAACTTAGATAAAAGATTTGATACGTGAGTTTTTACCGTACTTTCGGAAATAAAAAGCTGGGCGGCAATTTCTTGATTGGATAATCCTTGAGCCACCAGCTCCAATACTTCGTATTCGCGTTTGCTGATCCCTAAGGCCGATAACTTGCTCCGATCGGGCACAAAAGTTTCGGCTAGCTCCGGTGCAGATTCCATCGGTGCGACAGGCTCCGGCGATTTGCTCATGAAGCGATTTAGAAAAAACCCAAAAACGAGGAAGACAGCGGCAAATCCAACAACGGTCCACTCGGCACTAAATCCCCGCGTGATATAAGTATACTCACTTAATTGGAGTAAGATAAGCAATGCCGTAGCCAGCAGACCAAATTTGAGCACAATGGATTTCATAATGGCTATTGCTGAGGCTGACCAGCCGGCCGCAGAGACGGATTAAGTTGATAAGCCCTTTCCAAATTTTGTTGTGAACGGACATTGTCGCCTTTATCCCGATAGGCGTAGCCGAGATAGAGATACAAAACCGGTTGGTCTTCGGCGTCAGCGTACTTCAAGCCTTCACTGAAATGCTGAATCGCCAGATCTGGCTGACCTGTTTTCGCGTAAACCGCGCCTAAGTTACGCCGGGCATCTACGAAGCGCGGGTTGTATTTCACCGCCAATTCGTATACTTCTTTGGCTTTGGCCAAATTGCCTTGCTCGAAGTAAATGATCCCCATATTCGAATACGCATTAGCATTTCCGGGCTTATACTTCACGGCCAAATCGTAGTTCCGCAAAGCCTCTGGGTAATTCTTTTGGCGATAATTGATTAGGCCCAATTGGCCATAAGCATCACCGTATTGGTCATAAATCTCGATGGCCCGTTGAAAGTGCTGCAAAGTCAAATCCCACCACCGTTTACGCTCGGCAGGATCTGTAGCGGCGAGCCCCTTTTTGTTAAGTTCTAAGCCATAGTGGTAATTGAGTTTTGCACTGTTGGGCACCGTTTTGATATCCTTCTCGTAAAGTGTAAAACTATCTTTCCAGGCCGGATTACGTTGTAGTGTTTTTCCACCATACAACAGAGCGATTACTCCGGTAATCGCCAAAGGCATTAAATAAACTTGTCGTAACTCGGCGAAACTTTTCAAGGTTTTATGTTCGGCCGGTTTGAAAAACTGAATTAAGCCAAAAGCCAGGGCAATCACCAAACCCACACTGGGGGTATACATCAAACGATCTCCATAAGAGGTACCGATCGTGATAATGATATTACTAAAAATAGAAAATGTGATCAGAAAGAATAGAATACCGAACGCCACCGGTGATCGTTGTTTAAACGTTCGAATGACCAAATAGCCTAGCCCTGCGAAAGCCAACAAGCTCAGCCATACACGCCAATCTCCCAGCCCCGTAACGGGAATTTGGTTGTAGCCAAATTCAGAAGCCAAGGGATGAGGCAAAGCCAGCGTTTTGAGATACTTACCGCCAATTAGGATCGCGGAGGCCAGTTTCGACCCAAGATCCGGTGCACTGACGATGAAGTTATCGAGCAAACTTATATCCGAGGAGCCGGCCAGGGCGCTACCCAATATCGCCCGGCGACAAAGCAAGTAGATCACCGCTGGCAACAAAAAGATCGCAGTGGGTGTGGCACTATCAACTAAGTTAACCTTCCTAGATCGAAAATAGCCGACCAGTGGAAATACCGCGAGAAAGGTAATCGCGGTCTCTTTTGAAAAGAGTGCGAGGGTGTAAGCACCAACCGCATAAGCGAGCCAAATGGGCTGCGCTTGATCCGAAAGACGACTTTTCCAGTATCGCAGCAAAGCATAGATTGTAGCTAAACCAAAAAGCAAGGCCAGGATTTCATCGCGGCTCTTGATATTTGCGATCACTTCCACATGGATTGGATGCACCACAAAAAGGATACTGGAAAAAAACGGTAAAACAGGATTGTACTTGGGAAAGAGCCGAGCCACTACCTTATATAATAGCCATGCCGTCAGGGCATACAACAATACATTGATCAAGTGGTACAACCAGGGCTTATTTGGGGCCAGGTCCCATTCCAACGCAAACATAGCCAGGGATAACGGCCGATAAAGGGAACCCTTACCAGACCAATAACCATAGCGATAATGCTTAGTAAAAACCTCACCCCAACCGTCAACACCTTTCTTGGTGACAAAATTTTCGGTGATCACCGAGGCATCATCCAAGGCATATTCGTGGCCGAGCGTGCTGCTGTAGAGCAGCACTGCCAGGAGTACCGGAATCCATGGTAACCAACGATGGAAAGCAGGTGCAGGCCGGGTTGTAGATTTAGTTTGCCGTTTTTTCGGGTGCTTCTTTGATTTTTGTTTGCTCATGCTCGGTAGATGATTGGGTACGGTCCACAGCTAAAATACACTCTATCTCAGACATGACAAAACCCTTTTGCAGGCATGCGGAACGTCCACGTTCATGATTTATTACGTCAATTCGAAGGATAGGAGATTTTTTTGAAAAAAAATACACTAATTCTTTGCTTATTGTACAATTTACACCTACATTAGCACAAACCAAATATAATTAGGCAGGCTAAACGAAAAACCAGTTTCTGTTCTAAATTTTATTGACAGATATTAAAAATATTTCAAGATAAATTACTCGACCTCATATAAAGTTTTTTGGTTAAATGGTTTAAAATTAAATGGTAGTACTTTTTGTTCTCTTCTAGTGAGAGTATAAAATCTCTTTCATAATAACAGTCGGGTGATTTCTTAAAGAGCGAAGTAATGATTTTCATATTGACTTCGCTCTTTTCTTTTGTCTTGTAGTCAAAATCCATACGAAACTGGTGGCAAGAGCAGGAAGATTTCGTAAGGATGAGTATCTTAGCCCAGATAGAACAGCTTAAACTTGACCCATATATACTATGAAGGTAACGCTTGACTCAATCGACTTTATCGTCATTGCCCTCTATTTCATTGGTATCATTGTATATGGTATCACCCAATCTAAAAGAGGAAGTTCAGAAGAATATTTTCTCGGTGGTCGTAGCCTGACCTGGCCGGTTGTAGGTATTTCCCTATTTGCGGCCAACATCTCTAGTTCTACCTTAATTGGTTTAGCTGGATCCGCTTATTTATTGGATATGACCGTGTACAACTATGAGTGGTATGCCGTTTTGGTATTGGTATTCTTCGCTATTTTCTTCTTACCGTTTTATCTCAAAAGTGGCGTATATACGATGCCAGAATTCTTAGAACGGCGCTACGATCATCGCTCCCGTTACTATTTTTCGTTTATCACCGTAGTTGGTAATGTTTTGATTGATACAGCAGCATCTCTTTATGTAGGGACAATTGTATTGAGCTTGATCTTTCCGTCATTACCGCCGTGGGTGGTCATCGTCATCTTAGCGGCATCTGCGGCTGCTTACACTGTGCCCGGTGGATTGAACTCAGTGGTAAAAACGGAAGTGATTCAGGCCATTGTACTAATCTTTGGATCGATTATCCTGACTTACTTTGGATTGAAAGAAGTCGGTGGCTGGGGAGGTATGATGAGTCAATTAGACGAATTAAAAGCAAGTGGCGCTATCGATAAAAATGCTCAAGAGGCACTGAGTATTGTGCGTGATAATAGTGGTGAATGGTGGAAACAATACGATAGTCCAATCGTCCCTTGGTGGGGATTATTGACAGGTGTGCCCTTGCTCGGATTTTATTTCTGGGCCAACAACCAATTCATGGTTCAGCGGGTACTTAGCTCCAAAAACCTGAACCACGGCCGTTGGGGTGCTCTCTTCGCTGGATTACTCAAACTTCCGGTGATTGTAATCATGGTTGTACCAGGCACAATAGCTTTTCTCTTGTTCCGCGAAACCAATGTAGAATACATCACCACTGCTGGTGAACCTTGCAATAATCTATTGAATTGTACTGACTTCACCTACCCTACCCTCTTATTTGAGCTATTGCCTACAGGACTACTCGGTTTGGTAGTCGCCGGATTATTAGCGGCGATGATGAGTAGTATCTCTGCGACCTTCAACTCCGCTTCTACTCTGATCACGATGGATTTTGTCAATAAGATAAAACCCAACATGACCAGTAAGCAGCTGGTACGCAGTGGGCAGATTTCAACCTTAGTTCTGGTAGTATTAGCTTCTTTGTGGGCGCCAATGATTGGTGAATACGGTGATTTATTCCGTTACTTGCAGGATGTACTGGGCTATATTGCACCGCCAATTGTATCAGCCTTTGTACTTGGCTTATTTTGGAAACGTGGCACCAGTACAGGTAGTATTATCAGTTTGATCTTCGGAATGATCATGGCTGGGGTTTGGGTAGTTGGTATCTACTATGAAATAGATCACTGGTTCTTCCAGTTACATTTCTTACTCCGTACTACTGTACTCTTCTTCTTCTGTTTGATTGTGCACGTTATCACGAGTTTGGCAACTGCACCGCCACCAGCGGAAAAACTGGAAGGCATGATCTGGACGCCAAAATTGATCGAAGAAGAAACCAAAGAACTTGCCGAATTGCCTTGGTATTTGAATTACCGCTATTTGTCAGTATTACTGCTTATTCTTACGGCCTTTGTGGTTGCCTATTTCTGGTAACAAAGGAATACGAAAACAAACAAAACCAACATAATAAAAATGCGCTGGCCAGACTGCAACTGCAATCTGGCCAGTTTTTTAACCCCAATTGTGTATGCTTTGATTTTAAATGAGAGCTTATTTAAAATATTGATCTTCAGGTGATAGAAATTTAAACATGCTCTTAATCCATCATGGCCATCCGATAAACTGGCGTGGCTTCCGATTCTTGATAAGCTTCCATGTCATGCTCAGCCATATCTAATCCCTTCATTTCTTCCTCTTCGGTCACCCGGATTCCCATGGTTATTTTTAATAAATAAATCACACCAAAGGCAAAAGCAAACGTGAACAAGCCTACAGCGACTGTTCCCGTCAGCTGTGATAGCAATTGGGCTAATCCCGCTTTGCTACCAAAGAGTCCTACCGCCAAAGTTCCCCAGATTCCACATACTAAATGAACGGAAGTCGCCCCAACAGGATCATCCAGCCGAATGCGATCAAAAAAGACCACGGCAAAAGGAATAATCACACCCGCAATAGCGCCAATGATAATCGCCTCGCCCGGTGACATTAGATCTGCTCCCGCGGTAATCCCAACCAGTCCTCCCAAAATACCGTTAAGAACCATCGATAAGTCGTGGGACTTGAAGAGCGCATAAGAGGTAAAGAAAGCGCCAATGGCTCCCCCCGCAGCGGCTAGACAAGTCGTCACAAAGACTAAGGACACGCCAACGGCATCCGCCGACAATACCGATCCACCGTTAAAGCCGAACCACCCAAACCAAAGCATAAAAACACCAATGGCGGCCAAAGGTAGATTATGGCCAGGAATCGGTTTGATACCATTCTTCGTATATTTTCCTTTACGCGCCCCGAGCAGGATAATCCCCGCTAAAGCGCCCCATCCACCAACAGCATGGACCAGAGTAGACCCCGCAAAATCGTAAAATGGCACTTCCAAGGCATTCAACCAGCCTAGTCCCCA
The DNA here is from genome assembly GCA_028285085.1 of Saprospiraceae bacterium. Classification (GTDB taxonomy): domain Bacteria; phylum Bacteroidota; class Bacteroidia; order Chitinophagales; family Saprospiraceae; genus JAHDHW01. The sequence continues at coordinate 30,834 of JANQQI010000055.1, read as the reverse complement.
TTTCCAAAAACCAGTGATGGGATAGCAAATGGCAACAAACAAAGTCGCAAACACCAAAAAGGCATTCAGTTTCATGCGTTCAGCTACGGCCCCGGAGACAATAGTAGCACAAGTGGCCGCAAACATCGCTTGAAAAATAAATTCTGTCCAATAGGTGTAACCTCCATCACCATAAGCTTCAAAATTACCGTTGGCGTAGGCTTCAGCTAGTCCCTCCGGGAAAGCCAACCCAAAACCGCTGAAGGCAAACCATCCACCGACATTTGTGCCGGGATACATTAAATTGTAGCCTACTGCATAGTAGGTAATCAAGCCGATGGCAATGATCATACAATTTTTGAAAAGGATATTGACGGTGTTTTTCTTGCGTACGAAGCCGGCTTCGAGGCTCGCAAAACCAAGGTGCATAATGAAGACTAGTACCGTAGCAACCAGTATCCATAAATTGTTGGCAGTAAATACTCCTTCACTCATTGTGAATCGCGTTTAACAGTTTACAAGATGATAAAATGTGGACTCCTCTCGCCGTGACAGCAAAAGAAAGACTATGCTCGCAATAATTTGGTAATAAGGAAAGGGAAAATGGCCTGATATCAAGATCAGGCTTTATCGATTTTAAATGGCGGCCGAGGCATTTTCACCGGTACGGATGCGGGTCACTTGAGCTACGTCGAGCACCGTAATTTTGCCATCACCGACTTTGCCGGTGCGGGCAGCTTCGACAATTACCCGGACAATTTCGTCCGCGGATTCGTCAGTGGTTAAGATATCCAGTTGTAGCCGTGCGATGTAATCTTCATCGTACACACTACCACGGTAGACATACGTTTTGCCCTTTTGCAATCCAAATCCCTTAACGTCTTTCAAGGTGAAGAAATTGACGCCGATTTTACCCAGAGCATCCCGTACTTTATCAAAACAGGATAAGCGAATGATAGCTTCGATTTTTTTCATATCGACAGTTTTGATGATAAAACAATCGGTTACCATCAGGTGGCAACAGAATGCGAATTCAACAATATCATTGGCTTTATCTTAGAAAGGCGACTACCTATATATATTGGTATGATTACAATTTTACTACAAAAAAAAGATATTTCAAAGTAGATGCAATCGCCCAAAAAGTGCGGATTCAACAGCTATTCCATAAACAATAAAATATTTCACTAATAGCATATTCAACAATTATTATTACCCTAAAACACCAATAAAACAAATATTATATCATTTTACGAAGAGAAGAAATTACATTTTTTTACAAAAAAAATGGCGTCTCATAATGTTCCTTTCTCGGTTAATAGGATACAAAAAAAGAACAGGCTACCCCAAGAGGTTAGCCTGCCATAAACCAAATTAAACCAATATTGATAAAACCAATTTCTTAATCAAAAAAGCGTAGCTAAGACGCTTTTTCTAAAGCTGGTGCTTTTACATTTTTCTTGGCGAAAGCCATCTTATTAATAGCATCAACGTAAGCCTTGACCGAAGCCATGACAATATCTTCATCCACGCCAAAGCCCGCATACAATTGATCACGGTATTTGACTTGCATATGGACTTTACCTTCGTCTCCACTACCACGCGACATCGCTTGTACCAGAAATTCTTCCAGTACCATAAACTCGCCGATGATGCGATCAACAGCACGAACAGCAGCATTAACGGGTCCGTTTCCAGTAGCACTTTCACGATAACTTACGCCATCAACGGTCAGCTCCACCGTAGCCACAGGCTGTAGTGGCTTACCACAAACCACCTGAACATGATTGATTTCAACTTGCTGTGGCGCTAATTCGCCTTCCATCAAAACGCGTAGGTCATTGTCACACAAATCCTTCTTATTATCCGCCAAGCCCAAAAACCGCTGATAAGTCTCTTCCAACTGCTCACTTGATAGCGATTTATACCCCAAGCGATCCAAATGGTAACGCAAAGCAGCTTTACCACTACGTGCCGTCAGAACAATAGAGGATTCAGCAATCCCCACATCTTCGGGCGCGATGATCTCATAGTTTTCGCGGTGTTTAATCACGCCATCCTGGTGAATACCACTTGAATGGGCAAAAGCATTGCGGCCCACGATGGCTTTATTAGGCTGAATTGGCATGCGCATCATCTTAGATACGAGCGTACTCAGCATATAGATTTTTTTGCTGTTGATATTGGTGTGGACATTTAGGTCCTTGTGGGTTTGAATAATCATCGCTATTTCTTCCAGCGAAGTATTACCCGCGCGCTCGCCGATACCATTGATGGTCACCTCTACCTGTCGAGCGCCATTTTGAATTCCCGCGATGGTATTAGCGGTGGCCATACCCAAATCATTGTGGCAGTGACAAGACAAGATCGCTCGATCGATATTCGCTACATTTTCTTTTAAGAAGCGAATCTTCTGGCCATACATTTCTGGCAAACAGTAGCCCGTCGTATCGGGGATGTTGATGGTTGTGGCACCAGCTGCAATCACCGCCTCAACCATCTGTGCTAGAAATACATTGTCGGCCCGGCCGGCATCTTCGGCGTAAAATTCCACATCGTCAACAAAATTACGCGCATATTTCACCGCGGCGATTGCCCGCTCGATGATCTGCTCCCGCGTCGAGTTGAATTTATATTTAATGTGGTAATCAGAAGCTCCGATCCCAGTGTGGATACGTTTACGATGAGCGTACTTCAAACTTTCCGCGGCCACTTCAATATCTTTTTCTACCGCACGAGTCAAGGCACAGACCACCGGTTCACGCACTGCACGTGAGATTTCTAAAACGGATTTGAAATCACCTGGACTTGAGATCGGAAAGCCTGCCTCGATGATATCCACACCGAGTAATTCCAGCTGCTTAGCAATTTCCACCTTTTCTTGGGTATTCAATTGGCAACCGGGTACCTGCTCGCCGTCGCGCAGGGTGGTATCGAAGACATAAATCTTATCGCTCATTGTTTTATCGTTTGAATTAGATTGCATTACGCTTATGTAACTCAATCAGTTAATGGAATACTATTACAATTGTGGTGCAAAACGTTTAGCTAAAGCGGCCAGAATAGCTTTACCGATAGCGGTAGTACCAAGCACCATATCTGCCGGTGTATCAGTCTGACGAATATCTCCGGTGCGGTACCCCTGAGCCAATACGGACTCGACCGCTCCAATGACACATTCGCTTTCTTCTTTTAGCCCAAAGGCAGAATTCAGCATCAAAGCAGCCGAAAGAATGGTCGCCATCGGATTAGCTTTATCTTGACCAGCGATATCCGGCGCAGAACCATGTACCGGCTCGTATAAGCCAATGGCATCACCGACCGAAGCCGAAGGCAGCATCCCCAATGAACCTGCAATTTGCGAGGCTTCATCAGTGAGAATATCCCCAAACATATTACCCGTCAGTACGACATCAAACTGGCGTGGATCACGAATTAATTGCATCGCAGCATTGTCTACGTACATGTGAATGACCTCCACATTGGGATATTCGCCACTTAATTCCTGAACTACTTCCCGCCACAAGCGAGAAGACTCAAGTACATTGGCTTTATCGACCGAGTGTAGGCGGCCACGGCGGCCGGCGGCCGCTTCGAAAGCTTGACGTGCAATGCGCTCCACTTCCATCCGGCTGTAGGACTTAGTATCGTAAGCTGCCGATCGATCCTCCGAGCGACCACGCTCACCGAAATAAATACCACCGGTTAGTTCGCGGTAAAACAAAATGTCGGCACCGCGTAGCACTTCTGGTTTCAAGCTACTGGCAGAAAGTAATTCATCAAAAATGCGAATCGGCCGAATGTTACTGTAAAGTCCAAGGGATTTCCGCAGGCGCAGCAGCCCTTGCTCGGGGCGTACTTTAAGCGTAGGATCTAGATCGTACATAGGGTGTCCAACGGCACCAAGCAAAACAGCGTCTGCACTACGGCAAGTTGTCAAAGTGGCCTCCGGTAAGGGGTTTCCGGTGGCTTCAATTGCAGCGTGACCGATCAGCCCATCCTCAAAAGTGAAGCTGTGCTGAAATTGGTCGCCAACGGCACGGAGCACCTGCACTGCCCAATCTGTCACCTCTTTTCCAATACCGTCGCCGGCTAATACTGCAATTTTGAAGTTCATATAATAATTTGTTGTAGTGGTTTTAAAATGTCATGCGTGTCGCTTCGTAGGCCTCAATCTCTCCCTGACGTGCTAACAGATAATCGATATCATCGTAGCCGTTCAACAAGCATTCTTTCTTATAAAGATTGATTTCAAAAGCAACCTGAAGTTGTAAATCTGCAACCCGGAGTTCCTGGTTAGGTAGATCCACTTCAATCGTTAAGGTTGGATCCGCTTGAATCGCTTGAAATAGTTGTTGTAATATGGTTTCACTGACCTGGATCGGTAAAATGAAATTGTTCAAGGCGTTACTCTTGAAGATATCCGCAAAAAAACTAGAAATCACTACTCGAAATCCGTAATCCGCCAAAGCCCAAGCCGCATGTTCACGGCTCGATCCACAGCCAAAGTTCTTACCGGCTACCAGCACCTGCCCCGTATAAGTATCCTGATTAAGGACAAAATCCGAGTTGGGGGTCGTCTCCGTCAAATACCGCCAATCGCGAAATAAATTTTCGCCGAAACCCTCACGAGTCGTCGCTTTCAGAAAGCGCGCCGGAATAATCTGATCCGTATCGATATTTTCGATCGGTAGAGGTACACAGCGAGATATTAAGGTGCGAAATTGCATAGTTAGTTATCAAGTTTTTATCTCATCCAGTCGTTGCTCACGACGGAATTAATCAATCAAAGTGCGTACATCCGTGATCCGGCCCGTCACCGCTGCTGCCGCAGCGGTTAGTGGACTGGCCAGAAAGGTACGGGAGCCAGGGCCTTGCCGTCCCTCGAAATTGCGATTCGAGGTAGAGACGCAGTATTTCCCAGCGGGGACTTTATCTTCATTCATCGCCAGGCAAGCGGAGCAACCGGGTTGCCGTAAATCGAAGCCTGCCGCAGCGAAAACTTTATCCAAGCCTTCGGCACGAGCTTGAGCTTCTACCTGCTTACTGCCAGGCACAATCCAAACGTTAACATCATCCGCCTTTTTGCGGCCTCGAACGAAGTCTGCGACTTGCCGTAAGTCCTCGATTCGAGAATTGGTGCAACTGCCAATGAATACATAATCAATCTTTTGCCCGAGCAAACTTTGCTGAGGCTGTAATCCCATATAGGCCAGCGATTTTTGCATATCGGCCAGATTACTATCCACCGCAACTTCAGGGATTTGATCACTAATGCGGATCCCCATTCCAGGATTGGTACCGTAAGTAATCATAGGCTCAATATCCGAGGCCTCAAAAGTGATGACTTTATCGTAAGTCGCATCTGCATCGGAGCGTAAGCTTTTCCAGTAAGCGAGGGCGCGCTCCCAAGCTTCTCCCTTTGGCGCGTGCTCGCGACCTTGCAAGTAATCAAAAGTCACTTGATCCGGTGCAATCATTCCACCACGGGCTCCCATCTCGATGCTCATATTACAAATCGTCATGCGTGCCTCCATCGACAGGCTGCGAATCGCTGAACCAGCGTATTCGACGAAATAACCTGTACCTCCAGAAGCCGAAATCTTGGATATGATGTAGAGGATAATATCTTTTGAAACGACACCTTTACTCAACTTGCCGTTAATCTCAATCTTCATTGTCTTGGGCTTGTACTGCAATAAGCATTGGGTGGCTAGAACTTGCTCTACCTGGCTAGTTCCAATCCCAAAGGCAATCGTACCAAACGCACCGTGCGTCGAAGTATGGCTGTCACCACAGACAATGGTCATCCCCGGCTGGGTCAATCCCAGCTCCGGCCCAATAACGTGAACGATGCCTTGTTTTTGATGTCCAAGTGCATACAGCTCCAAACCAAACTCGTCACAATTTTTCTGTAACGTATCTACCTGAAAGCGCGATAACTGGTCGACAATCGGTAAATGTTGGTTCTGAGTAGGGACATTATGATCAGCGGTGGCCGTAGTCTGAGCTGGTCGAGCTACGCTTATTCCACGCTTGCGCAAGCCATCAAAAGCTTGCGGCGAAGTCACCTCGTGAATGAAGTGCCGATCGATATACAACAAATCCGGGAATCCGGCTTTTCGCTGTACCACATGTGCATCCCAGATTTTATCGAAAAGTGTTTTCGGCAACTGTCCTTCCATTTTTTTGTTATACATTTGATTTTTCAAATCTATACATCACCCCTTACTGGAAAGAACTAAAAATATTGGCTTTTACAACGCCAACGTTGCCCCACAGCACCTTAATTATTTGATTGTCAAAAAGTTAAATAGAGGTAGTTTACAATGCCCAATTCGCAAACAGATCATTTGTTCAAACTCATCAAAACGCTCTCGAAGTCCGAAAAGCGAAACTTCAAGTTGTATGTCAATCGGGTGAACAGTAAGGAGATGGCTAAATTCATCCAGCTTTTTGATGTTTTGGACAAGCAACAACGCTACGACGAGGCCCAAATTTTGAGCAAAGTTCCGGCGATTAAGAAGAGCCAATTGTCTAACCTCAAACGGCATTTATACAAGCAACTGCTGATCAGTTTACGACTGATCCACATCCAACGCAATCTTGATATTCAAATCCGGGAGCAGCTAGACTTTGCTAAAATCCTCTATAACAAAGGACTTTATCTCCAAAGCCTGAAGTTGTTGGATCGCATTAAGCTCATCGCTCGGGAGAATCACCAAGATATCCTTCACCTGGAAATCATCGAATTCGAAAAGCAGATTGAGTCTAATCACATCACCCGGAGTATTGAAAGCCGAGCGGATGAATTGGCGCAGGAGTCTGACAATCGCTACAAAGTGATTTCTACCGCCGGTAAACTTTCTAATCTGGCGCTACGACTTTATGGTTGGTACATCAAACTGGGACATATCCGCAATCAGAAGGACGCTTACATGATCTGGGAGTTTTTCAAGGCCAACATGCCTGAGTTGAATCAGCGACGGATGACGTTTTTTGAAAAAATTTATTATTACCAGTGTTACGTTTGGTATAGCTACATTCTACAAGATTTTCTCAAATGTTATAAATATGCGCTAAGGTGGGTCGACTTGTTCCGTGATAATCCCGACATCAGTGCCTCCGACCCCACCCTGCCGATGCGTGGGTATAATAATTTGCTGGCAGCGCTTTTTTACCTCGGTGATTACACTAAGTTTTGTAAAGCACTAGAAGAATTTGAGGCCTTTCAATCACAGCACAATGAGTTGTTTAATACCAACGAAAACCTCATGGCTTTCCAGTATTTGCAGACAGCTCGGATCAACAAGCATTTCATTGAAGGCAGTTTTAAGGAAGGACTAGAGTTGATCCCTGAGATTGAGCAGCAAATTCAGGATTACCAACTCTTTTTGGATCATCATCGCATCCTCATTTTTTATTATAAAATTGCCTGTTTGTACTTTGGCAGTGGAGACAACGAAAAGGCGTTGACCTATCTCAATGAAATCATAAATTTCAAAGCCGGGCAGTTACGAGAAGATATTCAGTGCTACGCACGCTTATTGCATCTGATCACACATTACGAGTTAGGACACTTCGAATTATTGGAATATATTATTAAATCCGTTTACCGCTTTTTGGCTAAAATCGAAGATTTAAACTTAGTACAAAAAGAGATTCTAATTTTCCTTCGTAAAGCACTTTATCTTGATAAAAATAATTTGAAAGAAGCTTTTATTAAATTAAAAAATCGATTAGAAATATTATTAGAACATCCGTACGAAAAGCGTTCTTTCTTGTATCTGGACATTATTTCCTGGCTAGAAAGTAAAATTAGAAATCGTCATGTCGGTGAAATCATTCAAGAAAAATTCAAAAAAAAACACTCCAAACAAATCGATCATAAGTAATTAAAAATCAAATATTTACAAACAAATGATCTCTATCAAATTTATTAAATAAATAATTTTAAGAAAAATAAATTTGAATCACTTGCTTGCATAAGAAAAAAAAGCCGCCTACTTTTGATCTCGTAATGAATAACATCACGACCATATCAGTTACTCTTTCAAACAACGCCGCCGGTGCTTGCCGTCGTCGTCGTGATGCTCGTCGTCGCGCCCGCCTTGGGCGTATCTAATATTTAACCTCCGGGGTGGTTCTTCCACCATTTTTCAAGTTTTCCATTTTCATTTTTTTCGATCGGGTGTAATTATACCCTCATAATTTTTCAGCAATGCACATCTCTACTCGGATTGCCACGGCATTGGATTGCCAGTTGGCCGAAGATATCTGTATGCTTATCGAACTTTCGGCGCGCCAAAGAGGTACCGGTATTGCGCGCCGCGCACCTAAATTCATCCAAGAAAAAATACTGTCCGGGAAAGCAATAATTGCTTTTACTGAGGATGAGCAATTAGCTGGTTTTTGCTATATCCAAAGCTGGGAGCAAGGCCGCTACGTGGCCCACTCTGGCCTTGTTGTTCATCCCAAGTTTCGACAAAAAGGCGTAGCTAAAAAAGTAAAAAAGGCAGCTTTTGAATTGGCCCGCCAACGATACCCCGAAGCCAAAATATTCGGCATCACCACGAGTCTTGCCGTCATGAAAATTAATTCAGAACTAGGCTATCAACCCGTCACTTTTTCTGAGCTAACACAGGATGACGCTTTTTGGAAAGGCTGTGAAAGCTGCCAGAATTTTGATATCCTCCAGCGTAATCAACGCCGACTTTGCCTCTGTACGGGTATGCTAGCACTCCCAGAACCTCCAACCCATAATTTAACCCATTTAATTCTTGATCAACATGAAAAATAAAGTCGTCCTGGCATACAGTGGCGGGCTGGATACTTCCTATTGTATCGCCTATCTCAGCCAGGAAAAGCAATACGAAGTCCATGCTCTGACCGTCAATACTGGCGGTTTCACTAAAGAGGAAATCACTTCGCTAGAGCAGCGTGCTTTTCAATTGGGCGCAGCTTCATTTAAAGTTATCGAGGCTGAGGAGCAGTTTTACGAAAAATGCATTAAATATCTTGTTTACGGGAATGTCCTTCGCAATCAAACTTATCCGCTATCGGTCAGTGCGGAGCGCGTTTTTCAAGCCATTAATTGCCTGCAATATGCTCAGCAGATTGGAGCAAAAGCTGTAGCTCATGGCAGTACAGGAGCTGGAAATGACCAAGTACGCTTCGATCTGATTTTTGAAACCTTTGGAGATAATCTGGATATTATTACCCCCATCAGAGATCAACAACTCAGTCGCCAACAAGAGGTTGATTATCTTGAAAAATCGGGCTTTGCCTGGCCTTGGGAGAAAGCACAATATTCAATTAATCAAGGACTCTGGGGAACGAGTGTGGGCGGTGCAGAGACCTTGACCTCCCATCAAGCCCTTCCCGACGCCGCTTTTCCCAACCCACTAAAAACCAAAGCCCCAAGTACTGTCAAGCTCCATTTCAAACATGGCGAATTGTGGGGAATCGACGACCAAAAAGTAACTCATCCCCTTGAAGCCATAAAAGCATTGGAGTCCAAAGCACTTGCTTACGCTATTGGCCGGGATGTGCACGTCGGAGATACCATCATTGGTATTAAAGGCAGAGTCGGTTTTGCGGCTGCAGCTCCACTGCTCATCATCAAAGCACATCATCTGTTAGAAAAACACGTGCTCAGTAAATGGCAGCAATATTGGAAAGAGCAGCTGGCCAATTGGTACGGCATGCTCCTGCACGAAGGCCAATACGCTGATCCCGTCATGCGTAATATTGAGGCTTTCCTCACAGATAGCCAAGAGCGCGTCAGTGGGACAGTATTTGTCACCTTACTCCCCTATCGATTCGAATTGCAGGGTATCCAGTCCGATTACGATTTGATGCAAGCCCGCTTTGGTCAGTACGGTGAAACGCAAGCAGCTTGGAGTGGCGATGACGTGAAAGGTTTCACCAAAATCCTAGCAAACGCTACGAAGAATTATTATTCCCTTGACGCAAAATCGATGACGCTATGATCAAAGCAGGCATTATCGGCGGCACCGGCTATACAGGTGGAGAGCTCATTCGGTTGTTATTACAACACCCTGAAGTGGAGCTAGCCTTTGTGCAAAGCCAGAGTCAAGCAGGACATCCTTTATATGCTGCTCATCCAGATTTGCTCGGAGAAACTTCAATGTGCTTTTCAGCGCAATGGACAACAGACATTGAGGTTCTTTTTCTGTGTTTGCCCCACGAAGCTTCCCGTCCTTTCTTAGCTAAAGCGAAATTGCCACCTCAAATTAAAATCATCGACTTGAGTCGCGATTTTCGTTATACACCGGAAGGATTCACTTATGGCTTACCGGAGCTATCCTCCAAAGCGCTGGCGCAGTGCCAGCGCGTGGCTAATCCAGGCTGCTTCGCCACTGCGATCCAACTGGCGTTGCTCCCATTAGCGAAAGCTCAGTTATTAAGCAATAGTATACATATCCACGCGATCACCGGAGCTACCGGTGCCGGAAAAAAAGCATTAAGTACGACTCATTTTAGCTGGCGTAATAACAACATTTCCATTTACAAAGCCTTCGAACACCAACACCTCGACGAGATCGCTACATCTTTGCAGCAACTCCAAGGCCATTTGCCAGAGATCAACTTCATTCCCCTACGCGGTGATTTTCCAAGAGGCATTTTCGCTAGCATTTACACGGAGTATCAGGGTGATCTAGACATCTTAAAGCAGTTATTTGATCAATATTATCAGGATCATCCTTTTGTCTGGCGCAGTACGCAAAACCCGGATTTAAAACAGGTCGTGAATACAAACAAATGCATTTTACACTTATCCAAGCACGGTAATAAACTCCTGATTGTATCCATCTTGGACAACTTACTCAAAGGCGCTTCAGGACAAGCTGTACAAAATATGAATTTGATGTTTGGCTGGCCAGAAACGGTAGGACTTCAGTTAAAAGCCTCGGTTTTTTAGATACTAAATCCTAAAATAATTTGGTTTTTTATTGCCAAAAGTCATTTTTTTTCAAATTTCTTCTCTCTGATATTCAGCAACTTAAGCTATCAATTTAAATTTAAATAGATATGATTTTATGGAATTTCGGGAAAACGGAATCTATAGATAGTAGAAATATTTCTCAAACTAGATGGTGTCAACCTTTTGTCTATAAAACGCTCCTGACAAAGGCTGGGAGTGATATGTCTAAAAAGTATTGCGGCCAGAAATGGTCGGCGGTGGCGGCTGTGGGTGGGTCCCTCCCACAAAGAGGGCAGCCATATCTCGTTTTAAACCACGTCTCATATCAACAACCATAATTTATCCATTAAATCAACAATCCCACATGAAGCTATTCGACCTTTATCCACTATTCGACATCGAACCTGTATCCGGCAAAGGGTGCTACGTCTACGACCAAAGTGGTCAGACTTACCTTGATTTTTATACTGGACACGCCGTCATCTCCATTGGGCATAGTCACCCTCACTACCAACAACGGCTGCAAGCGCAGCTGCAGAAAATTGGTTTCTACTCTAATTCTGTACAAAATAGCTTGCAAAAAGCTGTCGCTGAGAAACTCGGTGAATTGTCAGGTTGCGAGGATTATCAGCTTTTCTTCTGCAACAGCGGTGCGGAGGCCGTTGAGAATGCGTTCAAATTCGCCTCCATGCATACCGGCAAACATAAGATCATTAGTTTTGAACGTGCTTTCCACGGTCGAACTACGGCGGCCATCAATGCCACCGATATGGCCCGATTCAAGCCGAGCATAAATTGTCAGTTACCGGTAGAATTTCATGCCTGGAATCAGACCGAGAGTGTAGTAAAAAGCTTGACGAACGGTGATGTTTGTGCAGTCATTGTGGAAGGGATTCAGGGTATTGGAGGGATTCATCCGGCAGCACCCGCGTTTCTGCAGTCGCTCGCCCAACTTTGCCAAACGTTCGAGGTCCCGCTTATTTTGGATGAGATTCAATCTGGATTTGGTCGTAGTGGTCACTTCTTTGCCTTCCAGGCGTCGGGGATCCAGCCAGACATCATTACTGTAGCAAAAGGCATGGGAAATGGTTTTCCCGTCGGAGGTGTCCTCATTCACGATAAGTATCCACCTCAAAAAGGTATGAGCGGTAGCACTTTTGGTGGGAACCATCTGGCTTGTAGCGCAGTGATGGCTGTTTTAGAAGTCATTGAGCAAGAAGGCTTGATCGAGAATAGTCAAAACATAGGATTGCTTCTAAAATCTGAGCTAGAAAACATTCCTGAAATAAAAATCGTCAGAGGGCATGGCTTAATGCTAGGGCTAGAGTTTGATTTTCCAATTGCAGCCTTGCGCAAACAGCTTTTATTTGAGCAGCAGGTTTTCACCGGCTCCTCTTCTCAGCCTAACGTAATGCGCATCCTGCCGCCACTTTCAATTGGTGAAAAAGAAGTCAAATTATTCATTAAAAAATTAAAATCAGCCTTATGTCAGTTGCCCACACCGTACTCGCCAGTACTAATACCGGCCTAGCACATTTTACGCAAGCTCCCGAGCCAAAGAAGATTCATTGGTTGATTGAAAAAGGATTGCATTTTAAAAATCATCCATTGGCCCAAAGTCATCTTGGTCAGGGTAAAACGCTTGCTTTGATTTTTTTCAATCCAAGTTTGCGAACGCGATTGAGTAGTCATAAAGCGGCTATGCATCTTGGCCTGACCGTCATGAGTTTGAATGCTAACGAAGGTTGGCAACTTGAATTTGAAGAGGAAGTGATTATGAACAGTGATCGGGCGGAGCACGTCAAAGAAGCGGCTCAGGTCATTTCGCAATACGCTGACATCATCGGTATTCGTAGCTTTCCGACGCTTACTAATCAAGAAAAGGATTATGCAGATCAGGTTTTAAATAAATTCACTCAATATGCTTCAGTACCCATTATTAGTCTTGAAAGCGCCATTCGACATCCTTTACAATCCTTGGCCGATCTTATGACTATCAACACTTTTAAAACCACCCCAAACCCTAAAATTGTCTTGACTTGGGCACCACATCCCAAAGCCTTACCTCAAGCGGTTGCCAATTCTTTTGCGGAGTGGGTGCTAGCCAGTGGTGCTGAACTGACCATCGCTAATCCATCGGGCTATGATCTTGCTCCCGAATTCCGACAAGGTGCTATTCAATGTCATGATCAAGCGCAAGCTTTTGCTGATGCGGACTTCGTTTATGCGAAAAACTGGTCTTCTTTTGAGTATTATGGTCAGAATCTACCCGTGGAGCAAGACTGGCAAATCACGCCGGAGAAAATGGCGTGGACTAACGATGCCTACTTCATGCATTGCCTGCCGGTCAGACGAAATGTCGTTGTAGCCGATGCTGTTCTTGATAGCTCAAAATCTCTGGTGATCGAGCAAGCCAACCATCGCACCTTTGCCATGCAAGCTGTCTTACACGAAATATTACAACATGTCTAATCCATCGCTTTATATCTTGAAAATCGGGGGTCACTTACTGGATCAACCACAAGAGCTTGAGGCTTGTCTCGCTCACTTTCAAAGCCAAGCAGGTGCCAAGCTATTGGTACACGGCGGCGGCAAAATGGCTTCCGACCTGGCTCGCCGCCTGGGCATTCAGCCTAAGCTTTTGGAAGGCCGCCGGATCACCGATGAAGCCACCCTTAAAATTGTCACGATGGTCTATGCCGGCTGGATTAACAAAAGCCTGGTGGCTAATCTACAAGCGCGTGGACTTAATGCGTTGGGGCTCAGCGGTGCGGATTTAAAGCTGATCCGTGCACAAAAACGCGCACCGCAACCTGTTGACTACGGTTTTGCCGGAGATATTCAGCAGATTGATATTCAACAGCTGCAGCGCTTGCTAACTAACGGTATTTATCCGATCTTTAGTCCGATCACTCACGATGGGCAAGGCCAGTTGTTGAATACCAATGCCGATAGCCTGGCCACTGCCCTTGCGGTTGCCTTAGCCCCCTTTTATCAGGTGCGGCTGCGATTTTGTTTTGAAAAAAATGGCGTGCTCGATCAACCAGACAATGATTTGTCGGTACGCTCATCAATTACACCGACCCAGTTTGAAACAGGTCGGAAAAGAGGCACGATCTCCGCTGGAATGCTTCCCAAGCTCAGTAATGCGTTCTACGCAAAGCAACACTTGGTGCAGCACGTTAGTATTGGCCACATTCACCATCAAGGAACTGAGATATGCCTTTAGCACCCCCATTTTACTCTGAAGTCTTGGATCTACTCCAAGCTTTAATAGAGCGACCGTCATTATCCCGCCAAGAAGGGGCTACTGCCGACTTATTAGTATCTTTTTTCAAAGCTTTTAATTGTCAACCATATCGTCACGGCAACAATGTCTGGGTCAAATCCAAATATTGGCAAGCCGATCGACCGACCTTATTGCTCAATAGTCATCATGATACAGTTGCTCCCGTAGCGGGCTGGAAACGCCCACCACATCAGGCCATACTAGAAGGAGACCATCTTTTTGGCCTAGGTAGTAATGATGCCGGAGGAAGTTTAGTGACCCTGATTGCTACCTTTTTGTACTACGATGAGCTGCCAGACTATCCTTTCAATCTCATTTTGGTAGCAAGCGCCGAAGAAGAAATATCCGGTGCTAACGGCATTGCATCTGTATTACCCTTAGTGGAGCACATTGACTTTGGGATTGTGGGTGAGCCAACACAAATGCAGATGGCAGTGGCCGAGCGAGGATTGATGGTCATTGATGCAACTGCAAACGGAAAAGCCGGTCACGCAGCACGCAATGAAGGTATTAATGCACTTTACCTCGCCCTGGAAGATATTCAATGGCTTCGAAAGTATCAATTTGCCCGACAATCAGAATGGCTCGGCCCGGTTAAAACCACCGTCACCCAAATCGAAGCTGGGCAACAGCACAATATTGTACCGGATGTTTGTAAATACGTCATCGATGTGCGTATCAATGGCTGCTACCGCAATGAAGAGGTCTTCGACTTTTTACAAAAGAATACCCGTGCACAACTTAAGGCTCGTTCCTTCCGCTTACAGTCTTCACAGATTGATCTTCAACATCCACTGGTACGAGCTGGCGTCGCTTTGGGCCTCAATTGTTTTGGTTCACCGACTTTGTCGGACCAAGCTTTACTCCCCTTCCCAACGATTAAAATCGGCTGTGGAGATTCCGCACGATCCCATACGGCCGATGAGTACATCAAATTATCGGAACTTAAACACGGTATTCAAACCTATATTCAATTGCTTAAAACTTTAGCTTACCATGCAGACGGCCAACAAACTATGGCAGAAAGCCTCCACTAATATTGATCAACGAATCGAAGCATTTACGGTAGGTGAAGATCGAGATTTGGATAAGCGGCTATCACGTTTTGATATTCTTGGTTCAATGGCTCATATCACGATGCTGAAGGAGGTAGAACTTCTGACGGCAGAAGAATGCGAAAAGCTAAAGCAAGAACTAGGTCAACTCTACACTCTTGCAGAACAGGGGCAGTTGGAGATAGAAACGGGTATTGAGGATATTCATTCTCAAATTGAGTTGCTGCTGACGCGTAAATTAGGACAAACTGGGGAAAAAATTCATTCGGCTCGTTCTCGTAATGATCAGGTCTTAGTTGATCTACGATTATATTTCCGAGCAGAAATTGAGCAAATAGTCAATCAGGTTAATGCCTTATTCCAACTTTTACAAAAACGAAGTCGCGAACACAAAGATAATTTAATGCCGGGCTACACCCATCTGCAAGAGGCGATGGTATCTTCCTTTGGTTTGTGGTTTGGTGCTTTCGCCGAAAACTTGGTAGATGATTTACAGCTTTGGCTGGCCGCCTTTAAGATTATTAACCAAAACCCGCTCGGCTCAGCGGCTGGCTACGGTAGTTCTCTACCCATCAATCGACAGCGAACGACTGAATTACTGGGTTTTGATACCCTGAACTACAATGTAATTCACGCGCAGCTGGGTCGTGGAAAAACCGAGCTACAGTTGAGCTTCGCCATCGCGAGCCTGGCTCAAACTATCGGCAAGTTAGCAATGGATATCTGTTTGTTTTCCAATCAAAGCTTTGGGTATGTGCAATTACCGGATAGCATGACCACGGGCTCGAGTATCATGCCACATAAGAAAAATCCCGATGTTTTTGAATTACTGCGAGCACGATGCAATCACCTACAGGCTTTACCACAGCAGGTTTTAATGATTACGCAGAATTTAACGAGCGGATATCACCGGGATTTCCAACTGCTCAAGGCAGCCATTTTTCCGGCGCTTGATGAGTTGAAAAGTTGCCTAGACATTTGCCATTATGGCATTGAACACTTGCAAATCAAAGCAGTCGATTTGTACAGCGAGCGTTATCAAATGCTTTTCACCGTTGAAGCCGTCAATGAGTTGGTGAAGGCCGGCATTCCATTTAGACAGGCTTATCGCGAGGTGGGACAAGCTGTCGAAAATGGAGATTTTAGTTATCAAAATCCACTTGATCACACTCACGAAGGAAGTTTAGGTAATCTCTGTCACCAACAGATTGATGAAAAATTTCAGGAAGTCGTTTCATCTTTTGACTTTTCTAAAATAGCGTCAGCCCTGAATCAGCTCTTGACGGTTTAGAATAAAAATTGGTGTCTCACTAAAGTATCAAACAAATGGGATGTAAAGGTTATACTGACCAAATCATATTCTAAAACTACATTTTACATTATTTCAACATTTAGAACGTAACCCGCTTTTTATTCTAAAAAATACACCATAACCCACTTTTTATTTTTATCTCACCAATAAAATCCGTATTTTTATACACCCCAACCAAAACAAAATAGACCTATTTTACTCTCCAAATTAAGCCCGGATTAACATTTGATTAAACCAAATCGGGAACCTAAAGCCACCAAATCAAATAGAACCTTGAATTGACAATTGTCGTGTTAGTTTGCCACCGGAAAGGGAAGCCATTTTTCTGTGGAATTAACTGAATGGACTTTTTCACCCACCCTAGACCATTGTCAAATTAGCTGCTTTTTTAGTGTTTAAAATTTGTATCAATGAATTATTCCGAGCAAGGACTCTATCGGTCGGCCCTCGAAAAAGATAGCTGTGGTACCGGCTTGATTGCCAACCTAATGGGTAAAAAATCGCATCAATTAATCGAAGATGCCCTACTAATGCTTACCAATATGGAGCACCGTGGCGCCTGCGGTAGCGAACCCAATACGGGGGATGGTGCGGGTATTCTCATCCAAACACCACACGAGTTCTTTCTCAAAAAATGCCACGAAATCGGTATTAACTTGCCCGATTTCGGTGAATACGGTGTGGGCGTCGTTTTCTTCCCCCACAATCGCAATCTACGTAGTCAATGTCGAGTCCTTTTCAATGATTATATCGATGAGTTGGACCTCGAGTTGCTGGGCTATCGCAAAATTCCTACGGATAATGAACAGCTTGGCGATTCGGCCGTGACCGTCGAGCCCCGGATGGAGCACGTTTTTGTAAAACCAAAAACCGAGATGTCGCCCAAAGCCCTCGAAAGGCGATTATTTGTACTACGTAAGTTTGCTACACATCATATCCACCGCACGTTCCCACAAGCTACGGATAGTTTTTATATTCCTTCTATTTCCTATAAAACAGTAGTATACAAGGGCCAGTTAACAACTTACCAATTGCGGCCCTACTTCCCGGATTTGCACGACGAATCGTTAACTTCTGCCATTGCTTTAGTGCATTCGCGTTTCTCCACGAACACCATCCCCAAATGGAAACTGGCTCAGCCGTTTCGCTATATTGCTCACAATGGTGAAATCAATACGATTCAAGGTAATTTGAATTGGTGGTTAGCTCGAGAAGGCTCGCTCGGCTCTTCCTTATTTTCGGAGAGAGAGATGGAGATGCTTCGACCGATTTGTGGTGAAGGCTTAAGTGATTCCGGTAATTTTGATAATGTCCTGGAATTTCTCGTATTGAGTGGGCGCTCCTTGCCACACGCTCTCATGATGATGATCCCGGAAGCTTGGCAACATGATGCCCAAATGGAAGATTATAAACGGGCATTTTACGAATACCACGAAAATTTGATGGAGCCCTGGGATGGCCCGGCCTCAATTTGCTTTACGGACGGTATTTTAGTCGGTGCCATGCTGGATCGCAATGGCCTGCGTCCGAGTCGCTATCTGCTCACCGATGATCATCGATTAATTGCGGCCTCCGAAGCGGGTGCTTTGCCGGTCGATCCTGGCCGAGTCGTTTTCAAGGGCCGCCTCCAACCGGGAAAAATGCTAATCGCTGATTTGGATGAACACCGCGTGATCGGTGATGAGGAACTCAAATCTGTTGTTTGCCAGCGATTACCCTATCGGGAGTGGCTCAATCAACACCGCCTAACGATAGACGATTTGCCCGCTGCACATCCGAAAAATCGCAGTTCAGAATTAGATGAAGGGACACTAAGAACCCGCCAGCGGCTTTTTGGTTTCACTCGGGAAGATTTGAAGATGATTATCGCGCCAATGGTCCGGGACAAAAAAGATCCCATTGGGTCTATGGGGGCCGATATTCCACTGGCTGCTTTGTCGCATCACCCCCAACATCTATCGAATTATTTCAAACAACTTTTCGCACAGGTTACAAATCCACCCATTGATCCTATCCGCGAGCGCTCAGTCATGTCGCTCTTTACCCGGTTAGGGAGTACCGGTAATTTACTCCAAGCCTCAGCAAAACACTGCCGATTTGTTCATCTCAATCAGCCCGTTTTGACGGACGAACAAATCAGTCGATTGCGGGATATGCAACATGATCATTTCCGGGCAGCCACGATGGACACAGTTTTCCAGGCCGATGGCCAAAAGGGGCGACTTAAAGCGGCCATCGATCACCTTTGTGCTCAAGCAGAAGATTTGGCTCGTAATGGCATCAATATTCTCATCCTTTCCGATAAAAAAGCCAATCATCTACTAGCACCTGTTCCATCTTTATTAGCTACCGGAGCTATACATCATCACCTTGTCCAGCAAGGACTTCGCAACTCCGTTTCTCTCGTCATTGAAGCCGGAGATATTAGAGAAACACATCATTTTGCAACCTTGATTGGTTATGGTGCAGACGCTATTAATCCCTATCTCACCTTTGCCAGTATTTTACAGTTGCAATCTGAACAAGTTCTACCAGCAGCACTATCCCCCACAAAATTATTAGAACAATATATCTCAGCCGTAGGAAAAGGCTTATTAAAAATCATGTCCAAAATTGGAATATCTACCCTTGCTTCCTACAAAGGCGCACAGATTTTTGAAGCAGTAGGTATCCACCCCGAAGTAATCGACCATTGTTTTCGAGGAACGATTAGCCGTATCCAAGGCATCAGCTACGATGGCATTGCTCGAGAGGTGTTAACCAATTTACAGCTTGCTTATATCGAAGAGGCCGTCTCAAATACACCATTAGAACCGGGAGGTATTTTTCAATGGAAACGCAAAGGAGAATACCACTTGTTCAATCCACAAAGCATTCATCTTTTACAGCATTCCAGCAGAACAGCCGATTACAAAGCGTATAAACAATACGCTAAAATCATTAATGATCAACTGGAAAAGGCCTGTACCTTGCGTGGCTTACTCGACTTCCGCAAGGGTTCACGCATTGCGCTCAACGAAGTCGAACCTGTAGAAAACATCTTAAAACGCTTTGTGACCGGAGCGATGTCGTTTGGGTCCATTTCGCACGAAGCCCACTCTACCCTAGCCATCGCTATGAACCGCATTGGCGGGCGCAGCAACAGTGGTGAAGGCGGAGAAGACGTTTCCCGCTACGAACCTTTACCCAACGGAGATTCAGCGCGATCAGCCACCAAGCAAGTTGCTTCGGGGCGCTTCGGTGTGACCAGTTATTACCTCAGCCAGGCCAATGAATTACAAATCAAAATGGCCCAGGGAGCAAAACCGGGCGAAGGTGGACAGCTACCGGGGCATAAGGTCGACGAATGGATTGGCCGTGTCAGGCATGCCACCCCAGGCGTGGGATTAATCTCCCCGCCACCACACCATGACATCTACTCCATCGAGGATTTAGCTCAGCTGATCTACGATCTCAAAAATGCCAATCGCCACGCTCGCATCAATGTCAAATTGGTCTCTAAAGCGGGGGTAGGGATTATTGCTTCCGGGGTAGCAAAAGCCCATGCGGATGCCATCCTGATCTCGGGTCACGATGGAGGTACCGGAGCCTCACCGTTAAGCTCAATCCGGCATGCTGGTTTGCCCTGGGAATTAGGCCTCGCCGAAACCCACCAAACGCTCATCAAAAACGGATTACGCAATCGTGTACGTCTCCAGACTGATGGCCAAATTCGTACCGGACGCGATCTGGCTATTGCGACCTTGCTAGGTGCCGAAGAATGGGGTGTTGCTACGGCTGCCTTAGTGGTGGAAGGCTGCATTCTGATGCGTAAATGCCACCTAAATACTTGTCCAGTGGGCATTGCAACTCAAGATCCCGAATTACGCAAACGGTTCGCGGCTACTCCCGAGCACTTGATCAATTATTTCACTTTCCTGGCACAAGATCTCCGGGAAATCATGGCTGAATTGGGTTTTAGAACCGTCGATGAGATGGTTGGAAATGTAGAGTTGCTGAGAACGAAGAAACATATATCTCACTGGAAATATAAACAATTAGACCTCAGCCCCATCCTTTACAAAGAGGTCACCCAAGAGGAAGCACCGCCGCAATACAAACAAGTAGAACAGGATCATGGTATAGATCGTGTACTAGATCGACGACTCATTGACTACGCACAGCCCGCACTCCGATACGGTAAGCAAGTCCATTCGATTTTTAAAATCAACAATACTGATCGGGCCGTAGGAACCATGCTTTCTCACGAAATATCCAAGCAATATGGTGGGCGCGGGTTACCGGAAGACACTATTCAATTTCGTTTTCGTGGCGCTGCGGGGCAAAGCTTTGCTGCCTTCGGTGCCCGCGGCCTCCGACTGACGCTCGAAGGAGAAGCAAATGACTATTTTGGCAAAGGGCTATCCGGGGCGCACCTGATTGTCAGTCCAGATCGTAACGCCACCTTCGCCCCCAGCCAGAACATCATCATTGGCAATGTCGCGTTTTACGGTGCTACCAGCGGAGAAGCCTACATAAAAGGACGCGCCGGCGAACGTTTTTGCGTACGCAACAGTGGCGTGACGGCCGTCATTGAAGGAATCGGTGATCATGGCTGTGAATATATGACCGGAGGTACCGTGGTCGTACTTGGCGATACCGGCAAGAACTTCGCCGCCGGGATGAGTGGTGGAATTGCTTTTGTATATGATGACGTAACTGCTTTTCGCCCAAAATGTAATGCGGAAATGGTTGATCTCGATCCACTCTCCGAGGACGACTTACATTTACTCAGGTCACTGATTCGCAAGCATTTCGTATACACAAGTAGCGAAAAGGCACTCCAAATTCTCAACGATTGGGAGCAAGAACAGGCTCGCTTCATCAAAGTAATGCCCCGCGATTACAAAGCGGTGCTGGCACAGCAAAAGGCAGCGGCCTCCAAGCGTGCCGCTTCTTAAATCACACTCAAGCTTTATTAAAAGAAGTGATTTTTTGATTTCAAATTGGACATCATGAACGACCCAAAAGGTTTTTTAAAATACAAAAGAGAAACACCCGCTACCCGAAAAGTCGATAATCGAATCAAAGATTACAAGGACATCTATCAAGACTTTTCGCCAGCGCGCACGCAACAGCAAGCCAGTCGATGCATGGATTGTGGCGTCCCTTTTTGCCATTCGGGTTGCCCCCTTGGGAATGTTATTCCAGAATTCAATGAAGCCGTGCACGACGGCAACTGGCCCCTAGCCTACGAGATACTCAGCAGCACGAATAATTTTCCCGAATTTACCGGCCGCATTTGTCCAGCACCCTGCGAAGCGGCCTGTGTGCTAGGCATTAACCAAGCTGCAGTCGCCATCGAGCATATCGAAAAAAGCATTGCCGAAATGGCCTTTGAAAAAGGCCTTGTGCGACCAGAGCCACCAAGTGTACGTCACGGGCAACAGGTAGCCATTGTTGGCTCCGGGCCAGCCGGTCTGGCCGCCGCGGATCAATTGAATAAGGCTGGCTACTGGGTCACGGTTTTTGAGCGTAGCGACCGCATTGGCGGTCTACTTCGCTACGGCATCCCCGATTTTAAACTAGAAAAACACGTTTTAGAACGACGCCTGGCCATTATGAAGGCCGAAGGTATTCGTTTCAAAACCCAAGCGGAAGTTGGTGGTAACATTGATGCTCAGAATGTTCTCAAGCAATTTGATGCGGTCCTGCTTTGTGGTGGAGCTACTGTTCCCCGAGATTTGGATATTCCCGGACGCGATTTGGGTGGGGTCCACTTCGCTATGGATTATCTAGAGCAAAGCAATCGCGAACAAGCGGGGGATCAATTGCCATCCGCATCGCGACTTCTCACGAATGCACTTGATGTGGTTGTCATTGGCGGAGGAGACACCGGAGCTGATTGTGTTGGCACAGCTAACCGGCAAGGTGCCAACTCGGTTACTCAAATCGAATTGCTAACTAAGCCGCCGGCAACCCGAGCCGAATCGACACCCTGGCCAAGATGGCCAATGATGTTGCGCACTTCCTCCTCGCACGAGGAAGGTTGTGATCGTCAATGGGCAATACTCACCAAAGCCTTTTTAGGTGATGAGAAAGGTCATTTACGCGCCATTCAAGTGGTTGGCGTCGATTGGCAAAGTGGTGAAGATGGTCAAGCCGGGAAGCTCCGGGAAATTCCTAGTAGCGAACGGGAAATTCCCTGTCAGATGGCTTTACTCTCTGTCGGGTTTAAACATCCACAGTTTGAAGGTCTGCTGGATCAGCTCGGAATACAAATTGATGAGCGCGGTAATGTCCGTGACGAAGGCTATCGAACGAATATTGATAAAGTATTTGTGGCTGGAGATATGCGGAGAGGGCAATCGTTAGTGGTTTGGGCCATCGCAGAGGGACGCGAGGCGGCTTCTGCCATCATTAGCCATTTGCAAAAGGCTTAAAATAATCGAGGCGCTCAGGAATTATCCAAGCGCCTCGACCGGAAGTCTTATTTACAGAACTAATTTAAGCCACTGTTATTTATTATTTCCTTCCTGGGCAGACCAGTTATTATTATCAGGATTAACATCTGCCATACGACGCATCGGGTCAATCTCTATACTAATAATCTCGTCAATTCCTGCGGGAATAACCAATTCATAGTTAGGATGTGTCCAAGGCCAATCTTCAGCTACGGTATACTTCATATCCTTAAACTCCTGAGGTTTTTCACCGCGCATGATACGCAGAGGAATATTGAATACTTCTTTTTGGTCACCGTTATAGGTCACTACGACATCAAGTGGCATTGGCATTAACCCTACTCGACTTAACAGTACTTTGGTTCCTTTTCCATCTACCCTTTCTACCTCAGTCAAACGATAATCAATCGTGTGAGTGGTATTAACCCAGTATTCCCGATACCAGTCCAATTCCAAATCACTAATTTTTTCCATGATACGAATGAAATCATTGTCATTAGGATGTTTGAATTTCCAAGTATCGAAATAGTCATGTAAGCCTTGAGCAAAGGCCTTTTCGCCGATGATGTATTCTAACTGATGCAAAAAGACTTCTCCCTTTACATAAGAAGCTACACCGTACGCACTATTTGAGTTAAAGTGATCTGCATGGATCGATAATGGTTCTTCGTAACCACTGCTCGCGAAATTAGTGTAACCAGCAATACTTCCTGCGTGTGGGTTTTCCACGTATTTACCACTAATCAAGCCCTCTTTTTTCAGCTGATTCATAATCTCCGAGCTTGCATAGCAGGTAAACCCTTCATCAATCCAAGCGTAGAGGCTCTCGTTTGTAGCTAATACCATTTGATACCAAGAGTGCAGCAACTCATGCACCGAAACACCAACTAAGCTAGGGAAAACACGATGGCCAGTAATAAGGGTAGCCATTGGATATTCCATCCCTCCATCACCGGCCTGGATGAAAGAATAGACATCGTAAGGATATTTACCATAGTGCTCTGAGGCATATGCGAAAACACGATCCATTACATTGGGTAAGTTCTCCCAGTTCTCGTTGTACTCCTTATTATCCTGGTAGAAAAAGTGCATCATAGGCCCATTCTTTGCCTGCTTCTTGACATGGATATAATCCGGATCGGCCGCCCAAACGAAGTCGATCACATTTGGTGCAAAGAAATTCCAGTGCAGCTTCTTATCTTTTGTTTTTTTCACCTTAGTGCCCGGTTTTTCATAACCGTGACCAATTTCCTGGGCGTTTTGCAAATAACCCGTTGCCCCAACCACGTAATCTTTATCAATGTGCAGAGTGACGTCAAAATCTCCCCATACACTGTGGAATTCACGCCCGACATAGGGATTAGCGTGCCATCCTTGATAGTCGTATTCACACATTTTGGGATACCACTGAGACATAGAATAGGCTATCCCTTCTTTATTATCTCGACCGCTACGACGGATTTGTATCGGCACTTGCCCTTCAAATTCCATTTCAAATATAGCGGTGCTACGCGGTCCAATCGGCGTACTCAGCTCTACTTCAAGGATCGTCCCCACTTCGGTAAATTTAACGGGCTGACCGTTACAATACAGACTTTTTATTTTTAAATAACCAATTTCGTTCGACTTCAGCCCATCAATTCGTCCTTTTACCCGTGGATCGGAATCAGGCAAATGCTGATTACGAATAGCCATCATGCTATTAGGTTGAAAAGCATTAAAATAGAGATGATAAAATACTTTATCTAACTCATCGGGAGAATTGTTGATGTAGATCAGTCGTTGACTACCGTCGAACTGGTGTTTTTTTACATCAAAATCAATATCCATCGTGTACACCACTCTTTGTTGCCAACGATCGGGTTGTGCCGATACAAATAGTCCACAGCACAGGAAAAGGAATAAAATCTTTAGCTTCTTCATATATTTTCTTATTAGAACAAATAGATTAGAGTCATTTCTATTAAACGCGATCTTCATCCGTTGGAAAGGTCGTATCGTCCAAAACCCCAGTTTCTTCCCAAGGTAATGGTTCGGGCTCGGGCGTATATGGCTCGATTTGACCAAAGGCTCTTTGCCAACCTGGCCAATTGTATTTCTTCCAGCAAATAAAAATAAACAGCCCAGCACATCCCAAAAATACGGGTAGCATTAAGGCCACATCAACCACCTCTGTCTTAAAAATGGCATAAGTTTGCAAAGCCGCACCATCGTAAGTGGCAAAGGTTGCACTGAAAAAGTTGGTAGCCGCGTGCACGCCCAAAGCCAATTCTAAGCCATCATCCATCAAGGTAATCACCCCCAGAAAAAAGCCGACCGTGATATAGTAGGTCATCATAATTCCAAAGCCGAACTGCTCTATTTCAGGATTCATTCCGTGCATGAGCCCAAACAGAACAGAAGTGATCAAAATCGGGACGACCTTAGAACGTGCCATGAGGCCAAAACCTTGCATCAGATAACCTCGGAAAAATAACTCCTCAAAGGAGGTTTGTAAAGGCAAGAGAGTCAAACACAGCAGAACCAGAACGAAAAACTTACCGCCCTGAAATTGCAGCGTATAGGATTCTGGTTCCATCATATATGAAACCATCTCCAGGATAAAAGTGAAGCCCAACCACAAGAAAAATGAAAAAAACACCTTAGACCAATTGACGCGGGCCAGAGGCGTAATTAGACTTTTAATATCCCGCTTATGAAAGAGGCGCAAAAATAGCCAGAGGGCACCGAGCGCCGTGATAAACATGAGCATAACGACTGCGAGCATCAGGTTGAGATCATAGCCCATGGCGCCAAAATCCAGATTTGAGCTTACCTCTGCTAATGTATCTGGATTCAAACTGCCATCCTCCCCCACTGCCGCCATAAATAGCATTATCGTAAATGGAATCTGCCCCAGAATATATCCGAATAGAACGAGAGCCGTAGTGATAAAGAACAGATACCACTCGCGGGGGCCTTGAAAAACGTTTCTAAGAAAATGAGAAATGTAAGGTTTCGTCGACTCCATGTATACTACAATATGAAACTACCCGACAAAATTTTCGGGTCTGGATTGCGAGTTTTGCATAGAAACCCGCATTTTCGCGAATATAGGAATGATTTAGCAGATTTATGAACTGGATTCGATTAGTCGCTGTATTTCTTGGCTGCATGTGGGGTGCGCATCTATCAGCACAGTGGTGGAAAGGCATTAGCCTCGAAGGGACCTTCCATATCGGCAAGATCGTTAAGCATACGCCTAAGCTTACCTATACCCCACCGCCGCTCACCACCGGATTTGATCTCAACATTGGTATTCAGACCTACGGCCAAAAAGCTTGGCATCAGCTACAAGACTATCCTTTGTTCGGTGTCAGTCTAGTGTATTTTGATCTAGGCGATTCGGATCAGCTGGGTCGTGCGGTCGGTATCAATCCAAATTTGACGATCTATCTGCGTAAAAGACCAAAATATGATCTACGCTTCCAAGTCGGTACGGGCGTAGCCTGGATTAATCGGTTCTACGATCGCATCGATAATCCGCTGAACAATGCCATTGGATCAAGGCTGAATAATATCACTCATTTTAAGTTTATCAGCACCTTCCGCCTCAACAACCACTGGTCACTACAAGCCGGAGCCAGCTTTACGCATTTTAGCAATGGCGCGGCGCAGCTGCCCAACTTTGGCATCAACATCCCGGCCCTTACCTTCGGTATACATTACCGGCCGCGCCCGTTACAAGCCGAAGATTTCCTGCAGCATGATATTACCAAAGCCCGCCTGAAGCGTTGGGGCTTCGGTATGCATCTAGGCTTAGCTTATAAAGAAATTCAGGCCTTTGGCGGGCCACGCTTTCCGATTCGCATCGCGATGATCGAAGGCTTGTACCATCTCAGCCGTATCAATCGCATCCACTTCGGCTTTGAATACGAATTCAATCGCGCAGTCTACTTCTTTGGCCGCAGTGTATTTGCATTCAATTCGGAGCGTGAAGCGCGCTGGCGGTCTTCTCGTCTGATGTTTTTCGTAGGGGATGAATTCCTTTTTGGTAACATTGGCATTAACCTCCAAGCAGGCGCCTACCTGGGTGATTTCTTCCTCAATGTCTACCCTATTTACAATAAACTGACGACGCGCTATTATTTCCCGGCCTTCGGCCGTCCTAAAGGTCGGATGTATCTTAGTGTCACCCTTAAGTCTCACCTCTCGATTGCAGAATACATTGGCTTCGGTGGTGGCGTGGTATTTTAACTTTCCCGATGATGCCGATCCTCCAAGACCGCTATTTTCGTTGGTGTAATTATGCCATCCTCTTGGTAGGAGCAGCTTTACGCCTGGTGGTTTATGGCCAAAATCGCTCGTTATTTATTGATGAAGCTTGCTTGAGCTATCAGATTATTGGTCGGGATTACGCGGGCTTATTCGAGCGTATGGATTATCAGTACGCTCCGCCATTTTTTAGTGGTCTGGTCAAAGCTTGTACCCAGGTCATTGGAGCCAATGAGTACGCACTGCGACTCGTGCCTCTTCTGGCTGGGCTTCTGAGTTTGTGGCTTTTATATTGCTTAGGCCGACTCATCTTAGGGGAGCGTTGGATCATTTTTCCATTACTGCTCTATGCTTTGGGGATGCCTTTTGTACAATACAGTACCGAAGTGAAGCAATATGCATCTGACGGCCTGTTCACGATCGTTTTGCTTTTACTAGCCTGGCGTTGGACGCCACAGCGAATCACAACGCGACAAATTGCTATCTGGGGACTATTAGGTGGTTTAAGCATTTGGTGGTCCATGCCGGTGGTTTTTCTACTTTTTGGCGTTGGGGGTTATTACGCTTGGTTTGCTTGGCAGCAACGGCAATGGCATCGTCTGGGGCAATGGGTACTGGTAAGTGGAAGTTGGCTGGCAAGTTTTGGGCTCTACTATTTTGCGTTGCTCAGGCAAGACATTGGCTCGGATTACCTGCAGCAGTTCCACAATAATTATTTCCTGCCGCTTTTTCCCAGTTCAGCCGTAGAATGGACACGATGGACGGAGTTGTTGCTTGGCTTGTTTCGCACCTGTTTAGGCAAGACCACTGTGGCATTAGGCTTCGGTATTTTAAGTTCTGCTGTGGGAATCTATTGGCTAATTCGTCGACAAAAGATGTGGCTCTGGTTACTGGTAGTGCCTTTGATCGCTATGCTATTCGCCTCTGCGCTGCGTCAGTACTCGCTTTATCCGCGCCTGACGCTCTTTGTCATGCCCCAGCTCATCTTGGTTATGGGTATTGGATTAAAAACATTGTGGTCAATGTTGCCTCGTTGGAGCGCTCCTCTCTTCTTGATTATCATTGGGGTGATTGTTGTTAATTTTAAAAGCTATCAATACTTTTTTCAGCCTTTCCTGATCGAAGAACTTCGACCGCTTCTCAAGCAAGTTCGAGTAGAAAGACAAGTCAACGAAGCCGTTTACTTGCATCATCAAGCTAACCACGCGTTTACCTTTTATCGGGATTATTATCAGGGGCGAGCGCAAACGCGCTTGGAGGATGTCCAGCGCGGGCGCTATGAAGACCAGCCAACAGCCATTCTAAATCGATGGAAAAATGACCGGATCTGGTTAATTTTTTCACATAGCACAGCACAAGAAAGGGCTACTTTCATAAATACCTTTAAGAAAGATAAACGCATTTTAAAACAGATTGAAGTGACTGGTGCCAGTGCTTTTTTATTTGAATGACGACTCATTCAAAATCAGTGTAATTAGTTAAAATGAAGAGGTAAACACCTCATAGAATTGCTCTACAGTCATATTGAATCATCGCTTTTCAGCATTGATTGTCAATCAATGCTCAAGCCTACACCTCCTTAAAATTAAGCGTTAACAAAACGTTAATCCATTTTCTTGACCCACCAAAATACCAACCATCCACATCTTTCCCCACGTTGATACTTTTGATTACCACCTAAAAAACAGAATATGAAAATTCGAATGTTTTGTCTTTTCCTACTAGCCTGTTGCACCCTTTCCCTCCACGCAAACCAGTTGGCCTCCGGCCCTCAAGCACAGGAAATTCGAACCACAGTCACCGCTAAGCCTAAAATTCAAGTGGCTTTATTACTCGACACCAGCAATAGTATGGATGGCCTGATTGATCAGGCTAAATCTCAACTTTGGAAGATGGTCAATGAACTGGCTACCGCCAAACAAAATGGCCAGAGCCCCGATATTGAACTCGCACTTTACGAATACGGCAACGATGGATTACAAGCTAAAGAAGGCTATTTGCGCCAAATTACTGGCCTGACATCTGATTTAGATCTTGTTTCCGAAAAACTCTTTGAATTAAAGACCAACGGTGGCACCGAGATGTGCGGCTGGGTCATTGATAATGCGACACAAAGCTTGAAATGGTCACCGAATAATGACGATTTGAAAATCATTTTCATCGCTGGTAACGAAAGCTTCGCTCAAGGGCCTAAAACCTTTACCGAAAGCTGCAAATCCGCTATTACCAAAGGTATTATCATCAATACGATCCACTGCGGAAATTACCAAAAAGGAATTCAGGATCAATGGCAAGAAGGGGCTGAACTGGCCGATGGCCAATATATGCACATCGATCAGAGTCAAAAAGTCATTCACATCTCGACACCTTACGATCAAGAGATCAACTCTCTGAATCAAAAACTGAATGAGACCTACATCGGATATGGTACTGCAGGTCAGGCCAAAGCAGAGCGCCAAATGGCACAAGATGCTAACGCCGCTTCCTATGGCAGTGCGAACGCCCGAACCCGAGCAGCTTTCAAATCAAAAGCATCTTACAATAACAGCGAATGGGATCTCGTAGATGCTGCAGCTGAGGATGAAGAAGTGCTTGCAGAAATGGAACCGGAAGAGTTACCGGAGCCTATGCAAGAGATGGATACCGCAGAACGCAAAGCCTTTGTCGAAGCTAAAGCCAAGGAGCGTGCTGAGATTCAAGCAAAAATTAAGACCTTGAATACCAAAGCAGAAGCGTATATTGTTGAAAAGCGTAAAAATACGTCCGAAACCCAAACACTGGATAAAGTAATGCTCGAAACAGTGCGCCAACAGGCCAATCAGAAACAATATCAATTTGACAAATAATCGTTCTCAGTCGTTCAAAAACTATCCAATATGCCATTAAGATTCGTTTTTCTCCTCCTCGGTTTGGGTAGCAGTTTTAGCCTGCTTGCTCAGGATGCTACCAAAGATTTTCAAACCAAGGAAATTTCCGTTTTTAAAAATGGAACTGCCTTTTTTGTAAAAAGTGGGCAAATCGCTACCCCCGAAGGGAGCTACCGCATGCTCGAAAATATTCCGGCAGCTCGCTTCGGCACTTTATGGTTTCATAGCCCGGACGATGAATTGCGTCAAGTACGCAGCTTCACCGATGAGATCGAGAAAATGGCTAAACTAAAGGCCGCTAGCTTTGAAGAAATGCTTTCGATTAATCTCGGGAAGAAGGTCAAATTGTTTATGCATCACGACTTGGTAGTGGAAGGAGTTGTAGAAACGGTGGAAGAAACACCACAAGCAGTTCCCCCCGGCAATTTGCACCTCAGAGTTCAGCCAGCAAGAGTATTTACTATTCGTACTGATAGTCGATGGGTAGTGGTTCAGCCCGGTAATATTCGTCATCTCGAATTCATGGAAAAACCAATCCTATTGAAGGAAACACTATCGAAGACCTCCCAACCGGTTGTCCAGTTGGACTTTTCCGGCCGACGCCAAAAGCGCCAGTTGGATATGATGTACCTGGCTAATGGTCTGAATTGGACACCGAATTATCTGATTGAATTGGTGGATGAACGC